>NZ_JANFNU010000016.1:1976-47571 GCF_024437575.1 Vogesella sp. AC12
CCGTAATTTTTTTATGTGGTAAGAAATTTGCCGGCGTCCCGCCCAAAACCCGGTGGTGCAGCGCGCGGCCAAGGTGGGCCCCACCCCGTTTTACCCGAGCGCCCTGCCTGCCCGCAGGACGTGAGTAGCACCCGTATCGCCGCCTCTTTACCGAAAAAGGACCACGCCCCATGCAAGCCGACAAACTGCTGACCCCGCTGCACCTCGGTGCCGTTACCCTCGCCAACCGCGTGCTGATGGCACCGCTGACCCGCCTGCGCAATACCGAGCCGGGCGACGTGCCAACCGCACTGGCGATCGACTACTACCGCCAGCGTGCCGGTGCCGGCCTGATCATCAACGAAGGCACCCACATCTCGCCGACCGCCAAGGGCTACGCCGGTGCACCGGGCATCTACAGCGAGGAGCAGGTGCGCGCCTGGCGCGAGGTCAACGACGCGGTGCACGCCGCCGGCGGCAAGATCGCCATCCAGCTGTGGCACACCGGCCGCATCTCGCACAGCAGCCTGCAGCCGAACGGCGACGCGCCGCTGGCACCGTCGGCGATCCGCGCCGACAGCAACACCAATATCCGCGATGAAAACGGCCAGCTGGTACGCAGCCCGACCTCCACCCCACGCGCGCTGGAAACCGCCGAAATCGCCGACCTGATCGAGGACTACCGCCGCGCCACCGATAACGCGCGCCGCGCCGGCTTTGACCTGGTCGAGATCCACGGCGCCCACGGCTACCTGCTGGACCAGTTCCTGTCGCCGGCGGCCAACGTTCGCACCGACCAGTACGGCGGCAGCGTCGAGAACCGCGCCCGCATCGTGCTGGAAGTGCTGGACGCGGTGATCGCCGAGTGGGATGCCGCCCACGTCGGCATCCGCCTGTCGCCGCTGGGGGTGTTCAACGGCCTGTCGGAGACCGACCAACAGGAGATGGCGCTGTACCTGATCGGCGAAATCGCCAAGCGCAACATCGCCTTCCTGCACCTGTCGGAGCCGGACTGGGCCGGCGGCCCCGCGTGGCCGGATGACTTCCGCGCCAGGATCCGCGCCATCTATCCGCACCCGATTATCGCCGCCGGCGGCTATACCGTAGACAAGGCCGAGCGCCTGATCGGCGCCGGGCTGATCGACGCGGTGGCCTTCGGTCGTCCGTTCATCGCCAACCCGGATCTGCCGGCGCGCTTTGCCCGTGGCGCGGAGCTGAACCCGCCGCAGCCGGAAACCTTCTACGGCGGCGGCGCCGAAGGCTACACCGACTACCCGGCGCTGTAATGCGCTGACGCTGCCATCCGCGGCAGCGCACCGCAACCCAGGGTTGGCCGCAACGCTTGCGGCCAACCTTGCCTGCTATAAACGGAGACGCCCATGAAACACGTACTGTTTGTGCTCACCAGCCACGACCGGCTCGGCAACAGCGGCCACAAGACCGGCTTCTGGATCGAGGAGTTCGCCGCGCCCTACTACGCATTGGCCGATCAGGGCGTCGCCATCACCCTCGCCTCGCCGCGCGGCGGGCAGCCGCCGATCGACCCGAAAAGCGCCGACCCGGCGTTCGGCACCCCGGCCACCGAGCGCTTCAATGCCGACGCCACGCTGCAGGCACGACTGGCAGAAACGCTGCCGCTGGACAGCATCGACGCCGGCCTCTACGACGCGGTGTTCTACCCCGGCGGCCACGGCCCGCTGTGGGACCTGGTCGACAACGCCGACTCGCAGCGCCTGATCGCCGCCACCCTCGCCGCCGGCAAACCGGTGGCCGCGGTGTGCCACGCGCCGGCGGTGCTGGTCAATGTCACCGGCGCCGACGGCAAGGCGCTGGTCGCCGGCAAGCGCGTCACCGGCTTCAGCAACAGCGAGGAAGAGGCGGTGCAGCTCACCAGCATCGTGCCGCTGCTGCTGGAAGACGCGTTGCAGGCGCGCGGCGCCCAGTACCAGAAAGGCCCCGACTGGGCACCGTTTATCGTCGAGGACGGCCTGCTGATCACCGGCCAGAATCCGGCCTCGTCCGAAGCGGTCGCCCACGCGCTGCTGGCCAGGCTGAACGCCTGAGCGCCTGCTCACGGCCTGCTGCGACTTGATCTCGGGGGGATACCGCGTTGAAAGCGGCTTCGGCTGCTGGTTTGTATCCAGCTCAACGCCGCGCCCCTCAGTTTTCGCCTTGTCTCGCGTGAGCGTGCGGGATCGTGGACACGCGCTGAACCCTGCGCCAGGGTTGGCCGCAACGCTTGCGGCCAACCTTGCGCCATTGCGCGAACGCGCGATGGCGGCATAATGGCGCGATCTGCCTCGCGATCCTCACCATGTCCCCGTCTACGCCCGCCTCCCGCATCGTGTTCATCATCCACGGCCGCCACTGCCCCGACGGCCTGCCGCAGCAGCTGCTGCAACCGTTCCGCGACCGGTTCAGCGTCGACGTGCTGCTGACCACCTCCGCCAGCAGCGCCACCCGCCTCGCGCGCGAGGCGGCGCTGTCCGGCGCGCGCTGGGTGATCGCCGTCGGTGGCGACGGCACCGTGCACGAGGTGGTCAACGGCCTGATGAGCGTGCCGGCGGCGCAGCGGCAGCAGCTGGTGCTGGGGGTACTGCCCAGCGGCACCGGCAACGACTTCGTGCGCACGCTGGGCAGCGGCCGCCACAGCGACGACTTGCTGGCGCTGATCGCCGCCGGCCACGCCTACCCGCTGGACCTGATCCGCGTCACCACCCGCGACAGCGACGGCCAGCCGCAGGTGCGCTGGTGCAACAACATCGCCTCGCTCGGCATCAGCAGCGACATCGTGCGGCGGGTGAAACGGCTGCCGGCGTGGCTGCCGGCCAGCGCCGCCTTCTGCAGCGCGGTGCTGGCGGCGCTGCTGCGCTTCCGGCCGCGGCCGATGCGGCTGACGCTGGACGGCGAAACCATCAGCGGCCGTTTCCTGTGCCTGTCGGTGGCCAACGGCCGCTACTTCGGCAGCGGGCTGGGCATTGCGCCGCAGGCCAGCGTCAACGACGGCCTGTTCGAGCTGGTGCTGATCCGCGACGGCAATGGCCTGGACTTCCTGCGCCTGCTGCCGCAACTGCGTGCAGCGCAGCCACTGCGTGATGCGCGGGTGCGCTACCTGCGCGGCCGCCAGCTGCAGGTGGACGGCGCGGCGGCGGACTGCCCGCTGGAGCTGGACGGCGAGCTGTGCGGCAGCGCGCCGGTCAGCTTCGAACTGGTGCCCGCCGCACTGCAGTGCCTGATGCTGCCGCCCGGCTGAGAACCTGCTCAGTGTCTGCGGCATCGGATCTCGATGGGGCGATGCGGCGTTAAGCACGTCTTCGGCCACCTGTTTATATCCAGCTAAACGCCGCAGCCCCCGCCGGTTTTGCCTTGTCTCGCGTGAGCGCGACAGACCTTGAACAGATGCCGAGGCCCTGCGGCCAACCTTTGCACTGCAACATCCGCGCAACGGGTACCCTGCGCGCACAATGCCGTTTTCCCGACCGGGAAACGGCATTTTTGCCTTGCATCGCAATAACTTGTAGCCGCACGACTACACCACACTCCGCACTGCAACATCCGGGCTTTGTGTCAACTTTTTGACGGTGCGAATTGACAGCCGCTTTGGCGGCACTACAATTCGAACGAAAGCAAAAACAACAAAATAAACACAAAAACAAACAACAAAGAAACAACTCACAACACGGCCCGCGGCCGAGGAGACTTCTCAAATGCAAGATCAATTCATTCTGGCGCTGGATCAGGGCACGACCAGCTCCCGGGCAATTGTATTCAACCGCAGTGGCGACATCGTCGCCTCGGCACAGAAGGAATTCCGCCAGATCTACCCGCAGCCGGGCTGGGTCGAGCACGATGCGATGGAAATCTGGGCCGGCCAGGTCGGCGTGGCCGCCGAGGCACTGGCGCGCGCCGGCATCCCCGGCAGCAAGATCGCCGCGGTCGGCATCACCAACCAGCGTGAAACCACGGTGGTGTGGGACCGCGACACCGGCCAGCCGGTGTACAACGCCATCGTGTGGCAGGACCGCCGCACCGCGCCGTTCTGCGACGAGATCCGCGAGCGTGGCCTGGCCGACACCATCCGCAACAAGACCGGGCTGCTGGTCGACTCCTACTTCTCCGCCACCAAGGTGCGCTGGATCCTGGAAAACGTGCCCGGCGCCCGCGAGCGCGCCAATGCCGGCAAGCTGGCCTTCGGCACCATCGACAGCTGGCTGATCTGGCAGCTGACCCACGGCGCGGTGCACGTCACCGACGTGTCCAACGCCTCGCGCACCATGCTGTACGACATCCACCGCCTGCAGTGGGACGACGAGCTGCTCGACATCATGGGCATCCCGGCCAGCATGCTGCCGCAGGTGAAAAGCTCCAGCGAAGTCTACGGTCACACCCATGCCGCGCACCTGGGCGTGGCGATCCCGATCGCCGGCGTCGCCGGCGACCAGCAGGCGGCGCTGTTCGGCCAGCAGTGCACCACGCCGGGCATGGTGAAGAACACCTACGGCACCGGCTGCTTCATGATGATGAATACCGGCGACACCCCGATCGCGTCGCACAACCAGCTGCTGACCACCATCGCCTGGCAGGTCGGCGACAAGGTGCAGTACGCGCTGGAAGGCAGCATCTTCATCGGCGGCTCGGTGGTGAAATGGCTGCGCGACGGCCTTGGCATCATCAAGCACTCGCACGATGTCGGCCCGCTGGCGGCCGAGGTGAAGGATAGCGACGGCGTGTACCTGGTGCCGGCCTTCGCCGGGCTGGGTGCGCCGCACTGGAACTCCGACGCGCGCGGCACCATCGTCGGCATGACGCAAGGCACCGGCGCCGCCCACATCGCCCGTGCCGCGCTGGACAGCATCGCGTTCCAGACCATGGATGTGCTGGGCGCGATGCAGGCCGATTCCGGCATCACCATCGCCGAGCTGCGCGTGGACGGCGGCGCCTGCGTCAACAATGTGCTGATGCAGTTCCAGAGCGACATCCTCGGCACCCAGGTCGCGCGACCGAAGATCACCGAGACCACCGCGCTGGGGGCGGCGTATCTCGCCGGCCTCGCCGTCGGCTACTGGCAGGGCACCGACGACATCCAGGGGCAGTGGCAGCTGGACACCCGCTTCTCGCCGCAGCTGGATGCCGCCACCGTCGATCGCTACGTCGCCGGCTGGCAGCGCGCCACCCGCGCCGCGATCAGCTGGGCCAACGACGCGGCCTGAGAGCGTGTTCACGATCTAGCGAGCTCACGCGAGACAAGGCGAAAACGGCTGAGGAAGCGGCGTTTACAAATAGTAAATGAGCATTCCTGAACCGGACTTAACGCCGTATCGCCCCGTTGAGATCAAGTTGCAGCAGATCGTGCACAGGCTCTAAGCCAGACGCCGCGCCAGTAGCCAGACGCTGCCGGCGCGGCACCCTCCCCATCCTGTTTTCCCGCGGCGGCAGCGTGCTGCCCCGCGTTCGCTACGGAGTTTCAACATGAATCCACTATTCGGCGAATTCATCGGCACCGCGCTGCTGGTGCTGCTCGGCAACGGCGTGGTTGCCAACGTGATCCTGAAAGGAACCAAGGGCCATAACAGCGGCCTGATCGTGATCGCCTTCGGCTGGGCGATGGCGGTGTTTGTCGGCGTGTTCAGTGTCGCCGCCATCAGCGGCGCCCACCTCAACCCGGCGGTCACCGTGGCGCTGGCGGTGGCCGGCAAATTTGCCTGGGCCAACGCCCCCGGTTATATCGCGGCGCAGATGCTGGGCGGCATGGCCGGCGCGCTGTTGATGTGGCTGATCTACCGCGACCACTTCGACCATACCGACTGCGCCGACACCAAGCTGGCAGTGTTCTGCACCGGCCCGGCGATCCGCAGCACCGGCGGCAACCTGCTGTCGGAAGTGCTGGCCACCTTCGTGCTGGTGTTCGCCATCCTCAGCATGGTGTCGCCCAAGGTGTCGCTGGGCGCGATGGACGCGCTGCCGGTGGCCTTGCTGGTACTGGGTATCGGCGTATCGCTGGGCGGCACCACCGGCTACGCGATGAGCCCGGCGCGCGATCTGGCGCCACGCATCATGCACGCCATCCTGCCGATCAAGGGCAAGCGCGACAGCGACTGGCGCTACAGCTGGGTGCCGGTGATCGGCTCGCTGCTGGGCGCAACGTTGGCCGCAGTGGCCCACAGCGTGGCCTGATCCCGGCGCTGGCGGCCCGCGCCACAGATTGCACTCTCCCTCGACGCCTTCGGGCGTCTTTTTTTGCGCCGTACAAAAACACAAAACAAACATTTTTGATCGTTTAATGTTGCTTTTGTGTTCGTTTTTATCTATCTTCTATTATCAAGAGACAACAAGCGCCACGCCGTCAGGGCGGTGCGCCGTGCAAAGGAAAGCTCGTGGAAAGTTATGATCTGCTCGTGATCGGTGGTGGCATCAACGGTGCCGGCATCGCCCGTGACGCCGCCGGTCGCGGCCTGAAAGTGCTGCTCTGTGAAAAGGACGATCTGGCGGCGCACACCTCGTCGGCCAGCACCAAGCTGATCCACGGCGGGCTGCGCTATCTGGAATATTACGAATTCTCGCTGGTGCGCAAGGCGCTGCAGGAGCGCGAAGGGCTGCTCGACGCCGCGCCGCACATCATGTGGCCGCTGCGCTTCGTGATGCCGCACGACGCCGAACAGCGCCCGGCGTGGCTGATCCGCTGCGGCCTGTTCCTGTACGACCACCTGGCCCGTCGTCGCCGCCTGCCCGGCAGCGAGCGCATCCGCTTCGAGCGCCACCCGGCCGGTAGCCCGCTGAAAAGCCGCTACCACCAGGGTTTCGTCTACTCCGACGGCTGGGTCAACGACGCGCGGCTGGTGGTGCTCAACGCGATGGACGCCGCCGAACGCGGCGCCAGCATCCGCACCCGCACCGCCTGTGTCGCCGCGCAGCGCGACGGCGACGGCTGGCTGTGCACCCTGCACGGCGAACACGGCCAGCAGCAGGTGCGCGCCCGCGCGCTGGTCAACGCCGGCGGGCCATGGGTGCAGCAGCTGCTCGGCGGCGTTATCCACGCGCCGGCACGCAAGGCGATCCGGCTGGTGAAGGGCAGCCACATCATCGTGAAAAAGCTGTTCGACCACGACTTTGCCTACATCTTCCAGAACCCGGACAAGCGCATCATCTTCGCCATTCCCTACGAGCAGGACTTCACCCTGATCGGCACCACCGACGTCGAATACCACGACGATGCCGCCAAGGTCGCCATCGACGGCGACGAGATCGCCTACCTGTGCGCGATGAGCAACCGCTACTTCGAACGCCAGATCGGTCCGGCCGACGTGGTGGCCACCTACTCCGGGGTCCGCCCGCTGCTGGACGACGAGCACGACAACGCCAGCGGCGTCACCCGCGACTACGCGCTGGAGCTGGACAGCGACGGCGCGCCGCTGCTGTCGGTATTCGGCGGCAAGATCACCACCTACCGCAAGCTGGCGGAACAGGCGGTGGACCAGCTGGCGCCACTGCTGGGCAACACGCGCCCAAGCTGGACCGCCGGCCAGCACCTGCCCGGCGGCGACCTGCCTGGCGGCGACTTCGACACCTTCGTGCGCAGCCTGCAGCAGGCCAAGCCGTGGCTACCGCCCGCGCTGGCCACGCGGCTGGCGCGCGCCTACGGCAGCCGCGTGCATGCACTACTGGGCACTGCGGCCAACCTTGCGGCGCTGGGCGCGGAAATCCAGCCCGGGCTGTACGAGGCCGAGCTGCGCTATCTGGTGGACAAGGAATGGGCGACCTGCGCCGACGACGTGCTGTGGCGGCGCAGCAAGCTGCGCCTACACCTGCCAGCCGGCGCCGAGGACGCGGTAGAACGCTGGCTGGCGGCGTATCGCAGCAGCCAGCCGGCAGCCAGTGCGCGCGAGACGCAAGCACACCAAGGGTAAGAGCTTGGCCGCAGCGTGCTGGAGCGTGTTCACGATCCCGCGCACTCACGCGAGACAAGGCGAAAACGGCTGAGGACGCGGCGTTTAGCTGGCGATAAACAGGCAGCCGAGGCCGTTTTCAACGCCGTATCGCCCCATTGAGATCAAGGCACAGCCGATCGTGAACCGGCGCTTAGCCGGCGCGCTGTGGCTGCAGTGCCATGCGTACGGCCAGCGCGGCCAGCACGCTCCCCATCACATAGCGCTGCGCCGCCAGCCAACGCGGCCTGGCGGCAAAGCCCGCGGCCAGGCGGGCGGCAAACAGCACGATCAGCAGGTTGACCGCAAAACTGATGGCAATCTGGGTCAGCCCCAGCAGCAGGCTTTGCCGGAACACGCTGCCCGCCCCCGGCACAATGAATTGCGGCAGGATGGACAGGTAAAACACCGCGATCTTGGGGTTCAGCACATTGGTGAGGAAGCCCATCATGAACAGGCGCCGTGGCGAATCGGCCCTCAGGCTGCGCGTGGCAAACGGCGAGCGCGCACCGGGGCGCAGCGCCTGCCATGCCAGCCACATCAGGTAGGCGGCACCACCCCACTTCAGCAGCGCATAGGCCAGCGGCACGGCCAGAAACAGTGCCGTCAGCCCCAACGCGGCCGCCAGCATGTGCAGCAGGAAACCGGCCACCACGCCCAGCAGCGAGATCATGCCGGCACGGCGTCCCTGGCACAGGCTGCGCGACAGCAGGTAAAGCATATTGGGGCCGGGGGTCAGCACCATCAGCAGCGCCGCTCCGGCAAACAGCCACCACTGGGGTGAAGTCGCCATCTTGTTTCCTTTCAGGTAAACACATCCGTCGTCCAGCGGGCCGCGTGCCCGCCGTCCCTCACAATACCTTTGGCATAATGCGTTTGGCAAACAGCGTCGCGACCAGTCGCGTCACCTGGCGCCGCGTCAGCCAGCGCGGCAGCTGGGCCGTCAGGTAATTCATCCGGCCCGGCACATGGTAGTGCCGCCCCGCATCCAGCGCCCGCAGTGCCGAGGCCACCACCGATTCCGGAGAGGCCGCCGCCATGCCCGACACATCGGCGTTGGCCACCTCGGTAAAGCGGGTACGGGTATTGCCCGGACACAGCGCCAGAAAGCGCACGCCGCTGCCCTCGTACTCGGCGGCCAGCGCCTCGGTCAGGTGCAACACATAGGCCTTGGACGCGCCATACACCGCGATATACGGCAAGGGCTGGAACGCCGCCGTCGAGGCCACGTTGATCACCGCCCCCAGCCGGCGCGCCTGCATCGCCGGCAGCAACAGTCGCGTCAGTTCGGTCAGCGCCACAATATTCAGCATCAGCATGCGCTGGTAGGTGTCGGCGCTTTCGTCGAGAAAATGGCGCCATTTGCCGAAGCCGGCATTGTTGACCAGCAGATCCACCGTCCAGCCCGCGGCCGTGATCTCGGCGTACAGCGCCGCCGCGGCACCGGCTTGCGCCAGATCGGCGGCGATGACCAGCACCCTGATGCCATGCCGGACCCGCAGTTGCGCGGCCAGCTGTTGCAGCGCGTCGCCGGAACGGGCGGTAAGAATGAGGTGGCAGCCGCGCTGCGCCAGCGCCTCGGCAAAGCAGCGGCCGATACCGGAAGAGGCGCCGCTGACCAGCGCGGTCATGCGTTCAAAAGGCAGGGATGTCATCGCAAATGCTCCTGATGGGATAAGAAAGCATCAGCGTAAAGCTTGCCCTACAGGGCAAGGTCAAGTGCAGGTGACGGGGGCGGCACCGTAGTTCTGCGCCAGCTCGGCCTCCAGCTGCGCCAGCTGCTGCTGCAAGGCCTGCAGCCGTTGCAATTCCTGCTGGAAATGCCGCTGTTTCTGCCGGATCAGCTGCTGCGCCACCGCCAGCGGGAAGCTGCCGGAGGCGGCCTTCAGTACCGCCAGCTCTTTCAGCTCCGCCAGGCTGAAGCCCACCGTCTGCGCGCGGCGGATCATGCTGACCAGATGCACGTCCATCGGCTGATAGACACGGTAGTTGCCGCGGCGCTGCGGCACCGGCAGCAAGCCCTGCGCCTCGTAGAGGCGGATCGCCTTGCGCGTGGCGCCGGTCAGTGCCGCCAGCTCGCCGATCAGCATCAGCCCGCCACCACCAGCCGGGTATCACCGGCGGCCAGCACCTCGGCCATTTCCGCACTCACCGGCTGGTCGGTAAACAGCGCGTCCACCTGTGCCAGATGCCCCAGCTCCACCAGCGCCGGACGATCGAACTTGGAATGGTCGGCCGCCAGCCACACCTGGCGCGACTGCTGCATGATCGCCTGCGTGGTCAGCACCTCGCGGTAGTCGTAGTCGCGCAGCACGCCGCCGTGCTCGATACAGGACACGCCGATGATGCCGTAGTCGACCTTGAACTGGCGGATGAACTGCACCGTCGCCTCGCCGGTCAGGCCGCGGTCGCGCTTGCGCAGCGCGCCGCCGGCGACCAGCACCTCGCAGTCGGGGTAGTCGCACATCAGGTTGGCGATGTGGAAGTTGTTGGTGATCACGCGCAGGCCGCGATGCTGGGAGAGCGCCTTGGCCACCTCCTCGGTGGTGGTGCCGAGGTTGATGAACAGCGAGGCGTTGTCGGGGATTTCCGCCGCCAGCGCGCGCGCGATGCGGCGCTTCTCGTCGATCATCAGCACCTGGCGCGCGTCGTAGGCGACGTTCTCGACGCTGGACAGCACGCTGGCGCCTCCGTGATAGCGCTGAAGCAGCTTGTGTTCCGCCAGCAGCGTGATGTCGCGGCGGATGGTCTGGTGGGTAACGGCGAAATGGGCGGCCATTTTCTCGACCGCGACATAACCCTCGCGGTTAACCCAGGCCAGCAGGTCTTTCTGACGTTGATTGAGGATCAGCATGCAAGCGGCACTTCCCTTATCCGAATGGCGTCCATTGTAACCGAGTCGCCGCCGCCGCTGCCCGCCGGCATGCAGACGGCAAAACGGCCAGCCGCATCGCTGCGACTGGCCGCTGCCTGAGCACGACGGCGCTTAGAGCCGCTAACAAAACCTCGCAGAGCACCTGAGCCAAGGCGCGCCGACGCAGACAGTACACGTCGTACGGCAAGGAGGCGCAACGCAGGATCAGGGGTTTTGTTAGTGGCGCTTAGCGGGTGCCGCGCTGGATGAATTCGATCTTGTAGCCGTCCGGGTCCTCGACGAAGGCGATCACGGTGGTGCCGTGCTTCATCGGCCCCGCCTCGCGCACTACCTTGCCACCCTTGGCGCGCACCGCGTCACAGGCGGCGTAGGCGTCGGCCACTTCTACCGCCAGGTGGCCGAAGGCGTTGCCCAGCTCGTAGCTGTCGGTATCCCAGTTGTGGGTCAGCTCGATCACGCTGTTGCTGTCCTCGTCGCCGTAGCCGACAAAGGCCAGGGTGAAACGGCCATCGGGGTAGTCGTGACGGCGCAGCAGGCTCATGCCCAGCACCTCGGTGTAGAAGGCGATGGCACGGTCAAGGTTGCCGACGCGGATCATGGTATGCAGCAGGCGCATGGTGTACTCCGGAAAAGGTTGGCCGCAACAGGCAGCGAGGCAGATCAGATGGGGGCGGCGCTAGCGAAAGCAAAGCCCGCGCCGGCCAGAACAGTGTGTTTGTACGCCGTACTTAGCCGTAGCGGAACAGGCTGTCGCCGTGCTGCTTCAGCCACTGCCGCGCACCCTGCCAGCCGGGATAGAGGCGGCCGACCTCAGCCCAGAACGCCGGCGAATGGTTCATGTGCAAGAGGTGCGCCAGCTCGTGGGCGATCACGTAGTCGAGCACCGACTCCGGCGCCTGCACCAGCCGCCAGTTGAGGCGCACCACCCCCTTGCCGGTGCAGCTGCCCCAGCGCGTGCGCGCCGAGGACAGCCCCCAGCCGGACAGTGGCCGCGCCGCACGCGGCTGCCACTGTGCCAGCCGCGCGGCAAAGCGCTGCCGCGCCTCGCGTTGCAGGTAGCCGACCACGCTGGCGGCCAGCCGTGCCGGCTGCTCCAGCATCGGCCCGGCCAGGTGCAGGGTATCGCCGAGCAGCTGCGCCTGGTGGCGGCTGGCCGCGACGCAGTGCAGGCGGTAGCTCTCGCCGCCCAGCAGCACCTGGCCCTGCGTCAGCGCGCGCTCGCCCTGCTCGGCGTGGTGGCGCGCCAGATGGCTGGCGATCCAGCCGCTTTTCTTGGCCAGCACCTCGTGCAGGTAGGCCAGCGGCACCGCCGGCGGCGCGATCAGCTCCACCGCGCCGTCCTTGATGCGGATGCCGACACTCTGCCGCGCGCGGCGGATCAGGCGTACCGTCACCGCGCCTTGCGGCAGCTGCAGGCTAAGCAGTGCGTGCTTTGCGTTCATCGGGGTGGGCAAACGGGCCGACGCCGCCGATCTCGCGCTGGCGCGCCTCGATCCAGGCTTCCGCCTGCCGCGTCATCGCTTCCGGGCCGACATCGTCGCGCGGATAAATCGCCGGGCCGATCACCAGCGTGATCTCGCCCGGATGCTTCAGAAAGGCGTTACGCGGCCAGAATTCGCCGGCGTTGTGCGCCACCGGCACCAGCGGCATGTCCAGCTGCTTCGCCATCCGCGCCGCGCCCAGCTTGTACTTGCCGGCCTCACCGGGGCGGGTGCGGGTGCCTTCCGGAAACACGCTGATCCAGAAGCCGTGCTGTTTGCGGTTGGTGCCCTGCTCCAGCATCAGGCGGTTGGCATTGGCGCGATCGGAACGGTTGATGGTGATCGGGTTGGTCAACGCCAGTCCCCAGCCGAAGAACGGAATCCACAGCAGCTCCTTCTTGGCGACGAACACCTGCGACGGAAAGATCTCCTGCAGCGCCAGCGTTTCCCAGCCGGACTGGTGCTTGGCGCAGATGATCGCCGGCTCCTTGACGATGTTCTCGGCACCGATCACACGATAGCGCAGGCCAATCACGTGCCACAGCAGCCAGGTCAACAGCCGTGCCCAGCTCTCGCCGATCACGTGACGGGTGCGGCGCGGCAACGGCGCGCCGATGAACAGGCCGAGGAAGAACAGCGGCGTGACGATGGCCACCAGCAGCCAGTAGATCAGGTTACGAATCAGCAACATGGGCAGTTCAGTTTTCCAGGTTAATCAGGTAGTCGGCGGCGGCAAACAGGTTGTCGAACACCTGCGTGCTGGCCGGCAGGCCGCCTTTTTCCAGCGTACGCAAGCCCTTGCCGGTCTTCACCAACAGTGGCCGGCCACCGACCGCGGCAATCGCCTGCAGGTCGCGCAGGCTGTCGCCGACCATGGGCAGGCCTTCGCCGCGTACGTTGAAGCGCGCCATGATGTCTTCGACCATGCCCGGCTGCGGCTTGCGGCAGGAACACTGGTCGTCGGCGGTGTGCGGACAGAACACCACCGCGTCGATGCGGCCGCCAGCCTGGCCCACCAGCCGGTGCATCTTCTCGTGCATCGCATTGAGCGCGTGCATGTCGAACAGGCCGCGGCCGATGCCGGACTGGTTGGTGGCGACCACCACGTGCCAGCCGGCCTGGGTCAGGTTGGCGATGGCGTCGCAGCTCTTCGGCAGCGCCACCCATTCCATGGTGTTTTTGACGAAATCGTCGCGATCTTCATTGATCACGCCGTCTCGATCGAGGATGACGAGTTTCAAGCAACACTCCTAGTTCTGGCCACGGTCGCGACCGCAAGCCCCACAAAACCGGCAGCATCACTGCCGGCCATCGTGCCCGCCACCCCGGCAACACAAACCGGAGCATCGTGCGATGCCCCGGTTTGTGTTGCCGGTCAGGCGGGTGCTGGCGCCGGCGGCGCCGCGCCTTACTCGGCCAACAACGAGATGTCGGCCACGCGGTTGAACAGTGCGGCCAACCTTGCCAACAGCGCGATGCGGTTGGCGCGTACCGCCAGATCGTCGGCCATCACCATCACGCCGTCGAAGAAGGCATCCACCGGCGCACGCAGCGAAGCCAGCTGGGTCAGCGCGCCGGCGAAGTCGTGGGCGGCGAACTTGGCGTCCACCGCCGGGGCCAGCGCTTCCACCGCCGCGAACAGCGCGCGCTCGGCGTCCTCGGCAAACAACGCCGGGTTCACCGCGGCGATGTCGCCCTCGGTCTTCTTCAGGATGTTCTTCACCCGCTTGTTGGCCGCGGCCAACGTGGCCGCTTCCGGCAGCGCCTTGAACTGCGCGACGGCGGCCAGGATGGCACCGACTTCGTTCAGCTGCGTCGGTGCCAGCGCCAGCACGGCGTCGATCTCGTCACCCTTGTAGTCGTTGGCGAGGTAGTTCTTCAGGCGTTCCAGGCAGAACGCGTACACCTCGTTCACCACGGTGGTGGACAAGAGGCCGGCCGGGAAGGCGGCGGCGGCATCGCTGATCAGTGCCTTCAGGTCCAGCGGCTGTTCCAGCACCATGCGCAACACGCCCAGCGCGGCACGGCGCAGCGCGAACGGGTCCTTGTCGCCGGTCGGGATCAGGCCGATGCCCCAGATGCCGACGATGGTTTCCAGCTTGTCGGCCAGTGCCACCGCGGTGGCGATGGCGCCCTGCGGCAGCGTGTCACCGGCAAAGCGCGGGTGGTAGTGGCCTTCGATGGCGTCGGCCACCACGTCGTCTTCACCGTCCAGACGCGCGTAGTAGCGACCCATGATGCCCTGCAGCTCGGGGAATTCACCGACCATGTCGGACACCAGGTCGGCCTTGGCCAGATACGCGGCGCGACCGGCCAGCGAGCTGTCAGCGCCGAGCTTGCCGGCGATGGCGGCGGCGATGCTGGACAGACGACTGACGCGTTCCAGCTGGTTGCCGATCTTGTTGTGGTAGACCACGTGTTCCAGGCGCGGCAGGCGGCTGTCGAGGCGGTGCTTCTGGTCCTGCTCGTAGAAGAACTTGGCGTCGGACAGACGCGCGCGCAGCACGCGCTCGTTACCGCCGATGATGAAGCGCGGGTCGTCGGTTTCCAGGTTGGACACCAGCAGGAAGCGGTTCATCAGCTTGCCCTGCGCATCCAGCAGCGGGAAGTACTTCTGGTTCTGCTGCATGGTCAGGATCAGGCATTCCTGCGGCACGTTCAGGAACTCGGCCTCGAAGCCGGCTTCCAGCACCACCGGCCACTCCACCAGCCCGGTCACTTCGTCGAACAGCGCGTCCGGTGCGGCGATGGTGGCGTTCAGCTTGGCGGCGGCGTGCGACAGGCGCTGGCGCACCAGCTCGCGGCGGGCGAGGAAGCTGGCGATCACCTTGCCCTCTTCCGCCAGCGTGCGCGGGTAGGCGTCGGCGCTCGGGATGGTCACCTCGCCGGCGGACAGGAAGCGGTGGCCACGGGTGACGTTGCCGCTTTGCAGCCCCAGCACCTCGCCGGCGACGATTTGCTCGCCGTGCAGCATCACCAGGCCGTGTACCGGGCGCACGAACTGCACGTCGAGGTCGCCCCAGCGCATCAGCTTCGGCGCCGGCAGCTTTTTCAGCGCACTGGCGACGATGCCGGACAGTACCGCCGACAGGCTTTCGCCGGCCTTGGTCGATTCATAGGCGTACACGTCCTGCTTGCCGTCGTGCACGGTGGAAAGCTGGCTCACTTCCACGCCGCAGGAGCGGGCGAAGCCGGCCAGCGCCGGGGTCGGCTGGCCGTCCTTCATGCCGCTGGCCACCGCCGGGCCGCGGCGCACGCTGTGCTGCTCGGGCTGGATGGCGGCGACGGCCGGGATTTGCACCGCCAGACGGCGCGGGCTGGCGAACACGTGCGACTGCACGTTGCCGGCCACGAACTGCAGTTTCTTCAGTTCATCGGTAATGGTATCGGCAAAGCTGGCGGCCAGCTTTTCCAGTGCTTTCGGCGGCAGCTCTTCGGTGAGCAGCTCGATCAACAGGGTAGCAGTCATGGTCATTCAATCTTCAAGCTAGGAGCATTGGGGGCGAGTCGGCACACCAGGCGCAGCATGGTATCGGCCGTCGAATCGGCGACCACCGGCACGAAGGTCCAGTTGAAACGCTGCAACGGGAACATCTGCGTGTACACGTGCTGGCCGCTGGCGGTCCAGTACGAGGCGCTGATGAACGCATACTGGCGCGCGTTGCAGTCGGCACGACCTTCGAGGCGGCGGATGTGATAGCGGATGCCCAGCTCTTTCTGGGTCTTGCGCTCGCTGAACCGCTCCTGGTTGACGAAACGGACAAGGCCGTCCTTGACGTTGGCGATGGTGGCCAGCTCCAGCGACAGCTCCAGGCCGGTACCGCTCTGGTACACCTGGAACTGCCCTTCCGGTTGCGGCTCCGCCTGCTGACTGCGCACATACCAGCTGAGCGCGGCCAGCGTGGCCAACAGCACAAAGAACAGCGCTGCCCACGTCTTCATGGCATCAGTCTTTCTTGCACATCGGGAAGCCCAGCGCCTCGCGCGCGGCGTAGTAGGCTTGCGCCACGCCACGGGCCAGGTTGCGGATGCGACCGATGTAGGCGGCGCGTTCGGTCACAGAGATGGCGCCGCGCGCGTCCAGCAAGTTGAAGGTGTGGCCGGCCTTGAGAATCATCTCGTAGCCGGGCAGCGGCAGGCCGGCGTCCAGCAGGCGCTTGGCCTCGGCTTCGTAGTCGCCGAACTGCTTGAACAGCAGCTCGACATTGCTGTGCTCGAAGGCAAAGCGCGACTGCTCGACTTCGTTCTGGAAGAACACGTCGCCGTAGCTCACCGGCGTGCCGTCCGGCAGGTAGGTCCACACCAGCTCGTACACGTTCTCGATGTCCTGCAGGTACATCGCCAGCCGTTCCAAGCCGTAGGTGATCTCGCCCAGCACCGGCTTGCAATCGAGGCCGCCGACCTGCTGGAAGTAGGTGAACTGCGTCACTTCCATGCCGTTGAGCCACACTTCCCAGCCCAGACCCCAGGCGCCGAGGGTCGGGTTTTCCCAGTCGTCCTCGACAAAGCGGATGTCGTGCACGGTCGGATCGATGCCCAGCTCGCGCAGCGAGCCGAGGTACAGGTCCTGGATATTCGGTGGCGACGGCTTCAGTACCACCTGGAACTGGTGGTGCTGGAACAGGCGGTTGGGGTTCTCGCCGTAGCGGCCGTCTTTCGGACGGCGGCTGGGCTGCACGTAGGCGGCGTGCCACGGTTCCGGGCCGAGGGCACGCAGGAAGGTGGCGGTATGCGAGGTGCCTGCGCCCACTTCGGTATCGTACGGCTGGAGCAAGGCGCAGCCCTGACGGTTCCAGTAGTGCTGCAGGGTGAGGATGATTTCCTGAAAAGTGAGCATGTCGCGGCGTTTCAAAGATGAAAAACAAGGCACGATTCTAACCGCATCGTGCCTTGCTCTGCCATCCATTGCGGCCAACCTTGTGGCAAAGGTTGGCCGCAAACATCATATTGCGCTTACTGCCAGTCCAGAATCACCTTGCCGCTCTGTCCGGACAGCATGGCGGCGAAGCCGGCTTCGAAATCGTCGACCTTGAAGTGGTGGGTGATGATGGGCGAAATATCCAGCCCGGACTGGATCAGCGCCACCATCTTGTACCAGGTCTCGAACATCTCGCGACCGTAGATGCCCTTGATCTCCAACCCCTTGAAGATCACCTGGTTCCAGTCGATGGACGTGTTGGCCGGCGGGATGCCCAAGAGCGCCACCTTGCCACCGTGGTTCATCGTTTCCAGCATCTGGCGGAAGGCGTGCGGGTTGCCGGACATTTCCAGGCCGACGTCGAAGCCTTCGCTCATGTGCAGTTCCTGCATCACCGTTTTCAGGTCTTCCTGAGCCACGTTCACCGCGCGGGTGGCGCCCATCTTGCGCGCCAGATCGAGGCGGAAGTCGTTGACGTCGGTGATCACCACATGGCGCGCGCCGACGTGCTTGGCAATCGCCACCGCCATGATGCCGATCGGGCCGGCACCGGTAATCAGCACGTCCTCGCCGACCAGGTTGAACGACAGCGCGGTGTGCACCGCATTGCCGAACGGATCGAAGATGGAGGCCAGATCGTCGGAGATGTCGTCCGGGATCGGGAAGGCGTTGAAGGCCGGGATCACCAGGTACTCGGCAAACGCGCCTTCGCGGTTGACGCCGACACCGGTGGTATTGCGGCACAGGTGGCGACGGCCGGCGCGACAGTTGCGGCAGTGGCCGCAGGTGATGTGGCCTTCGCCGGAGACGCGATCGCCGATCTTGAAGCCCTGCACCTCGGAGCCCATGCCGGCGACGACGCCGACATACTCGTGGCCGACGTGCATCGGCACCGGAATGGTCTTCTGCGCCCAATCGTCCCAGTTCCAGATGTGGATGTCGGTGCCACAGATCGCGGTCTTGGTGATCTTGATCAGCAGGTCGTTGTGGCCGACTTCAGGATGCGGAACGTCGGTCATCGACAGGCCGGGGGCGGCCTGCAGTTTGGCAAGAGCTTTCATGTTTTATCCTGTAGTGCGCCGCGACAGGCGGCGGCGCGGTGAAACGGAACGCGCGGGCCAAGCGGCAGGCAACGCCGCCGTGGCCACCGCAAGAATCAGATCACGCCCAGCTCGCGGCCAACCTTGATGAAGGCGGCCACGGTGTGCTGCACCTGCGCCAGGCTGTGGCCGGCCGACATCTGGGTACGGATGCGCGCCTTGCCTTTCGGCACCACCGGGTAGGAGAAACCGGTGACGAACACGCCTTCCGCCAGCAGTGCCGCCGCCATCTCGCCAGCCAGCTTGGCATCGCCCAGCATCACCGGAATGATCGGATGCTGGCCCGGCACCAGGCTGAAACCGGCCTCGCTCATCGCCTGACGGAAGTAGTCGGCGTTGCGCTTCAGGTTGGCGCGCAGCTCAGCGCCCTCTTCGGTAGCCAGGATCTGCAGCACCTTCAGGCTGGCGGCGGCTATGGCCGGCGCCAGGGTGTTGGAGAACAGGTACGGTCGTGAACGCTGGCGCAGCAGGTCGATGATCGGCTTGCGGCCGGAGACATAACCGCCGGACGCGCCACCCAGCGCCTTGCCCAGCGTGCCGGTGTAGATGTCGACGCGGTCGCTGACGCCGCACAGCTCCGGGGTACCGGCGCCGTGCTCGCCCATGAAGCCGACGGCGTGCGAATCATCCACCATCACGATGGCGCCGTAGCGTTCGGCGACATCGCACAGGGTCTTCAGGTCGGCGATGATGCCGTCCATCGAGAACACGCCGTCGGTGACGATCAGCTTGAAGCGGGCACCGGCCTCTTCGGCGGCCTTGAGCTGGGTTTCCAGATCGGCCATATCGTTGTTTTTGTAGCGGAAACGCTTGGCCTTGCACAGGCGCACGCCGTCGATGATGGAGGCGTGGTTCAGCTCGTCGGAGATCACCGCATCGTCTTCGGTGAGCAGGGTCTCGAACACGCCGCCGTTGGCATCGAAACAGCTGGAATAGAGGATGGTGTCGTCGGTGCCGAGGAAGCCGGAGATCGCCGCTTCCAGATCCTTGTGCACCTGCTGCGTGCCGCAGATGAAACGCACCGAGGCGCAGCCGTAGCCGTAGTCGTCCAGCCCCTGTTTCGCCGCCGCGATCAGGCGCGCGTCGTCGGCGAGGCCCAGGTAGTTGTTGGCACAGAAGTTCAGCACCTCGCGGCCGCCGGACAAGGTGATGCCGGCTCGTTGCGGCGTGGCGATCACGCGTTCCGGTTTCTCGAAACCGTCGGCACGGATTTGCGCCAGCGTGGCTTGCAGATGAGCGAGATAGGTGTGGTTCATGCGGGAGGGTCCCTGTTGTTCAGCGTGGAAGCCGGCGCCGTTGACCTGGCCGGCAAGCATCGTTCTGTCACCATTCTAGACCCGCAACGACGACTTTATCAGGGACAGTTGCACACGATTTTCACCGGGTGAGTGTTACCCCCCGCCGGCCGACGACAGCCCGGCTGTGCGACAATCCGCGTCCCACTCCAGCACTGAACCCGACCGTGAACCACCCCAGCCCTCCCGTGCCGCATTGCCGCGCTTGCGTCCACTACTACATCACCCACGACGCCCGCTTCCCCTACGGCTGCCGCGCCATGGACTTCAAGAGCAAGCGCCTGCCGCTGCAGGACGTGCGCGAAGCGACAGGTCGCGACTGCCTGACTTTTCGTTCAAAGCTCAATGGCAAATGACCACCTTGAGCGGACTTGCCGCCAACGCACGCCCAAACAATAAGGACAAATGAGTATTTGTTTTGCAACACAGAAGAATGACTCCTATACATGATTGCATAAAATCAAACATATTTAGCACACCCTTGTTATCATTGTTTCCACATTGCATTTAAATTTTAACGCCGTGACAACGGCTTTTTTTGCACACTGGAGACTGAGAATGAAACTAAAAAAAATCGCCTTGGTTTGTGCCATTGCCTTACCGCTGCATGCACAGGCAGCAAACGTGCTCATTTATGACTATCAGGCAGCCGGTGATGAGGCGACGGGTCTTGCCTCGGTGCAGACAACCCTGGGCAACACCTCGACCACCATCGATATCAGCGGCAACTACGCCACTTACACGCCAACCGGCCTGGCTTCTTATAGCCAGGTGTGGGACCTGGGTGCCAACAAGGGCATTACAGCCGACCAGCAAACCGCTTATACCTCCTACCTGAATGGCGGCGGAACGCTCTTCCTGATGGGTGAAAATGCCGGCTATGGAGCGACCAGAAACGCGGCGATCAGCTCCTTCATCACCAGCCTCGGCGGCGGGACGATCGGCAACGTGACGCAGTCCAGCAACTCGCAAACCACGGTCAACCAGACTTTCCAGGTCAATAATTCAACGGCGACGCTGGGACTACCATATAGCGGAGTATTCCCCTCTGCCGGTACCGGCACCTGCATCACGGCAGACTGCAGTGCGGTTGCCTGGGCGGTTGGCACCCTGGCCAATGCCCCGACCGGCACCATTATTTCCGTACTTGACGTGAACTTCCTGCAAACTGAGTTCTTGGATAACGAAAGCTACCCAGGTATCAGCGATTTCGTGAAAAACCTTATTGCCTATCTGGCACAGCAAGGGGAAATCGCCAATGGCGGCGGAGTGCGCGTGCTCGTTGCCAGCACCAATGCAAACAACAATCCAGCCCTTGGCGCTGCGGCAGTCATTGATGCCAACGCCAACCTGCTTGCCTTGTTCACCAATGCCAACCTTTCGGGCGACCAGCAGATCTCTGCGGCCGCCAGCCAGACGCTGCCACTACTGACCGGTGGCTCCATGGCGGCGGCCGGTAATGCATTGTCCGGCATCAACAAGGTGATCCAGGCGCGCATCGAATCCAACCGAGGCCTGTCTGCCGGTGACGGTTTCTTCGGCGACAAATACGTGTGGGTGAAGCCGTTCGGTTCGTGGGCAGATCAGGATGACCAGCAAGGCGTGTCCGGCTTCAAGTCGACCACCACCGGCGTGGCATTTGGTGTCGACAGCGCCGTGAACGATAAGCTGCGCCTTGGCACGGCCATGGCCTACGCCAAAGCCGACGTGGACAGCAACTCGAACGTGGCCAAGCAGAGTGCCGATGTGGACGTGTTCCAGCTGGTCGGCTACGGCAGCTACAGCCTGGGCAACAACAGCGAAGTCAACTTCCAGGTAGACGTGGGCCAGAACAGCAACAAGGGCCGTCGCAGCATCGCCTTTACCAACAGCACCGCGACTTCCGAGTACACCAGCTACACTGCCCACGCCGGTGCCGGCCTTGGCCGCACCTACCAGTTGAGCGCCGCCACCAGCATCACCCCGTCCATCCGCGCCGACTACACCTGGATCAAGGACAAGGCCTACCAGGAAAGTGGTGCCGGCCTGCTGAACCTGAACGTGGGTAGCCGTGACAGTGAAGAGCTGGTGCTGGGCCTGGACGGCAAGATCAGCCACCAGCTGAGTGACAACACCAGCCTGTCGGCCAACCTGGGTGTCGGCTACGACACCATGGCCAAGCGCTCCAGCATCACCGCCACCTTTGCCGGTGCCCCCGGTGCCGCCTTTACCACCTACGGCATCGACCCGGAGCCATGGTCGGCGCGAGCCGGCGTCGGCCTGACGCACACCACCGCCAATGGTACCGAGATCACCTTGCGTTATGATGCCGAACACCGGGAAGCCTTCCTGAACCAGACCGCATCGCTCAAGGCACGCTGGGCGTTCTAAATAACCCATGCTCACCCGGCCACAACCCGTCACCGGGTTGTGGCCTTTTTCATGATGACGACAACCGACAACAGCAGACCCCCTGCCCTCCGCTACCGCTTGTTGCCGCTGCTATGGTTGGCCGCATGCAGCACGCTGCCGACGCCGGCCGAGCGCGCCACCACGGCACAGGCGCTGACCCTGCCCGGCAACTGGCAGGCGAGCACCCTGAGCAGCAGCACCTTCATGCTGCGCAGCTATGGCCCGGCACACATCCGGGCCGGCAAGCCGCTGAGCGTCTACATCGAAGGCGACGGCTTTGCCTGGCTCAACCGCGAGCAACCGTCCGGCGATCCGACCCCCATCGACCCGCTGGCGCTGCGCCTCGCCCTTGCCCAGCCCGATGGCAATGCGGTGTACCTGGCCCGCCCCTGCCAGTATCTAACGGCGCAAGACCGGCGCTGCGCGCAACGCTACTGGACGGACGCCCGCTTTTCCGCCGACGTGATCCAGGCCACCGACGAAGCGATCAGCCAGCTGAAAAGCCGTTATGGCGCCAGGCAGATAAGCCTGATCGGTTACTCCGGCGGTGCGGCGGTGGCGGCGCTGGTCGGCGCCCGACGGCAGGATGTCGACCGCCTGATCAGCGTCGCCGGCAATCTGGACAGCCAGGCCTGGACCGAGCATCACCGCATCAGCCCGCTGCGCCATTCACTCAACCCGGCGGATGCGGCCCAACGGCTGGCGCAGATACCGCAATGGCATCTGCTTGGCCAGCAGGATCGCGTCATTCCCGCGCTCATCGCGCAGTCCTTCGCCCGTCGTGCGCCGGCACAACAGCAGCTTATCGTCTCGTTTCCGGGCTTCGATCATCACTGCTGCTGGGCGGCGCAGTGGCCACAAATCTGGCGGCAACTGGAAAGCGGCACGCTGGCGCCCTGACGCTGCGCCCATGAAAAATGCGGCCAACGTTGGCCGCATTGTTGCTGAGCGTGCTGCGTGTATCAGCGACGCAGCAGCCGCGCCGCGTCCAGCGCGAAGTAGGTGAGGATGCCGTCGGCGCCGGCGCGCTTGAAGGCGAGCAGGCTTTCCATCATGCACTTCTCTTCGTCCAGCCAGCCGTTCTGCGCGGCGGCTTTCAGCATCGCGTATTCGCCGGACACCTGGTAGGCGTAGGTCGGCACCTTGAAGGTGTCCTTGATGCGGCGGATCACGTCCAGATACGGCATGCCCGGCTTGATCATCACCATGTCGGCGCCCTCTTCCAGATCCATCGCCACTTCCTGGATCGCCTCGTCGAGGTTGGCCGGGTCCATCTGGTAGGTGTACTTGTCGGCCTTGCCAAGGTTGGCCGCAGAGCCAACCGCGTCGCGGAACGGGCCGTAGAAGGCGGACGCGTACTTGGCGCTGTAGGCCAGGATCTTGGTGTGGATGTAGCCGTCTTCTTCCAGCGCGCTGCGGATGGCGCCGATGCGGCCGTCCATCATATCGGACGGGCCGAGCACGTCGGCGCCGGCCTCGGCGTGGCACAGCGCCTGCTGTACCAGCACTTCGGTGGTTTCGTCGTTCAGCACGTAGCCGCTATCGTCGAGCAGGCCGTCCTGACCGTGGATGGTATACGGGTCGAGCGCGAGGTCGGTCATGATGCCAAGCTCGGGGAAGCGCGCCTTCAGCTCGCGCACCACGGTCGGTACCAGCCCGTCCGGGTTGTAGGCTTCCTTGCCGGAATTGTCCTTGCCGGTTTCCACCACCGGAAAGATCGACAGCATCGGAATGCCCAGCTGCAGCGCGTCTTCGGCGGTAAACAGCAGCTTGTCCAGGCTCTGGCGCACCACGCCCGGCATCGACGTCACCGCCTGCTCGCGTCCCTGCCCTTCCAGCACGAATACCGGATAGATCAGGTCGTTGGTGGTCAGCACGTTCTCGCGCATCAGGCGGCGGGAGAAATCGTCACGGCGCATGCGACGCAGTCGGGTCGCGGGGAAGTAGCGGTTGGCAAACATGAGGGTCTTTCGCGGCAAACGGTTCAGAAGGAAGGCGCTAAAGATAGCAAGACTGGGACAGCCGGCACAGCAGAAGTTCAGCGCCATTTGCGGCAGCGCAAGGTTGGCCGCAACGCCGCGCGACGTCAGCGCGATGCCGCGTCCTCATCCTGCTCGGCCTGTTCACGGCGGGCGTAGGTGCCCGGTGCCACGCCCGGCGGCAGCTCGATCGGCGGCTGTTTTTGCGACAGCCGCGCCAGGGTGCCGAGCACGGTGCCCAGCGGGGCGCCGATGATCACGATCCAGAACCAGGTGCTGTGCAGTAAATCCATGTCGGTGGTCCAATGAAAAAACGCCGGGTTGCCCCGGCGTCAATGATGATGCGGATTACTGCAAGTCTATCAAACTCGGTCGTAGACCGGTTGACCACCGTGCTTGCGCTCTTCTTCCAGATTGTCTTCCGACTGATGACCGGTCCAGTAGTCGGCGCCCTTGATGCCCAGTTTTTCAGGGTGGAACACCGGATCCACACCTTGTGCCAGCTGCGCCTCGTAGTCGCGCAGCGCAACAAAGGCCGGCTTCTGCAGCATCAGGATGGCGGCGATGTTCATCCATGCCATCATGCCGACACCGATATCACCCAGGCCCCAGGCCAGATCGGCGGTCTTCACGGTGCCGTATACCACAGTCGCCATGATGCCGATCTTCAACACCAGCGTCAGCCAAGGACGGTTTACCTTGCGGCTCAGGTAGGCGATGTTGGTTTCAGCGATGTAGTAGTAGGCAATGATGGTGGTGAAGGCGAAGAAGAACAGTGCCACGGCCACGAAGATGGAACCGAAGCCCGGCATGATGTTTTCCATCGCGGTCTGCACATAGCCCGGGCCTGCAGCCACACCGGCGATACCGGTATGCAGCGCGTTGCCATCCGGGCCTTGCACGTTGTACTGGCCGGTAATCAGCAGCATGAAGGCGGTCGCGGAGCACACGAACAGGGTGTCGATGTAGACCGAGAACGCCTGTACCAGACCCTGCTTGGCAGGATGCGATACCGAAGCGGCGGACGATGCGTGCGGGCCGGTACCCTGACCGGCTTCGTTGGAGTACACGCCACGCTTCACGCCCCACTGGATCGCCATGCCCAGGATGGCACCAAAGCCGGCATCGAAGCCGAAAGCGCTCTTGAAGATCAGGCTGAGTACGTGCGGCAGTTCGTGAATGTTCAGCGCCACGATCACGCAGGCCACCAGGATGTAACCCAGCGCCATGAACGGCACCACGATTTCGGCAAAGGAAGCGATACGCTTCACGCCACCGAAGATGATGAAGCCCAACATCAGCGCCAGAATGGCAGCCGTCACGTTCGGGTCAATGCCCAGTGCGTTCTGCAGGCCGGCACCGATCGAGTTGGACTGGGTACCAGGCAGCAGCACGCCGCAGGCGAAGATGGTGGCGATGGCGAATACGATCGCGAACGGCTTCATGCCGAGGCCCTTCTCGATATAGAAGGCCGGACCGCCACGGTATTCACCGTTGATCTTTTCCTTGTAGATCTGGCCGAGGGTGGACTCGACGAAGGCCGAGCTGGCGCCCAGGAAGGCAACCATCCACATCCAGAACACGGCACCGGGGCCACCGAAGGTGATCGCGGTAGCAACACCGGCGATATTACCGGTACCGACACGACCGGCCAGCGTCATCGCCAGCGCCTGGAACGACGACACGCCGCTGTCGCTGGACTTGCCGTCAAACATCAAACGGATCATTTCGCCGAAATGGCGTACCTGGGCAAAACGGGTGCGAATGGAAAAGAACAAGCCAACGCCCAGGCAAAGGAAGATCAATCCCTTGCTCCAGATCCAGCCATTCAGAAAATCAACTGCTGCCTGCATGTTTACTCCTCAGTTTCAAGGGAGGGTCTGTACCCGCTCCGACGGTGTTGTGGCCGCCACAGCCTAGTAAGCTGTAGCGTGCTATCGCACAGGTCATGCGCCTGTTTCGCGAGAGCAGAACATTACTGAAACAAGTTCCGCGTGAATAGTAGCCTGGATACATTAGCCATTATTTGTCCGACAATCCGCAGAATAACGGCACATCGTTGCACCAAAAAACAAAACGCGCCGTCAAACTTGCTTGACGGCGCGTCATTAAAACAACTGAAAACAACACTAATCAGCCAAAAAAGTCTTTCAGCTTGTCCATGAAGGAGTTGGCGCGCGGATTGTGCGTTGCGACATCGCCCTGGCTGATGGCCTCGAATTCGCGCAGCAGTTCCTTCTGCCGCTCGGTGAGGCTGACCGGGGTTTCCACGATGACGTGGCACATCAGGTCGCCGACATCATGGCCGCGCACCGACTTCACACCCTTGCCGCGCACGCGGTATACCTTGCCGCTCTGCGTTTCCGACGCGATCTTGACCTTGACCATGCCGTCCAGGGTCGGGATCTCCACCTCGCCGCCCAGCGCCGCGGTGGCGAAGCTGATCGGCATTTCGCAATGCAGATCCATGCCGTCGCGCTCGAACACGCTGTGCTTCTTGATGTGGGTGACCACGAACAGGTCGCCGGCCGGACCGCCATTCTGCCCCGGTTCGCCCTCGCCGGACAGGCGGATGCGGTCGCCCTCGTCGACACCAGCCGGGATCTTCACGTTCAGCGTCTTGTGCGTCTTCACCTGGCCGGCACCGTGGCACTTGTGGCACGGATCGGTGATCTGCTTGCCGCTGCCGTGGCAGGTCGGGCAGGTCTGCTGGATGGAGAAGAAACCCTGGCTCATGCGCACCTGGCCGTGACCGCCGCAGGTGGTGCAGGTCTTCGGCTGGGTGCCCGGCTTGGCGCCGGAGCCGTGGCACACGTCGCAGTTTTCGTGCGACGGGATGCGGATCTGCTTCTCGCAGCCGCGTGCAGCCTCTTCCAGCGTGATCTCCATGTTGTAGCGCAGGTCGGAGCCGCGATAGACATTGGAACGACCACCGCCGCCACCGCCGCGCTGGCCGCCGAAGATGTCGCTGAAGATGTCGCCGAAATCGAAGCCACCAAAGCCGGCACCGCCGCCGCCCATGCCGGCCTGCGGGTCTACCCCGGCGTGGCCGTACTGGTCGTAGGCGGCACGCTTCTGGCCATCGGACAGGATTTCATACGCGGCCTTGACCTCCTTGAACTTTTCTTCGGCGTCCTTGCTGTCCGGATTACGGTCCGGGTGGTACTTCATCGCCAGCTTGCGATAGGCCTTCTTGATGTCGTCGTCCGACGCATCGCGATTGACGCCCAGTACCTCGTAAAAGTCCTTTTTAGCCATGCTGTCTCACCAGTGCGCCCAACCGCGAAGGTTGGCCGCAAGTTTTACCAATGAAAAAGCACAGCGCCCGCGCGCGAGCCCTGTGCCTTGTCGACCGTCAGCCGATTACTTGTCTTTCTTCACTTCTTCGAACTCGGCGTCAACGACGTTGCCGTCGTCCTGCTTGCCGGCGTCCGCTTCGGTGTTGGCGGCACCTTCCGCACCTTGCGCCGCGTACATCTGCTCGGCCAGTTTGTGCGATGCCTTCATCAGCTCTTCGATCTTGGCGTCAATGGCTTCCTTGTCGTCGCCCTTGACCACTTCTTCCGCATCCTTCAGCGCGGCTTCGATGGTGGTCTTTTCTTCGGCGGAGATCTTGTCGCCGTGTTCGGCCAGCGATTTCTTCACGCTGTGGATCAGGCCTTCACCCTGGTTGCGGGCCTGTACCAGCTCGTGCAGCTTCTTGTCTTCTTCCGCATTCAGCTCGGCGTCACGCACCATTTGCTGGATTTCGTCTTCCGACAGACCGCTGGAGGCCTGGATGGTGATGTTGGCCTGCTTGCTGGTGGCCTTGTCCTTGGCGGATACGTGCAGGATGCCGTTGGCGTCGATGTTGAACTCGACCTCGATCTGCGGCACGCCACGGGCGGCAGCCGGAATGTCACCCAGGTTGAACTGGCCCAGCGACTTGTTGGCGGAAGCCTTCTCGCGCTCGCCCTGCAGCACGTGGATGGTCACCGCGGTCTGGTTGTCTTCGGCGGTGGAGAACACCTGCGACGCCTTGGTCGGGATGGTGGTGTTCTTCTGGATCAGCTTGGTCATGATGCCGCCCATGGTCTCGATACCCAGCGACAGCGGGGTCACGTCCAGCAGCAGCACGTCCTTGCGATCGCCGGACAGTACCGAACCCTGGATCGCGGCGCCCACAGCCACAGCTTCATCCGGGTTCACGTCACGGCGTGGTTCCTTGCCGAAGAAGGCCTTCACCGCTTCCTGTACTTTCGGCATGCGGGTCTGACCACCAACCAGGATCACGTCGGTGATGTCGGCCAGCGATACGCCGGCGTCTTTCAGGGCCACCTTGCACGGCTCGATGGAGCGCTGTACCAGGTCGTCGACCAGGCTTTCGAACTTGGCGCGGGTGATCTTCATCGCCAGGTGTTTCGGGCCGGTGGCATCCATGGTGATGTACGGCAGGTTCACTTCGGTCTGCGTCGCGGACGACAGTTCGATCTTGGCCTTTTCCGCGGCTTCCTTCAGGCGCTGCAGTGCCATCACGTCGTTCTTCAGATCAACGCCCTGGTCCTTCTTGAACTCGGTCACGATGTAGTCGATCACGCGCTGGTCGAAGTCTTCGCCGCCGAGGAAGGTGTCGCCGTTGGTGGACAGCACTTCGAACTGGTGCTCGCCGTCAACGTCGGCGATTTCGATGATGGACACGTCGAAGGTACCGCCGCCGAGGTCATAGACGGCAATCTTGCGGTCGCCTTCCTGCTTGGCCAGGCCAAAGGCCAGCGCGGCAGCGGTCGGTTCGTTGATGATGCGCTTCACGTCCAGACCGGCGATGCGACCGGCGTCCTTGGTCGCCTGACGCTGGCTGTCGTTGAAGTAGGCCGGCACGGTGATGACCGCTTCGGTCACTTCTTCGCCCAGGTAGTCTTCGGCGGCCTTCTTCATCTTGCGCAGTACTTCGGCGGAGATTTGCGGCGGCGCCATTTCCTTGTCGCGCACCTGAACCCACGCATCGCCGTTACCGGCCTTCTTGATCTGGAAAGGCATCAGGTCGATGTCTTTCTGTACTTCCTTGTCTTCGAAACGGCGGCCGATCAGGCGCTTCACCGCGTACAGGGTGTTCTTCGGGTTGGTCACCGCCTGGCGCTTGGCCGGGGCGCCGACCAGGATCTCGCCGTCTTCCATGTAGGCGATGATGGACGGGGTGGTGCGTGCGCCTTCGGCGTTCTCGATCACCAGCGGGTTGCCGTTTTCAACGACGGCCACGCAGGAGTTGGTGGTGCCCAGGTCAATACCGATAATTTTGCCCATAGTGCTGAATCCTTTCGATTTGATCTCGATTTAATCTGTTTGCTTGCCCGTCGCAGCCGGTGGTGCGCCGGGGGGTTGTCTTGCCAGATATTGGCTATTTCCGCGTTTTCAAGAGGGTTAGTCGCCGCAATCTCAGCACTTGGCCTTGGCGACCACCACCATTGCCGGACGCAGCACGCGATCGGCGATCAGATACCCTTTTTGCATTACGCGCACCACCGAATTCGGCTCGGCGTCGGACTCTTCGGTGCTGATAGCCTGGTGGCGGTGCGGGTCCAGCTTCTCGCCCAGCGGGTTGATTTCGCTGATCTGGCCCTTCTCGAAGGCGGCCAGCAGCTGCTTCAGCGTCAGGTCGACGCCGAATTTGAGGTTTTCGAACTGGCCAGACTGGTCCTGAAGCGCCATTTCCAGGCTGTCCTTGACCGCGATGAGTTCGGAGGCGAATTTTTCGATGGCAAACTTTTGTGCCTTGGCCACTTCTTCCACGCCACGGCGACGCTGGTTTTCAGTTTCGGCCTTGGCGCGCAAAAACTGCTCTTTCATTTCTGCTAGTTCAACTTCCAGCTGGGCGACACGCTCCGCGTCACTGACGACGGCGCCTTCGGCCGGGTTGGCAACTTGTTCAAGCACTTCTTCCGCTTGGGGATTTTGATTTTCCTGCATGATCGCTTCCGTTTGGCTGAATTCACAAAGACCTCAGGTAAATAAGGCCAAGCCCGCCGTTTTCAAGATCTTCTCCACAATAAGTAAATGGTCATTTAGTTACTTTTATTTTCGTTAACGATCAGGATCGGCGCGCGCCGGTGATTCATTTTTGTGCACCTTTGTTACCTTTTGAAAACAAAGGATTTTTTTGTGCTGCAGTGCACACAACGCAATTTTTTTATGCTTAAATGATTCCACAACAGCGCTACTGCACGGCCCGCCAGCACTGGATCCGGGGCGGTTTCCGGCAGTCAGGCCCGCCACCAGAACAGGCGGGTTAGCAACGCACCAAAGACCGGCATCACCGGCCTGCAGCAAGAGAAACTGGGAGCGCCGGTTTATCCGGCAAAACGAAACTATCAAGTGAAGGGTTTACCATGACTACTCGCGAACAACGCATCGCCGCCATCCAGCACGACTGGGACACTAACCCGCGCTGGAAAGGCATCAAACGTGGCTACACCGCTGCTGACGTTGAGCGCCTGCGCGGCTCCGTGCAGGTAGAGCACACCCTGGCCCGCAACGGTGCCGAGAAGCTGTGGAATCTGGTGAACAACGAGCCGTACATCAACTGTCTGGGCGCACTGACCGGCGGTCAGGCGATGCAGCAGGTGAAAGCCGGCATCAAGGCGATCTACCTATCCGGCTGGCAGGTTGCCGCCGACAACAACGAATACTCCGCCATGTACCCGGACCAGTCGCTGTATCCGGTTGACTCTGTGCCGAAGGTGGTCGAGCGCATCAACAACGCTTTCACCCGCGCCGACGAAATCCAGCACTCCAAGGGTCTGGAAAAAGGCGATGCCGGTTTCGTTGACTACTACGCCCCGATCGTGGCCGACGCCGAAGCCGGTTTCGGCGGTGTGCTGAACGCCTACGAGCTGATGAAGGCGATGATCCGCGCCGGCGCCGGTGGCGTGCACTTCGAAGACCAGCTGGCTTCCGTGAAAAAATGCGGCCACATGGGCGGCAAGGTACTGGTTCCGACCCAGGAAGCGGTACAGAAGCTGATCGCCGCCCGTATGGCTGCCGACGTCTACGGCGTCCCAACCTTGGTGATCGCCCGTACCGACGCCGAAGCGGCCGACCTGCTGACCAGCGACTACGACGAGAACGACAAGCCGTTCCTGACCGGCGAGCGCACCGCCGAAGGCTTCTACAAGACCAAGAAAGGTCTGGAGCAAGCCATCAGCCGCGCCGTGGCCTACGCCGAGTACGCCGATCTGGTATGGTGCGAAACCGGCACCCCTGATCTGGAATTTGCCCGCCGCTTCGCCGAAGCCGTGCACGCCAAGCATCCAGGCAAACTGCTGGCCTACAACTGCTCGCCATCGTTCAACTGGAAGAAAAACCTGGACGATGCCACCATCGCCAAGTTCCAGCGCGAGCTGGGCGCCATGGGCTACAAGTACCAGTTCATCACCCTGGCCGGCATCCACTCCATGTGGTACAACATGTTCGATCTGGCGCAGGACTACGTGGCACGCGGCATGTCCGCCTACGTGGAGAAGGTGCAGGAGCCGGAATTCGCGGCCCGCGACCGCGGCTACACCTTCGTATCGCACCAGCAGGAAGTCGGCACCGGTTACTTCGACGACGTGACCACCGTGATCCAGGGCGGCAAGTCCTCGGTGACCGCGCTGACCGGCTCCACCGAAGAAGAACAGTTCCACTAAGCGTTCGACATTACGGCACCTCGACCCTGCCGTCTGCGTCAAACAGCCCCGCCTGACACTGCACGCAGTGCTCGTGCGCGGGGCACCCAAACCGCCTGCAACCCCGTTGCGGGCGGTTTGCTTTTCTGCCGCCAAACACCAGCCCCACGCTGCCAGGCACCGGAGGGACACTGCCATGCCGGGCCGCCCAGCAACGACAACGCCAGCGGCAAGCCGCTGGCGTGATCAAGGTTGGCCGCAAGCAACGGCGGCGGTGCATCGCTACTCCGCCTTGCCGGCCTCGGCGCGGCGGCGGCGCACCTCCTTCGGATCGGCCTGCAGTGGGCGGTAGATCTCCACGCGATCACGATCACGCAGCACGTGTTCCGCCGGCACTGCCTTGCCGAAGATGCCCAGCTTCAGCTGCGCGAGGTCGATATCCGGAAACTCGCTGGCGATGCCGGACTGCAGCACCGCCTCGCGCGCAGTGGTGCCGGCCGGCAGCGACAGTTTGACGATCAGTTGCCGCTCCGGCCGCGCATAGGCGACCTCCAGCTGCAGCCTGTCAGTCATCGCCGTACACCTTGTCCGCTTCCTTGATGAAAGCATCGACCAGCGTGCCGGAGATGTGGCCGAACACCGGCCCGATCAGCTTCTCCAGGATCTTGCTGGAGAACTCGTAGCTGAGGCGGAATTCCACCTTGCAGCCGACATCGCCCAGCGGCAGAAAGTGCCAGCGTCCCTGCAGGTGCTTGAACGGCCCGTCCACCAGCTCCATCAAGATGCTGCTGTACGGCTCGTTGATATTGCGGGTGGTGAAGTGCTGCCGCACCTTGAGGTAGTCGATGTGCAGGCTGGCGACCAGCTGGTCGCCGTCGCGGGAGTGCTCTTCCCCCTTGCTGCACCACGGTAAAAAGCGCGGGTAGTGCGCCACGTCGTCCACCAGGCGGAACATCTGCTCCGGGGTGTGGGCGACCAGGACATTTTTCTCGACAACTTGCATGATGAAAACTGTGTGGGAGTCCGTAAAAGGCCGGCACGGCGGCAACACCAAGGTTGGCCGCAGCAAGCCCATGAATTTTCGATACTTTGGCGATGCGCTTTGTTCTGGTAGAATATCGGGTTTACTGCTTCGTCTTTCCGCCACGCCGCCATGAGCATCATCGACAACCGCAAAGCGTTTCACGATTACTTCATCGAAGAAAACATCGAGGCCGGCCTGGTACTGGAAGGCTGGGAAGTCAAAGCCATCCGCGCCGGTCGCGTGCAGCTGAAAGAAAGCTACGTCATTTACCGCAATGGCGCATTCTACCTCGTTGGCTGCCATATTACCGCACTGCAATCCGCGTCGACCCACATCAAGCCCGATCCGATCCGCGACCGCAAGCTGCTGCTGAAGCAGGAACAGATCAGCCGCCTGATCGGCAAGGTCGAGCGCGCCGGCTACACCATCGTGGCGCTGAACCTGCACTACAGCAAAGGCAACATCAAGGTCGACATCGGCCTCGCCAAGGGCAAGAAGCAGCACGACAAGCGCCAGTCGGAAAAAGAACGCGAATGGGCGCGTGAAAAACAGCGCCTGATGCGCGACAAGGGCTGAGCCATGAAACCCAGCGCCACCCAGGCCTTCATCCTCATCATCCTCGGCGCCCTGTGGCTGCTGAAAAGCACCGCGCTGCTGCCGGACACCACCACGCTGCTGGCCATCCTGCTGGCGGGAGCCGGCGCCGGCTTGCTGCTGATCGACGGCATCACCAAATCCAGCATTGTGACCAACCCGATGCTGATCTATACCGGTGCTGCCCTCTACCTGTTTGACACCAGCAGGCTGCGCCTGAGCCACAGCCTGGCGCTGGGCATGATCCTGCTTGGCATCCTGATGCTGATCGCGCGCAGCGATCGCATTCCGGAGCGGCGACTGAAGAAATAGCGCCCGCCTGCCAGCGGCAGGCCCGGCCCCGAGTACCCGTATTCAAATCCGACTGGTGACCCGACCAGTCTTTTACATTCAAGGACAGTCATGGACAAAATCCTCATCCTCGATTTCGGCTCCCAGGTTTCCCAGCTGATCGCCCGCCGCGTACGCGAAGCGCACGTTTACTGCGAGCTGCACCCGTTCGACATGCCGCTGGCCGACATCAAGGCCTTCGCCCCGAAAGCCATCATCCTGTCCGGCGGCCCGAACTCGGTGTACGAATCCGACTACCAGGCTGATCCTGCCATCTTCTCGCTCGGCCTGCCGGTACTGGGTATCTGCTACGGCATGCAGTTCATGGCGCAGAGCCTGGGCGGCAAGGTCGAGGCCGGCGACACCCGCGAATTCGGCTACGCCGAAATCCAGGCGCGTCACCACTCCAAGATCCTGGAAGGCCTGCAGGACCGCATCGACGACGCCGGCAACGGCTTCCTCGACGTGTGGATGAGCCACGGCGACAAGGTCACCGCGCTGCCGGCCGGCTTCAACGTCATCGCCGAGACCCCGTCCTGCCCGATCGCCGCGATGGCCGACGAGGCCCGCGGCTTCTACGCGGTGCAGTTCCACCCGGAAGTGACCCACACCAAGCGCGGCACCGAGATGCTGCACCGCTTCGTGCTGCACGTCGCCGGCGCCAAGCCAAGCTGGACCATGCCGAACTACATCGAGGAAGCGGTACAGAAGATCCGCGACCAGGTCGGTGACGAGGAAGTCATCCTTGGCCTGTCCGGCGGTGTTGATTCCTCGGTAGCTGCCGCGCTGATCCACCGCGCCATCGGCGACCAGCTGACCTGCGTCTTCGTTGACCACGGCCTGCTGCGCCTGAACGAAGGCAAGATGGTGATGGAAATGTTCGCGCAGAACCTGGGCGTGAAAGTGATCCAGGTCGATGCCACCGCCCAGTTCATGGGCAAGCTGGCCGGCGAGTCCGACCCGGAGAAGAAGCGCAAGATCATCGGCGGCGAATTCGTCGAAGTGTTCCAGCGCGAATCCGGCAAGCTCACCAACGCCAAGTGGCTGGCACAGGGCACCATCTATCCGGACGTGATCGAATCCGCCGGCGCCAAGACCGGCAAGGCACACGCTATCAAGAGCCACCACAACGTCGGCGGCCTGCCGGACGACATGAACCTGAAGCTGCTGGAGCCGCTGCGCGACCTGTTCAAGGACGAAGTGCGCCAGCTGGGTGTGGCGCTGGGCCTGCCGCACGACATGGTCTACCGTCACCCGTTCCCGGGCCCGGGCCTGGGCGTGCGCATCCTCGGCGAAGTGAAAATGGAATACGCCGACCTGCTGCGCCGCGCCGACGCCATCTTCATCGAAGAGCTGCGCAACACCGTCGACGAGAAGACCGGCAAGAACTGGTACGAGCTGACCAGCCAGGCGTTCGCGGTCTTCCTGCCGGTAAAATCGGTGGGCGTGATGGGCGACGGCCGCACTTACGACTACGTGTGCGCACTGCGCGCGGTGGTGACCAGCGACTTCATGACCGCTCACTGGGCGGAGCTGCCGTACAGCCTGCTCGGCCGCGTGTCCAACCGCATCATCAACGAAGTCCGCGGCCTCAACCGCGTGGTCTACGATGTCTCGGGCAAGCCGCCGGCAACCATCGAGTGGGAGTGATCTGACGCGGCTCGCCGGCTGACAGCGAGCACGCACACCCGCCACCCCGTGCCAAGGCGCGGGGTTTTTTGCGCCCACGGCAAGCACACCTCCCCGGACCCACGCGTCATCGCCATGCCAAAATTTTTTCGGGCATGCTGTAATGAATCGCCTCCGCAGGCGACTAAAGGCGGCAATGCGCGACATCGCGCATTTCATCAACGACCACCCCGACCATTCAGGAGAAACACCATGTCCGCATCCAGCACCCTGCTTGCCTCCGCCCTGACCGCCGTCATCGCCATGAGCGCGGCCACCCCGGCCGTCGCCGCCAGCAAGGAAAAATGCTACGGCGTCGCCGCCGCCGGCAAGAACGACTGCGCCGCCAACGGCCACAGCTGCGCCGGCCAGGCCAAGCTCGACAAGGATCCGGCGGAGTGGAAATACGTCGCCGCCGGCAGCTGCGCCCAACTGGGCGGCATGTTGCAGCCGGGCAGCAAGTAAGCCTGCACACCGAGCGGGGCGCCTGCCCCGCCGTTTTCTTGCGAAAGCCGATCATGACCACCCCGCTTCCCGCCTGCGCCGGCATCGGTCTGCGCCAGCCGCACTACCGCCAGGTGCTGGACACCCTACCCGCGCTGGGCTGGATCGAGCTGCACAGCGAGAACTTCTTTGACGGCGGCCAGCCGCTGGCAATGCTGCAAAGGTTGGCCGCAAGTTATCCGCTGTCGCTGCACGGCGTCGGCCTCGGCCTGGGCTCCGCCGCGCGCCCCGAACCGCAGCACCTGGCCTCGCTGCAACGCCTGCTGGCGCAGGTGCCGGCGGCCGCGGTGTCCGAGCACCTGTCGTTCAACCACGATGCCGGTTACCGCTACGCCAACGACCTGCTGCCCATCCCCTATACCCGCGCGATGCTGACGCAGGTTGCGGCCAACGTTGCCGAAACGCAGGATGCCATCGGCCGCCCGCTGCTGCTGGAAAACCTGTCCAGCTACCTGCAGTTTCCGGGCAACGAGATGAGCGAAGCCGAATTCCTCGCCGAGCTGGTGCAGCGCACCGGCTGCGGCATCCTGCTCGACGTCAACAATCTGTACGTCAACCACGTCAATCTCGGACTGGATGTCGACGCCTTCCTCGACGCGCTGCCGGCCGCCGCCATCGGCGAGATCCACCTCGCCGGCCACAGCGAACGCCGCTTCGACGACGGCAGCAGCCTGCTGGTCGACACCCACAGCCGGCCGGTAGCGCCGGCGGTGTGGCAGCTGTACCGCACGGTGATTGCCCGCATCGGGCCGCGGCCAACCCTGATCGAGTGGGACAGTGACATTCCGCCGCTGGACACGCTGCAGGCGGAGGCGGCAACGGCACAGCGCATTCTCGACACCACCGGCCGGGGGGCGTGCCATGACTGACGCACAACGCTGGCAGCACGCGCTGCTGGACGCCATCACCGCACCGCAGTGGCAGGCGCACGCCACGCTGCCGGCCAATGCGCTGGCGGTGTACCGCAACAACTACCGCGTCGGGCTGATGGAGATGCTCGCCCTCGTCTACCCCATCGTGCAGCAGCTGCTGGGTACCGAATTCTTCGGCGCGCTGAGCCGCGAGTTCGTGCGCGCCACCCCGTCGCACAGCGGCAACCTGCACCGCTACGGCGCCGGCTTCGCCGACTTCACCGCCGGCTTTGCGCCTACTGCCGAGTGGCCCTATTTGCCGGACGTGGCGCGCATGGAGTGGGCGCTGCATCGCGGCTATTACACCCCCGACAGTGCGCGCCTCGACGTCGCCACCCTCGCCGCACTGTCACCCGCGCAATGGGGCGCGTTGCGCCTGCCGCTGGATGCCTCGCTGAGCCTGTTGCGCTCGCCGTGGGCGCTGTCGGCGATTCACGCCTACCACCAGCCGGGTGCAACAAAAGAGCCGTTCACGCTGGCGCAGGCAGAAAACCTGCTGCTATGGCGCGAGCACGGCCGGATGCAGCTGCGCCCAGTGGCCGACGCGCCGGCCGAGTTCCTGCTCTGCCTGCAGCATGGCGCCACGCTGGACGAGGCTACCGCCGCCGCGCTTTCGGTAGCGCCAGATTTCGCATTGCTGGACACCCTGCAAACCGGCCTGCAGCACGGCTGGTTTGCACAATCACAAGGAAACCCGTCATGAACTCGCCCATTGCCTGCCTGCTGCGCCAGTCCAGCCGCGTGATCACGCCACTGGCGCCGCCGCTGCAAGACCTCGCCCTGCTGGCGCTGCGCCTGTGGCTGGCGTGGGTGTTCTTCAGGTCCGGGCTGACCAAGATCGAGGACTGGGACAGCACGCTGTTCCTGTTCAGCGAGGAGTACGCGGTGCCGCTGCTACCGCCAACGTTGGCCGCATGGCTGGGCACCGGCGGCGAGCTGGTGCTGCCGGTGCTGCTGGCGCTGGGGCTGGCCGGCCGCTTCGCCGCGCTCGGCCTGTTCGTGCTCAACGCGGTGGCGGTGATCAGCTATCCGGCGCTGGAAGGCAGCGCGCTGGACTTCCACTACCAGTGGGGGCTGATGCTGTTCACGCTTCTGGCCTGCGGCCCCGGCCGGCTTGCGCTGGACGCGCTGATCAGACGCCAGTATCGGCTGTGACATGGCATAATCGTCGGCACTGTTCACTCTCGACCCCTGCCCACGCATGAGCACGCCACAGACTCTGGTATTACAAGCCCCCACCCTCGACCAAGCCCGCATCACCGAACTGGCCGCCCTGTCCGGCGCCAGCGACAGCCGCAGCGTTGCGGCCAACGTGGTGCGTCTCGACGGTGTCGATCCCACCCGCCGCGAGCTGGTGCTGGCGCGCGCCGAGCGCCTGAGCGTGGATGCCAACTATGTCGACAGCGCGCGCCGCTTTGCCGATTTCGGGCTGCTGGTATCGGACATGGATTCCACGCTGATCACCATCGAGTGCATCGACGAGATCGCCGACATGCAGGGGCTGAAACCGCAGGTGGCGGCCATTACCGAGCGCTCGATGCGCGGCGAGCTGGACTTTACCGAATCGCTGAAAGCGCGCGTCGCGCTGCTGGCCGGCCTGCCGGAAGCGGCGCTGGCCAGCGTCTACGATGAGCGCCTGCAGCTGATGGCCGGCGCCCGTGAACTGCTGACCGCCTGCCGTGAGCACGGCGTGAAATTCATGCTGGTTTCCGGCGGCTTCACCTACTTCACCGAACGACTGAAAGCGGAGCTGGACCTCGACTATACCCACGCCAACCAGCTGGAAATCGTCGACGGCAAGCTCACCGGCCGCGTCATCGGCGACATCGTCGACGGCGCCGCCAAGCGCCGCCTGCTGATCGCGCAGCGCGAGGCACTGGGACTGAGCGCCGAGCAGGTGATCGCCATGGGCGACGGTGCCAACGACCTGCTGATGCTGGCCGAGGCCGGCGTCGGCGTCGCCACCCACGCCAAGCCGGTGGTGCGCGCCCAAGCCCGCTACACCCTCAACCATGTCGGACTGGATGGCATCCGCCACCTGTTCCGGTAGCCTGCGGCCAACCTTGTATGCCACTGCCCGAACTGGACACCGTCTACTTTGACAGCTGTTTTCCGCTGCGCTTTCACCCGGCGCCGGACGAAGCCACCCGCCACGCCGCGCAGCTGGAAACCGGCCTGGCGCTGGCGGTGCTCGCCGCGCCGCTGGACCAGGACAGTGACGGCAGCCCGCTGCTGCAACGCTTGGAAGCCAAGCTCGACTTCGTGCTGGAGCTGGGCCTGCTGGCGCGCTATCCGCAACTGCCGCCAGCGCGCCCCTGCCGCATCGGGCTGGAGGCGGTGGTGTGGCAGGACGAGCTGGCCGCCAGCGCCGGCGACAGCGGTCTGCTGCAGCTGCATCCGCACGCGCCGTCCGGCTGCCCGCTGTATCTGTTTGTGACCATCGAAGCCAGCCAGGCCCGCCCTGACGGCTACCAGCATCTGGCGCGGCTGCAGCCGCTACGCCACGACAGCGACACCCGCCGCTGGGAACGCTGGGTGTTCCAGCAGCATCGCCAGCACATCGGCAAGGGCAAGGCATGACGCCGACCCTGCCGCCGGAACAGCAAGCGCCGGAAGCGCAACGCGCCCGCCGTCTGCTGCGCCTGTCGTGGGTACTGGCCCTCTTGGTACTGGCGGTGATGTGGGGCGGCGTGATCGAGGGCCTGCGCCAGCGCCAGTCGCTGCTCAGCGCCCAGCAACAGACCCAGCAGGCAGAATGGCTGCGCCTGTCCAGCGCGGCGGTGGATGACCGGCTACGCAACCTGTACAAGGAATTGCAGCTGTTCGCCAATGACCAGCCCAGCCTGGCTCGCGACGCCACCCAGCTGTTCCCGCTGCAGGGCGGCAGCCTGTGGCTGGTGGACGCCAGCCAGCAACAGCAGCTGCGCGGCCAGCAGCAGGCGCTGAGCGCAGCGGCCGCGTTGCAAGTGCGGCAATGGCTGCAAAGCCCGGCGGTGCACCCGGCGCTGACCGTGCTACCGCTGCCGGTGATCGACAAACGGCCCGGCAACAGCGAGCTGCTGCAAGTGGTGCTGCCCTTGTGCGAGCTGGAGCGCTGTCACAGCGCGCTCACCGGTTTCCTGCGCGTCAGTGAGCTGCTGGACCCGGAACAGCTGGTGGATCACCCCGCCTATGCCGTGCTCGACATCAACGGCAGCGTGCTGGCCAGCAATGGCAGCATGGATTTCAACGGCGACAACCTGACCCAGGTCGCCACCACCCGCCTTGGCCAGGTGCCGCTGCTACTGGCGGCCAACTACCGCAGCAGCCAGATCATCCGCAGCTTCAACCTGTTCGCGCTGAGCCTGCTCGGTGTCGCACTGGTGCTCAGTTGCTTGCTGCTGCTGATGATGTGGCGCATCAGCCAGATCCTGCTGCATGTCGAGCACAGCAGCAGCCAGTTCAACCATGCGCAGCAGCTGCTGGCGCTGACCAACAGCAGCTTGCGCGAAAAGATGCGCACCCTGATCGACGAGCAGCGCGACCAGCAAACGCTGATCGAAACGGTGCAGGTCGGCGTGCTGATCGTCGACGCCAGCGAGCGGTCCATCCTCACCAGCAACGATGCCGCCGCGCGCATGCTGGGCATGTCGCGGCAGATGCTGCAGCGGCAGACGCTGCCCGCGCTGTTCCACAATCCGCAGCGCTGCGAGGAGCTGCTGGCGGTGCTGCAGGAACAGCAGATCGTCACCGACCGCGAGGCACAGCTCAACAACCACAACCACAAGGTCTGCTGGAGCATGACCTCAATGCGTTACCTGCAATTCCGCGAACGCCACGCCATTGCCGTCAGCCTGATCGACATCACCGAGCGCATCGCCCACGCCCAGCGGCTGCAAGACGAGAAACAGGCCACCGAACGCGCGCTAGCGCAGCTGCAGGCCACCCAGCACGAGCTGTACCAGCGCGCCACGCTGGACGACCTCACCGGGCTAGCCAATCGCCGCCACTTCCTGTCCTTCGCCGGCAAGGCGCTGGAACGCGCGCGGCTGGCCGACGACACCGTCGCCGTGGCGCTGATCGACCTCGACCACTTCAAGAACATCAACGACCGCTACGGCCACGCCGCCGGCGATGCCGCGCTGCAACACTTCGCCAGCAACCTGCGCGCGGCACTGCCGGACAGCGCGATGGCCGGGCGCATGGGCGGCGAGGAGTTTGCGCTGCTGCTGCCGGATACCTCGCTGGGCGAGGCACACGCCATCGTCGACGTGCTGCGCAACGGCATCGCCATGCAGTCATTCCACACCGACGGTCAGCAGCTGCAGCTGACCTTCTCCGCCGGCGTCGCCGCCAGCCGCAACGGCCACGCGCACGACCTGTCCGAGCTGCTGAAGCTGGCCGACAAGGCGCTGTACCGCGCCAAGGCCAACGGCCGCAATTGCGTGGAAAGCAGCGCACCATAAAAAAACGCCAGACCGCAGTCTGGCGTTATTGCACCGGCAAAGTGTCTTAAGCGGCCAGTGCGCTCAGCAGCTTGCCGTGGATGCCGCCGAAGCCGCCGTTGCTCATCACCAGTACCTGGTCACCGTCGCGCGCCTCGGCCACGATGGCGGCCACCAGCGCGTCGATGTCGTCGAAGCACTGCGCCTTGCTGCCCAGTGGCGCCATCGCCTCGGCCACGCTCCAGCCCAGGTTGGCCGCACCAAAGCAGAACACCACGTCGCCATCGGCCAGCGACTCGGGCAGCGCCGCCTTCATGGTGCCCAGCTTCATGGTATTGGAGCGCGGCTCCAGCACGGCCAGGATACGCTGCTTGCGGCCAACCTTGTGGCGCAGGCCGGCAATGGTGGTGGTGATGGCGGTGGGATGGTGAGCAAAGTCGTCGTACACGGTGACGCCGCGCACGGTGCCCTTCACTTCCATGCGCCGCTTCACGCTCTTGAAACGCGATAGTGCATCAATGGCCAGCGCCGGCGTGACGCCGACGTGACGTGCGGCGGCAATGGCCGCTACCGCATTCAGGCGGTTGTGTTCGCCGGGCACGTCCCACTGCACGCGGCCAAGTAGCTTGCCGTGCAGCAGCACGTCGAAGCTGCCGTCGGCAGCCGCCGCGCCGGCCTGCCAGCCGGCATCGCGGCCAAACTGCTCTACCGGACTCCAGCAGCCGCGTTCCAGCACGCGCTGCAGACTGGCCTCGCGGCCATTGCTCACGATCAGGCCATTGCCCGGCACGGTGCGCACCAGGTGGTGGAACTGGGTTTCGATGGCGGCCAGATCGGCAAAGATGTCGGCGTGGTCGAATTCCAGGTTGTTCAGCACCGCGGTGCGCGGGTGGTAGTGCACGAACTTGCTGCGCTTGTCGAAGAAGGCGGTGTCGTACTCGTCGGCCTCGATCACGAAGAACGGGCTGGTACTGGCCGCATCCTGGCGCGGCGCACCCGGTAGCCGCGCGGAGATGCCGAAGTTTTCCGGGATGCCGCCGATCAGGAAACCCGGCTCCAGGCCGGCATCCTGCAGGATCCACGCCAGCATCGAGCTGGTGGTGGTCTTGCCGTGGGTGCCGGCCACCGCCAGCACCCATTTGTCGTGCAGCACGTTCTCGGCCAGCCACTGCGGGCCGGAGATATACGGCAGGCCGCGATTCATGATTTCTTCCATCAGCGGCTTGCCGCGCGTCACCACGTTGCCGATCACGAACACATCGGCACCGATATCCGCCTGCTCGGCGCCAAAGCCCTGCATCAGCTCGATGCCCATGGCCTGCAGCTGGGTGCTCATCGGCGGATAGACGTTGGCGTCGCAGCCGGTAACCTTGTGGCCGGCGGCCTTGGCGATGGCGGCGATACCGCCCATGAAGGTGCCACAGATACCGAGGATATGGATGTGCATGACAGAATCGCAAAAACGGAAAAACAGAAGGATACCGGATTTCAAGCAAAAAAGGCTGCCACAGCGGGCAGCCTTAATCGCGCAAGATACTGGGCTTACAGCACGATCAGCGTCAGCAACAGGAACAGCGGCAACAGGATGCCGAACGACCAGGCCATGTAGCCGAAGAAGCTGGGCATCACGATGCCACGCTGCTGGGCGATGGCCTTGACCATGAAGTTTGGTGCGTTGCCGATATAGGTGCACGCGCCCATGAACACCGCCCCCATCGAGATTGCCAGCAGCGTCGGCGCCAACGGCCCCATCAACGTTGCCGCATCGCCCGATGCCAGATTGAAGAACACGAGATAGGTCGGCGCATTGTCGAGAAAACTGGACAGCACGCCGGTCAGCCAGAAGTACATCACATTATCCGGGGTGCCTTGCGGCGTGGTCACCAGCTGCACCAGGGCAGCCAGCGCACCCTGCTCGCCGGCCTGCAGCACCGCCAGCACCGGCCCGATGGTAATGAAAATGCCGGCGAACAGTTTGCCCACCTCCAGCATCGGATCCCAGTTGAATTCGTTGCCTTCGCGAATGGCTTTCGGCGTCAGCCACAGCGACAGCGCGGCAATCGCCAGCAACAGCAGATCGCGCGCCAGGTTCTGCAGCGCCACCGGTGTGCCCAGCACGTCGAAAACCACGCCCGGCTTCCAGATGCCGGACAGCAGCACCGCGGCAATCACCGCGCCCAGCAGCGGCAGGTTCTGCAAGCCGCTGATGCGGACCGGCAAGTCCGGGGTCCGGTCACGCGGCAGCACGCCTTCTTTACGGAACAGATAGCTGTCGATCGCATAGAAAATCAGCAGCAACGCCACCGCCATCAACAGCACCGGCAATGCCATTGCTTGCAGGGTCCAGCCGAAATCGACCCCCTTCAGAAAACCGAGGAACAGTGGCGGGTCGCCCAACGGCGTCAGGCCACCGCCAATGTTCGCCACCAGGAAAATGAAAAACACCACCACATGGACATTGTGCCGGCGGTTGTCGTTGGCCTTGATCAACGGCCGGATCAGCAGCATCGCCGCACCGGTGGTCCCCATGATCGATGCCAGCACCGTGCCCAACGCCAGCAGGCCGGTATTCAGTGCCGGCGAGCCGTGCAGATTGCCTGCCACCAGGATGCCGCCGGACACCGTGTACAGCGCAAACAGCAGCACGACGAAGGGGATGAACTCGACCAGCATGGCATGCACCACCAGCGCGGCTGAAGTGGTGCCACCAAAGCTCACAGTGAATGGCAGCAGGAACAGCAAGGTCCAGCCGGCGGTGATCTTGCCAAAGTGATGGTGCCAGAACTCCGGCGCCACAATCGGAAACAAGGCAATCGACAACAGAATGCCGGCGAAGGGAACGCCCCACAGCAGGCTCAGGCTGGCACCATCCAGCGCAGCCGCATGGGCCAGTACCGGCGTACTGCACAGCAGCAACAAGACGATCAGACGGGGCATTTTTTCTCCTCTTGGCAGGCAACACCATCACGGCATCGGCGCAGCTCACGCCACGCCGTACAGCAGGCCGTGTGTGTTGACTCTAGTTATTCACATCAGCATCGATAGACTGATTTTTCACAAAAAGATTCAAGCAATCTCGCGGTTTCAACACAACTGATGACATAGAAGTTGAACGGGATCGTACGGACCGAACGATTGCGGAACCACTTGGCAAGACGGGGCGGCAGACAGATCAAAGATTGGCCGCAAACGGCATAGGGAGAGGGCGACGTCCCCCCGGTATTGAGTAGCACGTGACTTTAGCGTCCAATCAACCCCACACGGAGACTGGACATGAAGAAACGATTCACCGAAGAACAGATCATCGGCTTCCTGCGCGAAGCAGAAGCCGGCATGCCTGTTGCCGAGCTGTGCCGAAAGCACGCTTTCTCGGAGGCCAGCTATTACCTCTGGCGCAGCAAGTTTGGCGGCATGAATGTGTCGGAAGCCAAGCGCCTCAAGGAGCTGGAGACCGAGAATGCGCGCCTGAAGAAACTCCTGGCCGAGACCATGCTTGAGAACGAAATTGCCAAAGAGGCCCTGCGAAAAAAGTGGTGAGCGCACCGTCACGGCGGGAGCTGGTGCGCCATCTGGTGGGCAAGGGACTCAGTGAACGTCGATCGCTACGTCTGGCCGGTATGAGCCCCAGTTCATTCCGCTACCAGCCCGCCACCGACCGCAATGCCGCCTTGAAAGCGAAGATCATCGCGCTCGCACAACGTCACCGGCGCTACGGCGCCGGCATGATTTACCTGAAGCTGCGGCAGAGTGGCATGGTGGTCAATCACAAGCGGGTAGACCGGCTCTATGCCGAGGCGGGCCTGCAAATTCGCCGGCGGAAGCGCAAGAAGGTGCCGGTGGCAGACCGTCACCCGCTGGCCCGCCCCTTGGCCGCCAATCAGGTCTGGTCGATGGACTTCGTGTTCGACCGGACGGCAGAGGGGCGTGTCATCAAGAGTCTGACCGTGGTGGATGATGCCACCCACGAGGCGGTCGCGATTGTGCCGGAGCGTGCGATGAGCGGCATGCATCTGACGCACGTCCTCGACCAGCTGGCGAGGACACGCGGCTTGCCCAAAGCGATCAGGACCGATAACGGCAAGGAATTCTGCAGCCGCGCCATGCTCACCTGGGCACATGCTCGTGGTGTTGAACTCTTCCTCATCGAGCCCGGCAAGCCGAATCAGAATACTTATATCGAATCGTTCAACGGGCGCTTCCGGGATGAGTGTCTGAACGAACACTGGTTCACCAGCCTGCGCCATGCGCAAGTCGTGATCGAAGCCTGGCGGAGGGAGTACAACAACGAAAGGCCCAAAAAAGCCCTGGGTGGTATGACGCCAGCGGCCTACGCCAAATCACTTGCAGAGAAATCAGGTAAATTAACCTCGGACTCTAAAGCTCAGTGCTACTGAGAATGGGGGGGACGTCGCAGGCAGCGGCCACGCACCTCGCGGGCGGCCCCGTTGGATCAGCGGCGGGGCGAGATGGGAAATTGAATGGCGGCAGCAACGTTTGCTGCGTCTGCCGCACACAAAGCACAAAGCCCAGCTTGATGTCTCAAGCTGGGCTTTGTTTAAG
>NZ_JANFNU010000017.1:0-31115 GCF_024437575.1 Vogesella sp. AC12
GGTGCACCCGGAGCGATTCGAACGCCCGACCCTTTGGTTCGTAGCCAAATACTCTATCCAACTGAGCTACGGGTGCACTGTTCTCGTTTGCTGTTGCTTGCGAGAGACGCGAACTATACGGATGCCGCCGCCGCCTGTCAAGCCGGTGGCCGCAATTTCTTTTGCCGGCCGTGCCCGGCACGGCGGCAATGTGTCATTGCCGTGCGGTGCGGGTATTGTCCGGCGTCTCGGCGGCCGGGTCGCTGCTGCGCCACGGGTTGATGTCCAGCCCGCCGCGGCGGGTGTAGCGCGCGTACACCGTCAGCCGGCTCGGCGCGCAGGCGCGCAGCACGTCGACGAAGATGCGCTCCACGCACTGCTCGTGGAATTCGTTGTGCTGGCGGAAGCCGATCAGGTAGCGCAGCAGCGTCTCGCGGTCGATCTGCGGGCCGGTGTAGCTGATCTGCACGCTGCCCCAGTCCGGCTGGCCGGTGACCAGGCAGTTGGATTTCAATAGCTGCGAGGTGAGTACCTCGCTGACCACGTTGGCCGCATCGGCCCTGAGCGCTTCCGGGCACGGCGCGTAGCTGCTGACTTCGATGTCCAGTTCGTCGATACAGTCGCCGGCCAGTTCCACGATCCGCTCGCGGCCGAAGTCGGCGGGGGGGAGCAGGCTGACCTGCACCTTGCCGCCGGCGGTGTTGGACAGATCCAGCTCCAGCTGCGCGGCCACCTGCTGCCAGCTGGCGATGCGGGTCTGGTTGTAGCTGTTGAGGTACAGCTTGAACGACTTGGACTCGATCAGCCGCGGGCTGTCGGCCGGGATGCGGAAGGTGGCGATCGCCACCTGCGGCTTGCCGCGGGCATTGAGCCAGGATACTTCGTAGCCGGTCCACAGGTCGACGCCGGCAAACGGCAGCGCGCCTTCGGCGACGCCGATCTCGTCGCGCTTTTGCTGGCGCGCGATCGGGAACAGCAGGCTGGCGTCGTACTGGTCCTGGTAGTCGACCTTCTTGCCCAGTGGCGAGAATTCGGGGGTGTAGCTCGGGTTCATCATGGTCTTCCTTGGCTTGCGGCCAACCTTGGGGCGGCGATAGCTTGATGTTTAAGGTAGCGAGCCGTCAGCTCTCGCGGCGCATGAACTGGCGCGGGCGCATGCCCACTGCCAGCAGGGTGGCGAAGTAGGCGACGGCACCGGCGATGACCAGCAGCAGCAGCCACGCCGCGCGCTGCCAGGCGTGGCCGTGCCAGTCGATCGGCAAGACCTGCTGCAGTGCCAGCAGCGTGGCGGCCATCATCAGTACCGCCAGCAGCAGCTTGCCGAGGAAGCCGCCCCAGCCGGTTTGCGGCCGGTAGATGCCGTGCCGTTTCAGCTGGTGATAGAGCAGCGCGGCGTTGAGGCAGGCGCCGAGGCCGATCGACAGCGCGAGGCCGGCGTGGCGGAACGGGCCGATGAAGGCCAGGTTCATCAGCTGGGTGGCGGTCAGCGTCACCAGCGCGATCTTGACCGGGGTCTTGATGTTCTGCCGCGCGTAGAAACCGGGCGCCAGCACCTTGACCAGGATCAGTCCCAGCAGGCCGATGGCGTAGGCGATCAGCGCCTGCTGTGTCATCAGCGCATCATGGGCGTTGAACTTGCCGTACATGAACAGGGTGGCGATCAGCGGCTGCGACAGCAGGGCGAGACCGACGGTGGACGGAATCGCCAGCAGCAGCGACAGGCGGATGCCCCAGTCCAGCAGGCGGCTGAACTCCTCGCCGCTGTCGCGCGCCGCATGCTTGGACAGCGACGGCAGCAGGATGGTGCCCAGCGCCACGCCGAGGATGCCGGTGGGGAACTCCATCAGCCGGTCGGCGTAGTACATCCACGACACGCTGCCGGACACCAGGAAGGAGGCAAAGATGGTGTTGATCACCAGCGAGATCTGCGCGATCGACACGCCGAAGATCGCCGGTCCCATCTGCCGCACCACGCGCCACACCGCGGCATCCTTCAGGTCCAGACGCGGCCACGGCAGCATGTCCAGCTTCTTCAGGTGCGGCAGCTGGTACAGCAGTTGCGCGATGCCGCCGATGAACACCGCCCACGCCAGCACCAGCACCGGCGGATCGAAGTAGGGCGTCAGCAGCAGCGAGCACAGGATGAAGGACACGTTCAGCAGCGTCGGCGTGAACGCCGGCACCGAGAAACGGTTCCAGGTATTCAGCACGCTGCTGGCCAGCGACGACAGCGAGATGAACAGGATATAAGGAAAGGTGATGCGCAGCAGCTCGCTGGTCAGCGCCATCTTGTCCGGATCATGGGCAAAGCCGGGCGCCGATATCCAGATGATGGCGGGGGCGGCCAGCATGCCCAGCGCGGTGACGACCAGCAACACCAGGCTCAGGGTGCCGCTGATGTGCGACAGGAAGCGGCGGGTGGCGTCCTCGCCCTGCTGTTCCTTGTATTCCGCCAGCACCGGCACGAAGGCCTGCGAGAAGGCGCCCTCGGCAAAAATGCGGCGCAGCAGATTGGGCAGCTTGAAGGCGACAAAGAAGGCGTCGGTGGCCATGCCGGCTCCGAAAACACGCGCGATGATGGCATCGCGCACGAAGCCGAGCACGCGCGAAACCAGGGTCATGCTGCTGACTTTTGCCAGTGCTTTGAGTAAATTCATGCTTTACCGAACGGGTTGATAACGCTTTTATCGAGGGCCGTAGTTTACGCGGGAGGTATTGTTGTTGCAAAACGTGATCTTAGGCCTTAAAATCTGCCGTTTCAGATTCAGCTCATCAGGAGAATTCCATGGCTAATAGCGCACAAGCTCGCAAGCGTGCACGCCAGGCCCTTAAGCAGCGCGCGCACAACGCAAGCCTGCGTACGGCCTTCCGTACCGCCGTTAAGAAAGTGATCAAAGCAATCGAAGCCGGCGACAAGGCAGTAGCAAACACTGTGTTCCTCGCTTCCGTTAAAGTGATTGATCGTCTGGCTGACAAAGGCGTGTACCACAAGAACAAGGCAGCTCGCCATAAGAGCCGTCTGTCTGCTCACATCAAGGCCATGGCTGCCTGATCCGAGTTTGACGCAAGAATACGCAAAGGCTCCGCAAACGCGGAGCCTTTTGTGTTTCTGCGTGGTCTACCGTGCTTTGTTCCTGAATTGCGGGTGAGTCGATGAAGTTGTTGCCGCCAGTCCTGTTGCTGCTAGCCAGTCAAGTCCATGCCGATGAGGCGCTGTCACCGTTCAAGCACTGCCGCGGCATTCTGGCCGATGCCGAGCGCCTGGCCTGCTTCGACGCGCTGCTGCCGCCAGCACCGTTGCTGCTGCCGTCGGAGCTGTCGGTCGCGCCGGCACCCGCGGACGCGGTGACAACGTTGGCCGCAAACGAATTGCCGCAACTGGCCGCCGCGCCGGTGGTGGACGACGCGGGCACGCCGCCGCTCGCGCCGCGCTTCTCCGCCTCGGGATTGGCCAGGCAGTGGGATCTGGACGAGGACAACAAGCTGGGTACCTTCGTGCTGCGTGCGCACCAGCCGACCTACATCCTGCCGTTGTGGCACCTGTTCTCGCCCAATTCGCAGCCGTCGTCGCCGACGCAGGAATCGGTACGCCTGTTCGGCACCAAGCTCAACAATGTCGAAACCAAGTACCAGCTGTCGTTCAAGAGCAAGCTGTGGCAGAACGTGCTCGGCACGCCGGCCGACCTGTGGTTTGGCTACACCCAGCAGTCGCACTGGCAGATGTACAACAAGGGGCAGTCGTCGCCGTTCCGCGAGACCGACTACGAGCCGGAAGTGATGCTGACCACGCCGCTGCCGGCGCACTGGACGTGGCAGGGCTGGCGCTTGCGCATGGCCGGTGTCGGCGTGGTGCACCAGTCCAACGGTCAGACCGATCCGCTGTCGCGCAGCTGGAACCGGGTCTATGTGATGGCCGGCGCGGAAAAGGGCAACCTCAGCCTGACCGGGCGCTGGTGGTACCGGCTGCCGGAATCCGACGCCGCGGACGACAATCCGGACATTACCCGCTACATGGGGCGCGGCGACGTGCAGGCGGTATACCGCTGGAACGATCACACCCTTGGCGGCCGCGTGCGCTACAACCCGCTGCACGGCAAGGGCGCGCTGCAGCTGGACTGGACCTTCCCGGTGGCGGGGCGGCTGCGCGGCTATGTGCAGGGCTTTTCCGGTTACGGTGAAAGCCTGCTCGACTACAACCACCATTCGCGCGGGGTCGGTATCGGTCTGATGCTAACCGACTGGCTGGCCAACTGAGGCGCAGCGGCAAGACAAAGCGGCGGGGGGGGGGGGGTTCCCCCCCCCCCGCCGCTTTTATCCGGGTGCGGGATTACAGCTGCACGTCGCCGCTGAGCAGCGCGGCAGCCTCGCGGGCCATTTCGCCTTCCTCGTCGGTAGCCATGACATAGGCGTGGCGCGTGCTGTGCGGGGTGGTGATGCGTTGCGAGCGGGCAAGGTTGGCCGCAAGGTCGACCTCGAAGCCGAGCCAGGACAGCTGCTTCAGGATGCGGGCGCGGATCTCCGGCGAGCGCTCGCCGATGCCGGCGGTGAACACCACCGCGTCCAGCCCCTTCATCGCGGTGGCCAGCGACGCCACTTCGCGCGCGGCACGGTAGCAGAACAGCTCGATCGCCTCCTTCGCCGCCGGCTCCTTGCTGGCCAGCAGCTCGCGCATGTCGGCGGACAGGCCGGACACGCCGAGCAGGCCGCTGTGCTTGTACAGCTCCTGCCGCACCTGGGCGATGTCCATGCCTTCGTGTTCCAGCCAGTACAGCACCACTTCCGGATCGAGGTTGCCGGGACGGGTGCCCATCATCAGGCCGTCGACCGCGGAAAAACCCATGCTGGAGGCGATGCTGCGGCCGTCGTGGATGGCGCAGGCACTGGCGCCGCTGCCGAGATGGCAGACCACCACGCGCTGGCTGGCCAGCGCCATGTCGCCCAGCCGTCGCGCGATGGAGGCGTAGGACAGGCCGTGGAAGCCGTAGCGGCGGATGCCCTGTTCGTGCCAGTGGCGGGCGATGCCGAAGCGGGTGGCGACCTCGGGTTGGCCGCAATGGAAGGCGGTGTCGAAGCAGGCGATCTGGGTCAGCTTGCTGTCCAGTCGCGCAAAGGCACTCATCACGCCCAGGCTGGCCGGCTGGTGCAGCGGTGCCAGCGGAATCAGCTCCGCCAGGTGGTCGACCACTTCCGGGGTCAGCACCACCGGGCTGGTGTAGCGGTCGCCGCCATGCACCACGCGGTGCGCCACCGCCACCGCTTCCAGTCCCTTGTCGGCGAGGACGTTGAGCACCGCCGCCACCGCTTCGTCACGGCCGCTGCCGGCCAGCGTCACCCGAGTCTGGCGGCCGCCGTAGTCCAGCTCCAGGCTGGCGCCGGCGGCACCGAAACGGTCGACGAGGCCGCGTGCCAGCAGTTGCACGCCGTCCGGCTGGTAGGCGCGGAATTTCAGCGTGGCGGAGCCGGCATTGATGGCGATGAGAGCCTTGCCCATTACTTATCCTTTTTTGTAGGCGGCAAAGACGTTGGCCACCGCCGCCGAGGCCAGCCGTCCGGCCGCATCATCGGCACGGCTGGTCAGCACGATCGGCACCCGGGCGCCCATCACGATGCCGGCACTGGCGGCGGCTGCCAGATAGGTCAGCTGCTTGGCCAGCATATTGCCTGATTCCAGGTCAGGCACCAACAGGATGTCCGGCTCGCCGGCCACCGACGACTCGATGCCCTTGGTGTCGGCCGCCGCGTGCGAGATGGCGTTGTCGAAGGCCAGCGGGCCGTCGAGCAGCGCGCCGCGGATCTGGCCGCGGTCGGCCATCTTGCACAGCGCCGCCGCGTCCAGCGTGGCGCGCATCGCCGGATTGATGGTTTCCACCGCCGCCAGGATCGCCACCTTCGGCTGAGCCACGCCGAGGGCGTGGGTCAGGTCGATGGCGTTCTGGCAGATGTCGCGCTTGGTCATCAGGTCCGGCTCGATGTTGATGGCGGCGTCGGTGATGAACAGGTAGCGCGGGTAGCTCTCCACCTTCATCACGAACACGTGGCTGATGCGGCGGTCGGTGCGGATGCCCTTGGTGCGGTCCAGCACCGCGCTCATGAACTCGTCGGTGTGCAGGCTGCCCTTCATCAGGCTGTCGGCACGGCCGTCGCGCACCAGCGCCACCGCGCGCTCGGCGGCAGCGTGGCTGTGCTCGGCGTCGATCACCTCGAAGCGGGCGAGGTCGATGTCCATGCCGGCGGCCAGCTTGAGCAGCTTGGCGCGCGGGGCGATCAGGATCGGGGTGGCGATGCCGTGGTCGGCGGCCTCAACCGCGCCCAGCAGCGCTTCCGGGCTGCAGGGGTGGGCTACCGCCATCGGCTGCGGGCCGTTGGCGGTGGCCTGGCTGATGATGTCGCTAAAGGCGTGTGCGTCGCGGATCATGATGTCAGTCCTCAGGCCATGATGTTGAAGCCACCATCGACATAGGTGACCTCGCCGGTCAGCGCGCGGGCGGCGTCGGAGGCGAGGAAGGCGCAGGTGTTGCCGACGTCCTCGATGTCCACCAGCCGGTTTTGCGGCGCGCGGGCGATGGCGTCGTCGATCAGCTGGTCGAAGTGGGCGATGCCGCTGGCGGCGCGGGTTTTCAGCGGCCCTGGCGAGATGGTGTGCACGCGGATGCCTTTCGGGCCCAGCTCGTGCGCCATGTAGCGGGTGGTGCTTTCCAGCGCCGCCTTCACCGGCCCCATGATGTTGTAGTTCTCGACCACCTTGTCGGCGCCGTGATAGCTCATGGTGATCAGCGCGCCGCCGTTCTTCATCAGCGGCTCGGCCAGGCGCGCCATCTCGATGAAGGAGTAGCACGAGACGCGCATCGCCTGCAGGAAGCCGTCGCGCGAGCAGTCGGTGACGCGGCCGTGCAGGTCGTCCATCGGGCAGAAGGCGATGGAGTGCACCACGAAGTCGATCTGGCCCCAGGTTTCGCCGATCGCGGCGAACACCTGTTCCAGCTGGCCGTCGACCTGCACATCCAGCGGCAGGATCAGCGGTGCGGCCAAGCCTTCGGCCAGCGGGCGCACGAATTTTTCCGCCTTCTCGTTGAGGTAGGTGATGGCGACTTCGGCGCCCTGTTCCCGCATGATCTTGGCGCAACCGTAGGCGATGCTGTGTTCGTTGGCGATACCGACAATCAGACCGCGTTTGCCGGCGAGGGGCAGGTGGGATGGGCTCATGCTGATCAACTCCAGTAGGTAAGTAAGGATGACGCTGCCGGCAAAGCATCGCGCGGACGTGTTGCAATGCAATGAAGCGAGCGTTTTCTATTGTTCTATCAGTCGGATATAATCATCCGTTTACTTGGCGGGCTACTTGATCGCCAACGCTTGTGACCCCATTATCATGCAGGGTTTTATTGCAGCAAGCTTTGATGCACTGCAATATCCAATCGCATTATGTCATCGTCTTTGTTTGTGGAGTGCTAAAACATGCCGATTTACGAATACCGTTGTGATGCCTGTGGCGTGCAGAACGAACATCTGCAGAAGATGAGCGATGCGGCGCTGACCGATTGCCCGTCCTGCGGCAGCCAGAGTTACAACAAGGTACTGACTGCGGCCGGCTTCCAGCTCAAGGGCAGCGGCTGGTACGTTACCGATTTCAAGAACAGTGGCAGCGGTCCGGCTTGCGGTAGCGGCGGTTGCGGAAGTGGCGGATGTGCCTGAGATACCGATGAAACATATCAAAATGACGTTGCGCGGCTACCTGATCGCCGGTTTGCTGATCTGGCTGCCGATCGCCATCACGCTGTGGGTGCTGAACCTGATCATCGGCACCCTGGACCAGACCGTGAACGTGCTGCCGCAGGGCTGGCGTCCGGAAAGCCTGTTCGGCTTCGACATTCCCGGCCTCGGCGTGGTGCTGGCGTTCGCGGTGTTGCTGGGTACCGGCTTCATGGCGGCCAACGTGCTCGGCCAGCGCCTGCTCGACCTGTGGGAGCTGGTGCTGACGCGCACACCGGTGGTGAAAACCATCTACAACAGCGTGAAACAGGTCAGCGACACCCTGCTGTCCGACTCCGGCCAGGCCTTCCGCAAGGCGCTGCTGGTGCGCTTCCCGCACCAGAACGCGTGGACCATCGCCTTCCAGACCGGTGCCCCTTCCGGCGAGGTGAAGCAGCAGCTGGGCGAGGATGACTTCATCAGCGTTTACGTGCCGACCACGCCGAACCCGACCTCCGGCTACTTCATCATCGTGCCGAAGCAGGACACGCGCGAACTGGACATGTCGGTGGACGCGGCACTGAAATACGTCATTTCCATGGGCGTTGTCGCGCCCAGTGCCCCCGATAGTGAAAAACGCAAGTAAAATGCGTTATTGAATGAACTCCGCAGAGGCCGGTCGTCCCGCCTCTGCCTTTGTTTTTATTAAAAGAATCTTCGAATTTAAGGCTAAAGGCTTCTGCATGAGAACCGACTACTGCGGCTTGATTGATAAAAAATTCCTCGGCCAGACCGTTACGGTCAAGGGCTGGGCCCATCGTCGTCGTGACCACGGCGGCGTGATCTTCATCGACCTGCGCGACCGTGAAGGCCTGGTACAGGTGGTGATCGATCCGGACACCCCGGAAGCATTCCAGACCGCCGACAGCACCCGTAACGAATTCGTGCTGGCGATCACCGGTATCGTGCGCGAGCGCCCGGCCGGCACCGCCAACAGCAAGATGATCTCCGGCGAGATCGAGATCCTGGCGAAAAACATCGAGATCCTGAACGCCGCGGCCACGCCGCCGTTCCAGATCGACGACGAGAACCTGTCCGAGAACGTGCGTCTGACCAACCGCGTGATCGACCTGCGCCGTCCGGCGATGCAGAAGAACCTGCGCCTGCGCTACCGCGTGGCGATGGGCGTGCGCAACCACCTGGACAAGCAGGGTTTCATCGACATCGAAACGCCGATGCTGACCCGTTCCACCCCGGAAGGCGCCCGCGACTACCTGGTGCCGTCGCGCGTGCATCCGGGCGAATTCTTCGCGCTGCCGCAGTCGCCGCAGCTGTTCAAGCAGCTGTTGATGGTGGCCGGCTTCGACCGCTACTACCAGATCACCAAGTGCTTCCGTGACGAAGACCTGCGTGCCGACCGCCAGCCGGAATTCACCCAGATCGATATCGAGACCTCGTTCCTGAACGAGGACGAGATCATGGACATCACCGAAACCATGGCGCAGGAAATCTTCCGCGACGTGATGGGGGTGGAGCTGGGCAAGTTCCCGCGCATGGCCTACAACGACGCGATGTTCTACTACGGCTCCGACAAGCCGGATCTGCGCGTGTCGCTCAAGTTCACCGAACTGACCGATCTGATGAAGACCGAGGAGTTCAAGGTGTTCCGTGGCGCCGCCGACATGGCCAATGGCCGTGTGGTCGCGTTGCGCGTACCGGGCGGTGCCGCACTGTCGCGCAAGGACATCGACGACTACACCCAGTTCGTCGGCATCTACGGCGCCAAGGGTCTGGCCTACATCAAGGTCAACGACAAGAGCAAGATCACCAATGACGAAAGCAGCGGCCTGCAGTCGCCGATCGTCAAGTTCCTATCGGTGAACGCGCTGAACGAAATCATGACGCGTACCGGTGCCGACAACGGCGACATCATCTTCTTCGGCGCCGACAAGGCCAAGGTGGTGAACGAGGCCATCGGCGCGTTGCGCATCAAGATCGGCCACGAGCGTGGCGAAGCCGGCGGCTATTTCGTCAAGGAATGGCGCCCGCTGTGGGTGGTGGACTTCCCGATGTTCGAACACGACGAAGACGCCGACCGCTGGACCGCCTGCCACCATCCTTTCACCAGCCCGAAACCGGGCCACGAAGACCTGATGGACACCGATCCGGGTGCCTGCATCGCGCGTGCCTACGACATGGTGCTCAACGGCTGGGAAATCGGTGGCGGTTCGGTGCGTATCCATCGCGCCGACATCCAGGAAAAGGTGTTCGCCGCGCTGAAGATCAGCCCGGAAGAGCAGCAGAACAAGTTCGGCTTCCTGCTCGACAACCTGAAGTTCGGCGCGCCGCCACACGGTGGCCTGGCCTTCGGTCTGGACCGTCTGGTGACGCTGATGTGCGGTGCCGAGTCGATCCGCGACGTGATCGCGTTCCCGAAAACGCAGCGTGCGCAGTGCCTGCTGACCAGCGCGCCGAATGCGGTGGACGAGAAGCAGCTGAAGGAACTGAACCTGCGCCTGCGTCAGAAGGCCGAGCCGACCGCCTAAGGTTGGCCGCAAGGCAGCAACAGCAAACGGGAGCCGCGGCTCCCGTTTTTTCATGCGCCGCGCGCTTGCTTAGGCCTGCGGCGGGGGCGGCTAGTTTGCCTCGTCGGGCGGTAGTGCCGGCTGCTGCTGGCAGCCGATCACCACCAGCGAGGCGTCGTCCAGGTGCGGCTGCTGCTGCAGGTGCTGCTGCAACGCGGCGGCGATCCGCGTCGCGGTGTCGTGTCCCTGTGCCGCGCGGGCGGCCTGCAGCACGCCGTCCTCGCCAAACTGCTGCTGCGCCGCGTTGCGCGCCTCGGTGACGCCGTCGGAGCAGACGATGATCTCGCCGTCATGCTGCCAGTGGTACTGCTCTTGCTGCTGCTCGAACGCCTCCGGTGGCAGCGTGCCCAGCGGCGGATGAGCGGAGCGGAAGGTCTTTTCCAGTTCGCCGTGCCGGTTGAGGAAGCTGCAGCAGGGAATGCCGCCGTTCCACACCGTGATGCGCCGGCTGCGGTAATCGATGGCGAGCAGCGCGGCGGCGACGAAGTGGCCGGTGGGCAGGGTCTGGTACAGCTTGCGGTTGATCGACTCGGCGATCTGGCCGATGCCGAAGCCACTCCGAGTCATTGCGTGAAAACTGTCGATCGCCGGCAGGCAGCAGATGGCCGCCACCAGCCCGTGGCCGGTGCTGTCGGCCAGCATCACGTGGTCGGCGCCGGACGGCGAGCGCGCGATGCAGATCACGTCGCCGCTGAGGTGTACCGCCGACTTCAGCCAGCTGTGGATATTGTGCTGCTGCGCATTGGCGGCGGTGTTGAAGCTTTCCAGCACGTGCTGCGCCAGGCTGTGTTCCTGCTGGGTGGTGGCGTAGTACTGCTCCAGCTGGCGGTTGCTGTCGCCCAGGCGCGCCTGCATGTCGATGATGCGCAGCAGGCTGCTGATCTTGGCCGACAGCAGCGGCAGGTTGACCGGCTTGGTCAGGTAGTCGTCGCCGCCGGCCTCCAGCCCGTGCAGGTAGTCGGCTTCTTCGTTCATCGCCGACAGGAACACGATCGGGATCCAGTGCCCGGCCAGTTGCCGGCGGATGTGGCGGGTGGCGCTGAAGCCGTCCATCACCGGCATCAGGATGTCCATCAGGATCATGTCCGGCATGCTGGTGGCGCAATATTCGACCGCCTCCTGCCCGTTGCTGGCGGTCACCGGCAGGTGTCCCAGCTGGCGGATGAAGCGGGCCAGCATGGTGCGATGCAGGCTGACATCGTCTACCGCCAGTATGGTCAGCTGTTTGCTCATGGTCATCCCGCAGCGGGTGGTTGAAAGGGAGCGGGGCGCCAACGGCCGCCCCTGTCGTATTTTAATCCAGATTGCGGCCAACGTTATCTGCTTCGCATGGCCGGCCACCCCATGGCGCGTGGCGGCCGGGGATGAGGGGACACTGTGGCGTGGTGATTGCCCGCCTTAATGGCGGCAATTTGGATATTCAATTGGCAGCTGGCGCCACCGCTGATTTATAAACGTGCCAGTTTGCGGAATCACCGTCCGCAGGATTCACACATAACCGAACTCCAAGGAGAATCACATGGCCGTACTTGTAGGCAAACAGGCACCGTTCTTTGCAGGCGAAAAAACCTTCTCCGCCGTTCTGGGCGATGGTCAGATTGTTGACAACTATTCCTTCCAGCAGGCGACTGAAGGCAAATACGCCGTGGTGTTCTTCTACCCGCTGGACTTCACCTTCGTGTGCCCGTCCGAGCTGATCGCGTTTGATCACCGCCTGGCCGAGTTCAAGTCCCGCAACGTGGAAGTGATCGGCGTGTCCATCGACAGCCAGTTCTCCCACGCCGCATGGCGCAACACCCCGGTGGAAAAAGGCGGTATCGGCCAGGTGGGTTACACCCTGGTAGCCGACATCCAGCACGAGCTGTGCAAGGCCTTCGACGTGGAAGCCGACGGTGGCGTGGCCTTCCGTGGCTCCTTCCTGATCGACAAGTCCGGCGTGGTACAGCACCAGGTGGTCAACAACCTGCCGCTGGGCCGCGACGTGGACGAGATGCTGCGCATGGTTGACGCGCTGCAGTTCACCGAAGAACACGGTGAAGTGTGCCCGGCCGGCTGGAACAAGGGCAAGAAAGGCATGAAGCCGTCCGCCGAAGGCGTGGCTTCCTACCTGGCCGAGAACGCCGCCGCGCTGTAATCAGCGTCTGCCCGCGCCAGCCCTAAGGTTGGCCGCAGTCAGCACCCTGCATCCGCGATGCAGGGTTTTTTTATGGCGCCGGCGCCAGCATCTGGCGCAGCGCACCGGCCTGCAGCAGCACGGTCAGCAGCGCCACCCCGGCGCACAGCCACCACAGCAGCGCACCGCCGAACTGGCCGTAGGCCCAGGTGCCGATCGCCGGCGCGTACAGCGTGCGCCCGCTCCACGCCGCGGCGTAGACGCCGAGGTAGCGGCCGCGCTGACGCCCCTCCGAGCGCTGCATCACGATCACCGACCAGGTCGGCGACAGCAGCAGTTCGCCGATGGTCAGCACCAGCATCGCCAGCAGCGCCCAGCCGGCGGCGACGCCGGCATTGAGCAGCAGGAAGCTCATGCCGATGCACAGCACGCCGAGGTGCGAACAGCGCTGCAGCCCCCAGCGTCCGACACGGTGGGCAATGCTGACCTGCAGCGCCACCACCATCAGCCCGTTGAGGGTGAACAGGTAGCCGATCCACTCCGGCCCTAGCCGGTAGTGTTCGCGCAGGAACATGCCCAGCGTGCCGTACATCTGGTCGAATACCGCCAGAATCAACAGCTGCCCGGCGATGAAGCGCAAAAAGGCGCGGTCCTGCCACGGCGAGCCGTCCTGCTCCACCAGGTTGGCCGCAGGCGCTTGCGCCCGGCCCGGCTGCGGCGGCTGGCGGCGATAGGCGGCCACCAGCCACAGGCAGGCCAGCAGGCTGGCACAGCCCTGCGCCACGAACACCCACTGGTAGCCGTACACTGCCAGCAGGCCGCCGGTGATGCCGGCCAGCGAGGTGCCGAGGTTGAACGCCACCCGGTACAGCCCTTGCGCGGTGGCGCGTTGCGCCGGTGCGCACGGCTCCAGCACCAGCCGCATATTGCCGGGGCGGAAGCCGCCGTCGGCGATGCCGGTCAGCAGCAACAGCGGCACGAAGCCCCACACCGGCAGCGGCAGCGCCAGCGACATGGTCAGCAGCCCGCTGGCCAGCAGCAGCGCCGCACACAGCTTGCGGGTATCGAGGCGGTCGCTGAGGGCGCCGCCGCCGTAGGCGCCCAGCACGCAGCCCAGACCGTAGCAGCCCATCAGCAGGCCGATGCTGCCGTAGGGCAGCCGGTAGCGCTCCAGAAAATAGAGCGGCAGGAACAGCTTGGCGATGCCGCCCATGGTGTTGATCATGGTGGCGACGATCTGGATGTAGACGCCGGCCGGCAGGCCGCGGAACGGGGTGACCAGGCGCTGGGCGAGCGTGGCGGCAAGAGCGGGCATGGGGAATCCTTGTGGGAAAGCGGCAGCGGGCGGACAGCCGGATGGGCCGCCGCAGTCACAAGGTTAACCTTTATGTCATGAAGTGTGGCAAAAGCCTGAGAAACGTTGCGTTCACCACAAAAAACAGTGATTTCTGCTATTTTCTGGCGATTAGCGGCGTCAGCGCCGGCAGCACGTTGCGCACCATGCGCGGTTGCGCCTGCGCGACCGGATGGATGCCGTCGCCCTGGAACAGCGCCAGATCCTGCTCGAAACCGGCCACCAGCAGCGGCACCAGCGGCACTTTGTGCTGGCGTGCCACTTTGTCATACACCTGCCGGAACTTGGCGCCGTAATCGGGGCCATAATTGGGGGGCAGCGCCATGCCGACCAGCAGCACCCGCGCGCCGGCGCGCTGGGCCAGGCGGACCATGGCGGACAGGTTCTCCTGCATCGCCGGCAGCGGCAGGCCGCGCAGGCCGTCGTTGCCGCCCAGCTCCAGAATCAGCACCTCCGGGCGCTGTTGCCGCAGTACCGCCGGCAGCCGCGCCAGGCCGCCGGCGGTGGTCTCGCCGGACAGGCTGCTGTTGATGACCTGATGCGTGCTGCCCAGTTGTTGTTGCAGCAGCCTGACCCAGCCCTGTTCCGGGCGCAGGCCATAGGCGGCGGACAGGCTGTCGCCGAACACCACGATACGCGCGGCGTGTGCCATGTGCGGCGCCAGCAGCAAGACAACCAGCAGAAAGCAGCGATAAAGCATGAATCCCTCTCCAGAAAATAACGTGATCCTGCGCGCCGAAGCGCTGGCGCGCCAGGTCGACTACCACGGCCAGACGCTGACCATCTTGCACCAAGCCAGCTTCAGTGTCGCCGCCGGCGAGAGCGTCGCCATCGTCGGCGCCTCCGGCAGCGGCAAATCCACGCTGCTTGCCATTCTGGCAGGGCTGGACCCGGCAAGTTCCGGCGAGGTGTGGCTGGACGGCCAGGCGCTGTCGGCGCTGGACGAGGACCAGCGCGCGTTGCTGCGCCGCGACAAGGTCGGCTTCGTGTTCCAGAACTTCCAGCTGATGCCGCAATTCACCGCGCTGGAAAACGTGATGCTGCCGCTGGAGCTGGCCGGGCGCGGCGATGCCCGCGCCGCAGCCAGCGCCATGCTGCAGCGTGTCGGCCTCGGCCACCGTCTCGATCACTACCCGCGCCACCTGTCCGGCGGCGAGCAGCAGCGGGTGGCGCTGGCGCGCGCCTTCGTGGTGCGGCCAACCTTGCTGTTTGCCGACGAGCCGACCGGCAACCTCGATCCGGCCACCGGGCGGCAGGTGATCGAGCTGCTTTTCCAGCTTAACGCCGAGGCCGGCACCGCGCTGGTGCTGGTCACCCACGACACCGCGCTGGCGTCGCGCTGTGCCGCGGTCTACCGCCTCAACGACGGCCGCCTGCAGCGGGAGGCGACATGAGCCGGCTGTCGCTGCAGATGGGCTGGCGCCTGTTGCGGCGCGAGCTGCGTGCCGGCGAGCTGACGGTGCTGCTGCTGGCGCTGCTGGTGGCGGTGACGGCGATGAGCAGCGTCGCCTTCTTTTCCGACCGCATCGAGCAGGCGCTGACGCGGCAGGCCAGCCAGCTGCTGGCCGCCGATCTGGTGTCCAACGGCAACCGGCCGCCGCCGGACGCGTGGCGGCAGCAGGCGGCGCAGCGCGGCCTGCAGCAGGCGGAGGCGGCCACCTTCCCGTCGATGGTGTTCGCCCGCGAGCAGGCGGTGCTGGCGACGCTGAAGGCGGTCACCGCCGGCTATCCGCTGCGCGGCGAGGTGCAGCTGCGCACGCAACAGGGTTTGCAAGAAGGGCGGCTGGCGCCGGCGCAGGGCGAGCTGTGGGCCGATTCGCGGCTGCTGCAGAAGCTGGGCCTGCGTCTGGGCGACAGCGTGCGCCTCGGCAACGTCAGCCTGCGCCTGAGCGCGGAAGTGCTGCGCGAGCCGGACGGGGCGATGGACCTGTACAACTTCATCCCGCGCGTGCTGTTCAACCACGCCGATCTGGCCGCCACCGGCCTGGTGCAGGACGGCAGCCGCGTGCGCTACCGGCTGATGGTGGCCGGCGATGCCGCCAGCGTGGCCGGCTACCGCCAGTGGCTGGCGCCGCAGCTGGACCGCCGCACGCGGCTGGAGGATGTCGAGGAGGCGCGGCCGGAGGTGAAATCGGCGCTGGAGCGGGCGCGGCGCTTCCTCGGCCTGACCGCGCTGCTGTCGGTGCTGCTGTCGGCGGCGGCGGTGGCGCTGGCGGTGCGCCGCTACCTGGCGCGGCACTGGCAGAGCGTGGCGGTGATGCGCGCGCTGGGGCAGACCGGTAGCGAGGTGGCGCTGGTGTGGGGCAGCCTGTTCCTGTGGCTGGCGCTGGTGGCCGGCGTGCTCGGCACCGTCGCCGGCTATGGCGTGCAGGCCGGCTTGCTGCTGCTGGCGCAGCAGTGGCTGGGCGCGGGGCTGCCGGCGCCGGCGCTAACCGCCTGGCTGAGCGGGCCGCTGTCGGCGCTGATCCTGCTCGCCGGTTTTGCGCTGCCGCCGCTGTTGGCGCTGCGCCGTATTCCGGCGGTGGCGGTGTTGCGTGCCGACATGCCGACCTCCAGCCGTTCGCTGCTGGCGCCGCTGCTGGCCATTGTCGCGCTGCTCGGGCTGGCGGCGTGGCAGGTCGGCGACAGCACGCTGGCGCTGTGGCTGCTGGGCGGGCTGGTCGGCTTCCTGCTGGCGGTCGGCCTGCTGGCCTGGGGCGTGGTGCGCCTGCTGCGCCGCGTGCCGCTGTCCGGTGCCGTCGGCTGGCGCCACGGTGCGGCCAACCTGGCGCGGCGGCCGTGGCTGGCGGTGATCCAGATCGCGGCGCTGTCGGTGAGCCTGATGGCGCTGCTGACGCTGACCGTGGTGCGCGACGACCTGATCGGCGCCTGGCAGAAGTCGCTGCCGGCCGATGCGCCGGATTCGTTCCTGATCAATCTGCAGGCGCCGCAGCAGGCGACGCTGGACGCGCTGTTCGCCAAGGTTGGCCGCAGCGCACCGCAGGCGGCACCGATGACGCGGGCGCGGCTGTTGATGATCAACGAGCGCGCGGTGAAGGGCAGCGACTACGAGGACGAACGTGCGCAGCGGCTGGCCGAGCGCGAGTTCAACCTGTCGTGGCGCGCCGCGCCGCCGCCGGGCAACGGCTTTGCCGCCGGCAAGTGGTGGCCGGCGGACAGTACGCAGCCGGCGTTCTCGGTGGAACAGGGGCTGGCCGAGACGCTGGGCATCCGCATGGGCGACGTGCTGGTGTTCGACATCGCCGGCACCCGCTGGCAGGCGCCGGTGACCAGCCTGCGCAAGGTGGCGTGGGACAGCTTCCAGCCCAATTTCTTCGTGATCGCGCCGGCGGGCTGGATGGGCGGCGAGAGCGCCAGCTACATCACCAGCTACCGCGCGCCGGACAAGGACTTCAACAACCGGCTGGTGGCGGCGCTGCCCAATGTCACCGTGATCGACATCAGCGTCATCGTGCGCGAGGTGAAGGCGGTGATCGGGCGCCTGGCGCTGGCGGTGGAAACCATGTTCAGCCTGGCGCTGGCCGCCGGGGTGCTGGTGCTGTGGGCGGCGCTGGCCGCTACCCGCGACGAGCGGCAGTTCGATGTCGCGCTGTTGCGTGCGCTGGGGGCCTCGCGGCAGCAGGTTCGCGCGGTGATCCTCGCCGAGCTGGCGTGGCTGGGTGGCCTGACCGGGCTGTTGGCCGGCATTGGCGCGATGGCGATCGGCAGCCTGGTGGCGGTGCAGCTGTTCAACCTGCCGCTGGCGCCGAACCTGTGGCTGCCGCTGCTGGGCGCGCTGTGCGGCGGCGCGGTGGTCGGCCTTGCCGGCTGGCCGCTGCTGCGTAAAATCACGCGCACCCCGCCCACCGACATACTGCGCAACAGCTGAGACAGGAGCGAACGACATGGATGCAATGGTATTGGCGTCACTCGCCAAGTGGCCGAACGTGCCGGCGGTGTTCGGCTGGCTGCGGCTGGATGCGCGCGGCCAGTGGTGGCTGCGCGAGGAGCGACTGAACCAGGCCGCGATCGTGGATTTCTTCCGCCGCAACTACGCGCGCGACGGCGACGGCCGCTACTACGTGCAGAACGGCCCGCAAAAGGTCTACGTCGCGCTCGATGCCGCGCCCTATGTGGTGCGGCGCGGTGAGGCTGGCTGGCAGTGGCTGCCGGACATCGACCCCGGCACGCCGCGGCTGGCGCTGCTGGACGAGGGCGGGCGGCTGTTTGTTGAGGCCGGCGGCGAGCTGGCGGTGGTGGACGACCGCGAGCTGCTGGCGCTGAGCGAGGTGATGTTGCGCAGCGCCGACGGCCTGCCGCCGACGGCGGCGGACTGGACGGCGTGGCAACAGGGTACGCTGGCGCTGCAGTTGTGCCTGGTCGAAGGCAGCCTGCCGCTGCGGCCGCTGGCCGCCGCCGACGTGTCGCGGCGCTACGGTGTGGTGCTGTCGCCGCAGCCCTGAACGGCGCGCCGCTTTGGCGCGGAAGGCGGCCGGCGTGCGTGGTATCATCGCGCGTCCGGCGCCAGCGCGCCTTTTCACCCGGCGCCAGCGCCTCTTTTTACCTGAGTTGATGAAGTCCGTATGCACCGATTGATAGGCCGTATCCTTGCCGCGTTCGCGCTGCTGTTTGCCCTGTGGCTGGCCTGGGTGGTTGCCGTGCCGGTGACCCCGCCCGGCTCGCCCTACACCGTCAGCGTCGCCCCCAACCGCACCATGGGCCAGCTGGCACGCACGCTGGAAGAGGATGGCGCCATCCGCAACCGCTGGGTGATGGTGGCGATCTCGCGCATGATGGGCAGCGACCGCAAGCTGAAGGCCGGGCTGTACCAGTTCTCCGGCGCCACCGCGCTGTGGCAGTACCTGTCGCGCTTCAACGACGGCCATCCGGACCAGGCCAGCGTCACCATCATCGAGGGCTGGACCTTCCGCCAGTTCCGCGCGGCGCTGCGTGAAGAGGAAGACCTGCGCCAGGACAGCGCCGGCTGGAGCGAGCAGCGGCTGCTGGCCGAGCTGGGCATGAGCGAGGGCAGTGTCGAAGGCCTGTTCTTCCCCAGCACCTATTACTACCTGCCCGGCAGCAGCGACGTGGAACTGCTGCGCCGTGCCAACCAGACGCTGATGCAGCAGCTGCAGACGGTGTGGGAATCGCGCGCCGCCGACCTGCCGTACCAGACGCCGTACCAGCTGCTGATCATGGCCAGCCTGATCGAGAAGGAAACCGCGCGCGAGGAAGACCGCAGCATGGTGGCCAGCGTGTTCGTCAACCGCCTGCGCATCGGCATGCGGCTGCAGACCGATCCGGCGGTGATCTACGGCATGGGCGAGCGCTACCGCGGCCGCATCGGCAAGGACGCGCTGCGTCGCGACACGCCGTACAACACCTATACCCGCGCCGGGCTGACACCGACGCCGATTGCGCTGGTCAGTCGCGCGGCACTAGACGCCGCCGCGCACCCGGCGCCCAGCCGTGCGCTGTACTTCGTATCGCGCGGTGACGGCACCACCCAATTCTCCGAAACACTGGACGAGCACAACGCCGCCGTCCGCCAATACATCCTGAAGAAAGGTTGATGATGTCCAGAGCGCGCTTCATTACGCTGGAGGGACTCGACGGTGCCGGCAAGACCACGCATTTGACCTTCATCCGCAACTGGCTGGCTGCGGCCAACGTTGACACCGTGTTCACCCGCGAGCCGGGCGGCACGCCGCTGGGCGAAAAGCTGCGCGAGCTGCTGCTCGACGTCGACACCGAAGCCACGCTGGATACCGAGACGCTGCTGATGTTCGCCAGCCGCCAGGAGCTGCTGTCGTCGGTGATCCGCCCGGCGCTGGCCATGGGGCGCTGGGTAGTCAGCGACCGCTTTACCGACGCCACCTTCGCCTATCAGGGCGGTGGCCGCGGCGTGCCGGCCAAGCGCATCGCGCAGCTGGAAGAGTGGGTGCAGCAGGGCTTGCAGCCGGACCTGACCATCCTGCTCGACGTGCCGCTGCAGGTGTCACAGCAGCGGCTGAGCCAGACGCGGCTGCCGGACCGTTTCGAGCGTGAGCGCGAGGACTTCCACCAGCGCGTGCGCGACAGCTACCTCGCCCGCGCCGCCGCCTATCCGCAACGCTTCTTCGTGGTCGACGCCACCGGCGACATCGCCGACATCCAGCAGCAGCTGGCCGGCCGTCTCGCCATGCTGAAAGCGCAAGCCTGATGCGTTACCCGTGGCAAGCCAGCGACTGGCAAAGGTTGGCCGCCAACTTCGAGCGGCTGCCCAATGCCTGGCTGCTCAGCGGCCCGGCCGGCATCGGCAAGCGCGAATTCGCGCAGGAAGTGGCGCGCTCGCTGCTGTGCGAGGCGCCGCAGGCCGATCACCACGCCTGTGGCCAGTGCCAGGCCTGCCACTGGTTTGCCGCCGGCAACCATCCCGACCTGCGCGTGCTGACACCGCACGGCGACGACGAGGAAGCGGAAGACGGCAAGGAGGCCAAGGCGCCGAAACGCAAGCTGCCGGTGATCAAGATCGACGGCGTGCGCAACGTGATCGAATTCGCCCACCTCAGCGCCCACCGTGGCGGACGGCGGGTGGTGATCGTGGAACCGGCGGAAGCGCTGAACCCGGCCGCCGCCAACGCACTGCTGAAAGTGCTGGAAGAGCCGCCGGCCGAGGTGGTGTTCCTGCTGGTGTCTGATGCGCCGCAGCGGCTGCTGCCGACCATCAAGAGCCGCTGTCGCCAGTTTCCGCTCAGTCTGCCGTCGGCGGCAGAGGCGCTGGCGTGGGTGAACGAACAGGGCGTCGAGGACGCCGAGGCCGAGCTGGCGTTTCACGGCGGCATGCCGCTGTTCGAGCACGACGCGGCGGAGGCGGCGCTGCGCAAGCAGTTCGTGTCCGGGCTGACCGAGTGCAGCATGGGCAGCGTGCTTAGCCTCGCCGACGCCATCGACAAGCAGAAGGTGGCGCTGGAGCTGCCGCTGCGCTGGCTGGGAAAATGGCTGCACGACCTGGCCGCGTTGCGGCTGGGCGGCGCGGTGCGCTACTTCCCGGCACAGCAGGCGGCGATGCAGCGCCTGCTGCCACGGCTGAATATCCATGCTTTAATGGATTGCCAGCGCGAACTGACCGCACTGGTGCCGTACGGCCAGCACACCCTGGTGACAAGGCTGCAACTGGAAGCCCTGTTGATGAACTACCTGAAAGCCTTTGCCGGCAAGCCTACATGACACAGGACCAGCATGGATAACGCAGTCGAGATCAAGCCCGACGCCAGCCGCCCCGGCGTGCTGTCGCTGTCGATCAAGGAACGCAGCGCGCTGTACGCGGCCTACATGCCCTTCCTGCGTAACGGCGGCATCTTCGTGCCGACCAACCGCGACTACAATCTCGGCGACGAGGTGTTCCTGCTGCTGACGCTGCTGGACGACACCCAGAAGCTGGCAATCCCCGGCAAGGTGGCGTGGCTCACCCCCGCCGGCGCCAACAACAACCGCAACCAGGGCATCGGCATTGAATTCGCCGCCGACGAAACCTGCAAGCAGGCGCGGCTGAAGATCGAGAGCCTGCTCGGCGGCGCGCTGAACTCGACGCGGCCGACGCATACCATGTAATTTTCCCTTGCGATTTATGCTTTTGGTTTAAATTGTTTTGTTTTTCCCCTTTTTGAAATAATATTCATTTTGGTTTTTCTGTGGCAAGGCAATGGCAACAGAAAAACAGGCTGAATATTGATCATGTGGGATGAGCCGGTGCACAACACCGGAAAGGGGGAAAAATGAAACGCTTCATTGGCGCGCTGGCGCTGTTGGCATTGATGGGAGGCGCACAGGCAACGGAAGTCCGTGTCGACTTCGGCTTTTTTGACTCGGCCAAGGAGCAAGGGGACAAGTTCGTGCAAGCCCTGCCGAAAGGTACCGAGCTGAGCCGCTTGACACTGGGCAGCAAGCCGCTTGAGCTGGGCAGCTCCTGGCAGGTGCTGCATAGCGGCTATTATCTGGATACGGTTGACGAAGTCGGCTCGCCGATTTCCGGGCGGGGTGTAGCTACCGGTTATCTTTATCTCGGCAAATTCAATGCCGAGCGCCTGAATGAGTTCATGCGGCTTGACCTCAGCCTTTACCGCCGTGTCCGTACCGAGTATCTGAACAATATTCTGCCGGTGTGCCAGAAAAGCGAAGACTATGTCTATCAGGACATTCTCGAAGCCAGAAATCAGCGCATGTCTTGTCTCGCGGTACGGGTAGGCAGCCCGGCACTGGAGACGAAGCGGTCCGATATCTACAGCGCTGTCGAAAATGCCTATGGCGATATGCTGTTCCAGGCGGATAGCCAAGGCAGCACAAAACTGTACATTACCGAACTGTATGAAACGAAGAGCAGTAACCTGTTCCGCTTGTATCGGGTCATGCCGGCGGAAGGCAGGGCGCTGCCGCAACTGAGCGATGAGCTGGTCAGGATGCGTAGCAATCTCCAGAACGACTTTTTCTGAGCAGTAGATATGGAGAGCTGCCCGCGGTGAGCAGGCAAGTTCACAAGCAGTGGGCAATCTTCTACAATTTCTGCTGTCAATCTGTTGCGGCCAACGTTGGCCGCAATTTTTTTGGAAGCCCATCATGCTGGTCGATTCGCACTGCCATATCAATTTCCCCGACCTTGCCGCGCGCATGCCGGAAGTGCTGGCCAATATGGCCGCCAACGGCGTGAGCCACGCGATGGTGATCGGCGTCAGCCGGCCGAAGTACCCTGAGGTGCTGGCGCTGGCCGAGGCGCACGCCAACCTGTTCGCCACCGTCGGCATCCACCCGGATGACCCGGAGGCGGAGGAATTCAGCGAGGACGAGCTGGTGGCGCACGCGGCGCACCCGAAGGTGGTCGGTATCGGCGAGACCGGCCTCGACTACCACTGGTGCCAGGGCGATCTGGCGTGGCAGCACGAGCGCTTCGCGGTGCATATCCGCGCCGCGCGCCGCACCGGCCTGCCGCTGGTGATCCACACTCGTTCTTCCGCCGCCGATACCGTGCGCATGATGCGTGAGCACGGCGCCGATCAGGCCGGTGGCGTGATGCACTGCTTCACTGAAGACTGGGACACTGCCCGTGCCGCGCTGGATCTGGGCTTCTACATCTCGCTGTCCGGCATCGTCACCTTCAAGAACGCGGCGGTGGTAAAGGAGGTGGCGCAGAAGGTGCCGCTGGAGCGCTTGCTGGTGGAAACCGACTCGCCGTACCTGGCGCCGGTGCCGTTTCGCGGCAAGACCAACGAGCCGGCCTTCGTCAAGCACGTGGCGGCGCATATCGCCGAGCTGCGCGGCCTGTCGTTCGAGGCGGTGGCGGCGGCAACCTCCGACAATTTCTTCCGCCTGTTCGCCAAGGCGCAGCGCGTCGCGGGACAGGGTTGAGGCGATGACGATGAGCAAGCTGCAGTGGACAGTCCTCGGTTGCGGCTCCAGCAGCGGCACGCCGGCCATCGGTTGCGGCTGCCCTACCTGCAGCTCGACGGATACGCGCAACCGGCGCACCCGTTGCTCCGCCTACGTGCGCATCGGCGACGCCGGCGTGCTGATCGACACCGGGCCCGACCTGCGCCAGCAGGCGCTGCGCGAGGGCATCAGCCGCGTCGACGCGGTGCTGTACACCCACCCGCATGCCGATCACCTCAACGGCATCGACGACCTGCGCGCCTTTTGCTACGTGAAAAAGGGGCCGATCACGCTGTACGGCAATGCGTTCACCCTCGACAACATCCGCCGCCGCTTCGATTACGCGCTGGCGCCGCCATCGCCGGTGTGGGACAAGCCGGTGCTGCACACCGAGCTGGTGACGGCGCCGTTGACCATCAACGGCGTGACGGTGACGCCGATCCCGCTACAGCACGGCGGCTGGCCGTGTCTGGGCTGGCGCATCGGCGATGTGGCGTGGCTGACCGATGTGTCCGACATTCCCGAATCCAGCCTGCCGCTGCTGGCCGGGCTGGACACGCTATTCCTCGACTGCCTGCGGCCGGAGCCGTACCCTTCGCACCTGCATCTGGCGGCGTCGCTGGAGTGGGCACAAAGGTTGGCCGCAAGGCAGACCTTCCTGATCCACATGACGCACCAGCTGGAATATCACGCGCTGTCGGCGCAGTGTCCGCCGGGGGTGGCGGTGGCGTACGATGGCCTGCAACTGACTTTTAAGAGCTGACAAACAATGAGCATGCTGATTCTGGGGCTGGTCGCGCTGATCGGTCTGGTATTTTCCGTGGCCGTGGTGGTGTTCTACCTCGGCTGCCTGGGCGCGACGATGGCGGCCTTCAACCACGGCCGCATCGTGTGGGGTTCGCTGACCTTCTTCCTGCCGCCGCTGTCCTTCCTGTTCGCACTGCGGCACCGCGCCGAGGCGGACTGGTCGTTCGGCTTCATCTGGAAGGGCGGGCTGGTGGTGCTGCTGATCGTCGGCGGCGTCTGGCTCGGCATGCAGCTGTTGCCGGAGCACGCGGCGCAGGGCGCCAGCGCGATGGGCAAGCTGCTGCCGCTACCGGCCGGCCCGGTCGCACAGTAAGTCCGCGCCGCTGGCCGGCCGCTCAGTCACTGGCTGGCTGCTGCGCCTGCCATGCCGCCAGTTCCTCGGCGATGAAGTAGTTCACCAGCTCGCGGTACAGCCGCTCGATGACGTCGGCGGACAGTTGCTGTTGCTCGGCCCACACGCGGCGTTGCGCCAGCATGCTGTCGAAGCGCGCCTTGGCGCGCACGGCGTCGGCGCTGTGCTTGAACGCGGTGGCGGCCTTGACGTAGCGAAAGCGCTCGCCCAGCAGCGCGATCACCTGCTGGTCGATGCGGTCGATCTCGCTGCGGATTTCCGCCATGTCGCGGCACTGCGCCGGCAAGCGTGGCGCGCTCATGCGGCGTTACCGTCCGGCAGCGCCGCCAGCAGTGCCGCGCGCTCGCGTTCGCTGAAGTGGCCGATCATCTCGCGGTAGATCTTCGCGGTCAGCGCGGCATCGGCACCCAGCTCGCCGGCAAGGCGGGTGACGCGGCGCATCACCTGGTCGCGGCGCTTGCCGTCTTCCGCACCGTCGCCGGGCTGTTTGAAATCGGCCGCCTGCTGCACGTACAGGCCGCGTTCGGCGATCAGGCTGACGATGGCGCGATCCAGAGTGTCGATCTGGTCGCGGACTTCCTGCAAGTTACGGCACTGGTAAACCCATTCCATGATGTCTCTCCCGCGCTGGTGATGACCGGTCGCCTGCTGGCTGCAGGCGCCGCTTAGGGGTGTGCTGGTCGCGGCCAACGCTGGCAAGCTTGGCCGCAGGCTGTGTTCAGTAGTAGTTGAGGCCCATGGCCGCCTTCACTTCCGCCAGCGTCTGCGCTGCCACCGCGCGTGCCTTGTAGGTGCCTTCCTTCAGCAGTGCCATCACCTGCGCCGGGTCCTGCGCGTAGTGTTCGCGGCGGGTGCGGATCGGGGCCAGTAGCGCCTGCAGCCGTTCCTCCAGCTGTTTCTTGATCACGCTGTCGCCGAGGCCGCCGCGCTGGTAGCGCGCCTTGAGATCGGCCACCAGCGCGCTGTCCGGCTCGAAGGCGTCCAGATAGGCGAACACCACATTGCCCTCGACCTGGCCGGGATCATCGACGCGCAGATGATTGGCGTCGGTGTACATCATCTTCACCGCGTGGCTGATCTCGTCCGGGCTGGCCGACAGCGGCAGCGCATTGCCCAGCGATTTCGACATCTTGGCCTTGCCGTCGATGCCGGGCAGGCGTGCGCCGGCGGTTGGCACCACCGCCCGCGCCTCGACCAGCACCTCGCGGCCAACGCTGCTGTTGAAGCGGCGGGCAATCTCGTTGGTCTGCTCGATCATCGGGATCTGGTCGGCGCCGACCGGCACGATGGTGGCCTTGAACGCGGTGATGTCGGCGGCCTGGGCGGCAGGGTAGGTGAGGAAGCCGGCCGGGATGTCGCGCTCGTAGCCGCGCAGCTTGATCTCGTCCTTGATGGTCGGATTGCGTTCCAGCCGCGACACGGTGACCAGGTTCAGGTAGTAGGAGGCCAGCTCCATCAGCTCCGGCACCAGGCTCTGGATGAAGATGGTGCTCTTGGCCGGATCGATGCCGACGGCGAGGTAGTCCAGCGCCACCTGCAGCACGTTGTCGCGCACCTTCAGGTAGTTGCCCATGTTGTCGGTCAGCGCCTGTGCGTCGGCCAGCAGCAGGAATTGCTGGCAGCGCTCCTGCAGGATGACGCGGTTACGCAGCGAGCCGACATAATGGCCGAGGTGCAGCTGGCCGGTGGTGCGGTCACCGGTGAGGATGATGTCGTTACTGGATACGGTACTGAGGATGTCCATGCTGATCTCCGTTATTTTGCGGGAGACCGACTTGGCGCAGGGGAGGGTAGTGCAACAAAAAACCCGGGCGCCTTGTCGGCTGCTCCCGGGTTTGCTTTACGTACGCAACCGCGGTGCCGCCGTCAGAGGCGCCACCAGGAAAAAAAGAAAGCTGCGGTTGCGGGTTTGGTAGTCATGTTTTTCATCAGATCACGGCATTGCTGCGGGCGTCAAGCCGTTTTTAGAAGCGGCGGTTGAGGTGCGCCTTGTGCATGATGGTGGAGGCGATTTCCTCGATCGACTTGTGCGTGGTACTGATGAACGGCACCGAATGATGGCGGAACATCGACTCGGCCTCGTTCACCTCGCGGCGGCAGTTGTCCATGCTGGCGTAGCGCGAATCGGGACGGCGTTCGGAGCGGATGTAGTGCAGTCGTGCCGGATCGATGGTCAGGCCGAACATCTTGCTGCGGTACGGCAGCAGCATTTTCGGCAGCGTCGGGCTGTCGAGGTCTTCCGGGGTCAGCGGATAGTTGGCCGCCTTGATGCCGTATTGCAGCGCCAGATACAGGCAGGTCGGCGTCTTGCCGGAGCGCGACACGCCGATCAGGATCACGTCGGCCTCGGCCAGATCCTTCAGTTTCACGCCGTCGTCGTGGTTGAGCGAGAAGTTCACCGCCTCGATGCGGTGATCGTATTCCGCTTCGTTGCTCATGCCATGCGCCTTGCCCAGCTGTAGTGTCGCTTTTTCACCCAGCTCGCGTTCCAGCTCGCCGATGAAGGTCTCGAAGAAATCGATCACCAGCGCGTGGCTGATCTGCAGTGCGGCGCGGACATCGGCCTTGATGATGCTGGTAAAGACCAGCGGCTTGAGGTGATCGGTGGCGCCGACTTCGTCAATCTGGCGTGTCAGCTCCTGCGCTTTCTCCACGGTATCGATAAACGGCACCGTTTCACGCTTGAACTCTTGGGCATCAAATTGCGTCAGCAGGGTGTTTCCGAGTGATTCGGCGGTGATCCCGGTGCGGTCGGAAACAAAAAAAACGGAACGGCGATGCGGCATGGTGATTTCCTGCAAATGTCCAGTGGCGGTCTACAGCGGCAAGTCTGCGGGCAGGCGGCGGCGGATGCAAGCCGCAAGCGCGGCACCTGCCGGTGGAGCGCTGTAGTTTGCCGACTACAGCGGCAGTCGGCAAAACTGCGACATTATGGTGCAGGGCGGAACACCAGAAAGCGGCATTGTGCCTTGAGTCAGGGCAAACCCCGTGTTGTGCAGTGCAGAAGTAGCTACGCAAACAGCGACTTGTTCGGCTAGAATGCGCTATCCCTATCGTCCAATCCACATACAGGAAGTGAAGTGATGGCAGAGAACTACGTCATCTGGTTCGAGAAGCTGCGCATGACCGACGTTGAAGAAGTAGGCGGCAAGAATGCCTCTCTCGGCGAAATGATCAGTCAGCTGGCAAACTCCGGCGTGCGAGTACCGGGAGGCTTTGCAACTACTGCAGACGCCTATCGTGACTTTTTGCAGCACAATGGCCTCGCCGACCGAATCAACCAAGCCCTTGGCAAACTCGATATCGATGATGTCACCGAACTGGCCCGCGTCGGCAAGGAAATTCGGCAATGGATTATCGACACCCCATTCCCGGCCAAGCTTGATGAAGACATCAAGACTGCCTGGGACAAAATGGTCGCCGATGCCGGTGGTGCCGATATTTCCGTCGCAGTCCGTTCCTCTGCAACCGCAGAAGACCTCCCCGATGCCTCGTTCGCAGGCCAGCAAGAAACCTTCCTGAACATTCGTGGCCTTGACAACGTCAAGGACGCCATGAAGCACGTTTTCGCTTCCCTCTATAACGACCGCGCCATCTCCTATCGCGTACACAAAGGCTTTGCCCACGATGTGGTGGCACTGTCGGCTGGTGTGCAGCGCATGGTGCGTTCCGATAGCGGCGCTGCCGGCGTGATGTTCACTATCGATACCGAATCCGGCTTCGAAGACGTGGTCTTCATCACCTCTTCCTACGGTTTGGGCGAGACAGTGGTGCAAGGTGCGGTGAACCCGGACGAGTTCTATGTCCACAAGCCGACTCTGCGTGCCGGCCGTCCGGCAGTACTGCGCAAGAATATGGGCTCCAAGCTGATCAAGATGGAGTTCACCGACGCGTCGCAAGCGGGCCGCTCGGTGAAAACCGTCGACGTGGCAGCGGAACTGCAAAAACAGTTCTCGATCTCTGACGCGGAAGTGGAAGAACTGGCCCACTACGCGCTGATCATCGAAAAACACTACGGCCGCCCGATGGACATCGAGTGGGGCCGTGACGGTACCGACGGCAAGCTGTATATCCTGCAAGCGCGTCCGGAAACCGTGAAGTCGCAGGAAGACCGCAAGGACACCCTGCGCCGTTATCGCCTGAAGAACAAGTCCACCGTGCTGGTCGAAGGCCGCGCCATTGGCCAGAAGATCGGTCAGGGCACCGTGCGCATGATCAAGGACGCGTCCGAGATGGATCAGGTGAAGGCCGGTGACGTGCTGGTGACCGACATGACCGACCCGGACTGGGAACCGGTGATGAAGCGTGCCGCCGCCATCGTGACCAACCGTGGTGGCCGTACCTGCCACGCTGCGATCATCGCGCGTGAACTGGGTATTCCTGCCGTAGTCGGCTGTGGCGACGCCACCGACCTGCTGCGCGACGGCATGCAGGTGACCGTATCCTGCTCCGAAGGCGACACCGGCAACATCTACGACGGCCTGCTGGACGTGGAAATCATCGAGCTGGAGCTCGACAAGATGCCGAAGTCCCCGGTCAAGATCATGATGAACGTCGGCAACCCGGAACTGGCCTTCGACTTCGCGCAGCTGCCGAACGAAGGTGTGGGTCTGGCGCGCATGGAGTTCGTGATCAACCGCCAGATCGGTATCCACCCGAAAGCGCTGCTGGAGTTTGATGCCCTGCCGGCCGACCTGAAGGCGACCATTACCGATCGCATCGCCGGTTACGCCAGCCCGGTCGACTTCTACGTCGACAAGATCGCCGAAGGCGTATCGACGTTGGCCGCGGCCTTCTATCCGAAAAAGGTCATCGTGCGCATGTCCGACTTCAAGTCGAACGAGTACGCCAACCTGATCGGTGGCCAGCTGTACGAGCCGCACGAAGAAAACCCGATGCTGGGCTTCCGTGGTGCCGCGCGTTACGTGGCCGACAGCTTCCGCGACTGCTTCGAGCTGGAATGCCGCGCCATCAAGAAAGTGCGCGACGTGATGGGTCTCACCAACGTGGAAGTGATGATCCCGTTCGTGCGTACCCTGGCCGAAGCCGAAAAAGTGATCGAGATCCTGGCCGCCAACGGCCTGAAGCGCGGCGAAAACGGCCTGCGCCTGATCATGATGTGCGAACTGCCGACCAACGCCATTCTGGCCGAGAAGTTCCTGCAGTTCTTCGACGGTTTCTCCATCGGCTCCAACGACATGACCCAGCTCACCCTGGGCGTGGATCGCGACTCCGGCGGCCCGATTGCTACTACTTTCGACGAGCGCAACGAAGCAGTGAAAGCCATGCTGCACCTGGCGATCCAGGCTTGCCGCAAGCTCGACAAGTATGTCGGTATCTGCGGGCAGGGCCCGTCCGATCACCCGGACTTCGCCAAGTGGCTGGTGGAAGAGGGCATCGAGACCATCTCGCTGAACCCGGACACCGTGGTGGAAACCTGGCTGTACCTGGCCAAGGAACTCAACACCTGAGTCTGACTGCCTGACCCTGTCAACGCCCGACTGGTGCGTGCATCGAGTGCACGCGTCGCCCAAGTCGGGCGTTTTTCTTTGTCAATTCATGTAGTTCGCAGGTAACACCCCCGATGGCAGAAGGGCGATGGTAAACTTTGCCCATTGCCGTTTTTCACCTACCTTGCGATACGAGGACAACGATGAGCCGTATCTCCCTTTCCCGCTTCCTGATCGAAGAACAGCGCCAGCACGGCGCATTGCCGCCGGACCTGCGGCTGCTGATTGAAACCGTGGCTCGTGCCTGCAAGGCCATTGCCCACTCCGTCAACAAGGGCGCGCTGGCTGGTGTGCTCGGCGATGCCGGCACCGGCAACGTGCAGGGCGAAGCACAGAAAAAACTGGACGTGATCGCCAACGACATCCTGCTGGAAGCCAACGAGTGGGGTGGCAACCTCGGCGCCATGGCCTCCGAAGAGATGGAGCTGCCGCACTCGATCCCGGATCACATGCCGCGCGGCCGTTATCTGCTGCTGTTCGATCCGCTGGATGGTTCTTCCAATATCGACGTCAACATCTCGGTTGGTACCATCTTCTCGGTGCTGGAAGCACCGGAGGGCAACGAGCAGCCAACCGAGCAGGACTTCCTGCAGCCGGGTAGCCGCCAGGTAGCCGCCGGTTATGCGCTATACGGTCCGCAGAACATGCTGGTGCTGACCTTCGGTCAGGGCGTGTACGGCTTCACGCTGGACCGTGAGCTGGGTTCGTGGGTGCTGACCAACTCGCGCATGCAGGTGCCGGAAACCACCAAGGAATTCTCCATCAACATGTCCAACCAGCGGCACTGGGAAGCACCGGTGCAGCGCTACATCGGCGAGTTGCTGGCCGGTCAGGAAGGCCCATTGGCCAAGGACTACAATATGCGCTGGGTCGCCTCAATGGTGGCCGAAGTGCATCGCATCTTGGTGCGTGGCGGGGTGTTCATGTATCCGAAGGATGCGCGCGACCCGGGCAAGCCGGGCAAGCTGCGACTGATGTACGAAGGCAATCCGATGGCCTTTATCATCGAGCAGGCCGGCGGCGCGGCAACCAACGGTCACCAGCGTATTCTCGATATCCAGCCTAACGGTCTGCACGAGCGGGTGGCGGTATTCCTTGGCTCTAGGGAAGAAGTGGAACGCGTCACCGCTTATCACGCGTAATTTACGCGCTGGATCCGCTACCAAAGGTTGGCCGCAAACATTGCGGCCAACCTTTTGCATTTTTCTTGGCGGCGGGGTTGCTGTGGAATCAAGGGCTTGCCGTTTTGGTGTCAAAAAGTACGTTTGCGGGTGTTGACGCGGCTGGCGGGCTTCGCTATAGTTCGCCTCCTCAGCTGACGCCGCAAACGAAACGCGACGCAGCA
>NZ_JANFNU010000018.1:0-22475 GCF_024437575.1 Vogesella sp. AC12
TGTGAAAGTAGGACACCGCCAGACGCCCCTTAAACAAAGCCCAGCTTGAGACATCAAGCTGGGCTTTGTGCTTTGCGCGCAGCAAATACCGCAGATCTTGCTGCCGCCATTCAATCTCCTGCCTTCTCCCGCCGCTGATCCAACGAAGTGCTTTCCACCACGCCCTCAATGCAAAGCACTGCGGACGACAACAAGCCCGGCCTGGTGGCCGGGCTTGGCTTTGGGTTGGGCTGGGGATGCGGCCAACCTTGCTCGCCTTGCCGGGGTGGCAGCGGATACCTCCGCCGCGCTCAGCGGTTGAACAGCCCCTTGGCGAGGTCCAGCCCTTGCGCCAGCAGGTTGTCGGCGGGCAGCTCGCCACCCGGCGTCAGCTTGTCGATCAGGGTCGGAAGGTGGTCGGCCAGCTGCTGCGACAGCTGGCTGCTGTCCAGTCCCAGTTTGGCGGCGACATCGCCGAGCTGGCTCTGGCCGAGTACTGATTCGATCTGCTCCGGGGTGATGCTGAGGTTGCTGCCGGTGCCGACCCAGGAATTGACGATTTCGCCCAGCCCGCCGCTCTGGAATTTCTCGACCAGGCCGCTGACACCGCCGTTTTGTTCCAGCAGCGTATTGGCACTGCTTAACCAGTTACTGTCGCCGCCGTTATCCAGCAAGCTGCCAAGTTGATTGAACAGGCTCATGATCGACCTTTCTATTTAGGGGAGATTCTGGTTTAAACCATAGTCCGGTTACAGACAATGCTTTTCGCACGGATGTTCCCTTTGTCGTTGCCGGTTTGTGGTGAGACTGGCTAAGCCGCTGTTTTTATTTGTGTTGCCGTGCCAGGGTGAGGGCAATGGCGTGGACTTTGCGGCGCGGCTGGCGCATACTGCCGCGTTCGCATTTTGGGAGAGTGTCATGCCGATCAATCATTTCGATATGCAGCGCCTGGCTGCAGTCAAGCTGAAAGACGATATCCGCAAGAAGGGATCGCCGGACCGTTTCGGCAAGGATTCCAACAACGGCAAGTCCGCCGGCAAAGGCCATCCACTGCTGGGGCAATTGCTGCAGCAGGTGAAGCCGCAGTCGAAGTAAGCCGTTGCGGCCAACGTTGGCCGCAAATAAAAAAAGCCGCTATTCCCGAGGAATGGCGGCTTTTTGTTTGGGCGGTGTTCAGACGGCGGCGCTGGCGTCCGGCAGGGCGATGCGGTTGTCCTTGCTGAACTGGTAGTCGTGGAACACGTGTTCGGCGCTGAGGATCTGGTAGCTGCCATCGGCGTTGCGATGGGTGGTGTCCTTCAGACGGTAGGTGTAGTGGCCACAGGTCCAGCAGTCGAAGTTACGCATGTGGGTGCACAGGCAGGTCTTGTCCCAGATGCGCACGCGGCGCTCGCCCGGATGGGCAGCGTGTTCGCGGTTGTAGGCGTCGATGTACTGGCAATTGCCGGAGGCATCGAGCAGGTAGCCGTAGGCCTCGCAGTTGGGGCGGATGATGTCGCCGATCGCCGGGCTGCTCTTCAGCATGCGCATCGGGTAGCCGGTCGGCGAGATCTGGTTGACTTCGATCTCGTCCTCGCTGGCCTTGAAGTATTCCTGCTGCACGTTTTCCGGCAGGCCGCATTCGCGGGTGACGGTGAAGCGGGTGGCGACCTGCACGGCGGCGGCGCCCATTTCCAGGAAGTTGGTGGCGTCGGTGCCGGTAAAGATGCCGCCGGCCGGGACCAGCGGGATGTCCAGTTTCTGCTCGACCAGCCAGTCGCGGATCTCGGCGACGATGGTGGCCAGGTCGTACTGTGCCCAGTCGAGGCCGAAGCCGAGGTGGCCGCCGGCCAGCGGGCCTTCGATCACGATGTAGTCGGGCAGGCGGTTGGTGCGGGCGCTCTTCTTCAGGAACAGCTGCAGCGCGCGCAGCGACGACACGATGATGCCCAGCTTCACGTCACGGAAGCGCGGGTGGTCCTCGATCAGGGCGAAGCTGCCCAGGTGCAGGCCCGCGGCGAGGGTGATGCCGTCGATGCCGGCATCCATGGCGGCGCGCATGCGGACACGCAGGGTGTCCTTCGGCGCGTTCATGGTCAGCTTTTCCATGCAGTTGATGAACACCATGCCGTCGCCGCGCTTGGCGTCCATGGTGTGGCCAACGTGCAGCTTGGTCGCCTCTTCCAGCAGGCCGAGGTTGAACTGCACCACCGACTTGTCGCTGTTCTCGACGTTGAATTTGTACTGCTTCAGCTTGTCCTTGACGTACTTGGTGTTGAAGCGGCGGTCGGTAACGGTCGGCACCATGGCGTCCGAGATGTGGCCGATGCCGCCAAGACGGGCAGCTTCCAGCGCCAGCGCGGCGGTGGAAATGTCCACGCCCATGCCACCGGTGATGATGGGGACCAGCTCTTTGTCGCCCAGTTTCAGGCGAAAGTCATCTACGCACTTCATTGCTTTGGTGTCCGTTTCCGTGTTGCCGGGGGCCGCGATTCAGGCCGCAGGTCAGCTTTAGAGTAATTGCTCGCTCAATATCATACCATTTTCGGCCCTGCCCGGTCTCGCCGCGTGAGCTGGCGCCGGGCGACGGTTTACAGGGGCGTCGTGGCGTACAAGGCTGGGACCGCATGCTGCGGCCAACGTTCAGCCCCGGTATGCGGCGCTGGCGGCAGTGTGGCGCCGCTGCATGACACGCTGACGACGTTGCGCGCGCGGCAATGACAATTGGCAGTGGTTCTGCTTTGCAAGCGGGGATTGCTGGCTATAGTGATACCTGACAATTGCTATTTCGATGTCATTTCTGGGCGGCCCGTGCTGGCGGTGCCGCGATTGCGTGCTGTGGTGTGTTGAAGAGGCCGGGTTATGGCAGTACTGCTTGGACTGTTGCCAACACTGTTACCCATCCTCGGCCTGTTCGGGCTGTATGTGGCGGTGCTGGCGGTCATCCCCGGCGCGCGGCTGCGCTGGCGCAATGCGGCGCTGGCGCTGATCTTTACCGGCGCCATGCTCTATACCCTGGCCTATCCGTTTGCGGTGGCGCCGGGGGTGTTCCTCGATGCGCGCGGCGCCATCCTCGCGGTCGCCATCCTGTTTGGCGGGCCGTGGGTGGGGGGCATTACCGCGCTGGCCGGCTGCCTGTACCGGTTGCAGCTGGGCGGCGCCGGTGCCGTGGCCGGCGTGTTCGGGCTGATGCTGAACCTGCTGGGTACCCTGTGGCTGTTGCGCTACCAGAGCCGGCCCTTGCTGGCGGCGCAGCCGTTTCCGGCGTCGATGCCGCTGGTGGCGCACCCGCTGCGCCTCGGCCTGCTGGTCGGCTGCTGGGCCGGGCTGGCGGAGGCGCTGTCGCTGCTGCTGATCCCGCCGTGGCAGCAGGGCTGGCGGCTGTTTGTGGACTCCGGGCTGACGCTGGCCGGCGTGCAGCTGCTCGGCTTTTTCGTGATGGGCAGCCTGCTGTGGACCTATCACCAGCGCCAGCTGCTGGAGCTGGCGTTGCGCCGCGCCGAACTAGACCTGCTGCTGGCACGGCAGGAGCGCGACGAACGCTTCGAGGTGATCTTCGAGCAGGCCGCGGTCGGCATCGCGCTGGTGGCGCCGGACGGCAGTCTGCTCAAGGTCAACGGCAAGCTGTGCGACATCCTCGGTCTCGACCGCGCCGAGCTGGTGGCGCGCACCTTCCAGGCTGTGACCTACCCCGAGGATCTGGATGCCGATCTGGCGCGGGTGGCGCAACTGCTGGCCGGCGAGATCGACACCTACCAGCTGGAAAAACGCTACCTGCGCGGCGATGGCGCCCTGGTGTGGGCCAACCTGACGGTGTCGCTGGTGCGCCACGGCAATGGCCGGCCGCACTACTTCATCAGCTTTATCGAGGACATCAGCGAGCGCAAGGCCTACCAGCAGCAGATCAGCACGCTGGCATTCCAGGACGTGCTCACCGAGCTGCCCAACCGGCGCCTGTTCCTCGACCGGCTGCGCTACGCGCTGGTGCGCAGCGAGCGTAGCGCACTGTATGGGGCGATCCTGCTGCTCGACCTCGACCACTTCAAGACTCTCAACGACACCCAGGGCCACGATGTCGGCGACAGCTTCCTGCAGTGCATCGCGTTGCGCCTGCGCGAGTGCGTGCGTGCCGAGGACACCGTGGCGCGGCTCGGCGGCGACGAGTTCGTGGTGATCCTGGAAGGGCTGGCCAAGGACGAGGCCAAGGCGGCCAGCCGCGCCGAGCAGCTGGCGGAGCAGATCCGACTGGCGGTCGGGCTGCCGTTTTCCTTCGAACGCAAGGACAGCCCGCGCGTGTTCCAGACCACGGCCAGTATCGGCATCAGCCTGTTCCATGGCGATCACGCCGCGCTGGACGACCTGCTCAAGCACGCCGACCTCGCGCTGTACGACGCCAAGGCCGCCGGCCGCAACACGCTGTGCTTCTACAATATCGAGATGCAGTACGCGCTGGAGATCCGCGCCGTGATCCAGAATGCGCTGTACCACGCGCAGGAGCTGAACGAACTGCTGATCTACGCCCAGCCGCAGGTCGATCGCGGCGGCCGCCTGGTCGGCGCCGAGCTGCTGCTGCGCTGGCATCACCCCAAGGTCGGCTGGATCTCGCCGAGCCAGTTCATCCCGCTGGCGGAAGAGACCGGTACCATCCTGTCGATCGGGCAGTGGGTGCTGCGCAGCGCCTGCCAGACGCTGGCGCGCTGGGCCCGCCAGCCGCAGTACGCGGCGCTGACGCTGTCGATCAATGTCAGCATTCGTCAGTTCCGCCACGCCGGTTTCGTCGACGAGGTGCGTGCCATCCTGGCGGAAACCGGCGCGCCGCCGGCCCGGCTGAAGCTGGAGTTCACCGAGAGCATCGTCATCGACAACGTCGACGACACCGTCCGCAAGATGAACCAGCTGCGCCAGATGGGCATCCGCTTTTCGATGGACGACTTTGGCACCGGCTATTCCTCGCTGTCCTACCTGAAAAAGCTGCCGCTGGACCAGATCAAGATCGACCAGAGCTTCATCCGCGACATGACCAGCGACGCCGACGATGCCGCCATCGTCACCGCCATCCTGTCGATCAGCCGCAGCCTGTCGCTGCAGGTGGTGGCGGAAGGGGTGGAAACCGAGGCGCAGCAGCAATTCCTCTACGACCACGGCTGCGAGCTGTACCAGGGCTTCCTGTACGGCCGGCCGATGCCGCTGGCGGAGCTGGAGCAATTCCACCAGCACGTGCGCTGATGCTTGGCCGCGGCACGGCCTCGCCATGCCATCCAAGATTTCTTAACGAATTGCCGCTCCCGGATTTCATGGTTAGCCGTTACTCTGCGTGTTACGCAGTGAATTCCTACTTCTCATGTTCCCCGCGTCCGCGCCGGCCCCGGATTCATTCCGCCTGTGGCCGCCGTGGTAGGCGCGGGCTTAACGGCAGGCATAGTCATGAAGCACAAACCCCTCCTGGCGGTGGCGGTCATCACGGCGCTGGGCGGCGCCATCTGGTGGCAGCAGGGTGCCAACTCCTCGGCACCGGCCGACGCCGCGCGCGGCAAGCGCGCCACCAGCGTCGAGCTCAGCCCGGTCAGCAGCGCGCCGGCCAGCATCCGCCTCAGCACCAACGGCAATGTCACCGCGCTGGACCGGCTGGAGTTGCGGCCGCAGGACAGTGGCGTGATTGCCGCCATCCGCGTGCGCGAAGGACAGCAGGTCGTGGTGGGCGAGGTGCTGGTGCAGCTGGATGCCGCCGCCGAGCGGGCGGAGCTGGCCAAGGCGCGCGCCGCGCTGGCCGCCAACCAGGCGCAGCTGAACATTGCCCGCCGCGAACTCTCGCGCAGCCAGGAGCTGAAGCAGCAGCAGTTCATCTCGCAAAGCGCGCTGGACACGGTGCAGGCCAGGGTGGAATCGCTGGCGGCCAACCTGGCCGCCGACCGCGCGCAGATCGACGCGGTGCAGGTGCAACTGGCGCGCAAGACGCTGCGCGCACCGGTGGCCGGCCAGGTCGGCGCCATCAGCCTGTCGCCGGGGGCGCTGGTGCAGCCGTCGATGGCGACCCCGCTGCTGACCATCACCCGCGTCGCGCCGGTGGCGGTCAGCTTCTACCTGGCGGAACGGCAGCTGCCGGTGGTGCGCCAGGCCCAGGCGCAGGCGCCGCTGACGGTGTACGCGCTGAACGAGGCCGACGGCAGCTGCCATCAGGGGCAGCTGAGCTTCATCGACAGCGCGGTGGACAGCAGCAACGGCAACGTGCTGCTCAAGGCGCAGTTTGCCAATGCCGGCAAGGCGTTGTGGCCGGGGCAGTTCGTGCGCGTGACGCTGGATGCCGGCCACTACCGCGACGCGGTGGCGCTGCCGGTGGCGGCGCTGGTGACCGGCCCCGATGGCCAGTTCACCTATGGCGTGGGCAAGGACAACAAGGTGCGGCGTCTGCCGCTGACGCTGCTGGCGGTGCAGGACGAGCTGGCCATCGTGCGTGGCGTGGCTCCCGGCACGGCGGTGATCAGCAGCGGCGGCCAGAACGTGCGCCCCGGCGAGACGGTGACGGTAGCCCGTGCCAAGTCGCGCGCGGCGCCGGCCGCCCAGCCTGAAACGGCAGCCAGCTGCCCGCCGCCTGCGGCCAACGTTGGCCGCACGGCGGAGGCCTCCGCCGCGGCCGGGGTGGCGCCATGATGAACCTGTCCGAACTGTGCATCCGCCGTCCGGTGATGACGGTGCTGCTGTGTCTGAGCCTGGTGATCGGCGGCCTGCTGGTGCTGGGGCGGCTGCCGATCGCCGCGTTGCCGAGCTTCGACACGCCGACTATCAACGTCTCCGCCAACCTGTCCGGCGCCAGCCCGGAAACCATGGCCTCGTCGGTGGCCACGCCGCTGGAAAAGCAGTTCGCCACCATTCCCGGCATCAACATCATCAGCTCCAGCAGCACCCAGGGCAGTACCTCGATCACGCTGGAGTTCGTCTCTGGCCGTGACATCGACGCCGCCGCGGTCGACGTGCAGGCCGCGCTGCTGCGCGCGCAGCGCGGCCTGCCGACCGAGATGACGCAGCTGCCGTCCTATCGCAAGGTCAACCCCGCCGACGCGCCCATCCTGCTGCTGGCGGTGAACTCGCCGTCGCTGGCGCTGACCGCGCTCAACGACTACGCCGAAAACCTGGTGTCGCCGACGCTGTCGACGCTGGAGGGCGTGGCGCAGGTGCAGATCTTCGGCCAGAAGCGCTACGCGGTGCGCATCAAGCCGGATCCGCAGAAGCTGGCGGCGCTGGACCTGACGCTGGAAGACATCGCCACCGCGGTGCGTGCGGCCAACGTCAACACGCCGCTGGGCACGCTGGAAGGTCCGGCGCAGATCCTCACCATCCAGAGCAACCGCCAGCTGCGCAATGCCGCCGAATTCGCCGCGCTGGCGATCGCGCAGCGGCAGGGCAGCGTGGTGCGGCTGGCCGAGGTGGCGACGGTGGAGGATAGCGTGGAAAACCTGAAGACCGGCAGCTGGGTCAACGGCGAGCGCTCCATCGTGCTGGCGGTGTTCCGCCAGGCCGACGGCAATACCGTGGCGGTGGTCGATGCCATCCGCGCCGCGCTGCCGAAGCTTGAGGCGCAGCTGCCCGGCTCGGTGCGCATCGCGCCGCTGAGCGACCGCTCGGAGTCGATCCGCGAGGCGGTGCACGACGTCAACCTGACGCTGATGCTGACGGTGGCGCTGGTGGTGATGGTGATCTTCATCTTCCTGCAGCGCGCAGCGGCGACGGCGATCCCGGCGCTGTCGCTGCCGGTGTCCATCATCGGCACGCTGGCGCTGATGTTCTTCCTCGGCTTCAGCCTCAACAACATCACGTTGCTGGCGCTGACGCTGGCGGTGGGGCTGGTGGTCGACGACGCGGTGGTGGTGCTGGAGAACATCGTGCGCTACCGCGAACAGGGCTTGTCGGCGCTGGAGGCGGCGCTGCGCGGCTCGCGCGAGGTGGCGTTCACCATCGTGTCGATCTCGCTGTCGCTGGTGGCGATCTTCATCCCGATCTTCTACATGGAAGGCGTGATCGGGCTGCTGTTCCACGAATTCGCGGTGGTGGTGACCATGGCGGTGCTGGTGTCGGCGCTGGTGTCGCTGACGCTGATCCCGATGTTGGCCGCACGCTTTTTGCGCGGCGACCAGTCGCACAGCACGCTGCACAATCCGCTGGCGCGCAGCTTCGAGCGCGCCTTCGCCGCGGTGCTGGCGGCGTACCAGCGCACGCTGGACGGGGCGCTGCACTGGCGCCGCACCACGCTGCTGGTGGCGCTGCTGACCTTCGCCGGTTCGGCGTGGATGTTCATGGCGATCCCGAAGGGCTTTTTCCCGAACGAGGACAACGGCCAGATCACCATCATCACCGATGCCGGCCAGGACGTGTCCTACCAGCGGCTGGCCGAGCTGCAGCAGCGCGCCAGCGACATCGTGCGCGACAACCGCCACGTCGCCAGCGTCACCTCGTCGCTGAACAGCGGCGGCGGGCGCATGTTCGTGTCGCTGAAGCCGCGCGGCCAACGTCCGGACATGGACAGCGTGGTCGGCGAATTGCGCCGCGAGCTGGGCCGCGTCACCGGGCTGACCTCGTTCATCAACCCGGTGCAGAGCCTGCGCCTGGGCGGCCGCTCCTCCAAGAGCCGCTACCAGTACGTGCTGCAAAGCGTGGAGTCGGCGGCGCTGTACGAGTGGTCGGACAAGCTGGAACGCGCGATGCGCGCCGAGCCGATGTTCCAGGATGTGACCAGCGACGCCCAGCTCAAGGGGCTGCAGGCGCAGCTGCTGGTCAACCGCGAACAGGCGGCGCAGCTCGGCGTCAGCCTGCAGGCGATCCGCAACACGCTGTACGCCGCCTTCGGCCAGCGCGAGGTGTCCACCATCTACACCCCGTCGGACAGTTACCCGGTGGTGATGCAGCTGGACGAGCGCTACCGCATCAACGAGAACGACCTGACGCGGCTGTCGGTGCGCAGCAGCAACGGTACGCTGGTGCCGCTGTCGGCGCTGGCCAGCGTACAGCGCAATGTCGGGCCGGTGTCGGTCAACCACCAGGGCCAGCTGCCGGCGGTGACGGTGTCGTTCAACCTCGCCCCCGGCGTGGCGCTGGGCGATGCCGACACCCGGCTGAAGGCGATCGCCGCCGACATCGGCCTGCCGGCCAGCATCTTCACCAGCTACGGCGGCGACGCCGCGGCCTTCGCCCAGTCGCAGGGCAGCCAGACCGTGCTGCTGGCGGTGGCGGTGCTGGTGATCTACGTGTTGCTGGGGGTGCTGTACGAGAGCTACATCCACCCGCTGACCATTCTCGCCGGCCTGCCGTCGGCGGCGATGGGCGCGCTGGGGGCGCTGATGCTGTTCGGGCAGGAGCTGACCATCATCGCCAGCATCGGCATCCTGATGCTGATCGGCATCGTGAAGAAGAACGCGATCATGATGATCGACTTTGCGCTGGCGGCGCAGCGCGAGCAGGGCATGACCCCGTTCGACGCCATCCGCACCGCCTGCCTGCTGCGGCTGCGCCCGATCCTGATGACCACGCTGGCGGCGATGATGGGCGCGCTGCCGATTGCGCTGGGGCTGGGCGCCGGCGCCGAACTGCGCCAGCCGCTGGGTCTGGCGGTGGTCGGCGGGCTGGTGTTCTCGCAGCTGATCACGCTGTACATCACCCCGGTGCTGTACCTGTGGTTTGACCAGCTGGGGTCGCGGCGCGCCGCCGTACCGCAGACGGCGTAGCGCGTTAGCGGTCCGGACGGCATCACGACAGCCCGGGGCTTGCCCGCGGGCTGTCGCTTTTTGTCGCCGTCATTTGGCGTGATTTGATAGTCAATGCTTTATTTAAATGCAGCCATTTGCTGATAACTACATCAACCCTGCTGCCAGCAGGGTTGGCCGCAGTGCGTAGCGCTGCGCCTTGATTGCCGCCCCGCAGTGCGCACGGCATAATCGATTGATTATCAAACGACAAATGAGATTTACATGGCAATGCTGGGCCTGCGGGGAAAATCGTTGCTGGCATTATTGCTGGCCTGTGTCATTGCCTTGGTGCCGGCGGCGCTGATCGGCTGGCAGGTGGTGGACAGTATCCGCACCCACTTCGGCGAGGCGTTCGCGCGCAACACCACGCTGCTGCAGCGCGAGAAGATCTTCGCGCCGCTGTCGCGCGAGCTGGCGCTGTCGCTGCGGCTGGCCGATTCCGAGGTCACCCGCCAGTGGCTGCGCGACGAGACCGACATCGCCAAGCGCGAGCTGTTCTTCCGCGAGGCGGAGGGCTACCGCCGCGACTTCCGCGACCACTCCTACTTCCTGATCAGCAACCGCACGCACGCCTACTACTTCAACGACGGCAAGAGCCCGCACACCGAATCCGCGCGCTACCTGCTGCGCGCCGACAAGGCCGACGACAGCTGGTACTTCAATACCCTGCGCGATACCGCCACCTTCAACATCAACGTCAACCACGACAGCCAGCTGAAGGTGACCAAGGCGTGGATCAACGTCATCGTGCACGAGGGCGGGCAGAAAGTTGGCCTGGCCGGCACCGGGCTGGAACTGACCACCTTCCTCAACGATTTCATCCGCAGCCGCGAGGCCGGCATCACGCCGATGATCCTCAACCGCCAGGGCGCGATCCAGGCGCACCCCGATCCGCGCCTGATCGCGCTCAACTCCGCCTCCGGCAAGGGGCAGGCGGCGCGTGGCGGCCTGCAGCTGGGCGATGCCCAGGAGCAGCAGGCGCTGCGGCTGGCGATGCGGCAGGCCGAATCCCGTCCCGGCGAGGTGGCCATGCTGTGGGCGACGCTGGGCGGCAAGCAGCAGCTGCTGGCGCTGAGCTTCATCCCGGAGCTGGGCTGGCACGTGGTGACCGCGGTGGACCTCAATGCGGCGCGGGTGTTCGACGGCCCGTGGCTGACCCCGGCGCTGATCGCACTGGCTGTGCTGCTGGCGGCGCTGCTGCTCGGCTTTGCCTACGCGGTGGAAAAGCTGGTGTTGCGCCCGATCAGCCAGCTGCGCAAGTCGGCGCAGGCGATGGCGGCCGGGCAGTATGAGGTGGCGCTGCCGGCGGAGCGCGACGACGAGATCGGCGAGCTGAGCGCCGCCTTCGGCGTGATGGCGAACAAGGTGCGCAGCCATACCAGCGAGCTGGAATACCGCGTGCGCGAACGCACCCGCGCGCTGGAAGAGGCCAACCGCGAGATGGCGGCCGCGCACAAGAAGATCGGCGATTCCATCGACTACGCCAGCCTGATCCAGCGTGCGATGCTGCCCGACCGCCAGCTGGTGCAGGCGCTGGGCGAGAAGCACGCGGTGCTGTGGCGGCCGCGCGATGTGGTCGGCGGCGATTTCTACGTCTACCGTGCCGGCGACCATACCCTGCTGTTCGGGGTGGTCGATTGCGCCGGCCACGGCGTGCCGGGCGCGCTGATGACGATGCTGGCGCACGCCGCCATCGACCAGGCGATTGTCGATATCGGCATGGACGATCCGGCCGGCATCCTCACCCGCTGCGACCGAATCCTGCGCGGCATGCTGCGCGAGGAGCGCAGCGGCCACGTGCTGGCCACCAATATGGACGCCGGTTTTGCCTGCGTCGACCTGCAGGCGCGCACGGTGACCTTTGCCGGCGCCAAGATCGCGCTGTACTACAGCGACGGCGACGACGTCGGCGAACTGCCCGGCGCGCGGCGCGCCATTGGTGACAAACGCATCGGCGAGTACCAGAATGCACAGTTGCCGCTGCAGGCCGGGCGCAGCTTCTACATGACCACCGACGGTTTCCTCGACCAGGCCGGTGGCGAGCTGGGCTTCGGCTTTGGCAGCAGCCGTTTTGCCGAGATGATCCGCCGCCACGCGCGCCTGCCGCTGGACGAGCAGGGGCAGGCATTCAGCGCCACGCTGGCCGAGTACCAGGGCCGGCACGCGCAGCGCGACGACATCACCATGCTGTGTTTCCGTTTTGACTGATGCCCAACCAGGGGGAGCTTCCATGGAACCGTTTGACCTGTTCAGCATGCGCGAGAGCTATAACCGCCAGCAGATCATGCTGTGCTTCAATGGCCCGATCTCGCGCAGCCTGATCGAGGAAATTGGCAATGCGCTGCGCAACTACCTGGCGGCGGATCACGCGCACCCGTCATCGGCGATGGATGTGTTCGGCGTCTACATCGAGCTGACACAGAACATCCGCCACTACGCGCAGCAAAAAGGCTGGACCGAGACCGACGCCAGCGCCACCGTGGTGGTGGCGCGCAACGACGCCGGCCACTACGTGGTGTCCGCCGGCAACATCATCGAGCAGGCCGACGGCGAGGCCCTGCTGGCCTGCATCGACGAGCTGGCCGGCCTCGACAAGGCGGCGCTGAAGGCGCGCTACAAGGAGCAGCTGCGCAAGCCGCGCGAGGCCGAGGCCGCCAGCGGCGCCGGGCTGGGGCTGATCGACATCGCCCGCAAGTCCAGCGCGCCGCTGCAGGGTAGCCTGCGCCAGTTGACCGATGGCCGCGCCTTTGTCAGCCTGCGCGCCGAGATATGAACCATTACCGAGCACCCAGAAGATGAGCAACTTCTCCATCCCCGGCAGTCAATCCACTCCCGCCATCGACGGCGACTGGGACCACGGCACCCTGTCGATGCAGGGGGATTCCTATCCGGAAAACTCCTACGAACTGTTCCAGCAGGTGTTCAGCTGGGTCGAGCGCTTCCTGCTGGAAGCCGGCCGTCCGCTGACGCTGGAGCTGCGCCTGTTGTACCTCAATACCAGCAGCATCAAGGCGATGATGGACATTCTCGACCTGCTGGAAGAAGCGCACCACGACGGCAAACCGGTGGCGGTGAACTGGCGCTATGACCCGCGCAACGAGCGGGTGGCGGAACTGGCCGAAGAATTCAAGGAAGACTGCACCTTCCCGTTTGCCATTGTCGCGCTGGATTCGGCAGCCAGCGCATCATGAGCCGCGACAACGGCGAGCTGGAAGAGCTGATCAAGCGCCTGCTGGCGGATCCGGACCTGCGCGAGCATCCGCTCAATTTCGCGCTGGGCCAGCTGTGGTTCCAGTACCGCGAGCTGCTCAACCGCATGGAGCGCATCACCCGCATGTCGGACGCCTACCAGAGCATGGCGCGGCAGCGCGAGCTGAGCCTGGCCGAGCGCTTCGACAAGCAGCTGCGCCAGCTGGAAAAGGTGGCGCGCATTTCCGACCGCTACCAGCACATGATGCGCGAGCTGAACATCGCGCTGAAGGAAGCGGCCACCCACGACCCGCTCACCGCGCTGGCCAACCGCCGCCCGCTGATTGAGCGCCTGAAGGCGGAGATGGAGCGCAGCGAACGCTTGGGCCACAGCTTCTGCGTCGCCATGCTCGACATCGACCGCTTCAAGCGCATCAATGACGGCCACGGCCACGATGTCGGCGATACCGTGCTGATCGAGACGGCGCGGGTGATGGAGGCGGAGGTGCGCGAATACGACCTGTGCGGCCGCTGGGGTGGCGAGGAATTCCTGATCATCCTGCCGGAGTCGACACTGGCGCTGGCCGACGACATCGTCCGCCGCGTGCGCGGTTGCATCAGCCAGCTGAAGGTGCGCGTCGGTGACGAGGTGCTGTCGATCACGGTCAGCGCCGGGCTGGCGCAGTACCGTGGCGACGGCGAGAGTTATTCCGAGCTGCTCAACCGTGCCGATGCCGCATTGCTGCAGGCCAAGCGCGACGGGCGCGACAGCCAGCAACTGGCCGTCTGAGCCGGCGGCTAGCGCGGCCGCTGGTGGCGAGCGGTTTCCCCTGCGGCGTTGCCGTCCTGCCTTTTTCCCCGGATTTTCCCTTTTGCCTCACATCGAGCGCCGGCATCAGCCGGTGCCGGCGCTCGCTTCGGCAAATTCCGCCAGCGCCCAGTCGCGGAACGCGATCACGCTCGGCAGGTCGGCCAGCTCCTGCGGGTAGATCAGGTAGTAGGCCCACTCGGTCTGCAGCGCGATGTCGGACAGCGCGATCAGGCTGCCGTTGGCCAGTTCCTCACCGATCATGCTCTCGTCGGCGAGGGTGATGCCCATGCCGCGCAGGGTGGCGGTGATCGCCAGATCCAGCGTGTCGAAGGTGTAGGCGTCGAGATTGCCGCTCACCGGCACTCCGGCCAACGTAAACCAGTGATGCCAGAAGTTGTCGTCGTGCGACGGGTGCAGCAGCGGGTAGTCGCGGAACGCTTCCGGTGCCGGCGGCGTGGCGTTGCCGAGCAGTGCCGGTGCTGCGACCGGGATGAAGCGCGCCGGGCGCAGGCGGTGGTAGACCAGCCCCGGTTCTTTCGTCAGGCTGGCCTGGAACGAGATGTCGTACTCGCGGCTCTTGAAGTTGGGGTCAAAGCCGGTGATCGAGATCATGCTGACGATCAGCTCCGGATGGCGGGCACGGAAACCGGCCAGCTTGGGCAGCACCCAGCGCGCGGCGATCGACGGGCTGGTCTTGATGCGCAGCTCGCGGCTGCGGCGGTTGATGGCGTCGCTGGCCGCCTCGATGCGGTGAAAGGCGTCGCGCACCGCCGGCAGCAGCGCCATGCCCTCCGGCGTCAGCGCCAGCCCGCGCGCCTGGCGCACGAACAGCTGCAAGCCGTAGTGCGCCTCCAGCGACTGGATGTGGCGGCTGACCGCGCCCTGGGTCAGGTGCAGGGTGTCGCCGGCGCGGGTGAACGACAGCTGTTCGGCGGCGACCAGGAACACGCGCAAGGCATTGAGGGGAGGGAGTTTCATCTACGGATTCGCCATGAGTTTTATGCATGGTAAACATGCGTATTAATGCTTTGTCAACTATGGGTCTTGCCCGTATTCTCTAGCGCGCTGCCGATAAAGATGAATGACTTAGCGCACTGTGCGGCGCCCCTTGCCGAGGTGCGTTATTTTTGAGCAATGCAATATTCTCATGCGCTGCTCCGGCGCAAGATTGTTTTTGTTCTGCCTGCTTTTTTGGCATGACCCGCTTGCGGCGGGTGGCCAGACGAATGAAGGGTGTGCTTGCGGCGATGCCGGCAAGCGCATCATGAGGAACCTGCCCTGTCCGACAGGTGTGTGGTAGGCGTGATGTCGCAGCAACGAATGGGTCGTGCTGCGGCGGATCGCCACGGTGTCCGGCGTCGCCGGGTACTGGCTGTATCGCCCTGTTTGTCAGGGTTTGCTCTGTCTCACGGTGTCCCGCCGGATCATGATCCGGCGGGGTTTTTTTTGCCTTGCGGCCAGGGTTGGCCGCAACGGCGTCCGCTCAGATCTCCGCCCACATCCGCAGCAGGTTGTGATACAGCGCGGTCAGGTTCACCACTTCCTCGCTGTCTCCGACCTGCTGGCGCAGCGCGATGATCGACATGTCCATGTCGAACAGCATCGCGCGCTTGGCGTCATCGCGGATCATGCTCTGCGTCCACATGAACGAGGCCAGCCGCGCGCCGGCGGTGACCGGCTCCACCCGGTGCAGGCTGGTGGACGGGTACAGGATCATGTCGCCGGCCGGCAGCTTGACGCTGTGCAGGCCGTAGGTGTCTTCCGCCACCAGCTCGCCGCCCTGGTACTCGTCCGGATGGCTGAAAAACAGCGTGCACGACACGTCGGTGCGCACGTACTGGCCGGAGAGCGGGTCGCTGCGGATGGCATTGTCGACGTGATTGCCGTAGGTCATGCCGCCCTGGTAGCAGTTGAACATCGGCGTCATGGTGACCTTGGGCAGCGCCGCCGACATGAACAGCGCATTGCGCGCCAGCGCGCGCTGTACCAGCGCCGCCAGTTCGCGCGCGGTCTCGCCCTGCGGCGGCAGTTGCAGATTGTGTTTGACGTCGAGCGCCTGGTGGCCGGCGGTGGCACGGCCGTCCTGCCACTGGGCATTGGCTAGCAGCATGCGGGCGTGGGACAGTTCTTCGGCGGTGAGGACTTCGGGGATGTGCAGCAGCATGGGGTTTCCTGATCAAAACGGGGTTGGCAGACGCAGGGGACGGGGTGGCGCATCCTGCCAGCGTTTTGGCGAGCGTTCTGCCGTGCTCGCCAAAACGGCCTTGCGGCCAACCTGTGCACGACAAGGTTGGCCGCAAGGCGCGCGGGCTTAGTACTTGTAGCCCACGGTCAGCTGCACCTCACGCGGCGATGCGGCGGAGGCATGGCCGCCGTACAGTGCGTCGTAGTACTTCTTGTTGGTGAGGTTGTTGACGTTGAGGCGCACATTGTACTTGCGCTCCTCGTACGACAGCATCGCGTCGGCACGCACATAGCTCGGTGCGAAGCGGGCCTTGCTGGCGTCAAACTTCACCGGTTGGCCGCCAACCGATTGCGAGTCGGCCACGTAGCGCTTGCCGGTGTAGTACAGGCCGACGCCGGCGGTGACCTTGTCGGTCACCTTGTAGGTGGTCCAGATATTGGCGGTCTTCTTCGGCGTGTACTTCGGCACGGCACCCTTGTTGGCGTCGGTCGGTGCGTTGTTGGCCCAGCCCTGGTCGATCTTCGGATCCATCAGCGTGGCACCGGCAAACACTTCCCACTTCTCGCTGAGGCGGCCGGCGATTTCCACTTCGACGCCATTGGTGTGACGCTTGGCGTAGAGAATGGCGACGTCCGGCGACAGCGCGTCGGTGTTGCGTTCGTTCAGCTTCTCGGTGCGGAACACGGCGGCGCGCAGGGTGGCATCGCCGTCGGCCAGATCCCACTTGGCACCGATTTCGTAGTGCTTGTTGCGCTCCGGCTGCTGCTTGTCGGTGGTCAGGCCGGCCGACAGGTCGAACTGGTAGGCCTCGCCGGACGGGTTCATCAGGCTGCTGTAGCCGAGGTAGTAGCTGGATTCCTTGGTCGGCTGCCAGATCAGGCCGGTACGGTAGCTGAGGCCGCGATCGTCACGCTTGCTGCTACCGGTTTGCACGCCGGTGGTGGTGTTGTAGGTCTTGTAGGTACCTTCCAGCTGGTCCATGCGCAGGCCGGCCATCACCTTCCACTGCTGGTTCAGCGCCACGGTGTCGGTGACGTAGGCGGCCAGGTTGCGGGTCACGAAGTCGTTGGAACGGTGACGGGTGTAGCCACCGGTGTAGAAGCCTTCCGGATCGCCGACGCTGCCGACCACGTTCGGCACCGCGCTGCTGGCGCGGATGCTGTAGGCGTTCTGCGTTTCGCGGGTGAATTCCACGCCGGCCAGCAGTTCGTGGCTGAGGCTGCCGGTGTCGAACTTGCCGTTGTAATCGACGCTCAGCGACTGGGTCTCGTTCAGCGAACCGCGCAGCTTGCCGCTGTAGCCGAGCTGGGTGGCATCGGTGACCGGGGTGCCGGCCGGCGAGTTGCGCAGCTGTGGCTGCGACACGATCACCTGGCGGTCATAGCGGCCGACGCGCAGCTGGGCGGCGATCTCGTTCTTGCTGTCCAGCTTGTGGGTGGCGCGCACGGTGCTGATGTCGGCGGTGATGTCCTCGCTGTTCATGCCCTGCAGGCCGTAGTAGCGGTCCACCGGCACGTCGATCGGCTGCAGCGTGTTGGGGTCGAACGGCACGCCCAGCATCGGGGTGTTGTTTTCCTTCAGCTGCATGTGCGACAGCACGATGGTGGTCGGTTCACCGAGGCCGAAGGCGATCGACGGCGCGATGCCGTGGCGCTTGGATTCGCTGATGCCGTCCGGGCTGCCGTCATTGGTGGCCATCACGTTCAGGCGGATGGCGGCGGTGTCGGACAGTGCCTGGTTGATGTCGGCGGTGCCGCGATAGAAATCGTTGGTGCCGATGGTGGTGGACAGTTCCACCTGTTCGCCGGCAAACGGGGTCTTGCTGACCTGGTTGATCACGCCGCCGGTGGAGCCGCGGCCGAACAGCATCGAGCTGGCGCCCTTCAGCACCTCAATGCGCTCGTCGTTGAACGGGTCGCGGTTGTACTGCGCCACGTCGCGCTGGCCGTCGCGGTAGGTATCGCCAAAGGCGGAGAAGCCGCGCAGGATGATGGAGTCGCCGGAGCGGCCGCCCTCACCGGCGACGAAGGTGATGCCGGACACATTTTTCAGCACGTCCTTCATGTTGATGTCGCCCTGGTCGGCGATCAGCTGGCGGGTGACCACCGAGACCGCCTGCGGTACATCCTTCAATGCCTGCTTCTGCTTACCCAGCGTGGTGGTGGCGGCGTTGTAGCTGCCACGTGGTGCCTGTTCCGCCTGTACCTTGATGGTTTCCAGTTGCGCGGTATCGCTGCTCTTGGCATCGTCGGCCAGCGCCAGGCCCGGCGCCAGGCTGACGGCCAGCACGCTGGCGAGCATTTTGTTCGGTCGTTTTTTCTGCGCGATGGCGGCAGAGGAGGTGAGATGCCGTTTCATTGTTGTGGTGGTCCGTGTGCAAGGTTGAAGACAACACGCGCCCCGCACCACGGCCGGCGGGCCGTGGCGTCAGGGATGGTACGCGCGGGAAAAATCAGTTAGCCGAAAATCAGTCGGCTTCGGTAACGAAGCCGATACGGCTGACGCCGGCGCTTTGCGCATCGGCGAGGGTGATGGCGACCAGTTCGTAGCGCACCGACTTGTCGGCGCGCAGGTGCAGCTCGACTTCAGGGTTGGCCGCAGCGGCCTCGGCAAAGCGGCTACGCAGCACGCCGGATTCCACCGGCGCGTCGTTCCAGAACATCTTGCCCTCGGCGTTGATCACCAGCCGGATCGCCTGCGGCTTGTCCTGGTGTTGCGCGGCGCTGGCCTGCGGCAGGTCCAGCTTCACCGCATTGGTCAGCAGCGGCGCGGTGATGATGAACACCACCAGCAGGACCAGCATCACGTCGACCAGCGGCGTGGTGTTGATCTCGGCCATCGGCGCGTCGGCGCCCTTGTCAAAACTACCGAACGCCATCTTCACCTCCGCGGGTCAGCAGCTGCGCGTGCAGGTCGTGGGTGAAGTGGTCCATGTCCTGGTTGATGACGCGGTTCAGGCGCACGAAGGTGTTGTAGGCCATCACCGCCGGAATGGCTGCGGCCAACCCTGCCGCCGTGGCGACCAGTGCCTCGCCGATCGGGCCGGCGACGGTGGCGATCGACACCTGGCCCTGGGTGCCGATGTTGACCAGCGCGTGATAGATGCCCCACACCGTGCCGAACAGGCCGATGAACGGCGCGGTGGAGCCGATGGTGGCGAGGAAGGTCATGCCGCCTTCCAGCTGCTGCTGTTCCTGCGCCAGGCGTTTGCGCAGCGCGCGGGTCAGGTATTCGTCCAGGCTGCAGCTCTGGCCCAGCGAGCTGGTGCTGTGCTGGCGATACTGGCGCAGCGCGCCGAGGCCGTCCTGGGTCAGGCGCGCGACCGGAGCCTCGCTGTGCTGCAGTGCGGTTTCCACTTCCGTCCACGACGCGGCCGCCCACAGCGTGGCTTCCGAGGCGCGGTTGTCGCGCCGTACCTGCCACGCGCGCCAGCCGCGCAGCGCGATGAAGTACCAGGTGAGGATCGACATCGCGATCAGGATCAGGAATACCGACACCAGAATGGCGTCGCCCTGTTGGAAAGTCAGCATCAGGTTCATGGTTTAGGCTTTGCTCAGATCAAATTCAATAAAAAAGCTGTGGGGGTACTGTATTGGAACGTTACCGCGCATGGCGGGGCGGAAGCGCCAGTTGCGCACCGCCTGCAGCGCGGCGCGGTCGAGGCGCGGGAAGCCGCTGGACTGGGAAAGGCTGACATCGATGGCGCGTCCTTCGGTCGTGACGACCACGCGCAAACCGACGCGACCGGATTCACCCAGCTCGATCGACAGCGGCGGATACACCGGGCGTGGATTGTCCAGATGGCCACCTGCATGGGTAGGCGGGACGACCGGTGCCGGCGGGGCCGGTGGCGCGGGCTCGCTACGGCTGGCGACTGGTGCCTCGGCTACGGCGGGTGTCTTGCTGGTGACGGCCTCGGCACGGGTGTCGGTGGTGATCGCCTTCGGCGACGGCTTGGCGGGCGCCGGTAACGGCCGCGGTGCCGGTGCCGCCTTGCGCGGTTTGGGGCTGGCCGTCTTGGCGGTTGCGGGCGGTTGCGGGCGGATGTCCGGTGCCGGCGGTGCCGGAATGGTCACCATTTCCATTGGCAGCGGCTGTGGCGGCTGCGCTGGTTGCGCGGCATGGCTCATCGACAGCAGCAGGCCGACGTGGCCGGCGGTGATGGCGGCCAGCATGGCGTAGCGTGAAAACGAGGATTCCATTGCAAATCATCTTGATAGTAATTCCTATTTATATTATCGATGACGTGGCAACGGGTCAACTTCGGCGTGGTGGTGAGGGGGGGCTGGCGTTGCTGGCGGGCGAGGACCGGGCGCTTGATTAATGCGCCGCTGACTACATATTGAAAAGGACGATCGACATCCCGTGGTCGCTTTTTCAGTGGGGCAGTGAATGCAGCAGTTTGACGGAACTACCATCGTATCGGTGCGCCGTGGCCAGCGTGTGGCGCTGGGCGGCGACGGCCAGGTAACCCTCGGCAATATCGTGATCAAGTCCACCGCGCGCAAGGTGCGCCGCCTGTATCACGACAAGGTGCTGGCCGGCTTCGCCGGTGGCACGGCCGACGCCTTCACCCTGTTCGAACGCTTCGAGGCCAAGCTGGAAAAACACCAGGGCCATCTGGTGCGCTCGGCGGTGGAGCTGGCCAAGGACTGGCGCACCGACCGCATGCTGCGCCGGCTGGAGGCGATGCTGATCGTCGCCGACAGCGAATCGACGCTGATTATCACCGGCAACGGCGACGTGCTGGAGCCGGAGCAGGGCATCGCCGCCATCGGTTCCGGCGGTGCCTTCGCCCAGTCCGCGGCGCGGGCGCTGTTCGAGAACACCGATCTCGATCCGGAAGTGGTGGTGAAGAAGTCGCTGGAGATCGCCGGCGACATCTGCATCTATACCAATCACAACCACCTGATCGAAACCCTGGGCTGAGTTGCGGCCAACCTTTACTGCGGATATCTCCATGACCACCATGACGCCACAGGAAATCGTCCACGAACTGGACAAGCACATCATCGGCCAGCAGGCCGCCAAGCGCGCCGTCGCCATCGCCCTGCGCAACCGCTGGCGCCGCCAGCAGGTGGCCGAGCCGTTGAAGAGTGAAATTACCCCTAAGAACATCCTGATGATCGGGCCGACCGGCGTCGGCAAGACCGAGATCGCCCGCCGCCTGGCGCGGCTGTCCAACGCGCCGTTCATCAAGGTGGAGGCCACCAAGTTCACCGAGGTCGGCTACGTTGGCCGCGACGTCGACACCATCATTCGCGATCTGGTGGAAGTGGCGCTGAAGGAAGCGCGCGACGCCGCCATCGTGCGCAACCGCCACCGCGCCGAAGACGGCGCCGAAGAGCGCATCCTCGACGTGCTGCTGCCACGGCCGCGACCGGCCGCCGGTTTCTTCACCGAAGAGACTGCCGGCGACAAGCCGGAAGACGGCGCCACTCGCCAGAAATTCCGCAAGAAGCTGCGCGAGGGCGCGCTCGACGACAAGGAAATCGAGATCGAGTTGGCCGAAGCGCCGGCCCGGATGGAAATCCTGAGCCCGCCGGGCATGGAGGATTTCTCCAGCCAGCTGCAGGGCCTGTTCCAGGGCCTCAACGCCGGCAAGAAGAAGACGCGCAAGCTGACTATCGCCGAAGCCTACAAGCTGCTGATCGACGAAGAGGCGGCCAAGCTGGTCAACGACGAAGAGATCAAGGCCGAGGCGCTGCGCAATGTCGAGCAGAACGGCATCGTGTTCCTCGATGAAATCGACAAGGTCACCAGCCGCGCCGAGGGCAACAACGCCGACATCTCGCGCGCCGGCGTGCAGCGCGACCTGCTGCCGCTGGTGGAGGGCACCACCGTCACCACCAAGTACGGCATGATCAAGACCGACCACATCCTGTTCGTCGCCTCCGGCGCCTTCCACCTGTCGAAGCCGTCGGACCTGATCCCGGAGCTGCAAGGCCGCTTTCCGATCCGCGTCGAGCTGGACTCGCTGTCGGTCGACGACTTCAAGGCCATCCTCACCAGCACCGACGCCTGCCTCACCCGCCAGTACCAGGCGCTGCTGGCCACCGAAGGCATCGAGCTGGTGTTTGCCGACAGCGGCATCCAGCGCCTGGCCGAGATCGCGTGGCAGGTGAACGAGAAGACCGAGAACATCGGTGCGCGCCGTCTCTATACCGTGATGGAGAAGCTGCTGGAGAGCATCGCCTTCGACGGCAAGGCCGGCCGCTTCGAACTGGATGCCGGCTACGTCGACAGCAAGCTGGACCTGCTGGCGCAGCGCGAGGACCTGGCGCGCTACGTACTATAAGTACAAGGTTGGCCGCAGGATTGCGGCCAACCTTGTCCGCGTCAGCGGCCGCCGTCAGGCGGCCGTTAACGTTTCAAAAGCGGGTAAATATAAAAATCAGGCGTAAAAAGGCGGTATTTGAATATTTGGCTGGCGGGGCGGGGCGCTGACGGGCGGGTAGGCGGCGGGTTTTGCGATAGTCTGCAAAATAGTTTAATCGGGTAATTGTTTGTAAATCAGCGGGTTGTCTGTGTTTTTTGTCAAAACTCGCACTTTTCTGCAAAAAACCTGTTGACGCTGCTTCTGCGCTTAGCTATAGTT
>NZ_JANFNU010000019.1:0-15517 GCF_024437575.1 Vogesella sp. AC12
GTCAGAGTGGTTTTACCATGGTCCACGTGACCGATGGTACCAACGTTTACGTGCGGCTTGGTCCGCGCAAACTTTTCTTTTGCCATTTTGCAAAATTCCTAAAATAAAGAACAAACAGTTACAAGGTTGGCCGCATGCGGCCAACCTTGCGCGCCAAATTACTTACGAGCAGTCATCACTGCGTCGGCAACATGCTTAGGAGCTTCAGAGTAGTGCTTGAACTCCATGGAGTAGGTTGCACGACCCTGGGTTGCGGAACGCAGGTCAGTGGAGTAACCGAACATCTCGGCCAGCGGAACTTCAGCCTTGATCTTCTTGCCACCCAGACCATCATCGTCCATACCCTGAACGATACCGCGACGACGGTTCAGGTCACCCATCACGTCACCCATGTACTCTTCCGGGGTCTCGACTTCCACGGCCATCATCGGCTCGAGGATGCAAGGACCGGCACGGCGCATGGCTTCTTTGAAGGCGATCGAACCGGCCAATTCAAAGGCGATCTGCGACGAGTCGACATCGTGGTAGGAACCGAAGGTCAGACGTACGGTTACGTCAACCACCGGGAAGCCGGCCAAGATACCGCTGGACAGGGTGTTCTGGATACCCTTGTCAACCGAAGGGATGAATTCGCGAGGAATCGTACCACCCTTGATTTCGTCGATGAACTTGTAGCCCTGACCTTCGCCGGACGGTTCCAGAGTGATCTGGGCGTGACCGTACTGACCCTTACCGCCGGACTGCTTGACGTGCTTACCGTCAACTTCAGTCACCGTCTTGGTGATGGTTTCACGGTAGGCAACCTGAGGCGCGCCGACGTTGGCTTCAACACCGAATTCGCGCTTCATGCGGTCAACCAGAATTTCCAGGTGCAGTTCACCCATACCGGAAATGATGGTCTGGCCGGATTCTTCGTCGGTGCGGACACGGAACGAAGGATCTTCCTTGGCCAAGCGGTTCAGGGCAACGCCCATCTTCTCTTGGTCAGCCTTGGTTTTTGGCTCGACGGCAACGTGAATCACCGGCTCCGGGAACTCCATACGTTCCAGAATCAGTGGCGCATCGGTAGCACACAGGGTTTCACCGGTGGTCACTTCCTTCAGACCGATACCAGCAGCGATGTCGCCGGCACGAACTTCGGTAATTTCCTTACGGTCGTTAGCGTGCATCTGCACGATACGGCCCATACGCTCTTTCTTGCCCTTAACCGAGTTAAGAACGGTGTCGCCGGAGTTAACCACGCCGGAGTAGACACGGAAGAACGTCAGCTGACCAACGTACGGGTCGTTCATCAGCTTGAATGCCAGCGCCGAGAACGGAGCAGTGTCGGAAGCCTCGCGAGTCGTCGGGGTACCGTCGTCCAGTTCACCCGGAACCGGTGGCACGTCCAGCGGGCTAGGCAGCAGCTCAACAACCGCATCCAGCATGCGCTGAACACCCTTGTTCTTGAACGCGGAGCCGCACAGCATTGGCTGGATTTCGCAACGCAGGGTACGCTGACGCAGACCGTGAACGATTTCTTCTTCGGTCAGTGCTTCGCCTTCGAGGTACTTGTTCATGGTGTCTTCGTCGACTTCCGCCGCCGCTTCAACCATCTTCTCGCGCCACTCTTCAGCAACCGCTACCAGATCAGCCGGGATGTCACCGTATTCGAACTTCATACCCTGGGAGGCTTCGTCCCAGATGATGGCTTTCATCTTCAGCAGGTCAACCACACCGGTAAAGCCTTCTTCGGCACCGATAGGCACCACGATAGGCACCGGATTGCCACGCAGACGGGTCTTGACCTGTTCTACGGCACGGAAGAAGTTGGCACCCTGACGGTCCATCTTGTTCACGAAGGCAATGCGTGGCACTTTGTACTTGTTGGCCTGTCGCCATACAGTCTCGGACTGAGGCTGTACACCACCCACGGCGCAGTAAACCATCACCGCACCGTCCAGCACACGCATGGAACGCTCTACCTCAATGGTAAAGTCCACGTGGCCCGGGGTATCAATGATGTTGAAGTGGTGCTCGGGGAACTGGAGCGCCATGCCCTTCCAGTAGGTGGTGGTGGCAGCCGAGGTAATGGTGATACCGCGTTCCTGCTCCTGCTCCATCCAGTCCATGGTGGCGGCGCCATCATGCACTTCACCGATTTTGTGGTTCACACCGGTATAGAACAGAATACGTTCTGTAGTGGTGGTTTTACCCGCATCAATATGCGCCGAGATACCGATGTTACGGTACCGTTCAATAGGAGTTTTTCTAGCCACGGCCAGAATCCTTTCGCAGGATGATTATTAGAAGCGGAAGTGGGAGAATGCTTTGTTGGCTTCAGCCATACGATGCACTTCATCGCGCTTCTTCATGGCGCCGCCGCGGCCTTCAGCCGCATCCATCAGCTCGCCGGCCAGACGCAGGTCCATGGACTTTTCGCCACGCTTGCGTGCAGCATCGCGCAACCAGCGCATGGCCAGAGCCATACGACGGGATGGACGTACTTCAACAGGAACTTGATAGTTTGCACCACCAACGCGACGGCTCTTAACTTCAACAACCGGCTTGGCGTTAGTCAGTGCAGTATTGAATACTTCAAGAGCGTTCTTGCCGCTCTTCTTCTCGATTTGCTCGAGGGCGCCGTAAATGATGCGCTCGGCAACAGACTTCTTGCCGTCGATCATCACAACGTTCATGAACTTGGACAGATCCTGGCTACCAAACTTTGGATCCGGCAGGACATCGCGCTTCGGGACTTCTCTGCGTCTTGGCATTTCAATTCCTTCAATCTATTCAGTTGAGCTTCATGCTCGCGACTACTCAATGGAGCAGCCACTTACTCGACAGCAAATGCTGCCGCTGACGACCCAAGTAACAATTACTTAGGACGCTTGGCACCGTACTTGGAACGAGCCTGCTTACGGTCTTTCACGCCAGCAGTGTCCAGGGAGCCGCGAACGGTGTGGTAACGCACACCTGGCAAGTCTTTTACACGACCGCCACGGATCAGCACGACCGAGTGTTCTTGCAGGTTATGGCCTTCACCGCCGATGTACGAAATCACTTCGAAACCGTTGGTCAGACGAACCTTGCACACTTTACGCAGAGCGGAGTTCGGCTTCTTAGGGGTAGTAGTGTAAACACGGGTGCACACGCCACGTTTCTGCGGGCAGGCCTCCAGTGCTGGCACCTTGCTCTTCGAAACAACCGGGGCACGGCCTTTACGAACGAGTTGGTTAATGGTTGGCATTACTATCAGTTCCTAATTGAATCTTTCGGAGGCACCATACCACCGAGAAGATCGTGGATTATATTTTGGTCAACTGCCAGCGTCAATAAAATAACGCTGCACACCCAATGTTAACCATTGAATGTGCAGCGTTTTTTGCAAAACCGGCTAATTACAGCTGGTTGTCGCTAACTTCGATCTCGGATTCGAGTGCCGACGATTCGGTCGTCGCATCACCGTTCTCGCTCAGGCGACGACGGTTGCGATGGTAAGCCAGACCGGTACCGGCCGGGATCAGGCGACCAACGATCACGTTTTCCTTCAGGCCGCGCAGATCATCCTTCTTGCCCATGATCGCCGCTTCGGTCAGCACGCGCGTGGTTTCCTGGAACGAGGCCGCAGAGATGAAGGAATCCGTCGACAGCGACGCCTTGGTGATACCCAGCAGTACGTTGTCGTACTGGGCCGGCATCTTGCCATCGGCAATCATGTTGTCGTTGGTTTCCAGCACTTCGGCACGCTCAACCTGCTCGCCGATGATGAAATCGGTATCGCCGTTGTCGGTGATGATCACGCGACGCAGCATCTGGCGAACGATCACCTCGATGTGCTTGTCGTTAATCTTCACACCCTGCAGACGGTAAACCTCCTGCACTTCTTGGCTGATATAGCGTGCCAGCGCCTCGATACCCTGCAGACGCAGGATGTCGTGCGGATCAACCGGACCGTCGACAATCACTTCACCGCGGTTCACGACTTGACCGTCGTGCACCAGCACGTGCTTGTCTTTCGGGATCAGGCTTTCGTGTGCGTAGCCGTCCAGATCGGTGATGATCAAGCGCTGCTTGCCCTTGGTGTCCTTACCGAAGGAAACGGTACCGGTCACCTCGGCCAGCATGCCAGCATCTTTCGGCGAACGGGCTTCGAACAGTTCGGCCACACGCGGCAGACCACCGGTAATGTCACGGGTCTTGGACGATTCCTGCGGAATACGTGCCAGCACTTCACCCTTGCCCACTTCCTGACCGTCGCGCACGGTAATGATCGCGCCAACCTGGAAGGTGATCGATACCGAAGCATCGGAACCGGCCAGTTTCACTTCATTGCCATTGTCGTCCAGCAGTTTCACCAGCGGACGCAGCATCTTCGACTGTGCCGTGGCGCGACGCTTGGAGTCGATCACCACCAGCGTCGACAGACCGGTGACTTCGTCGGTCTGCTTGGCAACGGTGGCGCCCTCTTCCACGTTCTCGAACTTCACGCGACCAGCGTACTCGGTGATGATCGGACGGGTATGCGGATCCCATGTCGCCAGCACGGCACCGGCCTTGATGGTCAGACCGTCGGTCACCATCAGGGTCGCGCCGTACGGCACCTTGTGACGCTCGCGCTCGCGGCCAACGTCGTCATGGATCACCACTTCGCCGGAACGAGTGATCACGATCAGCTCGCCCTTGCTGTTGGCCACGTAACGCATCTGGCTATTGAAGCGTACGGTACCGTTGGACTTACCTTCCACCTGGCTGGCAGCGGCATTTCGCGATGCCGCACCACCGATGTGGAAGGTACGCATGGTCAGCTGGGTACCCGGTTCACCAATCGACTGGGCAGCGATCACGCCGACTGCTTCACCGGCATTGACGCGCTTACCGCGTGCCAGGTCACGACCGTAGCACTGTGCGCACAAGCCGTAGCGGGTGTCGCAAGTGATGGCGGTACGCACCTTGACTTCGTCGATGCCGAGGCTGTCGATCAGCTCGATCAGGCCTTCGTCGAGCAGGGTGCCGGCTTCGATCACGGTTTCGTTGCTGGACGGATCCACTACATCGGTTGCGGTGACCCGACCCAGGATACGGTCGCGCAGCGGTTCGATCACGTCACCGCCCTGTACCACGGCCTTCATCGCGAAACCGTTGCTGGTGCCGCAATCGTCCTCGATCACCACCAGATCCTGGGTCACGTCGACCAGACGACGGGTCAGGTAACCGGAGTTCGCGGTCTTCAGTGCGGTATCGGCCAGACCCTTACGGGCACCGTGCGTCGAAATGAAGTACTGTAGAACCGTCAGACCTTCGCGGAAGTTGGCGGTAATCGGCGTTTCGATAATCGAACCGTCCGGTTTCGCCATCAGGCCACGCATACCGGCCAGCTGCTTGATCTGTGCCGCGGAACCCCGGGCACCGGAGTCGGCCATCATGTAAATCGAGTTGAACGATTCCTGATCGACTTCCTTGCCGTCACGATCGATGGCCTTCTGCGTGGACAGACCGTCCATCATCGCCTTGGCGATCTTGTCGCCGGTGCGACCCCAGATATCGACCACCTTGTTGTAGCGTTCGCCCTGGGTCACCAGACCCTGACGATACTGCTCTTCGATCTCTTTGACTTCCTTGTTGGCTTCGCCCAGTAGCTCGGTCTTCTTCAGCGGGATCAGCATGTCGTCGACGCAAATCGAGATACCGCCACGGGTGGAGTAGGCAAAACCGGTGTACATCAGCTGGTCGGCGAAGATCACGGTGTCGCGAATGCCGCAACGACGGAACGAGCCGTTGATCAGGCGCGAGATTTCCTTCTTCTTCAGCGCCTTGTTGATGTACTCGAACGGCAGGCCCTTCGGCAGGATTTCCGACAGGATGGCGCGGCCAACGGTGGTGTCGTAGCGCTTGATCACCGGCTGGAACTCGCCCTGCTCGTCCTTGACCCACTCTTTCAGACGCACGGTGATACGGGTCGCCAGTTCTACCTGACGCGTCTCGTAGGCACGATGCACTTCGGAAGTGTCGGCGAAGACCATGCCTTCGTTCTTGCCGTTTACCTTGTCGCGGGTCATGTAGTACAGACCCAGCACGATATCCTGCGACGGCACGATGATCGGCTCGCCGTTGGCTGGCGACAGCACGTTGTTGGTGGCCAGCATCAGGGTGCGGGCTTCCATCTGCGCTTCGATGGACAGCGGCACGTGTACGGCCATCTGGTCACCGTCGAAGTCGGCGTTGAATGCCGCGCAGACCAGCGGATGCAGCTGGATGGCCTTGCCTTCGATCAGCAGCGGTTCGAACGCCTGGATACCGAGACGGTGCAGCGTTGGTGCACGGTTCAGCAGTACCGGATGCTCGCGGATCACGTCTTCCAGGATGTCCCAGACTTCCGGCACTTCCTGCTCAACCAGTTTCTTGGCCGCCTTGATGGTGGAGGCCAGGCCCAGCACTTCCAGCTTGTGGAAGATGAACGGCTTGAACAGTTCCAGCGCCATTTTCTTCGGCAGACCGCACTGGTGCAGACGCAGGGTCGGGCCCACGGTAATCACGGAACGACCGGAGTAGTCGACGCGCTTACCCAGCAAGTTCTGACGGAAACGACCGCCCTTGCCCTTGATCATGTCGGCCAGCGACTTCAGCGGACGCTTGTTGGCGCCGGTCATCGCCTTGCCGCGGCGGCCGTTGTCCAGCAGCGAGTCAACCGATTCCTGCAGCATGCGCTTCTCGTTGCGCACGATGATGTCCGGCGCACGCAGTTCCAGCAGACGCTTCAGGCGGTTGTTACGGTTGATGACGCGGCGGTACAGGTCGTTCAGGTCGGAGGTCGCGAAACGGCCACCATCCAGCGGCACCAGCGGACGCAGCTCCGGCGGCAGCACCGGCAGCACCTCCATGATCATCCATTCCGGCTTCATGCCGGAACGCTGGAACGCTTCCAGCACCTTCAGGCGCTTGGCGATCTTCTTGATCTTGGTGTCGGACGAGGTCGATGACAGTTCGCTGCGCAGGGTCTCGACTTCGGAAGTCAGATCCAGGCGCTTGAGCAGTTCACGTACCGCTTCGGCGCCCATCAGCGCCACGAATTCTTCGCCGTACTCGTCCAGCTTGTCGAGGTAGTCCTCCTCGCTCAGCAGCTGACGTGGCTGCAGGCTGGTCAGGCCAGGCTCGGTCACCACGAAGGCTTCGAAGTACAGCACGCGTTCGATGTCGCGCAGGGTCATGTCCAGCACCATGCCCAGGCGGGATGGCAGCGATTTCAGGAACCAGATATGCGCAACCGGCGACGCCAGTTCGATGTGGCCCATGCGCTCGCGACGCACCTTGGACAGGGTGACTTCAACGCCACACTTCTCGCAGATCACGCCGCGATGCTTCAGACGCTTGTACTTGCCGCATAGACATTCGTAATCTTTGACCGGCCCGAAAATACGGGCGCAGAACAGGCCATCACGCTCCGGCTTGAATGTCCGGTAGTTGATGGTTTCCGGTTTCTTGACTTCACCGAACGACCAGGAACGGATCTTGTCCGGGGAGGCGATGCCGATCTTAATCGCATCAAACTCTTCTTCTTGCGTAACTTGCTTAAAGAGATCGAGCAGAGCTTTCATTGCGTCTCCATTCAGGAGGAGCCTGCGGCCAACGTTGGCCGCAGGCAACCTTGCCTAATTAATAACGTTCCAGGTCGATATCCAGGCCCAGCGAGCGGATTTCTTTAACGAGTACGTTAAAGGATTCCGGCATGCCGGCGTCGATCTTGTGTTCGCCCTTGACGATGTTTTCGTAAATCTTGGTACGGCCGGTGACATCGTCCGACTTCACGGTCAGCATTTCCTGCAGCGTGTAAGCCGCGCCGTATGCTTCCAGCGCCCAGACTTCCATCTCACCGAAACGCTGGCCACCGAACTGCGCCTTACCACCCAGCGGCTGCTGGGTTACCAGCGAGTACGGGCCGGTAGAACGGGCATGCATCTTGTCGTCAACCAGGTGATGCAGTTTCAGGTAGTGCATCACGCCGACCGTCACGCGACGGTCGAAGGCTTCGCCGGAGCGGCCGTCGAACAGCGTCATCTGCGTCTTGCTGCCGTTGAAGTCCAGATGCGCGGTGTGCTCGTCTTCATCCGGGTAGGCCAGCTGCAGCATGTGCATGATTTCGGATTCTTTGGCACCGTCAAACACCGGCGTCGCGAACGGCATGCCCTTGCGCAGGTTCTGCGCCAGGGTCAGGATTTCGTCATCCGACATTTCCGCCAGCGATTCCTGCTTGCCGGTATCGTTGTAGATGCGTTCCAGGTAGGCGCGCAGCGCGCTGATGCCCTGCTGCTGTTTCAGCATGCGGTCGATGCGCTCACCGATACCCTTCGCTGCCCAGCCGAGGTGCACTTCCAGAATCTGACCGATGTTCATCCGCGACGGAACGCCCAGCGGGTTCAGCACGATGTCGACCGGACGGCCGTCGGCCATGTACGGCATGTCTTCCACCGGCAGGATGCGCGATACCACACCCTTGTTACCGTGACGACCGGCCATCTTGTCACCCGCCTGCAGGCGGCGCTTCACCGCGATGTAGACCTTGACCATCTTCTGCACGCCAGGCGGCAGTTCATCGCCCTGGGTCAGCTTGCGCTTCTTGTCTTCGAACTTGAGGTCGAATTCTTCACGCTTCTGCGCCAGGCTTTCCTTGATCAGTTCCAGCTGCTTGGCGATGTCTTCATCGGCCATGCGGATGTCGAACCATTCGTGCTTGGATGGCAGGCCATCCAGGTAGGCGACGTCGATCTCGGTGCCCTTGGCCAGACGCTTCGGACCGCCGTTGGCGACCTTGCCCAGGATCAGACGCTCGATACGGCTGAAGGCATCGTTTTCGAAAATACGCAGCTGGTCGTTCAGGTCGAGGCGATAGCGCTTCAGTTCGGCATCAATGATGGACTGGGCACGCTTGTCGCGCTCGATGCCTTCGCGGGTGAACACCTGCACGTCGATCACGGTACCGACCATGCCGGTCGGTACGCGCAGCGAGGTGTCTTTCACGTCGGACGCTTTTTCACCGAAGATGGCGCGCAGCAGCTTCTCTTCCGGCGTCAGCTGGGTTTCGCCCTTCGGCGTGACCTTGCCGACCAGTACGTCACCGGCGGTCACTTCGGCACCGATGTAAACGATGCCGGAGTCGTCGAGGCGGTTGGACATGCGCTCGGACAGGTTCGGGATGTCGCGGGAGATTTCTTCCGGCCCCAGCTTGGTGTCACGGGCAACGACCGACAGCTCTTCGATGTGGATCGAGGTGTAGCGGTCGTCGGCAACCACCTTCTCCGAGATCAGGATCGAGTCTTCGAAGTTGTAGCCGTTCCACGGCATGAAGGCGATGGTCATGTTCTGACCCAGTGCCAGCTCGCCCATGTCGGTCGAGGCACCGTCCGCCACCACGTCACCACGGGCAATGTGGTCACCAACGCTGACCACCGGGCGCTGGTTGATGTTGGTGTTCTGGTTGGAACGGGTGAACTTGGTCAGGTTGTAGATATCGACACCGACTTCGCCGGCCAGCGCTTCTTCGTCATTGACGCGTACCACGACACGGGTCGCATCGACGTAATCCACTACGCCGCCACGGCGTGCCACCACGGTGGTGCCGGAGTCGGTCGCTACCGCACGTTCGATACCGGTCCCGACAAAGGATTTTTCCGGACGCAGGCAAGGCACCGCCTGACGCTGCATGTTGGCACCCATCAAGGCACGGTTCGCATCGTCATGTTCCAGGAACGGAATCAGCGAGGCCGCCACCGACACCACCTGACCGGTGGCCACGTCCATGTACTGCACGCGATCCGGGGTCGACAGGATGGTTTCGCCTTTTTCACGGCAGGTCACCAGCTCGTCGATCAGGCTGCCGTCATCCGCCAGCTCGGCGTTGGCCTGGGCGATGATGTAGCGACCTTCTTCGATCGCCGACAGGTAGTCGATCTCGTTGGTCACCTTGCCGTCGATCACTTTGCGGTATGGCGTCTCGAGGAAGCCGTACTCGTTGGTGCGGGCATAGACCGACAGCGAGTTGATCAGACCGATGTTCGGACCTTCCGGCGTTTCGATTGGGCACACGCGGCCGTAGTGGGTCGGGTGTACGTCACGCACTTCGAAGCCGGCGCGCTCGCGGGTCAGACCGCCCGGGCCCAGGGCCGAAACACGGCGCTTATGGGTCACTTCGGACAGCGGGTTGGTCTGGTCCATGAACTGCGACAGCTGGCTGGAGCCGAAGAATTCCTTGATCGCGGCCGATACCGGCTTGGCATTGATCAGGTCATGCGGCATCAGGTTGTCGGATTCCGCCTGGTTCAGGCGTTCCTTCACCGCGCGCTCGACACGTACCAGACCGGCACGGAACTGGTTCTCGGCCAGTTCGCCGACGGAACGCACACGACGGTTACCCAAGTGATCGATATCGTCCACTTCACCACGGCCGTTGCGCAGCTCGACCAGGATGGCGATTACCGACACGATGTCTTCTGTCGACAGCACGCCGTCCATCACGTCGCGACGGTGCGCGAAGGTGTCGGACAGCATGGTCTTGAACCACTCCGGCGACTTGTCGTCCAGCTTGTACTGGTAAGTACGGGTGTTGAACTTCATGCGGCCAACACGGGACAGGTCGTAGCTGTCCTCGTTGAAGAACAGGCGCTGGAACAGTTGCTCGACAGCGTCTTCTGTTGGCGGCTCGCCCGGGCGCATCATGCGGTAGATCGCCACGCGCGCCTGCAGCTGGTCGGCGATGTCGTCGCCGCGCAGGGTGTGCGCGATGTAACCGCCGTGGTCCAGATCGTTGATGAACAGCACGTCGACTTCGGCGACATCATGGATGTCCATCTTGGCCAGCAGATCGTCGGTAATTTCTTCGTTGGCGCGCGCGATCACTTCGCCGGTTTCCGGGGCGATCACGTTGCGGGCCAGGATCTTGCCGACCAGTACGTCGAACGGCACTTCGATACGGTCAAGGTTGGCCGCAGCGATGTCACGGATGTGCTTGGCGGTAATGCGCTTGTCCTTGGCGACGATCAGCTTGCCGTCTTCGCCAACGATGTCCAGCTTGGCGACTTCGCCCTTCAGACGATCGGCAACCACTTTCTGGAACACACCGTTCTTGGTCAGGAAGAAGGTATCGCAGCTGTAGAATTCGGACAGGATGCGCTCGCTGGTATAACCCAGTGCCTTGAGCAGGATCGAAACCGGCATCTTGCGACGACGGTCGATACGGAAGAACAGCTGGTCCTTGGCGTCGAACTCGAAGTCCAGCCACGAGCCGCGGTAAGGAATCACGCGGGCGGAGAACAGCAGCTTGCCGGAAGAGTGGGTCTTGCCGCGATCGTGCTCGAAGAACACGCCTGGCGAACGGTGCAGCTGGGAAACGATGACGCGCTCGGTACCGTTGATGATGAACGAGCCGTTCGAGGTCATCAGCGGGATTTCACCCATGTAGACTTCGTTCTCGCGCACTTCCTTCACCACCGGCTTGGAAGATTCGCGATCGAGAATGGTCAAACGGATTCGTGCACGCAGGGGCGATGCGAAGGTAATGCCGCGCAGCTGACATTCCTGAACGTCAAACGGTGGCTCACCCAGGACATAGTGTACAAAGTCGAGGCGGGCAAAACCGTTGTGACTTACGATCGGGAAAATCGACTTGAATGCAGCCTGCAGGCCCGCATCCTTACGCTGATCGTACGGCACACCCAACTGGAGGAACTCAGTGTACGAATCAATCTGCGTTGCCAACAGGAATGGGACGTCGAGAACGGTTTTACGCTTCGCAAAGCTTTTACGAATACGTTTTTTCTCAGTAAACGAATAACTCATAGAGTCTCCATTGTGGGGGGTGGCGCAAGAAACCAAACGTCAGCAGCCACAAAACTTGAATGCTGACCTTTAGCGACTTGTTAGAGCATTACAAGCGCAACAAGGCTGGCGGATTTCTCCACCAGCCTCACTAATCTTCCCTAGGGAAGATTATTTTACTTCAGCCTTGGCACCAGCTTCGATCAGCTGCTTGGCAACGTCGTCAGCTTCAGCTTTGGACACGCCTTCTTTAACAGCTTTAGGAGCGCCGTCTACCAGATCTTTGGCTTCTTTCAGGCCCAGACCGGTGATTGCACGAACAACCTTGATCACGTTAACTTTGCTTTCGCCAGCAGCAGTCAGGATCACGTCGAATTCGGTTTGCTCTTCAGCAGCAGCAGCGCCAGCGCCAGCAGGACCGGCAACAGCAACAGCAGCGGCGGAAACGCCGAACTTCTCTTCGAACGCCTTAACCAGGTCGTTCAGTTCCATAACAGTCAGACCAGCAACTGCGTCGAGGATATCTTCTTTGGTGATAGCCATTTGTAAAACTCCTGAATACGGTATGAATCGAATAAATTAAGCGGCTTCGGTTTGCTTTTGCTCGGCCAGAGCGGCCAGAGCGCGGGCGAAACCAGATACCGGAGCCTGCATAACGTAGAGCAGCTTGGACAGCAGCTCTTCGCGGCTCGGGATAGAAGCCAGTTCGGCTACTTCGGCAGCACTCAGTACTTTGCCGTTGTAGGAACCTGCCTTGACAACGATCTTGCTGTCATCTTTGGCAAATTGTTGCAGCACCTTGGCAGCAGCTACCGGATCAGCAGATACAGCGTAAACCAGCGGGCCGACCATTTGGTCAGCCAGTGCTTCAAACGATGTACCAGCAACGGCGCGACGTACCAGAGTGTTCTTCAGAACACGCAGGTACACGCCGTTCTCACGCGCCTTGGCGCGGAGTTTGGTCATGCTACTAACCTCGATGCCCCGATATTCAGCGATAACGAGAGTCTGTGCATCTGCCAGTTGGGCAGATACCGCAGCTACAACCGCCTTTTTATCTTCAATATTGAGACTCAAGGTCCACCTCCTAGACTGAAATGAAGCAGGATATTCTGCTTCGCTTTGCAGCGGCGACCTAATCAGGAGACATAACAAACGGATGGTGCTCATGGGCGGAATTGAACCGCCGACCTCTCCCTTACCAAGGGAGTGCTCTACCCCTGAGCTACATGAGCCAAATACGTTGAAAGCCTTCTAAGGGTTCACCATCTGCGTAGGCTACTCTTGCGAGCATTAAGTCAATCGACACCTACGGTCTTTGACAATCTGGCAGGCAAAGCCTGCCAGCCCAAAGCCTTTGTGAAACTGCTAGACCAGCGAATTAAACGCCAGTGGTCGCAGTGTCAACGCGCACACCAACACCCATGGTGCTGGATACGGCAATTTTCTTCAGGTATACGCCTTTGGATGCAGCTGGCTTGGCTTTAACCAAAGCGTCAACCAGAGCAACAAAGTTTTCGCGCAGGGCTTCCACTTCGAACGAAGCACGACCCAGAGTGGCGTGAATGATACCAGCCTTGTCGGTACGGTACTGAACCTGACCGGCCTTGGCGTTTTTCACGGCTTCGGCAACGTTAGGGGTAACGGTACCAACCTTCGGGTTAGGCATCAGGCCACGTGGGCCCAGGATCTGACCCAGTTGACCGACAACGCGCATTGCATCCGGGGAAGCAATCACAACGTCGAAGTCCAAGTTACCGGCCTTGACTTGCTCAGCCAGGTCTTCGAAACCAACCACTTCTGCACCGGCAGCCTTGGCGGCTTCGGCGTTTGCACCTTGTGCAAACACGGCAACGCGTACCGATTTGCCGGTACCACGAGGCAGCACAACCGAACCACGCACGACCTGGTCGGATTTACGTGGATCCACGCCCAGATTCACGGCAACGTCGATGGACTCATCGAATTTTGCAGTAGCAGCACCCTTAACCAGAGCGATGGCTTCTTCAACGGCGTACAGCTTGTTACGATCAACCTGAGCCTTCAGGGCTTGAACGCGCTTGGACAGTTTTGCCATGTTACACACCCTCCACTTCCAGACCCATGGAGCGGGCGGAACCAGCAATAGTACGAACCGCAGCGTCAAGGTCAGCGGCAGTCAGGTCTGGCTGCTTGGCTTTGGCGATGTCTTCCAGTTGTGCGCGGGTCACTTTGCCGACTTTGTCAGCGTGAGCCTTGGCACTACCCTTCTGGATACCAGCTGCTTTTTTCAGCAGGATGGTAGCAGGAGGGGTCTTCATCACGAAGGTGAAGGATTTGTCTGCGTAAGCAGTGATCACCACCGGAATCGGCAGACCTGGCTCGACGCCTTGAGTCTGAGCGTTGAACGCCTTGCAGAATTCCATGATGTTCAGACCGCGCTGACCCAGCGCAGGACCGATAGGAGGCGATGGGTTGGCTTTACCAGCTGGCACTTGCAGCTTGATGTAGCCGATGATTTTCTTTGCCACGATGTAGACTCCGTGTATGGGTCAAGCGCGGATTAACCGCTCCCCAAGTGAAAGGAGCAAGATTATACCTGCCCCACAAAAAAACAACAACTTAAAGTTTTTCGACCTGACCGAACTCAAGTTCAACCGGGGTATCACGACCGAAAATCTGCACCGAAACGCGCAGCCTGTTACGTTCGTAATTGACCTCATCGACCGTGCCGTTGAAGTCATTAAATGGACCTTCGTTCACGCGAACGCGCTCGCCCACCTCGAACAGCACCTTAGGCTTGGGCTTTTCCACCCCTTCCTGCATCTGCTGCATGATGGACTCGACTTCTTTCACCGAAATCGGCGCCGGTCGGTTGGCGGTACCACCCACAAAACCGGTCACCTTTGGCGTGCTCTTCACCAGATGCCAGGTTTCATCGGTCATTTCCATCTCGACCAGCACGTAACCAGGGAAGAACTTGCGCTCGGTAATGGAGCGACGACCGTTCTTGATATCGACCACCTCTTCAACCGGCACCAGCACCTGGCCAAACAAATCCTGCAAACCGTCGCGCTCGATGCGCTCACGCAGCGCCTTTTGCACACTCTTCTCGAAACCGGAGTACGCGTGCACGACATACCAACGCTTTGCCATGGTTAACCTCTATTAAGCAATACGTCGTAGAACAGCCACGACAGGGAGGAATCGACCAGCCACATGAACAAGGACAGCACCAGCACGAAGACGAAAACCATCAGCGTCATCTGGGTTGCTTCTTTTCTTGTCGGCCACACCACCTTTTTAGCCTCGACCAGCGACTCTTGCGCATAGAGCACAAACTGCTTGCCTGGCGACGACAGCCAAACCACGCCGGCCGCAATCGCAATCGAGACGACAAAAAGCAGTGCGCGCAGCACACCCTGGTCTGCCGGCAACAGGTAAAAACCAACCACCCCTGCCACCAACACCAGAATCGCCGCAACCAGCTTCAGTCTATCTTGCATTTCCATCTGTCGTTTCCACCATTTACATGCGTCAAAAAGACTAACCGGCGCATAAGCGCCGGTTAGTCTTAATTGGCAGGCCAGGAGGGTCTCGAACCCCCAACCCTCGGTTTTGGAGACCGATACTCTACCAATTGAGCTACTGGCCTAAAACCTATTTATCAAGCGATGATTTTGGCAACAACGCCAGCACCAACGGTGCGACCACCTTCACGGATGGCGAAACGCAGACCTTCTTCCAT
>NZ_JANFNU010000001.1:0-210717 GCF_024437575.1 Vogesella sp. AC12
GAACAGGACCGTGAAACGCCTTAGCGCCGATGATAGTGCAGATACCTGTGTGAAAGTAGGACACCGCCAGACGCCCCTTAAACAAAGCCCAGCTTGAGACATCAAGCTGGGCTTTGTGCTTTGCGTGCGAGCTTACTCTGCCCCTCGCTACACTGTGGCCAACCTTGGCTACTTGGCAAAGGCATGGCATGCGCGCGCCAAGCGATGGCTTGTGTCCTATAGTACGAGTCGATGACGGTTGTCGTAGCAACAAGACCGGCTCTGCATTAAGATAGGCGTCTTTTTTCGGGTCGTGTCAGAGTGGGTCGTTCACTACTTGTCGCCTCTCCGTGTTGTCCCATGAGATTAACCATGAAGAATCCTCAGATGAAGTCCAACAATGAAACCGCGCTTGGTGCGGCGCTTAAATCTGCTGTCCAGAGTCTTAGCAAGAAAAGCCAGACAGAAATGATTGCGGCACATGTTTATGCCAAGTACGACGTGTTCAAACTATTCCGTCCCTTGGCGCTGGGGATTCATGAGGCCTTGATTGCAGAACTGCCGCAGTTTGATCCGCAACTGGTTTCGCGCATGCTGGCCAACCATTGCCGCAAGCAGCGCTACGTGAAGTCACTGGCGCGTGGTGGCAAACGCTTCGATCTCGCGTTGAAACCGGTGGGTGTGGTCTCGGCCGAGGAAAAAGCGGCCGCCGAGAAAATGTGTCTGCCGAAAGCGGAGAAACCCGCTGTAGTCGCCGCCGAGGTGCCGCAGCCTGTCGCTGACCCAGTGGCTTCCGATGCTTCTGAAGCGTAACGACCGGATGTTGCCAGCCCCTCTCGCGAGGGGTTTTTCTTGTGTGGTGCATGTTTGAGGTGTGGCGATGCTGACCGTTCGTAACGGCGTGCGGGTTGAGGTCTGGCGCGGCGATATCACGCAGCTGGATGTCTCGGCAATCGTGAATGCGGCCAACGTTTCGCTGCGTGGCAGCGGTGGAGTGGACGCGGCGGTGCACCGAGCAGCCGGCGGTGAGCTGCTGTCGGCCTGCTTGCAGCTGAAGGGTTGTGCCGCAGGTGAGATCTGTGTCACGCCGGGCTTTGCCTTGCCTGCGCGCTGGATTTTCCACGCGGTCGGGCCGCGGTGGAAAGGTGGCGAAGACAACGAAGCGCAATTGCTGGCCTCGTGCTATCACAAGAGCCTGCAACTGGCGGCAGAGAAGCAGGTGGCCTCGATTGCCTTCGCCGCCATCAGCTGTGGCGCCAATCACTTTCCGCCGCTGGCTGCGGCAAACATTGCCTGGCATGTGGTGGAAACCTATCTGGCAGCACCGCCGCCGGCGCTGCGCAAGATTGTCTTTGTCGCCTTTGATGAGGAAGTCCATCGTGCTTGGCAGAAGGTGCTGGTCGGCATCAGCTGATACCGACTGGCTGAGAGGACTGGCAACCTGTCGTGCATGCCAGCCGGGAATCCATGCGATCGGATCAATGCTTAGCAAGAATTGGTATTAGCCATCAGCAGTGGCGCTGATTAGAATAAATGGCAATATCTATCGCCATAGAATATGGACTGGAGGAATAAAATGCACATCGCGAATTCTGTAACGGAGCTGATCGGCAATACTCCGCTGGTGCGCCTCAATCGGGTAACCGAGGGCGTAGGGGCGACGGTGGTTGCCAAGCTGGAGTTCTTCAATCCAGGGCACAGCGTCAAGGACCGTATCGCCGTGTCAATGATCGATGCGGCGGAGCAGGCCGGCAAGATCGGGCCGGAGACGGTTATTGTCGAGCCAACATCGGGTAATACCGGTATCGGGCTGGCCATGGTGTGTGCGGCGCGTGGTTACAAGCTGGTGATCACCATGCCGGAGACGATGAGCCGCGAGCGTCGTCAATTGCTGCGCGCCTATGGTGCGGAACTGATTCTGACCCCAGGCCCGGAAGGCATGGGCGGTGCCATCGCCAAGGCCAAGGAACTGGTTGCGGCCAACCCTGAAACCTACTTCCTGCCGCAGCAGTTCGAGAATCCGGCCAACCCTGAGATCCACCGTCAGACTACCGCCGAAGAGGTCTGGCGCGATACTGATGGCCAGATCGATATCTTCGTGGCCGGTGTCGGTACCGGCGGTACCATTACCGGGGTGGGCGAGGTGCTCAAGGCGCGCAAGCCCGGAGTGCAGATTGTGGCGGTCGAGCCGGACGCGTCGCCGGTATTGTCCGGTGGTGTCAAGGGACCGCATCCGATCCAGGGCATTGGCGCCGGTTTTGTGCCGGCAATCCTGAATACCGCGATCTACGATGAAGTGATCCGGGTCAAGAATGATGATGCCTTCGAGACGGCGCGCGCCGTGGCGACCAAGGAAGGTGTGCTGGTGGGGATTTCTTCCGGCGCCGCCGTGTGGGCCGCCTTGCAGCTGGCCAAGCGCCCGGAAAATGCCGGCAAGCTGATCGTGGTGGTGATCCCGTCCTTTGGCGAACGTTACCTGTCGACACCATTATTTGAGCACCTTGCTTGAAGTGAGTGAGCGCAGCGTTACAATAACGACCATGAAACAGATATTCATGGTCGTTTTTATTTTGGGCGCGCTGTCGGCGTGCGCGGTGCTGCCGCCTTTGCCGGGCACCAGTGGCGGTGTCGCGGTGCGGCCGGCCGTCGTGTCGCCATCGCAGCGGCTGTATGAGGAAGCGCAGGCGCTGTCGGCGCGGGTGGCCAAGGGCGAACTGAGCCGGGTGGCGGTTGCCGATCAGCTGGGGGCGCTGCGCGTGCAGCTGGTTGGCCGCAATGCGGTCGATGATGACGTGTTTGCGCTCTATCGCCAGATTGCGGTGCGTCGCGACGCCGGGCAGATTGACGGTGCCAGGGCGCAGCAGCTGATGCAACAGCGCTTGCAGATGTGGCTGGAACGTTGGCCGCGCCTTGCCAGCAAGCCTGCACAGCCGGCCTTCACCAGCTTCATGCTCAAGCTGTACAGCATGCCGGCACTGGGGCAGTGACAAGATGAAACGCAAAACAGCAGGCAGTGCCGCAGTGTGTCCGTGTGGGAGTGGCCAGCTCTATGCCGCCTGTTGTGGCCAGTATCATGGTGGGCAGCCGGTGCCGAACGCCGAGGCCTTGATGCGTTCGCGCTATAGCGCCTTTGTGCTGGGTGACGAAGGTTATCTGCGTCAGAGCTGGGCGGCAGAAAGCTTGCCGGACGAGTCATTGCTGGATGCCGCGGTCAAGTGGCTGGGGCTGACCATCCTGTCGACGGAGGCCGGTGGCGAGCAGGACCAGACCGGCGTGGTCACCTTTGTTGCCCGCTACAAGGTCAACGGCCGTGCCGGGCGGATGCAGGAGCGTAGCCGCTTTGTGCGCGAGCAAGGTTTGTGGCGTTATCTTGATGGCGATGTGGGTGATACCGCCGCCAGCTAGGCGAAATACTCCAGGAGTCCGCTTGTCGGGGCTTGCCGCTGCGCTTGCTGGCGTGGTGAGTGGCGAGAGGTTTGTGTTGCAAGCATGTAAAAAGGCAAGCCGGTCCGGCTTGCCTTTTTGCTTTTGCAGCCAAGGGATGGCTTGGGCGCTTAGCGCGTAGCTTGAGCGATGGCTTCTTTGGCTGCGTTCAGGGCATTGCTGCGGGCGTCGTCGCCCATGGAGACGGCTTCGGCGCGGATGAAACGCACGTCGCTGATGCCGAGGAAGCCGAGTACGGTCTTCAGGTAGTCTTCCTGGAAGTCCATGGCCTGGCCTTGTTCGTTGCTGTAGACTCCGCCGCGAGCGGAGACCACGTAGACGGTCTTGCCGCCAGCCAGGCCCACCGGGCCGGTCTCGGTGTACTTGAAGGTGCGGCCGGCGACCGCAACGCGGTCGATCCAGGCTTTCAGTTGCGACGGGATGGAGAAGTTGTACATCGGTGCGCCGATGACCAGGATCTCGCTGCCGAGGAATTCGCCGATCAGCTGTTCGCTGCGGGCGCGCTCGGTGCGCTGCAGCTCACTCCAGTCGCTCTCCGCGGTAAAGGCGGCGCCGAGGATCTCGCCCGACAGGTGTGGGATCTCGTTGCTGGCCAGGTCGTGGTAGATCACGCCGGTGCTGCCGTGTTGTGCTTGCAGGCTGTCAACCAGCGCGCGGGTCAGCTGGCGGGTAACCGAGTTGTCGTTGAGGACGCTGGAATCAAGGTGCAGGATTTTCATGGTGAGCTCCGTTTCGGGTAAGTGCCGGTTGGCTGTAGCAATGGAACGTATGATAGTTTTTGCGACAATATCGGACTAGACTGCGAAACCGGGAATGATTGTCCTGAAATTGATACCAATGCCAGCGGAGCGCGCACGATGCATGACCTGAACGACCTGTATTTCTTTGCCAAGGTTGTTGAGCACGGTGGTTTCATGGCGGCGGCGCGGCAGATCGGGGTGCCCAAGTCGCGGTTGTCGCGTCGGGTTGCCGAGCTGGAGGCTCGGCTGGGGGTGCAGTTGCTGCAGCGGACGACGCGGCGGCTGGCACTGACCGAGGTGGGGCAGGCCTACTTCCGTCACTGTCAGGCGATGCTGGCCGAGGCGGAGGCGGCGCAGGAGGCGATCGCGCGCGCCACCGACGTGCCGCGCGGCCTGGTGCGGGTGAGCTGCCCGGATCTGCTGGCACAGTCGCTGCTGGCCCCCTTGCTGCCGGAGTTCATGGCGCAGTATCCGGAGGTGCGCATCCTGCTGGAGGTGACCGGGCGCCGTGTCGACCTGATCAATGACGGCATCGATGTCGCGCTGCGGGTGCGCTTGCGGCTGGAAGACAGTGCCAGCATCGTGGCGCGTCCGCTGGGGCAGTCGTCCTCGTTTCTGGTGGCCAGCCCGGCGCTGCTGGCCGAGCGTGGCCTGCCGCAGCGCCCGTCCGATCTGGCGTCATGGCCGGCGCTGGTGATGTCGCGGCCTGACGGTCGCGGTGAGTGGACGATGCATGACGAGGTCGGCCAGCTGTACACCGTGCAACTGGCGTCGCCACGGCTGATGACCGACAACCTGGTGGTGCTGGCACAGGCGGCGATCGATGGCTGCGGCGTGGCGGCGTTGCCGGTGCTGGTCTGCCAGCAGGCGCTGGCCGATGGCCGGCTGCGACGGCTGTTGCCGAATTTCTCCATGCCGGGCGGCATCCTGCACCTGGCTTTTACCGGCCGCCGCCATCTGGTGCCGGCGGTGCGGGTGTTTGTCGACTTCTTGGTGGCGCGTACGCCGCAATGGCATGCGCGCTTCGAATGACGGCTGTTGCGGCCTGCTGCGCGCCGTATGACGCGGTTCGCCACCGCTTGCTGCCGGCAGTGGGGTAAAAAGGCGTCAAGGTTGGCCGCAACGACACATTCGGCGCGCGCCGCGGCGCCGTATTTGTCTCGGGCGCGGGCGACGCTTCTGCTACAATCCTGCCCCCTCCTTATTGAATGAACGGGTTGCACGATGGTTATTCCGGCATGCGGTGTCGATTTTGGCACCTCCAACTCCACGGTCGCCTGTTTCCGCGCCGGGCAGAGCCAGTTGCTGATGCTGGAAGACGACAAGGCGACCCTGCCATCGGTGGTGTTCTTCAATGCCGAGGAAGAGAGCACCGCCTTTGGCCGGGCCGCGATCGGCGAATACCTGGACGGTTACGAGGGGCGGCTGATGCGCTCGCTGAAGAGCCTGCTCGGCACCGGCCTGATGAACGGCCAGACCGAGGTCAACGGTCGTGCGCTGCGTTTCATCGACTTGCTGTCCTCGTTCATCGGCACCCTCAAGCAGCGCGCCGAACAGCAGGCGGGGCAGGCGTTCAGCCGCGCCGTGTTCGGCCGGCCGGTGTTTTTCATCGATGACGATCCGGTCGCCGACCAGCTGGCGCAGGACACGCTGGCCGATGTCGCGCGCCGTGCCGGCTTTCAGGAGGTCGCCTTCCAGTTCGAGCCGATTGCGGCGGCCTTCGACTACGAAAGCCGCATCGAGCGCGAAGAGCTGGTGCTGATCGTCGATATCGGTGGCGGTACTTCCGACTTTTCCTTGGTGCGGCTGTCGCCGCAGCGCCGCCACCTGCTCGATCGCCGTGACGACATCCTCGCCAACGGCGGCGTGCACATCGGCGGTACCGACTTCGACAAGCAGCTGAGCCTGCACAGCGTGATGCCACTGCTGGGCTACCGCACGCGGCTGAAGAACAATGCCGAGGTGCCGTCCGGCTACTACTTCAATCTCGCCACCTGGCACACCATCAACTTTGCCTACACCCGCAAGACACTGGCCGACCTGCAGGGGGTGTACGTCGACGCGCTGGAGCGCGACAAGCTGGACCGGCTGTTTTCGGTGATCAACAAGCGCGCCGGGCACTGGCTGGCGATCCAGGTGGAGGCGGCGAAGATCGCGCTGTCCGACAGCGAGACGCACCAGCTGGCGCTGGACGAGATTGCCGCCGGCCTCACGCACCAGCTGACGCGCAGCCAGTTCGACGAGGCGATCGAGCGCCAGATCGACAGCGTGACGCAGACCATCGACCGCCTGCTGCAGGACGCCGGCATCACCGCCGCGCAGATCGATACCGTGTTCTTTACCGGCGGTGCCAGTGCAGTGCCCTTGCTGCGCGAGCGGGTGGCGGCACTGCTGCCGCAGGCGGCCAAGGTCGAGGGCGACCGTTATGGCAGCATCGGCAGCGGCCTGGCGCTGGACGCGATGCGCCGCTTCGGCTGAGCGGGGCTTGGCTGGCGCCGGTGTGGCGGGCGCTGGCGAAGGGAATTGCGGCCAACCTTGGGGCAAGGTTGGCCGCATTGTCTGCTAGGCCGGACGCGCCGGCAGAGGGGTCTCAGCCGACGAATTCCACCGGCACGAAATAGCTGTGGCCGATGCGGGTCAGCAGCACCTGCGGCTGGCCGGCGACCACGGCACGGAAGGCGCGCGGCAGGCGTTTCCAGTCACGGAACATCATCTTGATCGGGTCGTTGTAGCTGTTCATGGCTTGCTCCTTGCGGTCAGTCCACGGCGTGAATGACGTTGGTCACGACGCCCCAGATAAAGAAACTGGCATCCTCGGGTACTTCGATCGGCTTGAAGGCCGGGTTTTCCGGTAGCAGGCGCACCCGTCCGGCGGAGCGCTCCAGCCGTTTCACCGTCAGTTCGTCATTGATCACCGCCACCACCACCTTGCCGTTGCGCGGCTCCAGCGAGCGGTCGACCACCAGCATGTCGCCATCGTGGATGCCGGCATTGATCATCGAGTCGCCCTTGACGGTGACGAGAAAGGTCGACGCCGGCTTGCGCACCAGGTGCTGGTTGAGGTCGATGTCGGCCTCTTTCAGGTCGTCGGCGGCGACCGGCGAGCCGGCCGGCACGCGGCTGGCAAACAGCGGCAGCGACAGGTTTTTCAGTGCCTCGCCGAGCAGGGCGATGTCGCCGATGCTGCTGTGGTTGATGCTGCGTAGGCTGCGGTATTCGTCCAGCCAGTTTTCCAGTACCGGTTTCAGCGGTTCCGGTACGCGCATGGCGACGGTCTTGTCACCGCCGAAGCGGGATTTGCGACCGGCGCCTTCGCGCTTTCCTCCTTGCGATGACATGTTGCTTCCTCCTTATTTTTGATTGTGTACGAATTCAAAAATGAAGGCAAGCTTAATTGTGGCGCGGGTTGCGGGATTGTGGTTTTTTGGCGTGATCGTTTTCAGATCAATGGCTTGGCGGGGTGGTCGGCCAGCTGGCTGCGGGGGTGAGGCCGGGGATGCCGTGGCGCTTGCCGCGGCAGACCGGCCCGGCGGCGGCTTGCGGCTAACGTTGGCCGCAAGCCGTAGGGGTGAAACGGGCCGGTGTCGCGCCGGCCCATGACGGCTTAGAACCTGTTCAATGCCTGCTGCGCTTCGGCGATACCGCGTTGAAAATGCCTTCGGATGCTCATTGACCCCATGTCAACTCCGCTTCCTCAGGCATTTTCGCCTTGTCTCGCTCTAGCTCGCGAGACTTTGAACAGGTTCTTAGCGGCCTTCACCGGCCTTGATGATTTTCAGGGTGTTGGTGCTGCCCATCAGGCCGACGCTGTCGCCGACGGTGACCACCAGGATGTCGCCCAGTTCGACGCGGCCCTGGTCGATCAGCTTGCGCTCGGCGGCGGCGAGCAGCTTTTTCGAGTCGGCGGCGGTGGGCAGCAGCATCGGGAACACGTCGCGGTACAGCGCCAGGCGGCGATAGGTGCCCACCTCCGGCGTCAGCGCGTAGATCGGCACGCCGCAATTGACGCGGCTCATCCACAGTGCGGTGGAGCCGGTCTGCGTCAGCGCCACCAGCGCGCGCACCGGCAGGTGGTTGGCGGTGAACAGCGCTGCCATGGCGATGGACTGGTCGACGCGGCTGAATTCGCGGTTGAGGAAGGCGCGCTCCAGCTGGTAGTCGGACGAGGTTTCTGCCTCCAGGCAGACGCGCGACATCGACTCCACCGTCTCCACCGGATACTGGCCGGCGGCGGTTTCCGCCGACAGCATCACCGCGTCGGTGCCGTCCAGCACCGCGTTGGCGACGTCGGAGACCTCGGCGCGGGTCGGCACCGGGCTGCTGATCATCGATTCCATCATCTGGGTGGCGGTGATGGTCAGCTTGTTGCGCTCGCGTGCGAGGCGGATCATGCGTTTCTGCAGCGCCGGCACCGCGGCGTCGCCGACTTCCACCGCCAGGTCGCCGCGCGCCACCATGATGCCGTCGGCGGAATCGATCAGGTCGTCGAGGTTGGCGATCGCCTCGCAGCGCTCGATCTTGGCGATGATGCGTGCCTGGCTGCCGGCTGCGTGCACCAGCGTGCGCGCCATGTATAGGTCGGCGCTACTTTTCGGGAACGACACCGCCACGTAGTCGGCTTCCAGCTGTGCCGCGGTCTTGATGTCGTCGATGTCCTTGCCGGTCAGCGCCGGTGCGGTCAGGCCGCCGCCCTGGCGGTTGATGCCCTTGTTGTTGGACAGCACGCCGCCGACCTTGACGCGGGTGTGGATCTGGTTGCCGAGCACCTTTTCCACGGTCAGCACGATGCGGCCATCGTCGAGCAGCAGCACCACGCCGCTGGCGACGTCGTTGGGCAGCTCCTTGTAGTCGAGGCCGACGCGCTGGTCGTCGCCCAGCTCGCAGTCGGCGTCGAGGATGAAGGGCTGGCCGTTGGTGAGCGTGGTCTTGCCGTTGGCGAACTTGCCGACGCGGATTTTCGGGCCCTGCAGGTCGACCATGATCGCCACCGGCACGCCCAGTCGTTCCGCGGTGCTGCGCACCAGTGCGGCACGGTCGATGTGGTCCTGGGCGCTGCCGTGCGAGAAGTTGAGGCGGACGACGTTGACGCCGGCCTGCAGCAGGCGTTCCAGGGTTGCCGGATCGCTGGAGGCGGGGCCGAGGGTGGCGACAATCTTGGTGCGGCGGGTCATGGTGTTGCTCTCCGTTATTGAGTGTCTGTAATTATGGTACGGAATGGCGTTGTAATTAAGTGGCTACAGCGGTAATAAAATTACGCTGCGACAAGGTTGGCCGCAAGCCGTCATCCCGCCGGCACCTGCGACGGCATTCCGCGTGGCAGCGCTCGGGCATAAGCTGTGGCGATACCGGTGTGAGGCGTTGTTTTTGTGCCAAGCAGATTCGTGATTGTAATCAATCACTCGCGTTTTGACGGCGGATTGGCTGCTGTCGCCGCTAACGCGAAATGCTTGCATTCAAGACGCCCTGCCGGGGGCGTGGTAAAGTTGATTGTCTACAAAAAGGGTGATCACGAGTCACCCTGTGATTATTTTGGCGGAATTATTGGCATGAAATGTCTCCGCCGGCGGAATAAAGGAGCGCCTTGTTGTGGTGAATATTGCAGCCCTCGAACCTACCATCGTGTGGGAACACTTTCAGACCCTGTGTGACATTCCTCGTCCTTCCAAACATGAAGCGGCGCTGCGCGACTATCTGAAAGGCTGGGCGGAGTTGCGCGGTCTGGAGACGGTGGTCGACCAGGCCGGCAACCTGATCGTGCGCAAGGCGGCGACGCCGGGTATGGAAGACCGTGTCGGCGTGGTGCTGCAGGGCCACCTCGACATGGTGTGCCAGGCCAATACCGGCACCGTGCACGACTTCTTCAATGACCCGATCCGTCCGTTGCTGAAGGATGGCTGGCTGATCGCGGAAAATACCACGCTGGGGGCCGACAACGGCATCGGCGTGGCGCTGGGGCTGGCGGTACTGACCAGCGACGACATCGCGCACGGCCCGGTGGAAGTGCTGATGACGCTGGACGAAGAGGCCGGCATGGGCGGCGCGCTGGGGTTGGAACCGGGGCTGTTGCAGGGCCGGATGCTGATCAATATCGATACCGAGGAGTGGGGCGAGTTCTACATGGGCTGTGCCGGCGGCATCGATGTCAACGCGCGGCGCAGCTATCAGTCGCAGCCGTTGCCGGCGGGCTTCGAGGTACGCCAGCTGACGGTGGCCGGGCTGGTCGGCGGTCACTCCGGTGCCGATATCCACCTTGGCCGCGGCAATGCCAACAAGGTGCTGATCCGCCTGCTGCGCGAGCTGGAAACGGTCACCGACCTGCGCGTGGCGTCGTTCAATGGCGGCACCGCGCGCAATGCGCTGGCACGCGAGGCCTTTGCCGTGGTGGCCTATCCGGCCGCCGACGGCGACAAGCTGGCGGCGCGGCTGGATGCGTTCCAGGCGCTGATGCGCTTTGAACTGGCCGGTGTCGATGAAGGGGTGAGCATTGCGGCCAACCTTGCCAGCGCCAGCGAGGTGCTGGCACCGACCGACCAGCAGGCGATCTTCCGCGCGCTGCATGCGGCACCGCACGGGGTGAAGCGCATGAGCCAGCGCGTCAGCGGCGTGGTGGAAACGTCCAATAACCTGGGGGTGATCAGCATTGCCGACGGCAAGGTATTCACCAACCTGATGGTGCGCTCGCTGCTGGACAGCGGCTTCCAGAATCTGGCCAGCGAGATCGTCGGCCTGTTCCAGCTGGCCGGTTTCGAGGTGGAAACCGAGGGCGGCTACCCGGGCTGGGCACCGAATCCGGCCTCGCCGCTGCTGGCGCTGTTCCAGCAGGTGTATCGCCAGCAGTTCGGCGCCGATTCCGGGGTGCAGGTGATCCATGCCGGGCTGGAGTGCGGCATCATCGGCGCCAAGTACCCGCAGATGGACATGGTGTCGTTCGGCCCCAATATCCGTGGCGCGCATGCGCCGGGTGAGCGGGTGGAGGTGGCCTCGGTCGGCAAGGCGTGGCAGTTGCTGCAGGCGGTGCTGGCCGCGGTGCCGGCCCGCGCCTGAGCCTGGATCGTGCATCATGAAAAAACCCGCCAACCGGCGGGTTTTTTCATGACCGAGACCGCACGTCAGGCGAGGTCGGTCCTGGTCCGGGTTTCGCGCACGTTGCTGGCGAGGTAGTGCCGGGCGTAATCGAGGAAGGCGTCGGCGCTGAGCGGCCGCGAGTAATAGTAGCCCTGGATCTCGTTGGCGCCGATTTCGAGGATCTTGCGCAGCTCGCTTTCGGTCTCCACGCCTTCGGCGACCACGGAAATGCCCAGCTGGTGCGACAGGTCGGTAATCGCCTGCACGAATAGCGGCAGGCGCTTGTCCCGGTCCAGATGCTTGATGAACGACTTGTCGATCTTGAGCTTGTCGAAATTGAGATCCTTCAGGTAGGAAAACGACGACCAGCCGGTGCCGAAATCGTCCAGCGCGATGCGGATCTGCTTTTCCTTCAGCTGGGTAAAGATCTTGCGGCTGAGCTGCACGTCTTCCAGCGCGATGTTTTCCGTCAGTTCCAGGATCAGCTGGCTGGCGGGCAGCGGGCCGCCCTGCAGCCAGTCGCTGACGCGGTTGACCAGGTTCGGGTTGAAGATCGAGCTGCTGAGGTTGATCGAGAAGTGAATGTGACGCAGGGTGTCGGCTGGGAAGCGGGTGACATCATGGCGCATGCGGCGGAACAGCCACTCGCCCAGCTTTTCGCCCAGCCCGTTTTCCTCGGCGATCTGGATGATGTCCGGTGGGTTGATGAAATTCAGCTTGGGGTGGTTCCAGCGGATCAGCAGCTCCACCCCCAGCTGTTGCGGCTGGCTGATGTTGATGATCGGCTGGTAGCACAGGTACAGCTCGGTATTCTGCGGCTCGGCCAGCAGCTCCTGCAGGTGGCCGGCCAACAGCCGCTTGCGCTGGTACTGGTCGAGCATGAAGCGGTTGAATACCTGGTAGTGCAACTGCTTGTCCTGCTTGGCGCTCAGCAGTGCCAGGTCGGCAAACAGCACCATCTCTTCCACCGAGCTGGCGTGCTGCGGGTACTGGCTGATGCCCATGTTCAGTTTCACGCGGTGGGCCGGGTCTTCGCTGTGCAGCAGCCGTTCGAGCTGGTTGTAGATCTTGCGGGAGTAGGCGAACCAGCTGTAGCCAGACATGTTGCCGAACATCACCAGCGCAAATTCGTCACTGCCGATGCGCGCCAGGTAGACCTCCTCGTTCCGGTGCTGCTGCAGCAGCTCGGCGATCTGCGCCAGCAGCTGGTCGCCGGCGGCGTGGCCGAAGCTGTCGTTGACCTCCTTGAAGCGGCTGAGGTCGACCAGACACAGCACCACCTGCGCCTCCGGCGCCGCAGTCAGCTGCGCCAGCTGGTGCATGAACGCGGCGCGGTTGGGCAGCTGCGTCAGCACGTCGTTCCAGGCCAGGAAGTGCTGTTTTTTCGACTCGCGGAACAGCAGCGCCAGCATGATGAGACTGAACAGCAGCAGGATGCCGATGGCGGCAAAGTTGCGGATCTTGGCTTCGTCCAGCAGGTGGGTTTCCTGCAGCGCATTGGGGCCGGTGAAATTCTGCACCATGATGTCGCGCAGCCGCGGAGTCAGCGCGTCCAGCTCCCGGCTCATCTGCGCCAGCGTCGGGTCGCTCGGGGAGGGCACGGCAATGGCGCGCTCGTGGCGTTGCAGCACGTCGAGAATGCGGCGTACCAGCTCCTCGGCGGCAAAGCGCTGGCGGATCGCCCTGGTGGCCTCGCCGGTCAGGAACACGTCCATGCGGTTCCAGGCGATGTCGTAGCTGAGGCTGAGCTGCTTGCTGTCGGCGTGGCCGGTCTGGTACAGCTTCAGCGTTTCCTGCAGCCGGTAGACGTCGATTTCCAGCTGTGCCAGTGCCCAGGCCGAGGTCTGGGTATTGGTGGTGACGGTGCGGAAGGTGCGCTCATAGTTCCACGTCGACCAAGCGGTCACCGCGAGGAAGGTGCACATGACGGCGGCGAAGAAGAGGAACCTGACTTTGCCCATGATTCATTCGGCTTCTATGGTTCTGGCTTGCCACACCATGTAGTTGTGGTATTTCTCTTGATTGAGCTCGGGGTGCTCGCTCAACGGCAGGATGATCCACAGCGGGCCCTTGTTGCGGCGGCTCATCGGCTGGCCATCGACGTGGGTGGCCAGGATTGCCTGGTATTGCAGCGCCACGGCGGTGGGTATCCTGGCCCAGAAGTCATTCAGCGCGTGAACCTTGAGCGCTTGCGGTGTGATCTGCAACTGCTGGAGCAGGGTGCTGATCGCGACGCCGCGATAGTGGTGCTTGCCGGTGGTCCACGGCGTGGCGGTGATGATGCTGGCTTGTGGCAGTGCGGCAAGCTGTTGCAGGGTGAAGTGGTGTGCTTGCCCGGCGCTGCGGGTCACGGTCAGGATCACGTCGTCGGCCGCCATGGCATGCGCGGCGCTGCCCAGCAGGGCCAGGGTCACAAGACTGTTGCGCCATGTGTTCATTGCTGTGTCCTTTCCGCTGTGTGCTCTGAACGGGGTGTCGCGCGGTGGCGGCCGCTTGCCATCTTGCTGTCGTGGGTCTTGTTCTTCGCCGCTTGGCCGGTCTCCGCGGCGGGCTGTTGCCTGTTCTCCAATGCTTGCCGGCGCAGCTGCCGTGCTGGTCGCTACCGTAGACAGGAAAGCCGCTTGGCAGCGGCTTTCCTTGGGGTCGGAGCTTGCCTTGCGGCCAACCTCAGGCGGTGTGGAAGCGGCTGAAGCTCTGACGGATCTCCTCGGTCAGTTCGCTCATGCGCGCGGCGGCGGAGACAGCCTCGTCGGCGGCCTCGCGGTTGCGCTGGGCGATGGCGGTGATGCGCTGCACTTCTCGCGACACCTGCTCGCCGGAGCGGGCCTGGTCGGATAGCGAGCTGGCGATCGACAGCACGCTCTGGCCGACGGTCTCGGTGCCGCTCTGGATCGCGACAATCGATTCGCCGGCGCGCTGGCCCTGTGCCGCGCTGGTGTGGGCGCGTTCCACCGACTGGTTCATCGCTTCCACCGCCTGTTGCGAGCTGACGCGGATGGCGCCGATCATCTCGGCGATTTCACCGGTGGCCTTGGTGGTGCGCTCGGCCAGCTTGCGCACCTCGTCGGCGACCACGGCAAAGCCGCGGCCCTGTTCGCCGGCGCGGGCGGCCTCAATGGCGGCGTTCAGCGCCAGCAGGTTGGTCTGGTCGGCGACGTCGCGGATGACCGACACGATGTTGTCGATGGTCTGCGACTGGCGGCCCAGCTCGTGGATGCTGCCGGCGGTGGACTTGATCAGGGTGCTGATGGCATCCATTTCGCGTACCGCGCCCTGGATCACTTCCACGCCCTGGCGGGCATCGCCGCTGGCGGTGCGGGCCGCGCTTTCGGCGCTGCCGGCGCTGTGGTGCAGTTCCTGTACGCCGACGGCCATCTGCTGGATCACGCTGGCCATCTCGTCGGCGGCACGGTTCTGTTCTTCGGAGCGGCTGACCAGACGCTGCATGGTGTTGCGCAGTTCATCCGAGGCGGCGCTGCTTTCCTGCACGCTACGCTCGACGGTGCGCAGGGCGCCGTTCAGTTCGCTGGTCATCCGCGACAGGTTGTACAGCAGCGAGCTGTTGTCGCCCTTGCCGATCTTGACGCTGATGCCGAGGTTGCCGTGCGCGATCTCCTTCATCACTTCCGCGGCGTAATCCGGTTCGCCGCCAATCTGGCGCGTCAGCGAGCGGGCAATCAGCAGTGCCACCATGATGCTGGCGCCGACGCTGGCAATGATGGCGATGATCGCCGCCAGCATGGTTTCCTTCAGCGTGCTGGTGGTGGACGCTTTCTGCTCTTCCATCACCTGGGTGTGGTAGGCGATCAGTTTGTCCAGCTGCATGCTGAGCAGGCGCTCCTGCGGTTCCAGTTTTTCCGAGACGATGATCGAGGCGTCCCATTTCTGGCGCACGATCATCGGCAGCAGCTTGTCGACCAGGACGTTGAATTCCTTCATCGACTTGTCGATCTTGCCGACCAGTTCCACCTCTTTCGGGTCCTTGGCCAGCGTCTGCATTTCCTTGAATTCCAGCTGCGCCTTGGCTGCCGATTTCTTCAGGATGTCGAGTTTTTCCTCGACCAGCTTGTCATCGCTTTCCAGCAGGATGGTGCGTGCCGCGTTGGTGACCGACAGCAGGGCGGCGCTCAGCGAGCGGGAGTTCTGGATCACCGGGATGCGGTATTCCACCAGTTCCGATACCCGTTCCTGAATGCCGCCGAGGCGGAACAGGGTAAAGGCCGAACCGAGCACCAGCAGGGTGATGACGGCACCGAAGCCCAGCGCCAGGCGCTGTGCCAGTTTTAGTTTCCCCATGATTTTGTCCTTGCAGAGTATTTTTTGTAGGTGATGTCGGGTGTGCGGCGCATACGGTGTGTGCCGCGTTTTGGTGTGGTCGATATTAAATGCAATTGTGATTCTTTAGAATCTTTATCGTAATCACCGCCACTTTGTGCAAGGACTTTACGGGCTGGCCGGCATTTTTGTCACGTTCCGTCTTGTTGTTGCGGCCAAGGTTGGCCGCAAGATGTGGTGGTCTTGCCGCAGCACGGCTCAGTGTTCGCGGCGGCGCAGCTGCTCGACGGTGTGCTTGATCAGCCAGTGTGCGATGGAGTGTCCGGCCGGGGTTGGCGGCAGGTGGTCGATGTCGAACCAGTCGGCGGCTTCGATCTCGCCCGGCTGCGGCGTGATCTCGCCGGCGGTGTATTCGGCGGTGAAGGCCAGCATCAGCGAGTGCGGGAACGGCCAAGATTGCGAACCGACATACTGTAGCTGCCGGATCCGGATGCCGACCTCTTCCGCCGTTTCGCGCTCGACGCAGGCTTCCAGCGTTTCGCCCGGCTCGACGAAGCCGGCGAGGGCGCTGTACAGGCCGGGACTGAAGTGCGGGCCGCGGGCGAGCAGGATTTCGCGGCCACGGGTGACCGCCACCATCATCGCCGGCGACAGACGCGGGTAGTACAGCTCGCCACAGGACGGACAGCCGCGGCCGTGATCGTGCCGGTGCGCTTGCAGCGGCTGGGCGCAGGCGCCGCAAAAGCGGTGGCTGTGCTCGAAGCGCCGCAACTGTGCGGCACGGGCCAGTAGCGGTACCGCATCGGCCGGGAGGCCTTGCAACGCCTGGCGCAGGGTGTGGGCCTGCCACTGTGGCGGGGCCGCGCCGATCAACTCGGCGCTGAACAGGTTGAATTGGCCGTTGTGGCCGATGAAGTGCGGATTGCTGCTGTGCGCCGGGCGTTGCGCGGGAAAGGCCCCGGCATCGAGCCAGACTTGCTGGCCATCAAACAGGCACCAGCGGGTGGGCAGGCTAGGGTCGGCAACGGCGGGTAAATGGAGTGTCATGGCGGCTGGGCTGGAAACGGATGTGCCGATTCTATGCCCTCGGTGCGTTTGGTGAAACCGGGTCGCGCATTTCAGGCGGCGAGGCGGGATGGCCAGGCCGCGGCGGGAAGCTGGCTGCCAGACGGGCTGGCGAATGGCGCTGCATGGTGCGGCGGGTGTCCGCTTGCGGCTGGCCGCAGCTGTGCCGGACTGCCTTGCGCCAGCAGGCGGCCGCCGGCCAGCAATACCAGCCACTGCGCGTGACTGGCGACAGGGCTGTGCTCGGGCAGGGTGCAGACGATGGTGCGCCCGGTCGGCGCCAGCCGCACCAGCCGCTGCATCAGCAGCAGTTGTTGCTGTGCAGAGAGATGCGCGGTCCATTGATCCAGCAACAATAGTGGCGCGGGCTGGGCCAGACTGCGGGCGATGCGCGCCAGTTGCTGTTCGCTGGGAGTCAGGTTGGCCAGCCTTTGTCCGGCTTGTGCCTCCAGTGCGACCAGTCGCAAGGCCAGGGTGGCGGAGTCACGATCCAGTGGCGACGGTCGCAGCAGCCAGCGCGAGGCCGGCAGGCGGCCTTGCAGCACGTAATCAAATAGCCGTTGCCGCGGATTGGTGGCGGCGGGCGCCAGCCCGGCAATGCGGGCATCGTGGCGGCCTGCTGGTAGCGGCTGGCCAAACAGGCGGCCCTGCTGCGGGCCGTGTGCGCCGGCCAATGCCTGCAGTAGCAGGCTGTGTTCCGGGGTGTGGGCGGCAATGACGGCGGTGACGCGGTGGGCCGGGATTTGCAGTTGCTGGCAATCGAGCAGGCTGTCGTTGCCGCGGCGAACCTGTAGTCGCTCAATCTGGTAGGCGAGATCTGGCATTGGCTGCTCCTAAGTTGATTGCCGGGTTGCGGCGATCCGGACTTGCGCTGGCCGCATGGCAGGCTCGGTGCCGGGGCGTGGTCGCCGGGCTTGCCTTGTCGTTGTGCGGGCGGATGCTTGCGGCGTTGCGGCCAACGTGCGTGCGGTGCTGTGCTAGGGCGCCTGCCGGCACGTGGTCCACATCCAATTTTTACTAAACAAGAATCATTATCAGACGATAGCGACTCTGCGCCTTGTCGGCAAGTGGGGGTTGTTTGGCGGAGGGGGGGGGGGGGGGGGGCGCAGCGGCGGCTGCGCCCGCGGGTGGTATTTCAGCTGGGCAGCTTGTCGCGCGTGGCGCGTGCTTCATTCACCAGGCGCTGGAACAGCTCGTTGACAGTGGGGACGTCGTCAAGCAGGCCCTGTACCTGGCCGATCAGCTGTACTCCGCGCTGATGATCGCCGTCCTCGATCGCCAGCCGGATCGACTCGGTGGCGGCGCCGAATTGCGCCAGCTGGCGCAGGTTCTGCGGCTGCGTCAGCATGCCCCCCAGTACCGTCTTGCCGATTGGCAGCTTCATGCGGTGCGCCATGCCCAGTGCGCGCCAGCCGGCCACCAGCAGGCCCAGCGGCTTGCGGGTCAGCTTGCGTGCAGTCGGGGTGTCCATCACCCGGCACCACAGGCCGTCGAAGTTGCGCGAGTAGATGGTGTCGCCGACGCTGCGCTGGCGAATCATGTTCTTGGTGGTGTGGTGTACCGGGCTTTCCTGGGTCATGGCGAGGCGGCTACCCATGGCAATGGCGTCGGCGCCCAGTGCCAGTGCCGCGATCAGCCCCTGGCCGGTGCCAAAGCCGCCGGCGGCGATGATGGGCAGCGAGCTGACCTTGCGGATGGCCGGAATCAGTACCAGCGAGGTGACTTCACCGCCGTGGGCGGCTGCCTCATGGCCGGTGACCAGCAGGGCGTCGACGCCGATCTTCTCTGCAGCAATGGCATGCTTCTCGGTGACCACGGTGGCGATGACCTTGCCGCCATAGCTGCTGGCGCGCTTGACGATCCAGTCGCCCTTGCCGAGCGAGAAATTGATCACCGGCACCTGCTCCTGCAGTGCCACTTCGGCGTTTTCCCTGGCACTGGGCATCATCAGGGTGCAGCCGATGCCGAACGGTTTGTCGGTCAGGCTGCGGATGTGGCGGATGGCGCTGCGTGTCTGCTCCGCGGTGAGCGGGCCGGTGGCAAGGATGCCGAGGCCGCCGGCGTTGCTGGTGGCGGCGACCAGTTCCGGGGTGGCGATATAGCTCATGCCGGGGCAGAGCAGGGGTAGCTGGACGCCAAAGGTCTCGGTGAAACGGGTGTGCATGATCGGGCGGCTCCTGAGGGCGGGAATGCGCTATTCTTGACACACTATTGGTTTTTTTTCAAACGGTCGTTTGATATGTATCTGATTGTGATTGCGTGGCTGTATGTGGTGCTGATGCTGGCGGTGGTGCAGGACAGCCTGATTCGCGCAGGCATTCTGCTGTTTTTCCTCGGTTTCCTGCCGACGCTGATCATGTTGCGTTTGCGCCGCCGCCGCATCCGGCGCCTGAAAAACCCGGACGGCGAATTTTGAGCGGCTGACGGCTTGAACCCGCCGTCGCGGCAATGCTACAATTGCGAGTTCCCTCAATGTCTGGGGGATATCACGCACATCCGTACCAAAGGGTGCCTTGTACGCAAGGTTGTCTGTACGGATGGAGGCATAACCCTTTAGGAGATTTAAATGTCCAACAATGTGACCATGCGTCAAATGCTTGAGGCCGGCGTTCACTTCGGCCACCAAACCCGTTTCTGGAACCCGAAAATGGCTCAGTACATTTTCGGCAGCCGTAACAAGATTCACATCATCAACCTGGAAAAGACTCTGCCACTGTTCGTTGGCGCCCAGGACTATGTGCGTCGTTTGACTGCTAACAAAGGCAACGTGCTGTTTGTGGGTACCAAGCGTCAGGCGCGTGAGATCGTCCGTGAAGAAGCGTCCCGTGCAGGCGCGCCATTCGTGGATCACCGCTGGTTGGGCGGTATGCTGACCAACTACAAGACCGTTAAGCAGTCCATCAAGCGCCTGGAAGACAAGCGCGCTGCCTTGGAACTGGCTGGCGATTCCGGCTTCAACAAGAAAGAGCTGCTGGACATGCAGCGCGAAGTTGAAAAGCTGGAGCGTTCGCTGGGTGGTATCAAGGACATGAAGGGCCTGCCAGACGCGATCTTCGTAATCGACACCGGCTACCAGAAAGGTGCCGTTGTTGAAGCCAAGAAGCTGGGCATCCCGGTTATCGGTGTTGTTGATACCAACAACTCGCCAGAAGGCATCGACTACGTAATCCCAGGTAACGATGACTCCAGCCGTGCCATCCGTCTGTACGCTCGCGGCATCGCCGACGCCGTACTGGAAGGCCGCGCCCAGTCGCTGCAGGAAATCGTTGCTGCTGAACCAGCTGCCGCTGAATAAGCTAAAGGGCAACGCGAAAAAGGGGCGCAAGCCCCTTTTTTCGAACCCTGATGAGACGTAACCGTATACTTTTGAAGGAGTAAGTCATGGCGGAAATTACCGCAAAGATGGTTGGCGACCTGCGCGCAGCGACTGGTCTGGGCATGATGGAATGCAAGAAGGCACTGGTTGAAGCCGAGGGTGATCTGGCCAAGGCCGAAGAAATCCTGCGCATCAAGTCCGGTAACAAGGCTTCCAAGATGGCCGGCCGTGTTGCTGCCGAAGGCATCATCGGTTCCTGCATCGAAGGTGGTGTTGGCGCGCTGGTGGAAGTGAACTGCGAAACCGACTTCGTTGCCAAGGATCCGACCTTCCTGGCACTGGCTGCTGCTGCTGCCAAGGCTGTGGTTGTGGCCAACCCTGCCGATGTCGAAGCGCTGTCCGCCGTTGAAATTGACGGTGTATCGGTAGAAGAAATCCGCAAGGCCGCCATCGCCAAGCTGGGCGAGAACATGACCATCCGTCGTTTTGTTCGCTACAGCACCGAAGGCACCATCGCGACTTACCTGCACGGCGCCAAGATCGGTGTCATCGTTGACCTGAACGGCGACGAAGCCCTGGGTCGTGATGTCGCCATGCACATCGCCGCTTCCAAGCCGATCTGCGTGTCGAAAGACCAGGTTCCGGCCGAGACGCTGGAACAAGAGCGCAAGATCTACACCGCACAGGCAGCCGAATCCGGCAAGCCAGCCGACATCGTTGCCAAGATGGTTGAAGGCCGCGTGAACAAGTTCCTGGCCGAAGTGACCCTGGTGGGTCAGCCTTTCGTTAAGAACCCGGACGTGACTGTAGAAAAACTGCTGGCCGAGAAATCGGCTAAAGTGAATGCATTCGCGATGCTGGTTGTTGGCGAAGGCATCGAAAAAGCCGTAGTTGACTACGCTGCTGAAGTGGCCGCTGCTGCCAAGCTGTAATCCCCGTTAACTGAACGGTCCAACGGCACCCTGCTTGCAGGGTGCCGTTTTGCAAATTGAATTCTAACCCCACGCCCGAGGTGATCATGAGCCAAGCTCCTGCCTATAAACGAATCTTGCTGAAATTGTCCGGTGAGGCCCTGATGGGTGATGACAGTTACGGTATCAACCGTGCCACCATCGAACAAATTGTCGGTCAGATCAAAGAAGTGGTGGCGATGGGGATCGAGGTGGGTATCGTCATTGGTGGCGGCAACATCTTCCGTGGCGTGGCGCCTGCCGCTGCCGGCATGGATCGCGCCACCGCCGACTACATGGGCATGATGGCGACGGTGATGAACGCGCTGGCGCTGAAGGATGCGATGACCAAGGTTGGCCTCATCGCCCGCGTGCAGTCGGCACTGACCATGCAGCAGATCGCCGAGCCTTACGTGCGCGGCAAGGCGATGCAGTACCTGGAAGAGGGCAAGGTCGTCATCTTCGCCGCCGGTACCGGCAACCCGTTCTTCACCACCGATACCGCGGCTGCACTGCGCGGCATGGAAATGAACGTGGACATCATGCTGAAGGCGACCAAGGTGGACGGCGTGTACACCGATGACCCGAAGAAAAACCCGGATGCGGTGCGTTACCAGACGCTGACCTTCGACGAGGCCATCTCGCGCAACCTCAAGGTGATGGACGCGACCGCGTTTGCACTGTGCCGCGACCAGCAGCTGAATATCAAGGTGTTCAGCATCTTCAAGGACGGCGCGCTCAAGCGCGTGGTGCTTGGCGAAGACGAAGGCACGCTGGTACACTGCTGAGCCTAATGAATATGGATAGGGCGGAAGCGGCGTCAGCCGTTTTCCGCTTTGTTTTTTAGAGATACAACGGGAGTAATCATGATTAATGACGTGAAAAAATCGGCCGAGCACAAGATGCAAAAGACCCTCGAAACCTTCAAGGCAGACCTTGCCAAGGTGCGTACCGGTCGTGCCCATACCGGTCTGCTCGATCACGTCATGGTGGAATACTATGGCAGTGACGTGCCGGTCAACCAGGTGGCCAATGTGACGCTGATCGACGCCCGTACCATCGGCGTGCAGCCGTGGGAAAAGAACATGGCCGGCAAGATCGAAAAAGCGATCCGTGACTGTGATCTGGGTCTGAACCCGGCCAGCATGGGCGACCTGATTCGCGTGCCGATGCCGATGCTGACCGAAGAGCGCCGCCGCGACCTGATCAAGGTAGTACGCAGCGAAGCCGAAGGCGCGCGCGTGTCGGTGCGCAATGTGCGTCGCGACTCCAACAACGACTTCAAGAACCTGCTCAAGGACAAGGCCATCACCGAGGACGAAGAGCGCCGCGGCCAGGACGAAATCCAGAAGCTGACCGACAAGTATACCGCCGAGATCGACAAGGCATTGGCGACCAAAGAAGCCGAACTGCTGGCCGTATAAGGGGTATCGCTTGTTCGCGAGTTCCACGCAGGATGTGCCCGAGGTACGACCCGTACCCCGGCATATCGCCATCATCATGGATGGCAACGGCCGCTGGGCCAAGAAGCGCTTTCTGCCGCGCGTTGCCGGCCACAAGCGCGGGCTGGAGTCGGTGCGCGACACCATCAAGGCCTGTGCCGACCAGGGTGTCGAATACCTGACCCTGTTCGCGTTTTCCACCGAAAACTGGCGCCGTCCGCCGGATGAGGTCAGCTTCCTGATGGGGTTGTTCATGACCGCGCTGGAGCGCGAGGTGGACAAGCTGCACCGCAACAACATCCGCCTGTACGTGGTCGGTTCGCGCGAACGCTTCTCCGCCGAAATCGTCGAACGCATCGAGCGCGCCGAGGCGCGCACCGCCGGCAATGCCGGGCTGGTGCTGACCGTCGCCGCTGACTACGGCGGCCGCTGGGACGTGATGCAGGCCGCCAACCGGCTGCTGGCACAAGGCGCAACCCGGCTGGACGAGGCTGCCCTTGCGGCCAACCTGTCGATGGCCTACGCCCCGGAACCGGACCTGTTCATCCGTACCGGTGGCGAGCAGCGCATCAGCAATTTTCTGCTGTGGCAGCTGGCCTATACCGAGTTGTTCTTTACCGATTTGCTGTGGCCGGATTTCGATGCGCAGGCATTGACCTCGGCGGTGGCATCGTTCCGGTCTCGTGAGCGCCGTTTCGGCCGTACCAGCGAGCAACTGCCCGAAACCCAACGCCGAGGCTGAGTCATGCTCAAGACGCGTATTCTGACGGCGCTGGTGCTGCTTCCGCTGATGCTGGCGGCGCTGTTCCTGTTCAATGGCGTGGCCTGGGCCGGTTTTTCCTGGCTGATCATCGTGCTGGCGCTGTGGGAGTTCGCCCGCATGGCCCGCCTTGATGGTGCCGTACGCTACGTTTATCTGGCGGTGTCGACCGTGGTTGCCGCCGGCCTGTGGCTGCAGGGCTTTGTCGCGCCGGCGGCGCTGATGGCGCTGTCGCTGCTGGTGTGGCTGCTGCTGGCACCGTGCTGGCTGGCCAAACGTTGGCCGCTGCCCACTGGCTTGCCGGCGATGTTGCTGGGCTGGCTGTTGCTGTTTCCGGCATGGTTCGCCTTCCTCGCGTGGCGGCCGCAACCTACCGTCGCCGATGGCCTGCAGCTGCTGGCTGTGATGGGACTGGTGTGGGTGGCCGACATCGCCGCCTATTTTGCCGGCAAGGCCTTTGGCAAGCACAAACTGGCACCGACGATCAGTCCCGGCAAGAGCTGGGAAGGAGTCGCCGGCGCGGTGGTCGGCGTCTCGCTGTACAGCTGGCTGGTGACACAATGGGGCTGGCTCAACGTGCCGCTGTCGCCGTTATGGCTGCTGCCGCTGGCGATCGGCCTGACCGCGGTCAGCGTGGTCGGCGACCTGCTGGAGTCCTGGTTCAAGCGCAGCGCCGGCATCAAGGACAGCAGCCAGCTGCTGCCGGGTCATGGCGGGGTGTACGACCGTATTGATAGCCTGATTGCCGTGCTGGCGGTGTCCCATGCGCTCCGTCTTTTGCTGGTCTGAATCATGAACCGTTCTCAAGGTATTACCGTACTTGGCGCCACCGGCAGCATCGGCGTCAACACTCTCGACGTGGTGGCTTGCCACCCCGGGCGTTATCACGTGGTGGCGCTGACCGCGCATCGCCAGGTCGACAAGCTGTTTGCGCAATGCTTGCAGTTCCGTCCCTTGCTGGCGGTGGTGGCCGATGCATCGGCCGCCAGCCAGTTGCAGCAGCGGCTGCGTGACGCGGGGTGCTCGACCGAAGTGGCTTACGGCGAGGCGGCGCTGGAAGTGGCGGCGACCCTGCCGGAGGCGGACATGGTGATGGCGGCCATCGTCGGTGCCGCCGGCCTGCGGCCAACGTTGGCCGCAGCGCGGCTGGGCAAGCGCATCCTGCTGGCGAACAAGGAGTCGCTGGTGGTTGCCGGCGAGCTGTTCATGCGCACGGTGCGTGACAGTGGTGCCGAACTGCTACCGGTGGATAGCGAGCACAATGCGCTGTTCCAGGCCTTGCCGGCGGCCTATGACGGCAACCTCGACCGCAATGGCATCGAGCAGCTGATCCTGACCGCGTCCGGCGGCCCGTTCCGCCAGCGCGATGCGGCCAGCCTGCGCCACGTCACGCCCGACGACGCCTGCAATCATCCGAACTGGGTGATGGGGCGCAAGATTTCCGTCGACTCCGCCACCCTGATGAACAAGGGGCTGGAAGTAATCGAGGCGCACTGGCTGTTCAATGCCCCGGCCGACCGTATCGACGTGGTGGTGCATCCGCAAAGCGTGATCCACTCCATGGTGCGCTACAAGGACGGCTCGGTGCTGGCGCAGCTGGGCTCGCCCGACATGCGCACGCCGATTGCCTACGCGATGGGCTGGCCGGAGCGCATTGCCGCACCGGTGAAGGCGCTGGACTTCCTGGCCCTGTCCGGGCTGACGTTCGAGGCGCCGGACCTGCAACGCTTCCCCTGTCTGCGGCTGGCGTTCGATGCCTTGCGCGCCGGTGGTGCTGCCTCGGCGGTGCTCAATGCTGCCAACGAGATCGCCGTCGAGGCCTTCCTGCAGCAGCGCATTGCCTTTCTCGATATTCCCAATCTGGTGGAGCGTGCGCTGCAAACGCAGGACCTGTCCGCCTGCCACGAGCTGGAAGCCCTCTTGCAGCGTGATGCGGATACCCGTCGCCAGGTGCTGGCCTGGGTGGCCGCATAATGGCCTTGCTGGCCTTCCTGCTGGTGATCGGGGTGCTGGTCACCTTTCACGAGTTTGGCCACTATGTCGCCGCTCGCTATTGCGGGGTCAAGGTGCTGGAGTTCTCCATCGGTTTCGGCCGGCCGCTGTTGACCTGGCAGCGCGGCGAAACCAGCTGGAAAATCGGCTGGATTCCGCTGGGCGGCTTCGTACGCATGCTCGACAGCCGCGAGGCAGCGGTGTCGGCTGCTGACTTGCCGCGTGCCTTCAACCAGCGTCCGCCGTGGCAGAAAATCCTGATTTCGATCGCCGGGCCGCTGGCCAACTTGCTGCTAGCGGTGTTGCTGTTCTTTGTGGTGATGCAGGGTGAGCAGACCCGTCTGCTGCCCTATGTCGGCAGCGTCGCGCCACAGTCGGCGGCGGCGGCGGCCGGCGTGCTGCCCGGTGATCACATCCGGGCGGTCAACGATACCGAGGTCGCCGACTGGCACGCGCTGCGTGGCGGGCTCAGTGACGCCATTGCCCTCGATGGCCGCATGGTGCTGTACATCGCCCGTGACGGCGTGGACATGACGCTGGCGGTGAACTTGCCGGCATTCGGCCTGCAGCAGCTCAACGAGCAGAGCCTCGCCCGGCTCGGTTTGTCGCCGCTGCGTTACCATCTGGCGCTGGGCGAGTTGGCGCCGGACGGCGCGGCGGCACGGGCCGGCCTGCGCCAGGGCGACCGTTTGCTGGGCGCGGATGGTCAGCCGCTGGCGTCGTGGCCGGCGTGGGTCAGCTATGTGCAGGCCCGTCCCGGGCAGGCCATCCGCTTGCGCATCCAGCGCGACAGCCAGTTGCGCGAGGTGGTGCTGACGCCGGACAGCAGCGAGTACAACGGGCAAAAGGTTGGCCGCATCGGTGCCGGCGCGCTGCCCGATGTGGCGTGGCAGCAGAAAATCGAACAGCGGGTGACGGTAGGGGCAGGCGAGGCGTTGCAGCAGGCGCTGGCACGCACGGCTAGCCTCATGGCATCCAGTTTGCGTATGATTGGTGCGATGTTTACCGGTACGGTGGCGCTGGAAGCGCTGAGCGGGCCGCTGACCATCGCCGATTACGCCGGCAAGAGCGCCGACCTGGGGCTGGTGCCGCTGCTGGAGTTCATGGCGCTGATCAGCGTCAGTCTGGGGGTATTCAACCTGTTACCTGTGCCGGTGCTGGATGGCGGGCACTTGCTGTATCATGTCGCGGAGTGGATACGCGGGCGACCGTTGCCCGATCGAGTATATGAAATCGGTCAGCGTTTGGGGATGGCTTTCATCATGACAGTCATGTTGCTGGCCCTGTTCAATGACTTCGGCCGGCTTTTTGCCGGCTAGGATTATAAAAACCATGAACAAACGCTTTCTTGTGGCGGCACTTGCCGCCACTTTCCTGTCGCCGGCCTGGGCTGCCGACAGTTTTGTGATCAAGGATATTCGCGTTGAAGGTCTGCAGCGTACCGAGCCCGGTACCGTATTCAGCTACCTTCCGCTCAAGGTGGGGGATACCTTCACCCAGCAGCAAGCCGCCGATGCCATCAAGGCACTGTTCGCCACCGGCTTCTTCAACGACGTGCGCATTGAGACCGAGGGTGACGTGCTGATCCTGGCGGTCAGCGAGCGCCCGGTGATCGCACAACTGCAGATCAACGGCGCCAAGGAGTTCAGTAAGGACCAGCTGGTCAAGGCACTGAAGGACAACGGCCTCGCCGAGTCGCGCATCTTTGATCAGGGCTTGCTCGACCAGGCGGTACAGGAACTGAAACGCCAGTATTTCAGCAAGGGCAAGTACTCGGTAGAGATCCAGCCGCAGCTGACGCGACTGGAGCGTAACCGTGTGGCGGTAACGCTGGACATCGTGGAAGGCATTACCGCTAAGATCCGCGATATCCGCATCGTCGGTGCCAAGGCGTTCGAGCAGGACGAGCTGCTGGAAGAAATGGCGCTGACCCCGTCGGGCTGGCTGTCGTGGCTGTCGCGTTCCGACCAGTATTCGCGCCAGCAGCTGTCTGCCGACCTGGAGAAGCTGCGTGCCTTCTACCAGAACCAGGGTTACGTCGAGTTCAACATCGAATCGACACAGGTGGCGATCAGCGCAGACAAGAAGGACATGTTCGTCACCGTCAACATCCGCGAGGGCGAGCAGTTCCGCATTGCCGATGTCCGTCTCGGCGGCGACCTGAAACTGCCGGAAGCCGAGCTGCGCAAGCTGCTGCTGGTGAAGCAGGGCGACCTGTTCAACCGTGAGCAGGTCAACGAAACCGTGACCGCGCTGTCCGACCGGCTGGGTGCGGAAGGCTATGCCTTTGCCAACGTCAATGTCGCGCCGGAAGTGGACGCCAAGACCAAGCAGGTGACGCTGACCTTCTTCGTCGACCCGGGCCGTCTCACCTCGGTACGTCGGGTCAGCATCGCCGGCAACACCCGTACCCGTGACGAGGTCATTCGTCGCGAGTTGCGCCAGCTGGAAAGCGCGCAATACAACGGCGAGGGCGTCAAGCGCAGCAAGGAACGTCTGGAGCTGCTAGGCTACTTCGAAAGCGTCAACATCGAAACCCCGCCGGTGGTCGATACCCCGGACCAGGTAGACATGAACGTGACGGTGAAGGAACGCCCGACCGGTTCCATCCAGGCCGGTGTCGGCTTTGCCCAGGGTGACGGCCTGCAGTTGAGCGCCTCGGTGTCGCAGGCCAACGTGCTGGGTTCCGGCAAGTCGCTGTCGGTCAGCTTTGCCAACGGCAAGACCAACAAGAACGCGTCGATCTCGTTTACCGATCCGTACTACACCGTCGATGGCGTCAGCCTTGGCTACGACCTGTACAGCCGCAGCTACAATCCGCAAAAAGCGGACCGCGCACAGTACAGTACCAAGACCACCGGTCTGGCCGCCCGCTTCGGCGTGCCGATCACCGAGTACGATCGTATCAGCTTCAGCTTCGGCGCTGAAAACACCACGATCAAGCTGTACGAAGACAGTCCGCAGCGCTACGAGGACTTTGTCGCGCAGTATGGTGCCAGCAACATGACCCTATTGGCCTCTGCCGGCTGGTCGCGTGATACCCGTGATAGCGCCTTGTGGCCGACGCGCGGTGCCAGCATGAGCGTGTACGCCGATGCCGGCCTGCCGGGCGGCGACATCCAGTATTACCGCCTGTCGCACAACCAGACCTGGTTCTGGCCGCTGTCGAAGAACTACACGCTGGCGCTGGGTGGCGAAATCGGCATGGCCAATGGCTATGGCCGGACCAGCCGCTTGCCGTTCTTCCAGAACTACTACATCGGCGGTATCGGCTCGGTGCGCGGCTACGACAACGGCAGCCTCGGCCCGCTGGACAGCAATGGCGATGCCCTGGGCGGTACTCGCAAGCTGTCCTTCTCGGCAGAACTGCTGTTCCCGTTCCCCGGCATGAAGGATAATCGCAGCCTGCGCAGCAGTGTGTTCTTCGATGGTGGCACGCTGTGGGATGACAAGGACACATCGGTAACGGCATCCAGCGGCGCGCGCTACTCGACCGGTCTGGCGCTGTCGTGGTTGTCGCCGGTGGGGCCGATGAAGTTCAGCTACGCGTTCCCGATTGGCAGCAAAGAAACCGACAAGTTGCAGCGCTTCCAGTTTACATTGGGGCAGGTTTTCTAAGGATTCAGGGTGGCAAGAATGATGCTGAAAGCAGTGCTTTGCAGTGTTGGGCTGATGCTGGCGGTGCCGGCGTCGGCGGCCGACTTCAAGATGGGTTACGTCAATACCGAGCGCGTTTATCGCGAGGCGGCACCGGCGGTCAATGCCCAGAAAAAGCTGGAAAAGGAGTTCGCGGTACGCGAGGCGGATCTGAAGCGCTTGGCGGCCAAGGGCAAGGAGCTGGAAGCAGGCATCGCCCGCAACAAGGTGCCGGAAGCCGAGCGCAAGGCGATGGAGCGTGATCTGGCCGCCACCGAGCGCGAGTATGCCGCCAAGATGCGCGACTTCCGCGACGACCTGAACCAGCGCCGAAACGAGGAGTTCGCGTCGGTGCAGGAGCGGGCCAACCGCATCATCAAGACCATCGCCGATCGCGAGCAGTACGACGTAATCCTGCAGGATGTGGTGTACGTCAGCCCCAAGCACGACATTACCGGCAAGGTCCTGAAAGAGCTGGAAAAGTAAGCCGGCACTGTCCGCCTTGTTACCTGAAGCCGACTCGTGTCGGCTTCATTTTTGATGCACACCATGAAACTATCTGCAATTGTGGCCGCCCTGGGCGGCGAGCTGCGTGGCGACGATCGTGAGATCCAGCGCCTGGCGCCGATGGATGAGGCCGGGGCGAGTGACATCACCTTCCTGGCCAATCCCAAGTATCGCAGCCAGCTGGCGTCCAGCGCAGCTGCGGCGGTGATCGTGAAGCCGGCGCTGGCGGAAGAGGCGGCCAAGGTTGGCCGCAGCCTGATCCTGGCGGCGGATCCGTACCTGTATTTTGCCAGGGTGGCGCGGCTGTTTAGCCCGCTGCCGGTGGCGCGTGGCGGCGTGCACCCGCGCGCGGTGGTGGCCGACGGCTGCCGCATCACCGCCAGCAGTGAGGTTCGCGAGCTGGTCAGCATCGGTCGCAACGTGACCATCGGCGAGCGCTGCATCCTGCATCCCGGCGTGGTGCTCGGTGACGATGTCTGCCTGGGCGACGACGTGGTGCTCTATCCCAATGTGGTCGTCTATCACGGCTGCCGCCTCGGCTCGCGGGTGATGGTGCACGCCGGCGCGGTGATCGGTGCCGACGGCTTCGGCCTCGCCTGGAACAGTGACCGCTGGTTCAAGATTCCGCAAACCGGCGTGGTGGTGATCGCCGACGATGTCGAAATCGGCGCCAATACCACCATCGACCGTGGCGCGCTGTCCGATACCGTGATCGGCGAGGGCGCCAAGCTCGACAACCAGATCCAGATTGCCCACAACGTGACGGTCGGCGCCCACACCGCGATGGCCGGTTGCGCCGCGGTGGCCGGCAGCACCCGCATCGGTGCGCGCTGCACCATCGGCGGCGCCGCGCGCATCATCGGCCATCTGGAGATCGCCGACGGCACCCATGTCGGCGCCGGTACCCTGATTTCCAAATCCATCCGCAAGGCGGATGCCTACACCGCGGTCTACCCGATGGCGACGCACAAGGAGTGGCTGGCCAATGCCGCCCATGTCCGCCATCTGGACGACCTGGTGACCCGTGTCAAACAACTTGAAAAAGCGCTGAGTACAGCGCAACAGAACAAGGACTGAACAGAATGACTGAAGCCGTATCTGCCGAAAACTGCGCCGTATCGATCGATGTCCGCGAGATCATGCGTTACCTGCCGCACCGTTACCCGTTCCTGCTGGTAGACCGCGTCACCGAGTTCGAGGCCAACAAGCGCATCAAGGCGCTGAAGAACGTCACCATCAACGAGCCATTCTTCATGGGGCACTTCGAGCAGTATCCGGTGATGCCGGGTGTGCTGATCATCGAGGCACTGGCGCAGGCCGCCGGCATCCTGTCGATCCGCAGCGTCGGCGAGCGTCCGGAGAACGAACTGTACTTCTTCGTTGGCATCGACAGCGCGCGCTTCAAGCGCCAGGTGGTGCCGGGCGACCAGCTGGTGCTGGAAGTGGAACAGCTGTCGATGAAGCGCGGCATTGCCAAATACAACGCCCGTGCCCTGGTCGACGGCCAGGTGGCGTGCGAGGCGCAGATCATGTGCGCAAAACGCGAGGTGTAAGCATGGCCATTCATCCGACTGCCATCATCGCTGACGGGGCGCAGATCGCCCCCGACGTCGAAATTGGCGCATACAGCATCATCGGCGCCAATGTCAGCATCGACAGCGGCACCTGGGTCGGCCCGCACGTGGTGATCGAAGGTCATACCCGCATCGGCAAGAACAACCGCATTTTCCAGTTCTGCTCGCTGGGTGCGATGCCGCAGGACAAGAAGTACGCCGGTGAGCCGACACGGCTGGAAATCGGCGACAACAACACCATCCGCGAATTCTGCACCTTCAACATTGGCACCGCGCAGGATGGCGGTGTGACCCGCATCGGAAACGACAACTGGATCATGGCCTATGTCCATCTGGCGCACGACTGCCAGGTCGGTAACCACACCATCTTCGCCAACAACGCGACGCTGGCCGGCCACGTGCACATCGGTGACTGGGTGATTCTGGGCGGCTTCACCAGCGTGCACCAGTTCTGCCATATCGGCGCCCATGCCATGACCGCGTTCTCCAGCGCGGTGGCACAGGACGTGCCGCCGTATGTGATGGCACACGGCAACCGTGCGGTACCGTCCGGCATCAATGCCGAGGGTCTCAAGCGCCGCGGCTTTACTGCCGAGCAGATCCGCAACATCCGCAACGCCTACAAGTCGCTGTATCGCAAGGGCCTGTCGTTTGACGAGGCCAAGGCCGAGATCACGGCGCAGGCGGCGGAAGGCCGGGACGAGCTGGCGCTGTTCGTGCAATTCTTCGACACCGCAGGCCGGGGCATCATCCGTTAACCATGACTGACAAGCTGTTTGCCCGTCCGGCCAAGCTCAAGGTCGCCATGGTGGCTGGCGAGGCCTCCGGCGACCTGCTCGGCGCCCACCTGATGGATGCGCTGAAAGCGGCGCATCCCGACATCGCCTTCGCCGGTATCGGCGGGCCGCGCATGCTGGCGCGCGGCTTTGTCAGCCAGGTGCCACAGGAGCGGTTGGCGGTGCGCGGTTATGTCGAGGTGCTGTCGCGCCTGCCCGAGCTGCTGCGCATCCGTCGTCGCCTGCGCGACACCCTGCTGGCGGAAAAGCCGGACGTGTTCATCGGCATCGACGCGCCGGACTTCAACCTGCAGCTGGAAAAATGGCTGAAGCAGGCCGGCATTCCCACCGTGCACTACGTCAGCCCGTCGGTGTGGGCGTGGCGGCCGGAGCGGGTGGTGAAGATCGGCGAATCGGCGGATCAGGTGCTGTGCCTGTTCCCGATGGAAAAGCCGCTGTACGACGCCGCCGGCGTCAACGCCACCTTTGTCGGCCATCCGCTGGCCGGCGAGATCGCGATGCAGCCGGACCGTGAGGCGATGCGCGACCAGCTCGGCCTGCCGCGCGACGTGCCGGTGTTTGCCTTGCTGCCGGGTAGCCGCAAGAGCGAGCTGGACTACATGGGCGGGCTGTACATCGAGACCGCGCGCCTGCTGTTGCAGCAGTTCCCCGATGCGCAATTCCTGGTGCCGCTGGCGACGCGGCCAACCCTGGACCAGTTCGATCGCCTGCTGTCCGAACACAAGGCGTGGGACCTGCCGATCCGCAAGCTGATCGGGCACGCGCAGATGGCGATGATCGCCGCCGACGTGGTGCTGGTCACCAGCGGTACCGCGACGCTGGAAGTGGCGCTGACCAAGCGGCCGATGGTGATCAGCTACAAGCTGTCGTGGCTGACCTACCAGCTGGTCAAGCGCAAGCTGAAGCTGCCCTACGTCGGGCTGCCCAATATCCTCGCCAAGCGCTTCGTGGTGCCGGAGTTGCTGCAGCACGAGGCGACGCCGGCCAAGCTGGCCGCGGCGGTGGCCAACCTGTACCAGAACACCGAAGCGCGCGACGAGGTGATCAGCACCTTCACCGAGCTGCACCGCTCGCTGCAGCAGGACTCGGCGCGCCTGGCGGCACAGGCCATCCTCAAGTTGGCCGCATGCTGATCTGCGGCGTGGACGAGGCCGGGCGCGGGCCGCTGATCGGCTCGGTGTTCACCGCCGCGGTGATCCTCGATCCGGCGCGGCCGATCGCCGGCCTCGCCGACTCCAAGAAGCTGAGCGAAGCCCGGCGCGAGGCGCTGGCGCTGGAAATCCGCGACAAGGCGCTGGCCTGGCACATTGCCTTTGCCTCCGCCGCCGAGATCGACCAGCTGAACATCTTCCAGGCCACCATGCTGGCGATGGTGCGCGCCGTCGACGGCCTGGCGATCACGCCGGGCAAGGTGCTGATCGACGGCAACAAGATCCCGAAGACGCTGACGCTGCCGGCGGAAGCCATCGTCAAGGGCGACGCCAAGGTGCAGGAAATCTCCGCCGCCTCGATCCTGGCCAAGACCGCACGCGATGCGGAAATGATCGCGCTCGACCGACTGCATCCGCAGTACGGCTTCGCCCGCCACAAGGGCTATCCCACCACCGAGCACCTGGCCGCGCTGCAGCAGGCTGGGGTGCTGGCCGAGCACCGCCGCAGCTTTGCCCCGGTGCGCGAGGCGCTGGGACTGGCACAGGGCAGCCTGTTTTAAGGTTGGCCGCATGCGCAAGAGCAGTTTTCCGCCCGTCGTTGATGCCGACACCCGGCTGCTGATTCTCGGCTCGCTGCCGGGCGATGCCTCGCTGGCGGCGGCGCAGTACTACGCCCACCCGCGCAACCAGTTCTGGCGGTTGCTGTCGGCGCTCGGCGCGGTGGAGCTGAGCGCGCTGGCCTACCCGCAGCGGCTGGCGGCACTGCAGGCGCTGGGCGTCGGCTTGTGGGACGTGGTGGCCTCGGCGCAGCGCCGTGGCAGCCTCGACAGCGACATCCGCGATGTGGCATTCAACCCGCTGACCGAGCTGCTGGCAACATTGCCGGCGCTGCAGGCGGTGGCCTTCAACGGCAAGACCGCGGCCAAGGCGGCGCCGACCCTGGCCGCCAGCGGTCTCGACATCCTGCTGCTGCCGTCGTCCAGCCCGGCGCTGACCACGCCGTTCGAGAAAAAACTTGCCCAGTGGCAAGTGCTTGGCCGATATATCCTTCAATAATCAACCCGTTGCCGTACGCGCGGCGGGCCGGGAGGAAGGTCATGAACCACTACTGCATCTGGTTTGTCAGTCCCGATGATGCCGCCACCCGCCGTGCCGAGGTGACGCTGGACGGCACCATCCACAGCCATCGTGTGCTGGAGGAGATCGAGGCGCGCATCGCGCGCGATTGCGGCCTCAGCACCATCCTGATCACCCACTGGCAGCGCTTCGAGGAACCGCCGGCGACGCTGCCGCTGGAGCGCGCCGCCTGATCCGCCAAGCGGCGGATGTCCGCCCCGCCGCGTCTGTGAGAAGATGCGGCTTTCTCTTGTTCCGGTTTCCCATCATGCAAACAGTTGACCAAACCCGTGACTGGCTGCTTTCGCGTGCCCGTGTCGTCGATGCCATCGAGCAGGTGCCGCTGCTGGACGCCGCCGGCCGCGTGCTGGCGCGCGAGCTGGTCTCGCCGCTGGACGTGCCCCCCCATGACAACAGCGCGATGGACGGCTACGCCGTGCGCGCCGCCGATGCGGCCAACGTTTTGCCGGTCAGCCAGCGCATTCCCGCCGGTGCGCTGCCGCAGGCACTGGCCGCCGGCAGCGCGGCGCGCATCTTTACCGGCGCGGTGATCCCGCCGCAGGCCGACGCGGTGGTGATGCAGGAGCAGGCCGAGCTGCAGGCTGACGGCGGCGTGCGTTTCACCGCGCCGGTTCGCGCCGGGCAGAACATCCGCCGCCGCGGCGAGGACATCGCCGTCGGCCAGGTGGTGCTGGCCTGCGGCCAACGTTTGCGCGATGCCGACCTCGGCATCGCCGCCGCCATCGGCCAGCCGCAGCTGGCGGTGTTTCGCCGCCTGAAGGTGGCGGTGTTCTTCACCGGCGACGAGCTGGTGGAGCCGGGCGAGGCGGCGCCGGCCGGCAAGATCTACAACTCCAACCGCTACTGGCTGGTGCCGGCGCTGCGCCAGCTCGGCTGCGAGGTGATCGATCTGGGCATCATCGCCGACCAGCTGGACGCCACCCGCGCCGCGCTGCGCGATGCCGCCGCGCGTGCCGACGTGGTGATGACCTGCGGCGGGGTATCGGTGGGGGAGGAGGATCACGTCAAGGCGGCGGTGGAGGCTGAGGGCGAGCTGCAGCTGTGGAAAATCGCGATCAAGCCGGGCAAGCCGTTGGCCAGTGGCCGCATCGGCGACGCCGACTTCATCGGTCTGCCCGGCAACCCGGTGTCCGGTTACGTCACCTTTGCGGTGCTGGTGCGCGATTTCCTGCGCGCGCGCATGGGCGAGACGGTGCAAGGTTGGCCGCAGCCGCGCCTGCTGCCGGCCGCTTTCGACTGGCTCAAGCCGGACCAGAAACGTGAGGAATTCCTGCGCGTGCGCATCGTGGAACAGGACGGCCAGCAGCTGCTACAGCGTTTTGCCAACCAGGGTTCCGGAGTACTGACTTCCTGCGCCTGGGCCGATGGCCTGGTGCGCCTGCAGCCGGGGCAGAGCGTGCAGCCGGGTGACCTGTTGTCGGTGTATCCGCTGTGACCACGCTGCAATTCCTGCGCGACGGACAGCCGCTGGCCGAGGTCGACGCCAGCGCCGGCGACCTGCTGATCGACGTGGCGCGTTTTCACGAGGTGCCGCTGCACTGGCGCTGTGGGCAGGGCACCTGTGGCACCTGCGCGGTGCACATCGCACACGCCGGCCAGCCGGCCACGGTCAAGGTTGGCCGCAAGGAGCGCAATGTGCTGCTGCGGGCCGGCTTGATCGACGCCGCGCAGGCGGCGGCCGACACCTGGCCGGACACGCCGCAGACGGTGCGGCTGGCCTGTCATCTACTGGTCACCGATGCGCCGTGGCAGGTCACGCTGCCGCAAGATAATTAAGCTGCTGCCACCAAAGCCGCGTACAATGCGCGGCTGTTTTTTATGTTGACGATTCAAGAGGATACGGCGATGGCCAAGAAAAAAGAGCACGATCTGGACGACGAAACCCTGGCACTGCTGGCCTGGTGCGAAGAAGTCGAAGGCTTCCTGATCGCCGGTGGTGCCACCCAGGCGCAGGCGCAGGAACACATTGAAGAGCAGGCCGAGTGGTTTACCGACCAGTTCTACGACGGCCTGAGCCCGGAAGAAGCCGCCAAGGCGGCACTGGCATGATCGAACGTGTGGCCGTGATCGACTTCGAAACCACCGGCATCACGCCGGGGCGGGAAGGGCGGGCCACGGAAATCGGTATCGTGATGCTGGAGGGCGGCGTCATCGTCGACCGTTTCCAGAGCCTGATGAACGCCGGCGTGCGCGTGCCGCCGATGATCGAGCAGCTGACCGGCATCAGCAATGCGATGCTGCGCACGGCACCGCCGGCGGCAAGCGTGATGCGCAATGCGGCCAACTTCGTCGGCCGTACCCCGCTGGTGGCGCACAATGCCAGCTTCGACCGCAAGTTCTGGGATTTCGAGCTGGCGCAGTGCGGCCTGGCGCGGACGCAGGACTTTGCCTGCACCCTGTTGCTGTCGCGCCGGCTGCTGCCGCAGGCGCCAGACCACAAGCTGGGCACGCTGACACGCTGGGCCGGGCTGCCGGCCACCGGCCGCGCCCACCGCGCGCTGGCCGATGCCGAAATGGCGGCCAACCTGCTGCTGCACCTCGGCCAGACCATGGCACGCAGCTGTCGCCAGCCGGTGAATCATGCCTTGCTGTGCAAGCTGCAGGGCGTTGCCGCCGCCAAGGTGCCGCAGTTCCTGCAGCAGCACTGAGAGCCTGTTCACGATCTGCTGCGACTTGATCTCAATGGGGGCGTTGAAGATGGCTTCGAAATGCTTGCTTTATATCTGGATAAAGCCGCTTCCTCAGCCGTTTTCGCCTTGTCTTGCGTGAGCGTGCGAGATCGTGAACACGCTCTGAGTCCTCAATGCAGCACCGGCCGGAAGCGCCCGGCAATGTGCTGCGCCATGCCGTCGGCCAGCACCTGTTTTTCCAGGAATACATGGCCGCGGTGCTCGCTCTCCAGCAGCATGCCTTCCTCCTCGTTGCCGGTGCGCAGGATGACTTCAATCGCCGGATTCAGGGTGCGGGCAATCTGGATCATCTGCCGGGTCTTGAAGATGTCCGGCGCGGTCACCACCAGCATGCTGGCGCGAGCGACATGCGCCTGGATCAGCACCGCCGCCTCGGCGGCATCGCCGCATACCGCCGGAATGTGGCTGGCGCGCAGCGCTTCGATCAGCTCACGGTTCTCGTCGGCCACTACGTACGGGATCGCCAGCCGGTCGAGCTGGCTGGCGATGCGCTGTCCCACCTGACCGTAGCCCACCAGCACCACCTGGCCGCTGAGCAGCGCCTGGTCGACCGACATTGGTAGCTCGGCCAGCGGGTCGTCGCGCCGTTCCAGCTTCTGCGCCAGCGGCGAGTGCCGGCGCAGCCAGTTCTGCAGCGGGGCAATGCAGCCAAACAGCGCGGCGTTCAGCGCGATCGAGATCAGTGCGCCGGCCAGGATCAGGCTTTGTCCGGCCGCCGACAGCAGGCCCAGGCTCATGCCGAGGCCGGCCAGGATGAAGGAAAACTCGCCGATCTGCGCCAGGCTGACGCCGACGGTCAGCGCGGTATTCAGCGGGTAGCGGAACAGCAGCACCAGCGCGATGGCAGCGACCGTCTTGCCCAGCATGATGATGGCGACCACCGCCAGCACCTTCAGCGGCTCCTGCAGCAGGATCGCCGGGTCGAACAGCATGCCCACCGATACGAAGAACAGCACCGAGAAGGCATCGCGCAGCGGCAGCGACTCGTCGGCAGCGCGGTGGCTGAACTCCGACTCGCGCATCATCATGCCGGCAAAGAAGGCGCCCAGTGCGAACGACACGTCGAACAGCTTGGCCGAGCCCAGCGCCACGCATAGCGCCGCGGCGATCACGCACAGCGTGAACAGCTCGCGCGAGCCGGTGCGCGCCACCAGCCACAGCAGCCGCGGAAACAGGCGGCGGCCGACGATCAGCATCAGCGCGATGAAGGCCGCGACCTTGGCCAGGGTGATCAGCAGCGTCATGCCCATGCCGTTGCTGGCGCCGCTTGCGGCCTCGCCGCCGAGCAGGCCGCTCAGTGGTGGCAGCAGCACCAGCACCAGCACCATGGCGAGATCTTCGACGATCAGCCAGCCGACGGCGATGCGACCGTTGACGCTGTCCAGCACCCCCCGGTCCTCCAGTGCCCGCAGCAGCACCACGGTGCTGGCCACCGACAGGCACAAGCCGAACACCAGAGCCTCACCCGCCGGCCAGCCCCAGTACAGGGCTGTCGCCGCTCCCAGCGCGGTGGCCACCGCGATCTGCACGATGGCCCCTGGCACTGAAATGCGTTTCACCGCCATCAGGTCCGACAGCGAGAAGTGCAGGCCGACGCCGAACATCAGCAACATCACGCCGATCTCGGCCAATTGACCGGCCAGCGCCACATCGGCCACAAAACCGGGCGTGGAAGGGCCGATCAGCACCCCGGCCAGCAGATAGCCGACCAGCGGCGGCATGGCCAGGCGGGTGGCGGAATAGCCGAACAGCATGGCCAGGCCCAGCCCGGCGGCGATGGTGGAGATCAGGGAAATATCGTGCGGCATCGCTTTCCTTTTATGAATCGAACAGTCAATGACAAGGATCGTTAACCCGGTGTAGTTCGGAAACAGGATGTTGGCCAGCGCGGATGCGGCCATATAGGCTGGCCCGGTTTACCTGGGTTGGCTATTGATTGACTATCTCAGTCTGACAAGTTCCTGAAATATCGTGAAATTATCGTGCTAATCATGAAAAATAGGATTTTTAGACGATTAATATCGTGATATGGCTGGTTTTAACAGTTTATGCAGATGGAGCGCAGATTAAGTAAGGTGGTGGGGGCGTGGCCAGTGGCTGGCACCTTGCGATGGTGCCGGGTTGTGTCAATGTGGTGTGGTGGGAGTATTGGCACAGCGGGAGGCGGTGGGATGAAGCGGGATGATGTGGGAAGAAAGCAGACATGGCGCGGCTTTGCGGGGCGTGTCGTCGTTTAACGCTCAAAACCCGTTTAGCGCTCCAGAAACAGCAAGGCCGCGATCTTTCGCGGCCTTTTTGTCACAACGATCAGTCAGTTCTGACTGATTATTTTGGGCCAATTAAATCTGGCGTCCGTACCAAACCACCCGTCCAATCACAGCAAAGTCACCAGGCACGTTGTTCAGGTCAACCTCGAATGGCTCGTATGCCTCGTTGGCGCTGGTGACGCGAAGTTTTGAGCCTGGCAGCCGCTGCACGCGCTTCACCACCAGGTCGCCATCTACGCGCAACACGTAGAGGCCGCTGCTGGCCTGTGTATCAGACAGGTTTAGCAGGATCACATCGCGATTGTTCAGCACCCCCTCCATCGAATCCCCTTTGACCGAGATCACCGACAGATCTGCAGGGTTGGCGCGTAGGTAATTTTCAATCCAGTACTTGCGGAAAGCCATGCTGAACAAGGGCTTTTCGTCGTCACTACTTGCACCATGGCCTGCTGCTGCCTGCAGGTTGTAGCGCGGTACGAACACGAATTCTTCAAGATCGACGGGATTGCCAAGCGTGTCGACGCAAGGGCATGTCGTGGGGTCGGAGTGGCGCTGGGGTGCTGCTGTTGTTTCGCCCCTGTGCATGGTGCCTTCTCCAGTGGCAAGCCATTCCAATGAAACGCCTTTCTCCATAGCTAGCCTGGCTAGCACTTCAAAAGACGGTGCCTGCTCCCCGGTTATGTACCGACGTAAGGAAATTACGCTAACGCCTGCAGTGGCAGCGGCGGCCGTGCGAGTTGCGTATTGATCCGCAACCAGTCCTATGCGACTTCCGATTCCGCTCTCAGGAATCGGAAGCGACGCTTCATTGCTATGCTTCATTTCCGATTTGCTCTTATGTCATTGTTTTTTATGTAAAAGCACCGTATTCGATTCGTTTTTTCGAGGGCAACGAATCAGAAATGAATCGGAAGTGATGATTTCCGATTGACGATGCATCGCATGTGAGCATAAGATATGAACACCTAATCAATTATCGGGATTAAGTAATGAACACATCCGACGCCCAAAAAAATACCGCCGTGGATTGGCACCGGGCGGACATCGTGGCGGCTTTGCACAAGGCGGGCTGGTCACTTCGCAGGCTGTCGATAGAAGCGGGTTTGAGTGCGGGGGCACTGAATAACGCGCTGGATCGTTCGTGGCCTAAAGCAGAGCGGATTATCGCTGCTGCTATTGGTGAAGCACCCGAAGCCATCTGGCCGAGTCGCTACGAAAAACGCCATTTTAAGCCGGTTTTCCCATCGGTGCCTCCTGCCTCTGCAAATTGCATTGTTGCCATGGGCTAAAGCGTAGTGCGGTGTGCTACTGCGCACCAGCCCTGCGTTTCCCGCGAAGAGGAAACACATGATGAGAAAACGAAACTGGAAGTCCGCACACCCATCCAGCCTATCGGAAGCGATGGAACTGTGCGTCGAATTCGCCGCTGAGCGTCGACGCCCGATCAAGGTGCTGGCTGACCTGATGGGCATCGAAAACAAAACCCTGTATCGCTGGCTGGCGGAAACCTCCATGCCACTGAACCGTATCCGCCAGTTTGAAGAGTTTTGCGGCATCGCTTTGATTAGCGAATACCTGTGCCTGGCACAAGGCAGTCGTGTCGTGATTGAGATTCCGACTGGCAAGAAAGCCGATGTGGGCGAGGTGTCCGAAGTGCAAGCCAATGCCGCCGCCGCCATCGCATTGTTGGCAAAGTTTTACGTGAACGGTCAGGACGCTGAAGCCACTTTGGCTGCGATGACCTGCACTCTGTCGGAGTTCGCTTTTCACCGTCATAACGTGGCAAAGGCTGGTGCACCGGAACTGGACTTCGGGAGCCAGTCATGAGCGTTAAATCTCATTACAGCGCCGCCGAACTGGCCACGATGAAGTTACCCGGCTTACCAGAAACGGAGCGTGGTATCCGCATGGCTGCCGAGCGTGAAAGCTGGGCATCTCGCCCGAAGGCGAAAGGCAAGGGCAACGAATTCGCTCTTACCAGCCTGCCAGACGCGGCTCAAGCGCACATCCGTACCGCTGCCGCCCGTGAGCTGCTGGCCAAGCTGCCAGCGCCCGCTGCCGCGACCAAAGCAAAAGTACCGGTACTGCGCGAAGAGCAGCTGCCGCTTGCCCTGACCACCGAGCAGCAGACCGTCGAAGCCGCCCGCCTCGGCGTGCTGGCTCACATTGAAAACCTGATGGCCGGCTGCGGCCTGGGCAAAGAGCGCGCCATGCATCACCTGCTGGCCAGCGTTGCGGCCGGCACGGCTGATCCGCTGGTCTGCGCCATGCTGCGCAAGGCCGAGGACAAGCGCGGCCGCAAGGGGAGTGACTTGCCCAGCGTGCGCACCATCAAGCGCTGGTTTGCCCAGCGTGGTGATGGGCAGCTGGCACCAAAGGTGAAACAGACCGAGTTCGCCATTCCTTGGTGGGCGCGCGATTTCCTCGGCTACTGGCAGCAGCCGCAAAAGCCCTCTGTTGATCTGGCTTACAAACTGTTTTGCCAGGACATGGCCAGCCGCCAGCTGGACGTGCCGGAGCTGTCGCGCATTCTGCCCAGCGTTCATGCCGTGCGCCGCTTCCTGAACAAGCTGGGCACCGTCAGCCGCGAACGTGGCCGCCTCGGTGGCCGCGAGATCAAGACCCTGCTGCCCTTCGTGCGCCGCGACTTTGACGAGCTGCTGCCGAACGATGTGTGGAGTGCCGATGGCCACTGCTTTGATGCCGAGGTACAGCACCCGATCACCGGCCGTCCATTCCGCCCGGAGGTGACCAGCATCGTCGATATCGCCACCCGCCGCGTGGTGGGCTGGTCGATTGATATGGCCGAGTCCGGCACCGCCGTGCTCGACGCCCTGCGCATGGGCTGCGAACAGGCCGGCATGGCCGCGATCTTCTATGTCGACAACGGCTCCGGCTACGTCAACGAGCTGATGAAGGATGAAGGCGTCGGCCTGATGGGGCGCATCGGCATGACCATGCTGCACTCCATCGCCTACAACTCGCAGGCCCGTGGCGTGATCGAGCGCCTGCATCAGACGCTGTGGGTCAACGCCGCCAAGCTGCTGCCCAGCTATATGGGCGCCGACATGGACGGCGAAGCACGCCAGCGCCAGTTCAAGCTCACCCGCGCCGCGCTGGTCAAAACCGGCACCAGCAAGCGCATGCCGATGATGGCCTGGGACGACTTCCTGCGTTTCTGCGCCGAGCGCGTCGCTGACTACAACGCTCGGCCGCACGCCAGCCTGAAGGGGCAGAGTCCGGATCAAGCCTTGCAAGGCTTTATCGCCAAGGGTTGGGCGCCGGAAATGTTGCCGCCAGCCGTGCTGACCCTGCTGTTCCGCCCGCGCATGGCACGTTCGGTACAGCGTGGCGAAGTGCGCCTGTTCAATAACCAGTACTTCAGCCAGGCCTTGACTGAGCTGCACGGCGAAACCGTCCATGTCGCCTACGACATTCACAACCCGAATCAGGTGTGGGTGTACCTGCCGGACGGCCGTTTTGTCTGCAGCGCCGAATGGGGCGCCAACCGTGCCCACTACTTCCCGACCAGCCAGGTGCAGCATGCCCGTGACCGCCGCGCCAGCGCCCAGCTGCGCAACCTGGACAGCAAGCGTGACGCGATTGAGCAGGAACGAGACGGTCGTCCGGCACTGACGGTGATCGACAGCCCGATGACCATCCCCGGCATTCGCAGCAGCGACATTGCCGGTGCATTTGACCGCATCACCGTCGAGCGTGAGCCGTTAAACGCCAGCCAGCCGCTGCGCGTGATTAACGCCGAGGTGATCGAAGAGTCGCCAAGCGGTTTTGTCGTACCACGCACCGCAGAGCTGCGTATCCAGCAATGGCGCGAACTGGCCGGCCACGCCGAACGCGGCGTGCTGCTGACCGAAGCCGAAACCAAATGGCTGGCCAGTTACGCCAAAAGCCATGAATTCAAAGTAATGAGCCAGAAGCAGACCGCTTCTGCTTCTGCATGAAAGGGGAACTGATGAACCGTATTGCACCTATCGCCAACCTTGATCTGGTGGCTGTCGTGATGGAAAAGCTGGTCAACCGCCAGGACGGTCTGCCGGGTCTTGCCGTGTACTACGGCCCGTCCGGCTTCGGCAAAACCACCGCCACCGTCGCCGTTGCCAACCGGTCGCGTGCCTACTACGTGCAGATGCGTTCCAGCTGGAGCCGCAAAGACCTGCTGGAAAAAATCCTGTTTGAAATGGGCATCAAGCCGGTCGGCCGCACCACCCAGCTGCTGGATCAGATCAGCGAACAGCTGGCCGCCAGCCGCCGCCCGCTGATCCTGGACGAGTTTGATTACGCCGCCAGCAAGGACGGCATGATCGAACTGGTGCGGGACATCTACGAGGGCAGCCAGTCCAGCCTGCTGCTGGTTGGCGAAGAGCTGCTGCCGAACAAGCTGAAGAAGCACGAGCGCTTCCACGGCCGGGTGCTGAACTGGCTGCCAGCGGCACCGGTGTCGCTGGACGATGCCCGCAAGCTGGCCGCGATCTACTGCCCGGACGTGCAGCTGGCCGACGACCTGCTGGGCCACCTGGTGACGCTCAGCCACGGCAGCGTGCGCCGCGTGTCGGTCAACCTGGTCAACATCCAGGACACCGCGCTGATCGAAGGCTGGGGCAGCATCGACCGCCAGCTGTGGGGTGCACGCGATCTGTACACCGGTGAAGCACCGAAGCGTCGTGGCTTGGCTTGAGGGGGGCGACATGATTGACCGTAATACCCCAAAGCGTAAGCCAGCCCAGCTCGAGCAAAAGGGTGGCAAAAGCCGCCGGCAGCGTGTGTGGGAGGCCATCCGCAAGTTGCGTGACCAGTTCACCGTGTACCAGGTGGCCCGTCTCTCCGGTGTTGATGACGAAACGGCACTGACCTATGTGCGCTCCCTTGAGTATGGCGAGTTCCTGACCTGCGATACCCCCAAGGACGCGGCCATCGGCTCGACAAAGCGTTACAGCCTGCAGCGGGATAACGGTGTCGAGGCACCAAGGCTGACCAAGGATGGCAAGCCGGTACAGCAGGGAATGGGTACCGAGGCGATGTGGCGCTCCATGCGGATTGCCGGCGACTTCACTTGTCGTGAGCTGGTCGCCCACGCCCATGCAGCCGGAATCAGTGTGAGCGAGGACACCGCCAACAGCTATATCCGGGCACTCAAGCTGGCCGGATATGTGGAAGTGCTGACCGCAGCGAAAACCAGGGGCATCGGCAAGGGCAAAACGATGGCGCGCTATCGCCTGGTGACTGGTCGTTACACCGGCCCGCGCCCGCCGATGGTTCAGCGCACCAAGTCCATCTACGACCCCAATCTGGGCCGGGTCGTCTGGCAGCAGGAGATCAACGATGACGACCTCTGAACGCTGGCTGGCCCTGCTGCGAGCCGAAGCCGAGCGCACCAGCATTGCTGCTGCCGCTGCGCTGCTGGGCTACAGCCGTACCAGCATCAGCCTGGTGCTGGCCGGCAAGTATCCCGGTGCCACCGGCCGCATCGCCAGCCGCGTGCTGGCCAGGCTGGACAAGCAATCCTGCCCGCATCTGGGCGAACAGATCAGTACCGCCAGCTGCCGCGAGATTGCGCTGGCAACGGCACCGACGCACCACCCTTTGAAACTCGGCCACTGGCGTGCCTGCCAGCGTTGCCCGAAGCGCCCGCAAGGAGACTGACCATGACAAACAACCTGCAAATCAGTAACGCCGTGCTGCTGGCCAGCACGCTGAAGGTGGCCGACGCCATCAAAGAGCTGGGACGGATGGGGCTGGTCGCTCGTAGCGCCAACCTCAACGGCAAGCGACCGACCATCGAAATCCAGACCAGCGCCCGCTGCCAGGGACTGATCCAGAGCGGCAAGGCCGCGTACTACAGCTTTGGCCGCGAACCGCACTTCGGGCCGTACCGCGAAGGGCAATTCACCCTCGGCGGCTGCCGGGTGGTGTGGACCGAGTTTGGCAACTAATTCAACCGTGAAACAGGAGAACAACATGAGCAAGACGCCCCGCATCAACTACCGCGACATGCGCAAAAGCATGGGTCTGAATCAGCAGGAGTTCTGGAGCCAGGTCTGGGTAACGCAGTCCGGTGGCAGTCGCTACGAATCCGGGCGGGCTGCGCCCAGACAGGTGGCCGAGCAGGTACGGCTGCGCCACGAACTCGGTATCGACACCTCCCTGATCACCGCCGACAACGCGGCCCTGATCAAGGCGGTGCTGGAAGGTGCCAAGAAGGGCAGCGGCAATGAGCGCGCCGACTGAGCTGGACGACGAGACCCGCGCCCGGCTGCGCTGGGAGGCGGAAAGGTTGGCCGCAGAGCAGGGCATCAGCCTGCAGGAGGCGAGGCGGATTGTGTGGGCGGATTACCTGGACGAGCTGGCCGCCACGCCACCACCAGCCGCCATCCCGGACAGCATGCCGGCGCCGCCTCAACCGGTGGTCGCCACATCGGCGCACCCGGTCAGGGAATTTTGGGATGCCCGCAACGAAATTGCTTTTACCCCGGAGTGGGTGGCCGCAAACAAGGCAAGGCTGGCGCAAGTGAAACGATTGATAGGAAGTGGGAGCAAGTGATGCAAACAACACCGCAGGACGTGACGGGTTACTGGAAGGATGCCAAAGGCTGCCTGGTACCGGATGCCATGGTGAAGCCCATCGACAAGGAGCGTGACCGCCTGGTGCATGAGCTGGTGGGCAAGGCGCGTGGCGTCAGCGATGTGCTGGCCAAGTTCAAGGGCGAGGCATTTGGCGACATCGCCGCCTTCTTGGACTTGTCGGCCGAGCAGTACGGCGCTCAGCTGGGCGGCAAAAAAGGCAACCTGACGCTGTTCAGCTTCGACGGCAAATTCAAGGTGCAACGGGCGATTCAGGATCGCATCGCGTTTGACGAGCGCCTGCAGTCTGCCCGCGTGCTGATTGATGAGTGCCTGGTCGACTGGACGGAAGGTGCCCGGCCGGAGATCCAGGCCATCGTGAACCAGGCCTTCGCCACCGACAAGGAAGGGCAGATCAATACCGGCCGCGTACTGGCGCTGCGCCGCCTGGAGATCGCTGACGAGCGTTGGCAGCGCGCCATGACCGCGATTGGCGAGGCGGTGCAAGTGGTGGGCAGCCGCTCCTATATCCGCGTGTACGAGCGCATCGGCGACACCGACCAGTACCAGCCGATTGCACTGGATATCGCCGGCGTCTGATGTCTGACCGTATCCGGCATTACGTTGAACTGATTATTTCACTACCCAAAGGGAGCAAGACCATGACCAAGCAAGAACTGATTAACGCCATCGCCGCCAAGACCGGTACCAACAAAGCCGACACCCTGCGTTTTGTCGGGGCACTGGAAGAAACCATCCGTGAAACCCTGATCAAGGGAGAGGAGGTGCCGCTGGCGAGCACCGGTAAATTCAAGATCAAGGAAACCAAGGCGCGTACCGGGCGCAACCCGAAAACCGGCGAGAGCGTGCTGATTCCGGCCAAGCGCAAGGTGGTGTTTCTGCCTACCAAAGCATTGAAAGACGTCCTGATCTAAAGCCCGGTGTCGAGCCGGCTGGTGTTAGATCAGCCGGCTCCGCAACGTGTTTTAACGGAGCAACCCCTCATGAAAAATACCCTGGCCAAAATCCACATCGCCAAGAAAGAGCTTGGCCTGGACGATGGCACCTACCGGGCCATGTTGCAGAACGTGGCCGGGGTGCGCTCGGCCAAAGACTTGAATGTGGCCGGGGCCAACAAGGTGATCGCCCATCTCACGCGTATCGGCTGGAAGCCGAAGACCGCCAAGAAGGTTGGCCGCAAACCGGTACCGGCCAAGGACAAGGTACGGCTGATGAGCAAAGTCGAAGCGCTGCTGGCCGAAGCCGGCCGCCCGTGGGACTACGCCCACACCATGGCAGCGCACATGTTCAAGGTCGAGAAGGTGGACTGGCTGGAATACGAGCAGCTGGCCAGCCTGATGAAGGCGCTGATCATTGATGCAAAACGGCAGGGGAGGGACTTGGGATGAAGCTGGATGAAGTGCAACACCTGCTGCCGGAGTCGGCCAGGCTATTTGTTCAGCTGATCGGCCTGCCCAAGGCCGTGATGCTGATCCAGACGTGGGGCGGTACAACTTTTCCGGTCAGCAAGAACCAGACACGCCTGGGGCAGATCCGCCACGAAGGACTGGCCGAGGTGGTCGGCATGGAGGCGGCGAAGGTACTGACCAAGCATTTTGGTGGTGAGGTGCTGTCTATTCCGCTCTGCCAGGCGGCGATGCTGGAGCTGCGCAACCGGGCGATCCGCAGCGAATTCGATGAGCTGACCCGTGACCACTCTGCGATCTACGCGGCCGGGCAACTGGCTCGCAGGTACCAGATGACCGAGCGGCATGTGTGGCGGGTGCTGAAGCAGGCAGATATGACGATGGAGACAAAACAGGATGAGTTGTTTTAGTATTCTTCCCCTTAAGTGACTTTCATATGGCATCAAGTGCTTGATGGGGAGAGGTTGGCAACGTATGGACCCGCAAAAGCAAAAGGAGCAGTTCAACCTTGCATATGTATGCGCGCTTGCGGCACAGGCGGGGTTGAATCGCGTCAATGGAGATGTCGACGACGACAGTATTGACATATCCTTTAAAAGTCGAGGGTTTCAGGGGCAACCCATCCGCAGTCCCCAGATTGAGTTTCAGCTAAAATGCACCTCGCGAGATCTTGTAGATGGGGGTGTAATTAAGTATCCACTTTCCAGAAAAAACTACGACGATCTTCGAGGTTCTGATTTTGCATTCCCCCGCTATCTAGCTGTACTTCTGGTACCTGCTGATGTGGGTGCGTGGATTTCCCATAATGATGAGCACATAGCGCTCTTCAACAACTGTTACTGGCTGTCTTTGCGAGATGCAGAGCCGACAGAAAATGGCGATAGCATTACCGTGGCAATTCCGCTGGCCCAACGCCTTACGAGCGTCACCTTACGTGAGATGATAAATCGCGCGAGCCAAGGAGAATGGCTGTGACCGACATTTTCCGCCATGATCGGCGAGACCCTCAGCTTTCTGTTGATCAATTGCATTCATACCTGCAGTCAAAACAATGGTATCAAGACGGCAAAATCAGAAGCGTCGCTACCATTTGGCACCGCCATGACGATCTAGACGCAGAAGTTTTGATTCCTTGGCCATCTGCCAAGGACTACTTGCCTCGTATGAAACAGGCACTGTCCGCCGTGGCTGAATATGAGGGGCGTAATCCTTCTGATATTGTTAGAGATGCAGTGCGGCTGCTTTCTAATGTCATCACAGTTCGGGTGATCCACGATGACACATCAGATGGCACAATTCCCATCAACGATGGGGTGCTGCTGATTGCAAAGGCAAAGGAACTACTTTCTGCGGCTGCCCAGTCTTTGTATGCAAAGAGAAGACAGTTTTCTGGGGCAGCGCCAAAGGAAGCAAAGAGTTACCTAGATACGCTGATGTTGGGGCAAACAGAGATCGGAAGTTACGTTGTCAACGTTATCGCACCGATCCAACCAGTTTCAAATCTGCCTGGTTCTCCTGCAGAGGCCGTTCCTCTAGCACAAGCAGTTACACTGAATCTTGTGGCGAGTCTTGATGCGCTGACAAAGGCTAGTGAGGCATACGAGGATGTCGGCAACTTTAAGGTGTTTGATACTGCGGTATTAGCCGGTGCAAGCTCGAATATGTGCGATGCCCTGTTGGGTTTCAGTGGTGAAAAGCATCATCGAGCCTTTGAGATCACTGTCTCTGGAACCTCTGGGCCAATGTTCGAGTGTGAGTCACGGAAGTTCGCGTTTAATAATCGTCATGTTGAGCTATTGGAGAAAGTGTCGGGCTACTACAAAGACGACTATGTTCTTCCACAGCGAAGACTGACTGGGTACATTACGAAGCTGAGCCGGCCGAAAGATGAAATATCTGGAACGATCATAATCGACTCAGTTCTAGCGGGTATTGAGCGGAAAGTCCGCGTTGAGTTGAGTGGTGATGACTATCACATGGCAGTACTTGCTCATGATAATTCAAGGCCTGTTAGAGTTGACGGTGACGTACATGTCAAAAGCAAAACAGCCCAACTCCTTAACCCAGTAAACTTTGGCGTGTTAGGGACGGAGGATATGTTCTAGTACTCCTGCAGAGTTGATCAATTTCGCTAACACCCCACTGACACCCATCACAGCGCCCCAATCGGGGCGCTTTCTTATTCTGGCGGCATCCCTTGTTCAGGAGCCGCCATGTCCTCCCGCAAAATCGAAGACCTCCACCCCGATCTGCAGCCGATCTGCTGCGAGTTTCTGCGCCGCTGCGAGACTGCGGGGCTGGACATCCTGGTCACCTGCACCTACCGCAGCAACGACGAACAGAACCGCCTCTACGCCCAGGGCCGCAATGGTGTACCCGGTGCACGGGTGACTAACGCCAAGGGCGGCCAGTCGGCGCACAACTTCACCATCCAGGGTCGCCCGGCTGCCCGTGCTTTCGACATCGTGCCCCTGGTGCATGGCAAGCCGGTGTGGGATGCCGGCCACCCTGCATGGAAAGAGGCCGGCCGCATCGGCATAGAGCTGGGCCTGAACTGGTATGGCCGGCCGGGTGCCAAGTTCCGCGAGATGCCGCATTTCGAGCTGAACAAGGGCTATCTGTGATGCGCCTCTCTGACCTGTTCACCAACCCGGCCACCGGCCGCCTGAGCCACTCCAAGTTGTGGGCCAACGTCGCCTGCGCCACCGCCACCGGCATGTTCGTCTACCAGGGCGTAACCGGCACGCTGTCGTCGGAGACCTGGCTGATCTACCTCGGCGTAGTCGGTGGCTACTCGGCCTCCCGCAGCTGGATTGCGACCCGTCGTGACAGCAAGGAGGCCGGCAATGCTTAAGCCGCTACTCCTCGCCGCGCTGATCGGTGCGGCGGGCTATGCCGTCGACCAGTTCGGCTACCAGCGTGCGGCCAACCTCTACGCCGGCAAGCTGGCCACCGCCGATGCCACCCACAGTCGTGCGCTGCTGCGCCTGACCGAGCAGCGCTTGGCCGAGCAAGCCACTGCCCAGGCCGAATACCAGCGTCTTAACCAACTGGCGCACCAGGTCGGTGTCGAGCTGCTGCAGAGCCGTGCCGAGCTGGCCACAACCCAGCGTCAACTCAAACAAAGGATTCCTCATGTCACGCACTCGGATGGCCCCCGTTTTACTGGCCTTGGCCCTGACAGCCTGCGCCTCTACCGACAATTTCTCGGCTACAGCGCCGCCGACCTTGCTGCCGATCTGCCCCCGGCCGACACCGGAAATGCTGGTGAAGCCACCGCGCCCGCCAGCGCCGCAGCCGGGTTACCACCCGATGACCTTCTGAAGCACGCCGCCGATTACGGCGCGTGGTGCCAGCAGCTGGATCAACAACTGAATAGCTACATCAGCCTGCACCAGCAGGCACCAGGAGTGTGACATGAGCGTAATGAACCAAGCGCAGCGCGAACCGACGGCCACCGAAAAAACCGTGATTGCCGACCTCAAAGCCAGCGCCCAGCGCCTGGCCTTTCAAATCGAAGACATCAACAAGTTTGGCGGGGATGCGCGTTGCGTCCGCGAAGCGCTGGTGCGCCTGGACGAGGCGCTGATGTGGGCGGTGAAGGGAGTGATGACGCCATGAGCGACGTGTTTGACCGGGCACAGGAGCTGGAGCTGGCCCAGCGTGAAGCGGCCTTGGCCGCGCACGCTGCCGCCAGAAAGCCACAAGGGGAAAGCCTCACGCACTGCATCGGCTGTGGCGGTGAGATCCCGCTGGAACGCCGCCTCGCCGTCATCGGCTGCACCCGCTGCGCGCGATGCCAGAGCCGGCATGAGAAGGAACACCCGTGAACGTGACCTTACAGCTTTGGCAGGTGATCACCCTGCTACTCACCATCCTTGGCGGCTTCTGGGCGCTGGCCAAGATTCTGGCCGGACAGGTTGGCCGCAACATCGACGAGAAGTTCAAGGCGGTGTCCGAGTCGCAAAAGACCACCGTCAACACGCTGGAAGAGCAGCGCGCCAAGCTGGTCGACCTTGAAAAAGACTTGCTAAAGCTGATGGGCACGCTGCCACTGGAGTATGTGCGCCGCGAAGACTTCATCCGTAACCAGACCACTATCGAAGCCAAGCTGGATGGCGTGGCGCATAGCCTGCAGCAGATGGCGTTAAAGGGGAAACCATGATCGGTGCCATTGATACCGCTAAAGCCCGCCGCGAATCCATGCGCTGGGCCATCCTACTGACCTTGAACAATGCGCGGCCCATCGGCGCACACGAGGCGCTGATCCTGTCCACCATCCAGAGCATTTACCCGGATGCCACCCAGCGCGAGCTGCGCTGCGAGCTGGACTACCTGCGCGACCGTTCGCTGCTCTCGCTCAAGATCGACCCGTCCGGCCCGTGGTCTGCCGACCTGACGCGGCTGGGGGTGGACATCGTGGAGTACACCGTGGACTGCCAGCCGGGCATCGCCCGTCCGGCCAAGTATTTCTGAGGCCGCCATGCCACCACGTTCCAAAATCACCACGCTGCCCGCCGAGGTCAAAGCCTGGCTGGATGGCGCCCTGGTCGAAGGCGATTTCTCCGGTTACGAGGCGCTGGCCGACGCGCTGCGCGCCAAGGGCTTCGACATCAGCAAGAGCGCCATCCATCGCTACGGTCAGGAGTTTGAAGACAAGCTGGCGGCGCTGAAGATGGCCAGCCAGCAGGCGCGTGCCGTGGTCGAGGCGGCGCCGGACAACGAAGGTGCGGTCAACGAAGCGTTGATGCGCCTGGTGCAGGAAAAACTGTTCCAGCTGCTGATGGCGCAGGACGGCCGGATCGACCTGCCCAAGGTGGCCAAGGCCGTGGCCGAGCTGGGCAAGGCCAGCGTGGTGCAGAAGAAATGGCAGGCCGAGGTGCGCGACAAGGCGCGGGCGGTTGCCGATGCCGCCGAGTCGCTGGCCAGCAAGGGCGGCCTGACCGGTGCCACGGTACAGCAGATCCGCAAGATGATCCTGGGGATTGCCGAATGACACTGCCAGTCCAGCTGCCCAGCACTGCCGGCGCCGACATCCCGGCGGTGCTGCTGCCGTACCAGCAGCGCTGGGTGGCCGACCCGTCGCCGCTCAAGGTCATCGAGAAGTCGCGCCGTACCGGTCTGACCTGGGGCGAGGCCGCCGACGATGTGCTGACCGCAGCCGCCGAGAAGCCGGCCGGCGGCCAGAACGTCTACTACATCGCCTACAACCAGGACATGACCGTGGAGTACATCGAAGCCTGCGCCATGTGGTGCAAGGCGTTCGACTATGCCGCCGGCCAGGTCGAGGAAGGCATCTGGGACGACGAGGCCGACCGCGACAAGAACATCAAGACCTACACCATCCGTTTCCCGTCCGGCCACCGCATCGTGGCGCTGTCGTCGCGGCCATCCAACCTGCGCGGTCGCCAGGGTGTGATCGTGATCGACGAAGCCGCGTTCCACGAACAGCTGCAGGAGCTGCTGGATGCGGCGATGGCCATGCTGATCTGGGGCGGCAAGGTGCGGGTGATCTCCACCCACTACGGCACCGACAACCCGTTCAACCAGCTGATCAAGGACATTCGCGGCGGCAAGCGCGCCGGCACCGTGCACCGGCTCACCTTCAAGGAAGCGGTGGCCGATGGCCTGTACCACCGCGTCTGCCTGCGTCTGGGCAAACCGTATCGCCAGGCGGAAGAGGATGCCTGGGTCGCCGGGGTGTACTCGTTCTATGGCAGCGGTGCCGGGCAGGAGCTGGATTGCGTGCCGAGCAACTCGGCCGGTACCTACTTCAGCCGCGCGTTGCTGGAGAGCCGCGCCAGCGAGGCCACGCCAGTACTGCGTATCGCCCGCGACGATGCCTTCACTCTGCTGCCGGACGCAGTGCGCGAGGCCGATATCAAGGAGTGGTGCGAGACCGAGCTGAAGCCGCTGCTGGAAAAGCTGCCCCGCAATGCCAAGAGCTATCTGGGCGAAGACTTCGCACGCAAGGGCGACCTGACCGTGATGACACCCGTGGTGCGGCTGGGCCTGCGCCGGCGGGTGCCGTTCCAGGTCGAAATACGCAACATGCCGTTCGACCAGCAGCGCCAGATCCTGTTTTACATCCTGGACCACCTGCCGAACTTCCTGGGCGCGGCGCTGGATGCACGTGGCAACGGCTCCTACCTGGCCGAGAAAGCGATGCAGAAGTACGGCGCCACCCGCATCCACTGCATCCAGGCCACCGAGGCGTTCTACCTGGACAACTTCCCCAAGCTGAAGACCGCGCTCGAGGACGGCACGCTGCTGGACCTGCCGGCCGACGAGGACGTACTGACCGACTACCGTCAGGTGCAGCTGATCCGTGGCATCCCGCGCGTGCCGGAAACCCGTACCCAGGAAAAAGGCGAGGACAGCGGCAGCGGCAAGCGCCACGGCGACAGCGCCATCGCACTGCTGATGGCCGACTACGCCAGCCGCAACGAAGCAGCGCCGATTGAGTTCACCGAGGTGCCAAAGCGCCCGCAAAAAAACAATGACGACCTGCCCACCTCCACCTGGGGCGCAGGCTGCTACTAGAGGTATTCCCATGCTTGTGGATCACAACGGACAACCCTTCGCCAGCAAGAGCAGCGAGCTGCAGGACGAACAGACCGCCGCCCTGGGCGGCATTGCCTCGCGCTGGCCGGAACACCCCAGCCGGGGGCTGACACCGCAACGCCTGGTCGAGATTACCGATGCGGCCGAGCGCGGCGACATCGCGGCCCAGCATGAGCTGTTCGCCGACATGGAAGAGAAGGATGGCCACATCGCAACCGAGCTGGGCAAGCGCAAGCTGGCGGTGCTGGGGCTGGAATGGCAGCTGCTGCCACCGCCCAATGCCACCGCCGCCGAGAAGAAACTGGCCGAGGAAGTGGCGGACTGGCTGAACAACCTGGACATGGAAGACCTGCTGTTCGACATGGCCGATGCGCTGGGCCATGGCTTCTCCGCCATCGAGATGCCGTGGGACACCACCGGCAAGGTGTGGCTGCCGAAGAAGCTGGAACACCGCCCGCAACGCTGGTTCCAGTTCAAGGCCAGCGAGCTGCGGCTGCGCTCGGAAAGCCAGGCCGACGGCGAAGCCTTGCGCCCGTTCAACTGGATCATCCACAAGCACAAGAGCCGCTCCGGTATTACCCAGCGGGTCGGCCTGCACCGGGCACTGGTGTGGCCGTTCGTATTCAAGAACTACAGCGTGCGCGACCTCGCGGAATTCCTGGAGATTTACGGCCTGCCGATGCGGCTGGGGAAATACCCGCCCGGTGCCACCGACAAGGAGAAGGCCACCCTGTTGCGGGCGGTGGCCAGCATTGGCCACAGCGCCGCCGGCATCATCCCGGAAGGCATGGAGATCGAATTCCAGAATGCAGCCAGCGGCACGCACGAGCCGTTCGCCTGGATGGTGGACTGGTGCGAGCGCACCGAGTCGAAAATCATCCTCGGCGGCACGCTGACCACCCAGGCCGATGGCAAGAGTTCCACCCATGCCTTGGGCAAGGTCCACGACGAGGTGCGCAAAGACCTGCGCAACGCCGATGCCAAGCAGCTGGCCCGTACCGTGACCGCCCAGGTGGTCTGGCCCATGGTGCTGTTGAACAAGCCGGGCATGACGCCGGATCGCTGCCCACGCTTCAGCTTCAACCTGACCGAGGCGGAGAGCCTGGAACAGTTTGCCAAAAGCCTGCCCAAACTGGCCGAGAGCGGCATGTGCATCCCGGTCAGCTGGGCGCATGAGCGGCTGCAGATCCCGATGGCCGGCAAGGACGAACCCATCCTGCAGGTGGCCAAGCCGCCGCCGACTGCACCGGTCGAAGCGCTGCGCTACCGGGTGGCGCTGAAGGCGGAGAACGGCGACGTGCTGCCGGCCGACCAGCTTGCCGTCGACGAGGCCAGCGGCAAGCTGGATGGCCAAGCGGTGGAGGATGCCGCCGCCCGCATGCTGGCACCGGTGATCGAAGCGCTGAAGCAAGGCGCCAGCCCGGAGCAGGCGCAGGACATGCTGGCCGAGCTGTTCGACACCATGCCGGAGCAGGACATGGCCGAGCTGCTGGCGCGCGCCATCTTCGTGGCCGACCTGTGGGGGCGCATCAATGCCTGATCTGGCTTACGCCTTCGGCCTGCCACCGGAGCAGGCCGTGGCCTGGTTCGAATCCAAGGGCTATGCGCTGGGCTTCAAGTGGCAGGATGTGTGGGAGCAGGCGCACGCCCGCGCCTTTACCGTGGCCGGGGTGATGAAGCTGGACGTGCTGCAGGACATCCGTGGCGCCCTGGACAAGGCGTTAAAAGACGGCAGCACCCTGCGCGACTTTAACGCCAGGCTGATGCCGCTGCTGGAGGCCAAGGGCTGGCTGGGCAAAGGCTACCTGGTAGACCAGGACAGCGGCGAAATCCACGGCAAGCGGCTGAACGCACGCCGGCTGGAAACCATTTTTCGTACCAACCTGCAGTCGGCCTACATGGCCGGTCGCTGGCAAGCACTGTGGGCCGACCGCGAGGCCCGCCCGGTCTGGACTTACTCCACTGTGGGCGACAACCGCGTGCGCCCCAAGCACAAGGTGCTGCACGGCATCACGCTGGCGGCGACCGATCCGTTCTGGCGCTACTACTTTCCGCCCAATGGCTGGAAGTGCCGCTGCCGGGTACGAGGGTTGACCCAGGCACAGGTCAAGGCGCAGGGGCTGGAGGTGATCAGCAGCGAGGGCCGGCTGATGGCGGTGGAACAGGCATCCGCCCCGGATGGCGTGAAGCGCAAGGCAATGGCATTCCAGACGCCATCTGGCGCGCGCTTTGTCACCGATCCTGGCTTTGGCTTCAACCCCGGCCAGGCGGCCTACCAGCCAGAGCTGGACAACTATGCCGCCCCGGTGGCGCGGCAGTACGTGAAAGGCGTGCTCACCGGCCCGGAGTTCGGCCGCTGGTTCCAGCAGCTGGAGCGTGGTGTGGCAGAACGTCTGGCAGCCGGCGACAGCGTGGCCAGCATCCGCGAGCAGCTGGCCGTGGGCCAGCGTTACCCGGTGGCCATTCTGCAGCAGGACGATATGACCCGCCTCGGCAGCCACAGCCAGACCGTCTGGCTCTCCGACGACACCCTGGCCAAGCAGTTTGCTCACCGCCAAGGACAGGACGTGGCGCTGGCCGACTACTGGCGCGTGCAGCAGGTACTGGAGCAGCCGGTGTTGATCCTAGCCGAGCGTGACCAGCACATGAAGTTCGTGCAGCTGCAGGGACGCTGGTGGGTGGCGGTGGTGAAGGTAACGCGGGATGGCAGCGAAAACTGGCTGCAGACGTTTCACCCGATCAATGAGCGGGAGCTGCAGCGGCTGAAACGTGGCGGCAAGGTGATCTGGGAGAAGTAGCCTCGGGAGGGACTCCCTGTCCCCTCACGCGATCCGTCTTGCGACGTCCTACGGCCGGGAGCTTCACCGTGTTTCCGAGGCTATTTCCAGTATAAGGGCATCCATGATAGAACTGAAACAGGAAGTGGCGCACGTACTGGCGGCGCTGGCCGAGTTGGACCGGCGCGGCGAACAGAAGGCACCACTGATGCAGGCGCTGGCCGGCACCATGCTGGACGAGGTGGAACAGAACTTCACAGCCCAGGGGCGCCCGGCCTGGGCAGGCTTCGCGCCGTCCACCTTGAAACGGCGCAAAGGCGGCAAGCTGCTGCAGGACAGCGGCCGCCTGGCCAGCAGCATCACTCCATCCAGCGACAACGACAGCGCCCAGGTCGGCACCAACGTGGTGTATGCGGCCATCCACCACTTCGGCGGCGAGATCAAACGCGCCGCCCGCTCGCAGCGGGTGTACTTCAAGCAGAGCAAGGCTGGCGAGGTGGGCACTCGCTTCGTGAAGAAGAGCCAGTCCAACTTCAGCCAGTGGGCCACTATCGGCGAACACACTCAGAAGATACCGGCGCGGCCGTACCTGGTACTGACTGAGGCGGGGATTCAGGAGATGGAAGAACAGACGACCCGCTACTTTGGTGGGCTGTGGATATAAGGTGCCAGCATCGTAGTGCTAGGCAAAAAAACAACATGCGCTTATGCTTTCAAAAAAAGCGCATGATGCGCTTGTTGTTGTGCGCATAAGCGTTTAATATGCCGCATATGACAGGGGGTACCAAACAATGACTATTGTACGAAAGAAAAGTCCGCGAGCACCTTCGATCTCTCTAGATGATGCTATTGAAAAAGTTGGCAAGATCTATGACAAGGAACGCTGCCATGCCGCGCCAATTCAAGGGGTGGCTCAGCATCTCGGCTACAAAAGTGCAACGAATGGTGCCGTCCTATCGACGATGGCGTCCCTGAAATATTATGGACTACTAGATCGCCCCAAAGAGGGGATGGTCGCTGTCTCTAAGCGCTATGAGGAGTATCGGTTTGCCCCGCAAGAGTCAATCAAGCGTGAGTTGATCTCTGGTTGGCTTAAGTCGCCTCCTGTATTTTCGGATCTTTTAGAAAAATACACATCTGACCTGCCTTCGGATGCGACCTTGAAGTTTGATCTAATTCAAAAAGGATTTGCACCAGCAGCCGCAGATGTATGTCTTCAGGTTTTTCGAAAGTCTGTGGGTTTTGCCGGCTATTTCGATGGCGTAGAAGAAACGGCAAGCGATGGTGCCGAGCCAATAGTTGAGTTTGCAGCAGAAGTAGATGAAGTAAGCGCGGAACCGCAGGCAATTTTGCACAGGCCATCCACGGTTATGGTGCCGACAGCTGCTCCTCATATTGCTCGTGGATATGCACAAACTGTTGCGATAGATGTACGAACACCACCTGTGGCGGTAGAACAGGAGGGAGTAGACAGGATTCCGGTACGTCTGTCGGGTGGAAGAAGAGCTTGGATTGAGGTTCCTACGCCCTTCTATGAAGCAGACAGAGAAAGGTTAAAGAAGCAGATTGACCTGCTAATAACTGACGATGAAGACTCGGGTGCGTCATGATTTTTCATAAAGAAAAAGCCTAGCACATTCCAGTGTGCTAGGCCTAATCTCCCCGGATAAACGGACTGTCCTCAGGGGGGCCGCAATAACTAGCTGCGACCATAATGCTTGGTGGAACTTGCATTCTGGCTGGCTGGTTGGGCGGTGTCAAGAAGTCCTCATTGTTATGAGGAGCAAACAATATGGGTCCAAAAGTGGTTCCTGTTGTTTCGTACCACCGGTATCGCTTCGGTAAGTGGGAAGATGTACGTCGCCACTATCGCAGCCTGCCGCGCCGCTAAGTTTCAGCTTAGCCCAGCCTGGACCAAGACTTCAAGTCTCGGTTCAGGCTTTTTGCTGTCCCCCAGACAAATAGTCAATGAGGGAGGCATTCGCTTCAAACCACGTTTTTCAGATAACGGGCATAAACCGCTCGTCACTGCTTTATTCCCATAAGCACAGGTATCGACTGCATTTCGCCAAGTGGAGAAAATCTAACGCTGCTCTAACGCCCCCCATTGTCCATCCCAACCCTCCATTCCGTTGTCGCACGCTCAGCTAGCGCCTACTGACGTGCGACAACTGCTTTTCACCCCCCTGTGCCGCCGATCATAGCGGCATGAAAAAGAAACCTCTCCCCCAAGTCGCCGCGCTGTCTTTCGAGATCGCGGTCGATGGCAAAGCGATGCGCCTGTTGCCAGCTGGCAGCTTCCGTGCCCGCGATGGCCGGCCGTTTGATGCGCCGCACTGGTACACCGACGCCAATATCGCCGCCCAGATAATTCGCCGCGTCCAGGAAGAGAAAGACGACCTGGTCATCGATTATGAGCACCAGACCCTGCATTGCGAAATCAATGGCCAACCGGCGCCGGCTGCCGGCTGGTTCAAGGAATTGGAATGGCGCGACGGCCTCGGCATTTATGCCGTGAATGTCCGCTGGACCAAAACCGCCCAGGCGCATATCGACGCCGAAGAATATCGCTACCTGTCTCCCGTTTTTACCTACGACCCGCAAACCGGCGAAGTGCTGCGCATTTTGATGGCGGCGCTGACCAATAAACCCGGCCTGGATGGCCTGGACGATTTGTCACGCCTGGCGGTGAACCGTTTTTCCCTGATCCCCAACCACGCCCAGGAGGAAACCGTGGAACTGAAAGAACTTTGCAAGCTGCTGGGCTTGCCAGATACCGCCACCGAGGCGGAAGCCCAGGCGGCACTGACTGCGCTGACCGCCAAAGCCAGCCAAGTGGATGGCCTGACTCAGCAAGTGGCGGCATTGAAGGCCACCACCAACCCCGACCCAGCCAACTACGTGCCGGTGGCGGCGCTGCGTGAAGTACAGGAACAGCTGGCCACGCTGCAGAGCAACCAGACTGAAGCGCAGGTGAACAGCCTGATTGAAGGCGGCAAGGCGGCCTGCAAGATCACCCCGGCACTGGAGGGCTGGGCGCGTGACCTGGGCAAACGCGATATCGCCGCGCTGCGTTCGTATCTGGATACCGCTCCGTCGCTGGCCAGCCTCAAGGACAGCCAGACCGATGGCAAGGAGCCAGCCAATGGTGCCCATGGTTTGAATGCCGAGGAACTGGCGGTGTGCAAACAGCTGGGTATGACCCCGGAAGCCTTCGCCCAGGAAAAAAAGGCGAGCCAATAAACCCCGCGCCGCTGGAGGTTAAACCCTGCGAAGGCGGCGTAATACAGGAATGACGCAATGAAGATCATTACCAAGGCAGTGCTGGATGCGCTGTTTATTGGCTACCGCGCCGAATTCAAAAAAGGCTTGGGTGCGGTGGAAAGCCAGTATGCGCGAATTGCCACCAAGGTGCCGTCGGTTACCGGTGCCAACCTTTATCCTTGGCTGGGCCAATTCCCCAAGCTGCGCGAATGGATTGGTGATCGCCAGGTTAAACAAATGGCGGCCGATGGTTACACCATCACCAATAAAACCTTTGAAGGCACCGTGGGGGTTGGCCGCACGCAAATTGAAGATGACCAGGAAGGCATCTTCAAACCGATGTTCGACGAGATGGGCCGCGCAACGCAGTCTCACCCGGACGAACTGGTGTTTCCGCTGCTGGCGGCCGGCACCAGCACGCTGTGCTTTGACGGGCAGTACTTCTTCGACACCGACCACCCGGTGTACCCGAACGTGGACGGCACCGGTGTACCGACCACCGTTTCCAACTTCGACGATGCCGGCGTCGGTGCCGGCCCGAAGTGGTACCTGCTGTGCACCTCCCGTGCGCTGAAGCCGCTGATCTTCCAGGAACGCACCCAGCCGGAGCTGACCGCAATGACCGGCACCAGCGACGAAGTGGTATTCCGCAGCGACCAGTTCGAGTTCGGTGTGCGCTACCGCTGCAATGCCGGCTACGGCTTCTGGCAGTTCGCCTATTGCTCCAACCAGCCGCTGAACGAAGAGAACTTCCGCAAGGCGTTTGCGGCGATGGAGAAGTTCACCGCCGACGGTGGCCGCAAGCTGGGCATCACGCCGGACCTGCTGGTGGTACCGACCGATCTGCGTGCCGCTGCCGAGACCTTGATCGAAGCCCAGATCAAGGATGGCGGTGCGACCAACACCAACTACAAGAAGGTGGGCCTGATGGTCTCGCCGTGGCTGTAAGGAGAGCGACACATGAAGCTGCAAGTGAAATCCCTGCGTGAAGGCGGCTTCTGCCGCCTGGGCGTGAAGTGGCCCACCGAGGGCAAGGTGGTAGACCACGCCGAGTTCACCGACGAGCAATGGGAGCGCCTGATGAAGGAGCCGAACCTCAAGGTAGAGCAAGCGCCGGAAGAACCGGTGGCGGAGAACGCCGGCAGCGATACCGTGCCGCCGGCTACCTCCACCGAGGAAACGAGCGACAGCGCCCAGGGCGAGACGGACGACAAAGCCGCCACGACCACTCCGACCACCAAAGGCAACGGCGGCCGCAAGGCTGCTGGTGCAGGGGCGTAAACCGTGAGCTATGCGACCCGCCAGGACATGGTGAACGCCATCGGTGAGCGCGAGCTGATCGAGCTGACCGACCGCGAGCAAACCGGCGCCATCAACGATGCCGTGCTGGCCATCGCCCTGGCCACAGCCGAGGCGGAGGTGGACACCTATCTGGCGGGCCGCTACCCGCTGCCGTTTGCCAACCCGCCGCTGGTGCTGACTGCCTACACCTGCGACATCGCCCGCTACCACCTGGCACGCGATGGCGATGTGGTGGTGTCGGAGGAAATGCGCGAGCGCTACCGCGATGCCGAGCGTTATCTGGAAAAAGTGGCCAGCGGCAAGGTGTCGCTGGGCCGCGATGCCCAGGGCGAGGAAGTGGCTACCGAGGACACCGTGGTGATGGAGTCCGGTGGCCGCGTTTTTGGCAGGAGCAACGGATGGTGACCGAACCGCTATTGACCCGTATCCAGGCCGCGATGGTGGCACGGCTGGAAACCGGCCTCGGCAAGGCTGTGCGCAACTGCGACTACTACGCCGGGGAGATCGACGACCTGGACAACGCCGTGAAGGCATTCCCTGCCGCCTATGTCGCCTTTGGCGGCATGGCCGACAGCGATACCCGCCGCCTGGGCAAGCCGGACTGGAAAGAGAACGGCAGCTTTGTGGTGGTCGTCGGGGATCGCCTGGTGCGCCGCTCGCAGGGGCTGCGGGTCGGTGCCGGCAAGGTCACCGGCGATGTCGGCGTCAATCGCCTGGTGTGGGCGGTACGCCGGCTGCTGGGCGGCCAGACGCTGGACCTGCCGATTGGCCGCCTGCTGCCGGGCAAGGTCAAGACGCTGGCCAGCGGCAAGTTTGCCGCCGAGCACTGGTGCGTGATGTCGGTGGAGTTCAAGACCGGCTGGAACGAGGAGGCGCTGCCGGATGGCAGCTGGCCCGCCCCGGAAGGCCCGGAACATCCCGACGCACTGTTTCCGATCTTCGGCGGCAAGACCGAAACGCCGCTGCCATGGCTGTCCGGCTTCAACGTTGGCCTGGTGCAGCCCGGCAAGGATGCCCCGTCCATCACCTTCGAAACCGACGTCAACTAGGAGAACCCGTCGTGACAAACAAAACGCTAACCGTAAAGGCGGCACCGGGTGGTCTGGTGCCCAAGGAATTCAACCCGCGCGATCACATCACCGAGGCCGAGACGGTGGACGTACCGTCCACGCCGTATTATCGCAACCTGATCCGCGAAGGCAGCCTGGTGGAAGTCGAGGCCAAAGCTGTCTCCCGTAAGCCGAAGCCGGAGGGGCAGGCATGAACATCACCTACGACAAGATCCCGTCGTCGATCCGCACGCCGGGCAAGTACATCGAGTTCTACACCCGCGCCGCGCTGAAGAGCCTGCCGGCCAACCGCCAGCGCAGCGTGCTGGTGGCGCCGAAGCTGACCAACGTGGTCACCAGCAACGCCAGCCAGGTCATCGACGTGTACAGCGACGATGAGGCCGCCGCCTACTGCGGTTACGGCTCGGTGGGCCACCTGATGGCGCGTGCCTTCATGCGTGCCAACCCATACGGTGCGCTGTCGCTGGTGCTGCTGCCGGATGATGGGGCGGGGCTGGCGGCTAAAGGCACGCTCACGTTGGCCAACAATGCCACCACCAGCGGCACGCTGACCGTTAACATCGGCGCCGACACCCTGCGCCTGGCGGTGGACGCCGGCACCACGCCGGAAGCGGCTGCCGCCAAGGTGGTCGCGGCCGTGCTCAATCAGCCGGCACTGCCGGTGACGGCGGCGGCGGTCGCAGGCTTGGTGACCTTTACCGCCAAGCACAAGGCGGCCATCGGCAACGACATCAAGCTGTCAGCCAGCCTGAGCGCCGACGGCATGACCGCCGCCGTGGCGGCCATGGCCGGTGGCGCCAACGACGCCAGTCTGCAGCCGGCGCTGGACACCATCCAGGCCGCCGGCCACGACCTGGTGGTGTGTCCGTTTGCCACCAGCACTGCTGCGCTGGAACTGCGGGAACACCTGGAGTTCGTCGGCGGCCCGCGCGAGAAGCGCTGGGCGCTGGGTACCGTGGCCCATACCGGCACCTTGGCCAATGCCATGGCACTAGCCGACGCGGTGAACAGCGAGTGGATCTCGCTGGCCTGGTATCGCGGCGCCAAACGCCTGCCGGCCGAGATCGCTGCCGCCTACGCCGCCGTGATCGCCAGTGAGGAAGACCCGGCCCGGCCGCTGAACACGCTGCAGCTGGCGGGCATGGACGTGGTGGATGTCACCGCCCAAGCCTCCAAGACCGAGGTGGAAAACGCGCTGTGGAACGGCATCACCCCGCTGGAGGTGGGCGAAGGCAACCGCGTGCTGATCAGCCGCGCCATCACCACCTACACCAAGACCGTGGACGGCACCGCCGACCCGACCATGCTGGACATCACCACGCCGCGCTCGCTGTTCTACGCCGCCAAGGCGGTGTTGCAGAAGCTGGTGCGCGAATTCCCGCGCGAGAAGAAGAGCGAGCGCACCCGCGACAAGGTGTGGTCGGCCTGCTACGACGTGGCGCTGCGCCTGGAAGAACTGGAGATCTTCCAGAACGTGGAGCAGCACAAGGCCGAGCTGCAGGTGCAAGGCGATGGCCAGGACGTGACCCGCTTCAACATCCGCATCCCGTCCTCGGTGGTGCCGGGTGCGCACATCTTCGCGGTGCGCATGGACCTGATCCTGGAATAAGGGCTTAACGCATGACTACCTACGTCAGTAACGTATTCCTTGACCTGGACGGTCAGGAAGTCGAGGTGGTGTCGATCAACGCCACCACCCGTACCGGGCGCAAGCTGGTGAAGACCATGAACCGCAGTGGCCGGGCCAAGGGCCACAGCAAGGGCATAGCCGAGTACGACCTCAAGGTCACCGTGGCGGTGCCGGATGGCGAAGAGCCGGACTGGGACAACATCACCGACAGCCGTATCACCATCACCCCGGACATGCCGGGCAAGCAGCGCACCACCTATCTGGGCTGCTTCAGCATCGAGGTGGGTGAGTCCTACAGCGTCGACAACGAACTGCGACGCGACATCAGCATGGGCGCACTGCGCAAGGTGAAAGAGTGATGAAAACCGAACCGTTTGAACTGGAATACGGCGTGTTGCACCAGGGCGTGCTGCACTACCAGGGCGAGGTCCGCCTGAACAACCTGCAGGACGAGATCGATCTGGACCAGGGCGAAGGCTTCCGCAAGGTCGACCTGATGGCCTGCGCCATCGTGCGGCTGGGCGACATCCCCAAGGAAGTGCTGAGCGGCGGGTTTCTGGCGGCCGAGGTCGAGCCGGACGATTACACCCGGATCGCCGAGGCGCAGGACCGGCTCAAAAAAAAGCGCAAGGCGCTGCGCACCAGCAGCGTGGCTTCCGCGCCCTCTGCGTAGCACTGGCGCCGCTCGGTCTGACCGCCGCCCAGGTGTCGGCCATGACCGAGCCGGAGATCGCCGGCTGGCTGGCCGCCCTCGGTGTCAAAACCAGCGCTAAAGCCAGACCCGGCGAACACGTCGTCAGCGAAACCTTTGTCTCCCGTCGCCAGCCCAGGGCACCCGCATGAGCCGCAACCTAGACCTGTCCCTTACCCTCCGCGCCACCAACCAGATCAGCCAGGTGGTACGCAGTGCCTTCCGCACCGTGGAGCAGGAGTCGCGTACCGGCGCGCGGGCGGTAGAGGATGCCTCGCGGCGGATGGGGGCATCGGCCCGTGCCCGCGAGGTGCTGGAGGTACGCTCCAACGCCGCCATCCAGCGCGAGATCAAGCAGACCGAGGCCGCCTACAACCGGCTGGCGCGTGCCGGCTTTGCGTCCTCCAGCGAGCAGGGCCGCGCGCTGGATGCCATGCGCGGCAAGGTCACCGCGCTGCGCCGCGAGATGGAAGGCGCCTCCCGCGCCCAGCGTGCGATGCAGATGGGCGGCCGCGTGGTCAATGGCTGGGCCACCGCCGGTGGTGCCATGGTCGGTGCCGGCTACGTGGCGGCGCAGCCGGTCAGCCGGGTGATGGACTACGACACCCGCCTGCGTTACATGGCCAACACCGCTTACGGTGACCAGAGCCGCGCCGGCCGTCGGGCGGGTATGCGCGATCTGGACGCGGCCATCCGCAAGGCGGTGCGCGAAGGCGGTGGCAACAAGGAAGGAGCCGCCGAGACGCTGGATAGCTTGCTGGCCTCTGGCGCGATGAAGCCCGCCAGCGCGGTCAAGCTGCTGCCCACGCTGCAGAAGTACTCCACCGCCAGTGGTGCCGGCGCCCCGGACTTGGCCGCCATCGCCATCCGCGCCAAGCAGACCTTCGGCCTGTCCGACGAGCAGATCCCGCTGGCGCTGGACAAGGCGATCAAGGCTGGCAAGGCCGGCGGTTTCGAACTGAAGGACATGGCCAAGTGGCTACCGCAGCAGATGGCGGCGGCCAAGTCGGCGGGCCTGTCCGGCATGGCCGGGCTGGATACCTTGCTGGCGGCCAACCAGGCATCGGCCGTCACCGCCGGCAGCAAGGACGAGGCCGGCAACAACCTGGTCAACCTGCTGGCCAAAATCAGCAGCCAGGACACGGCCACGGATGCCAGGAAGCTGGGTATCAACCTGACCGGCTCGCTGGTCAAGGCCAGGGAAAAAGGCATCAACGGGCTGGATGCCTTTGTCGGTATCGTCGACAAGGTGGTGGGCAAGAACGCCGACTACCAGAAGCTGCAGAAGCAGCTGGAGAAGGCCAAGGGTGATGAGCGCAAGGTGATGCTGGAATCCATCGGTGACCTGCTGCAGGGCAGCTCGGTCGGCAAGATGGTGCAGGATCGCCAGGCACTGATGGCGCTGGTCGGCTACATGAACAACCGCGACTACGTGAAGAACGTGCATGGCCAGCTGCAGAACGCCAAGGGTACCGGTGAGGACGACTATGCCTTCATCGCCGAAGGTGCCGGCGCCAAGGTGCAGAGCGCGCTCAACGAGAAGGACTTCGCCGAGGTCGACAGCTTTGCCAAGGCGTCCGAGGCGGTCGGCGATGTCGCCGCCAAGCTGGCCGAATACGCGCAGACCTATCCCGGCCTGACCCAGGCCATCGTTACCACCACCACCGCCATGAACGTGCTGGCCGCCGCGACCGTCGCCGCCGGTGCCGGCAACCTGCTGACCGGTGGTGGCGGCAAGCTGGCGGGTGCGGCCAGCAAGGCCGGCCCGTTGCTGCGTGGTGCTGGTTCCTTGCTGATGCGTGCCGCCCCGGCCGGTCTGGTGGCGGGGGCTGGCGTGGCCGGCTGGGAGTTCGGCAGCTGGCTGAACGGCAAGATCAGCCAGGGGCTGACCAAGGCCAACGGTGGCCGCGAGATGTCGCTCGGCAGCTGGCTGTACGAGAAGCTGAACGGCGACAAGGAGAAGGGCTTGCTCGACGGCCTGAATAAGCAGACCACAGCACTCACTCAGCTGGCGCAGCAGCCGATCAAGCTGGAGTCGCGCACCGTCGTCCAGCTGGATGGTCGCGTGCTGACCGAGACCGTGAACACCCAGAACACCACTGCCGGGAGGCGTAACTGATGGCATGGCAAGACAACCTGCTGGACGCCAGCTACAAGGGCGTCCGCTTCGACATCCAGTCGGTGTCCGCGAGCGGCGGCCGCGATCTGGCACGCACCGGCATTCCCTACCAGAACGGCGAGCAGATCACCGACACCGGAGGGCGCGGCAAGAGCTTCAGCGTCAATGCCATCTTCTGGGGCGACGACTACGAGACCCGTCTGAAGGCGTTCCTGCAGGCGGTCGACGAGGGTGGCGCCGGCGAGTTCGTGCACCCGGTGTACGGGCCGCTGGCCGAGTGCCACATCAACGAGTGGAGCGAAGAGCACAGCACCGAGCTGGTAGACGGCTGCAGCATGCGGCTGACGGTAGTGGTGGGTGGCGCGCGGCAGTCTCTGTTCGAACGCGAGCTGCCGGCCGCCAAGGCCGCCGGTGCGGCCAACCTTGCCGATGCCGCGCGTGGACTGGCCATCAGCAACTTTGCCGCCGCATTCGCCTACGTCGCTGGCCTGCAGGGTAGCTTCGCCCGCATCAATGCCTGGAAGAATTCGCTGCTGTCGGTGATGAATGACGCGCGCGGCCTGGCCGGCATGGTCACTAATACCGTCAGCCAGCTGATCAGCGTGCCGCAGGACTTTGCCGCCGATCTGGCCAGCGTGCTGAGCGGACTGGTCGACCTGCGCTGGGTGTCCGGCAGCAGCGGCGAATTCAGCGCCTTGCGCAGCAGCTTCGGCGAAATCGTCAAACTGCCGGCCAAGAGCGCCGACAGCGGTGTGGCGGCGGATCTGATCAACCGCCCGTACCCGGCGGACGTGGCCAAAACCACCGCCGTGGTGCAGGCACTGGTGGCCACCGAGCTGGCCACGGTGACGGCCGGCGTGCTGCAGGACGAGGCGGAAACCGCCAGCCTGTCGCCGCTGCAGATCGAAAGCCTGGTCAACAGCGCCCGCGAAGAGCTGCAGGCCACCATCGACGCCTATCGCGAGCTGTATCCGCTGGAAGAGTCGGTGCCGGCCGTGGAGGCGCTCAAGGCCACCGCCCACAACCTGCTGGTGGCCGCCGTGGCGGTAATCAACAGCCGGCCGCCGCTGATCCGCCGCGAGGTGGAAGCCAGCGGCAACCTGCACCTGGTCGCGCACTGGTGGTATGGCGACAGCAGCCGTGCGGCGGAATTGGCACGCCTCAATCCGCAGGTGCGCAACCCCAACTTCATTACCGCCGGCGAGGTACTGCATGCCTACGCGCGCTGATAACGAGGCGGTGTCGCTGGTGGTCGGCGGCAAGCTCCACAGCAACTGGAGCCGCTACGACATCGACTCCGATCTGATGAAGGCCGCCGACGGCTGGACGTTCGAGCTGTTCACCGGCGGCGAGGCGCTGCCCGACTCGGTGCAGGAGGGCGCGCCGATGGAGGTGCACGTTGGCCGCGAACGGGTGATGGTCGGCTTCATCGACGACATCGTGGAGACCGACAGCCGCGAGAACCTGTCGGTCAGCCTCACCGGGCGCGACCTGGTTGGCCAGCTGCTGGACTGCTCGGCGCCGATCTTTGCCGCCAACCAGGTCACCCTGGAAAACATCATCAAGCAGGCGGCGCTGCCGCTGGGCATCAAGCGCTACCGCATCGAGGCCGAGCACATGCAGCGCCACGACCGCGTCGCCATCGACCCCGGCGTCAGCGCCTGGGACGCGGTGCGTGAAGCTGCCGAGGTGGCCGGGCTGTGGCCGTGGCTGGAGCCGGACGGCACGCTGGTGGTCGGTGGCCCGGACTACACTCGGCCGCCGGTGGCGACGCTGATCCTGTCGCGCAGCCAGCCGGACAAGAACAACGTAATCAGCATCAGCCGTACCCGCAGCATGGCCGACCGCGCCAGCGAGATCACCGTGCTGGCGCAGGGGCACGGCACCGGCCAGGCCGAGGGCCAGCACGCCATCAAGGCCAAGGTGCGCGACCGGGGCGTCAGCCTGTACCGGCCCCGTATCGTGACCTGTGGCGATGCCGACAATGCCGAGATGGCCAACAACTACGCCCGCAAGCTGCAGGCCGACAGCCGGCTGAACGGGTTGACACTGCAGGTCGAGGTGCCGGGGCACCGCACCGAGGGCGGCCAGCTGTGGAAGCCCGGCCAGCGGGTGGTGCTGCAGTGGGAAACCAAGGGCGTCCATGGCGTGTTCTTCCTGGTGCAGCGCAAGCTGCTCGGCGGCCGTGGCCAGGCACGACACACGCAGCTGACGCTGAAGGAGGACGGCGTGTGGCAGGTGTTCGCCATTCCGCAGGACAAGCGCGGCGGCAAGCGCAAGGGCCGCAAGAAGAAGGCCACCGGGCCAGGAGAGATTGTCGATGTGGAAAGATATTGATCGCCGCATTGCCGCTGCGGCGGCACGGGTGCGCCAGGTGTACCGGGGCGTGATCACGCTGGCCAGCACCGACGGCCCAGTGATGCTGGTGCAACTGAGGGGACTGCCCAGCGAAGGCCAGGACGGCATCGAGCTGTTCCAGCACTTTGGCCTCACCAGCTGCCCGCCACCCGGCACCATGGCGGTGGCCGTGCCGGTCGGCGGCAAGACCTCGCACTCCATCGTGATCGCGACCGAGCACGGCAGCCTGCGCATGAAGAGTCTGAAGTCGGGTGAAACTGCCATCTATTCGGCCGAAGGTGCCCACGTCCACATCAAGCAGGGGCGTGTGGTGGCTGTGGACTGTGATCGTTACGAGGTGAGCTGCAAGAGTTACAGCGTGCAAGCCAGCGAAGGGGCTAGCTTTGACACGCCGTTGCTGCAGGCCAGCGAGCAGGTCACCGCCCAGGGCAAGCTGACCGGTAACGGCGGCATGGCCATCAGCGGCGGGGATGGAGCATCGTTTACGGGTGACGTTAGCCAGACGAATGGCAACTACACGACTAACGGGGATGTGGTGGCCAGCGGGACGAGCCTGCATGGCCACCGGCACAACGGGGATTCAGGCGGGGTGACGAGCGGACCTATATAAAAAAACCGGCTCAGAGATTGAGCCGGTTTTTCTTAGAACTTTGTCGACGTCCCTTGCCAGTTGTCTGGTAAGTGCTGATTAGGTAACTGGTTTATTATTTGAAGCAAAGCATCAATTTTTACACCATTCTTGATATTCGAAATTATTATCAGCCGAGTGCCTTCTCGTTCGTTTTCGTGTGGGTTGTGCATGCCCGACCAACTGGTACGGACAACTGTGTAACCGCACTCAGTTGACAGTTGGATCAAATCATCCCACTCCTTGGATAGTCTTGGTCCATATGGTTCGGTGGTGATCAGATAGCGGCCATCACTATCACGCCAAACTTTTGTATGGTCAAAACATGGATTTCGATCGCGACGACTCCTTGTTTTGAAGTAGCCAGCCATCGGTGCTTCCCAGGCTTTTGAAAGAGTTAGCCCTGTTGTAGCCATAAACATCAGGTAGCGTGCTGCTTGTGATACTCGCTCTCTGGTAAGCCGTTGCTGAGTTACAGGAGTGTCGTCTCCATAGCTGTAAAGTCCAGGTAGCTTCATCGCATTATTTTGCAAATCAACGCTTGCATCTCCGAAAAGGCGTCGGAAAAGTTCTGGCTTAGGGAGTGTTTCAGCTAAACGACATGGCAAAACAAGGTTAATAGACTCATGGCAGAATGATCTGTTTACAGAATCTCTCCATGGACAAGAAATTGTTGTTTTGAAAGCTGGTAATGTGTTTTGCAGCGAGATAGATGCATCATCCACATTTTTAAAGTGACGCCAGTTTTCATAGCCGGCTTCTTTTGCGGCATGATTCAGGGCTTCTGTGTGGCTAAGATGGGGGCGTTCTTTGTTAATTTTACGTGCTTCGCACTGTAAGTGGCGCGCAAGAGGGGATTCATTTTGATTCGTCATGCCTATCTCCTGCCATACACATAGTCGCCCGGCAGCCAATGTAACTGGCAAAAAGAAAAACATGAGAATTAAGTTTAGAAGGCAGTGCTGTTGCAGCTTTGCTATCGCCGGACGGGACGCTCCTGCCCAGAGCGTTCAAACATTATTCCGAACGATTCAAGTTAGGTCAACCCCTTCACACTTGCTCCACTGACACCCATCAGCTGATCTCTCCCCCCACCATGCCCGGACAATTCCGGGCATGGACGCTTTCATCTCTCCCCAAACCCGCGACTACGACGGCACTCAGGTCACCAGCCTGGAAAACGCCGTCTACCTGCGCCTGACCACGCCGCTTGGCAGCCTGTGGCACGACAAGACCTTCGGCTCACGCCTGCACCTGTTGTCCCGCGAGAAGGATGTGGCGCGGGTGCGGCAGCTGGGCGAGGCCTACGTGCGCGAGGCGCTGCAGCCGATTCTGGATGATCGCCGCGCATTGGTGCTGCAGGTCGCTGCCGTCCGCCGGGACCGTGGCTTTATCGTCGTCGAGGGTGAGCTGACCGATGCCAACGGTAACGCGGTGCCGCTCAACACCTGGGTGCCCGTGTCATGACGTTTACCCTCAAGACTTTGCCCGTCATCCGTGAAGACTACCTGCGTGAGCTGAGCAGCAACGACAGCAGCCAGCACATCACGCCCGACTCCGATAACTACCAGCACGCCAGTGCCGTTGGCAGCGTGGTGGAAGGTGCCTATTCGTACCAGGCGTGGCTGCGTCGCCAGCTGTCCGCCGAGGACTGCGACGACGACATCCTGCTGCTGTATGCGCGGGATCGTGGCTTGACCCTGAAACCGGCGACCTCGGCGCAGGGCTACATGGTGCTGCAGGGGCTGGCCGGCGCCACGGTACCGGTTGGCATCATCGGCCTGCGTGGCGACGGCAGCAGTTATCGCACCACGGCCGAGGCCGTCGCCGACGTGGATGGCGTGGCGCGGCCGGCTGCGGTTGCACTGATGGCGGGTAGCGAGGGCAATGCCGCCGATGGCACGGCGATCACCCTGCAGGTGGCGCCGGAGGGCTTCCAGCTGAAAGCCACGCTGGAGGGCATGGACGGTGGCCAGCCGCAGGAGACCATCGCCTCGCTGCGTGCGCGCTATCTGGAGCTGATCCGCCGCCCGCCGGCTGGCGGCAACAAGTACGACTGGCCACGCTGGGCCAAGCAGGTGCCGGGCGTGGAGCAAGCCTGGTGTTTTCCGACCCGGCGCGGCCTGGGCTCGGTGGACGTGGTGATCCTCGCCGCCGACGGCGCCTTGCCGTCGGCCGAGCTGATCGAGGCGGTGCGGCTGTACCTCGCCGAGCAGCGCAACGTCACCGGCAAGAACTACCTGGTGCTGGCGCCGACCCTGCATCCGGTGGCCATCCACGTCCGCCTCAAGCTGTTGGCCGGCTACACCCGCGAGCAGGTGGCCGCCGCTATTGCCTCCGCGCTGCAGGTCTACTTCGGACGGCTGATCCCTGGCGAAACCGCGATCAAGTCCAGCATTGAAACCATCATTTCCACGCTGGCCGGCGTGTCCGACCGCGAGGTGATTACGCCGGCCGGCAACGTCGCGGCCACCGTCGACGCCAACGTGGTGGAGTGGCTGACCCTGGGCGTGGTCACCGTGGAGTTGATGCCATGACCAGCAGCCGCCACGCCCAGCTGCTGCTGCGCCTGCTGCCGCCGGTCGCCTACGACCCGAACGGGCAGCGTGTGGGCCTGCGTGCCCAGGCGGCAGGCAAGGTGCTGGACGATCTGGCGGGCAGCTTTGCGGCATTGGTCGGCGCGCTGTCGCCGATCTCGGCCGGCGACCAACTGACGCTGTGGGAGCGCAACCTCGCAATCGAGCCAGAGTTCGGTGCGCCTTATGCCTCGCGCGTGGCGCGCATCCTGTCCCGCCTGCGCGAAACAGGCGGGCTGTCCATCCCGTACTTCACCCGTATCGCCGCCGGCCTCGGCTACCGGATCGACATCGAGGAGCAAGGCGCCCGCGTGCTGGGTAACACCTGGTGCGGCATGCGCCTGCGCCACCCAGATACGCAATGGCTGTGGACGGTACACGTCAGCGGCCAGCCGGTGCGGATCTGGCATGCCCGTTGTGGCAGCTCGCGCTGTGGCGAGCGCCTGACCATGGTCTCCGATCCGATCATCGAAGCACTGTTTAACGACCTGAAGCCGGCAGATACCCGCTGCCTGTTTTACTACGAATGAAGGGATGGGTATGAGGCCGCTAAAAGAATGGACGAACGGGACGCCTGAGAACAACTACCAGGACGGCACCCAGCTGGATGCAGCGGATTTTGAATCCTGGAATAAGGAACTGATGGGGGTACTGACAGCGGCCGGTCATGTCGCTGACCCCTCTAAGTTCGATCAGCTTGCAAAGGCGATTAAGAAGCTGATTTGGGGAAACGATGATGCCCGGCCAACAACCCTGTCAGGTTGGGGGATTGGTGATGCGCTCAAGCGTATCAGCAGTAGCGGCTCTGTATCGGTCGCTACTGGCGCGTGGTATCGGATCGCGCAGTCCGTGGTGGGTATTGAGCGCAACTCGGGAGAGTTTGCTATCCGCTGGACTGCTGCAAGCTGTCACGGGGCGGTACGTCTGACTGCGGGCTGCCACTATGGTGCAGACGGTTCTGTATCGCTCCGGCAGCAAGAGTATGGTCGCTTCAATGCATCTGGAATTACTGCAGCCCGTATCGTGTATCACACCACCTATGCCGGAAATCAGGCATTTCTGGAAGTGATGTTCGCAACTACCGTTGCCAATGTGGCATTGGATGTGGTGGGAATTGATCTACTTGGCTGGTCGCTCCTGCCTGTCGGAACGGCAGGGGAAGTACCTGCTGGCTATACGTCGGTTGAACGTACTTTTTCCAATAATCCCAGCTCATTGACGGCTTATGGCATCACCCCGGCAACCCAAGCACAGATGGATGCCGGGGATGATGATACGGTACCAGTTACGCCGAAAAAGCTCCGGCTCGGCTTTGCGGCTTCATTTACTGTTAACGGTTACATCGCTGTACCGATCTGGCTGGGTGGATGGGTGCTGCAATGGGGGACGGTAGTCGGGCAAGTCGTTGCTGTCTCTTCAGCCATATCCACGGCCGTCACCTTTCCTATTGCGTTCCCCAGTTTATGCCTGCATGTGGGGACGACACCGCAGCTGAGCTCTATTCAAGCCGTTACAGGGATTGGAACGGCTGAGCCGACAGTAACAGGCTTTAGCCTTGAACGCCGAAACCTGGCCACCTCAACCTCCCAAACCATTGCAGCCAAGTGGTGGGCATTTGGCAAATAGGAGAGCACATGCCACGTTATTTTTTCACTGCAGTCCCACAGGGATTTTATCGTGACGATTTTCATCAGATCCCAGAAGGAGCGGTCGAGATCGCTGAGCCGCTCTATGCCCAGCTGGCATTGACACCGATACCATCCGGTCAGCTGATCACGCAGGACAGCCAAGGACAACCACAGCTGTCGGCATTACCACCACCCCTGCCAGAGGCGCTACGCGCATTGCGGCTGGTTGAGATCAATGCGATGGCATCGGTGGCGCTCTCCACCTTGTCGACTGCTTACCCAGATGGTGAAGTGGCCAGCTGGCCACAGCAGACACGCGAAGCGGAGGCGTTGGAAGTGGATCAATTTGCCTCTACACCACTATTGTCAGAAATCGCCGCAGTGCGTGGTTTGCCTGTTCTTGAACTGGCCGCACGGGTGCGTGCCAAGGTGCTGGCGTATGCAGTAGCCAGTGGCCAGATTATTGGCCAGCGGCAAGCTCTGGAGGATGCGTTGATGGCGGTCGACCTGCTGGCACAGGATGCAGTCGAGCAAATGGAGGCCATTCAATGGCCCGCCGCCTGATCCTGGCTGGCTTGTGGCTGGCTGCGCTGGTGGCGATGCTGCTGGCGCTTGTGATGTCCCTGCTGCAGCTGTTAGTAGGTAGCCGCCGTGCCGTGCGCGTATTCGTCGGTGCCGACCAGACACTGAATGCTGCCATCGGCGGTAGCGAGGACGAAACCATCAGCTCACGGGCAGGAAAAGGCGCGCAACGTGGCGTGTGGCGTTACTGCCTGCTGTGCAAGCTGCTGGACGTGGTGGACCCTGGCCATTGCCGGGACAGTATCGAACAGGACGAGGGCAAGCCCGCATCCTGATGAATTAGAGAGAGACAGCGAACGGGAGGGTGTTGGAGCACCCTCCCGAACAGCTGACCCGCAGTTCAGGCCTGCAAGTCAACCCAAGGCTGCCGCCTTCAGCGCTGAAAGCGCGGCAAGTTTAGCGGTTTTTTTGACACTTGCAGATGAAAAATGACATCCGCTGCGGCGAGTGCCGCCGCAAACTGGCTGAAGGCCAGTACATCACCCTCACCATCAAGTGCCCGCGTTGCGGCACGATGAACCACCTGAAGGCCGAGAGCCTCCCCTCCGAGCACCGCCGAGTGCCACGACCAGGAGACCATGATGGGCAGTAGTCCGATCATTCCTTGGCTCGGCGGCAAGCGCCGCCTGGCTGACAAGTTATTCCCGCTGTTCCCGCCGCACGAGTGCTACGTGGAGCTGTTTTCCGGCGGCGCCGCGCTGTATTTCCTGCGTCAGGTGCCGGCGCCGGTGGAGGTGCTCAACGACGTCAACGGCGAGCTGGTCAACCTCTACCGTGTGGTGCAGCACCACCTGGAAGAGTTCGTGCGCCAGTTCAAATGGGCACTGAGCAGCCGCGAGGTGTTCAAGTGGCAGCAGATGACCCGCCCGGAGACGCTGACCGACATCCAGCGCGCGGCGCGGTTTTTCTATCTGCAGCACCATGCCTTCGGCGGCAAGGTCGACGGCCAGCACTACGGCACCGCCACCACTGCGCCGATGTTCAACTTGTGCCGGATCGAAGAAAACCTAAGCGCCGCGCACCTGCGGCTGTCGGGTACCAACATCGAGCGGCTGTCGTGGCAGGACTGCCTGAAGCGCTACGACCGCGCGCACACCTTCTTCTACGCCGATCCCCCGTACTGGCAGACCGAAGGCTACGGCGTGCCGTTCGAGTTCGACCAGTATCTGCAGCTGGCCGAGGCGATGCGGACGTGCAAGGGTAAGATGATGGTCAGCATCAACGACCACCCTGACATTCGCGAGGCGTTCAAAAACTTCTGGATGGAAGGACTGGACATCAAGTACAGCACCGGCAATGCCCAGGGCACACCGCAAACCAGCAGGGAGCTGGTGATCACGAACTGGGAGCCGGCGGTAATGGGCGGGCTGTTCTAACGGTCAATGGCAAAGCCCGGCGATGGTGCCGGGTTTGTGCCAAAACAAGCGCAAATTATGCAGTGGGGCAGGGTGGTTGTCTGTGACAAAAATCGCGCAAAACTGTGCCAAAAATATCGCGAAGTTACAGTCAAAACAAGCGCAAATTATGTGGTGGAGCAGGGTGGTTGCCTTTGCCAAAAATAACGCGAAGTTATAGATGGTTGCTAAAAAAAGCTGACCAAAAAGCTGACCAAACGGCCTTAAAAAGCCCAAAAAAATAGCCCACACGAGGTGGGCTATTTTTGCTAAGTCATTGATTTGACTTGGTGTTGGTGGTGGAGGCGGCGGGAATCGAACCCGCGTCCGGAAATCCTACACAGAGAGTTCTACATACTTAGTCGTGTCATTTGGATTTAACCTCCACTACGCCGACGGACAGGCTGAGCTTTGGCGAGTTACCTTTTGGTTCGCATTGTGCCAAGTAACCCGACACAACACTAGCAGATGTAAAGTGACACTACAGGGTTTTGACGCCCCCGGCCCATCTGCGAACCGTTGTAGTGTCTAGCCGGCCGTTAGGCTGCTAGAGCGTAGTTTTCGTCGTTTGCGACTAAATAAATTCAGTGTTTTACGGGAAGTCTGAGATCCCGGTATGCCCTCTTCTGCTTCGCAACCCCCGTCGAAACCAGGTCGCCCCCACAGTCTGAAGAATTTCAGTATACCTGAAGGTATAGCCACGCGCTAGCAGTGGCTTGATTCAATTCGCGATTTCGGCGCGGTCGCGGCCGTTGTGCTTGGCGGCGTACAGTGCCTTGTCGGCCTTTTCGAACAGGCTGCGCATGGTGTCGTCGGCCTGCGGTACTTGCGACAGCACGCCGATGCTGCACGAGGCGCGGCCAACCGGGCTTTGCTGGTGAGGGATCTGCAGCAGCAGCAGTTGCTGGCGCAGGGTGGCGGCAATGTCCAGTGCCTGCTCGGGAGTGGCGCCGGGCAGCAGGATGGCGAACTCCTCGCCACCGATGCGCGCGGCGAGGTCATGGCTGTTGCGGACGGCTTTTTCGACGACGGTGGCGATCTTTTTCAGCACGTCGTCACCGGCGGCGTGGCCGTAGTGGTCGTTGTAGCGCTTGAAGTAGTCGACATCGATGATGAGCAGGGCCAGCGGTTTGCGTGTCAGTTGTGCCTGTTGCAGGGTGAAGATGAAGCGATCGTCAAAGTGGTGGCGGTTGGCGAGGCCGGTCAGCTTGTCGGTGAGGGCGAGGCGCTTGAAGTGGCTCTGCTGCAGGAAGTAGTCGGTCACCGTGGCCAGCATGAGCAGCGTGATCAGCGAGGCCAGCGGCAGATACAGCTGCTGCAGTTGCAGCAGCAATACGGCGCCTGCCAGCAGGGCGGCACTGTAGATGGCGACCGCATGGATGCTTTTTTCGCGGTAGCGCCGTCGCAGCAGGCATTGCCACAGCAGTGTCAGCCCGAGCAGCAGCGGCGGCAGGTAGGCGGCGTCCAGCGGGCGGACCAGGCTCTGGCTTTGCAGCGCTTGGGTGGTGGCGGCGTTGATGACGACGCCGCTGGTTGCCGGCCAGTCGGCCTGCATCGGTGTCAGGTGGCTGTCGCCGAGGCCGGAGGCGGTGGCACCGATGAGTACGGTCTTGCCGGCCAGCGCCTCGATGTTGCCGTTGTGGTTGAGGATGTCGACAAAGGAGAGGCTAGGAAAACCGAGCTCGCCGTCCAGATGCGGCAGCAGGCGCTCGTCGCGGCGCTGCCAGCGATTGTTGAGAACCGGTGTGTCCAGCGCCATGACCGGGGGCGGCAGGCCGGCCAGCAGGGCGGTAAACGCCGGCCAGCGTGGCTGGCCCAGGCCGCTGGCGAGATAGGTGCGGCGGATCAGACCGTCCTGGTCCAGCGGGTAATCCATCATGCCGATGCCCTTGGCGGCATCGGCAAACATCCGCAGCGGCAGGGTTTCCACCAGCTGATTGTTGCTGACCTCGGGGACGGCGGGCAGGAACACCTTGCCGTTGCGGCGCAGGGCGTCGGCCAGCGCCTGATCGGATTCGGGGTTGGCCGACGGTTCGGCCAGCACCAGATCGAGGCCGACGGCCCGGGCATTGCCCAGTTTGTCGATGGCGCCGGCCAGCAGTTCGCGCGGCCACGGCCAGCGCCCCAGCTCGGCCAGGCTTTTCTCGTCGATGGCCACGATGACGATGTCGTCGCTGGCCGCTTGCGCCAGCAGCTGCCCGAGCCGGTCCTGAAACCAGAGGTCGAGGCGGTTGGGCAGCAGGCTGACCAGCAGCACCAGTGCCGGCAGGATGAAGGCGGGCAGGCGCTTGGGAGTGTGGGGGCGCATGCTGTTCAGTCTAGCAGCAAGATGTCATCCGGCTCTTGTGCCAGATAGCCATCGGGGGTGGTGACGCGATAGCTGACCCGGTAGCGGCCGGGGAACAGGCGCTCCGCCAGCTGCCAGCGCGGGGTGTCGCCATCCAGTTGTAGCGCTGGCTGCGATTGATCAAGCTGGGTCAGTCGCAGCTGGTAACGGGCGTTGGCCAGCGGGTAGGGGCGGGCGCTGAGCGTGGTGCCGCGATAGTGGCTGGCCCGCCACCAGCCGGTGCCGGCCTGCAGCTGGTAGGTCTGGCTGTAGGGGCCGGGCTGCTGGCTGGCGTCCAGGCGGGCGATCTGCCAGAACCAGTGGCCGCCGTCCGGCAAGGTGAGGCGATTGTCCTGCCGCGAGAAGTCATGCAGCTGTGGCTGGCTGAACGCCGCGTCCCGCGCCAGCCGTAGCCGGTAGCGGCTGCCGGCATCGCCGCTGACCACAAAACGCACGTCAAGGCCGCGCAGGCGGGCGTCGGGGGCAGGGCTGACGACCAGCGGCGGGGTCGGGAAGGCGTGCACACTGAAACTCTGGCTGGCAACGCGGCCTTGCAGACCGTTGTCCAGCTCGCTGCGCGCCAGCAGCCGGTACTCGCCGTTGTCCAGCGCCGGATAGCTGTGATTGCTGGCGGCCGTCGTGTCACCGACGATGCGGCGTTCCGGGGCGGTGAGCAGCAATTGCACGGGGTAGCGGCTGATGCCGGCTACCGGCGGCCACTGCAGGATGGCGGGTGAAAACGCCTGTGTGCCGCCCAGCTGGCCCAGCTCTGGTGGAGGCGGTAGCGCCGTGCTCTTGCCCGGTACCTCGCCGCGACGGGTGACGCTGCCGAAGCCGCCGCCGATCTGTTCGCTGTAGCCGGCGGCGCTGACCTCCACCTGGCCCTCGCTCACCTCGGTGGCGGAGCGGCTGTCGTCGTCGACATTGACGCGGAAGACGGTGCCGCGCACTGCGGTAATCGCGCTCGGTGTCTGGATGGTGTGGCGATTGGGCATCAGCGGGTTCTTGCTGACATGGTTGTCGACGCTGCCGCGTTCGATATTCAGCCACGTGGCGTTGGCGCCGGTGCTCGGGTAGTGCACCGCCTGCTGGATGGTGAAGCGGGCATTGGCGCCGATGCTGACCAGACTGCCATCTTCCAGCAGCAGCTTCAGCAGGCTGTTGGGGCCGGTGCTGATGATGTGGCCGGCCTGCAGCGGATAGCTGTTGCCGTTGACCAGTGCCGTTTGCTGCTTGCCGTTGCCGAGGCTGGCGCTGCCGATCAGGTCGGTCACCGTGGCCTTGCCGGTGTGTTGCCGCATCCACTGCGTCGGGATGCGCACCACGCTGCCGGGCGTCAGGACATAAGGATCGCGGATGGCGTTTTTCTGCTGCAGCGCCGGGACGTGGGCAATCGAGCGCAGGTGCTGACGGGCGATGCTCCACAGCGTGTCGCCACGCTGCACGGTATAGCGCCATTCATCGGTGTCGGCAGCCTGGGCCAGATGGGGGAGGCACAGCAAGAGTGGCAGCAGGATCGGTAGAGAACGCATGGGTGTGGTCGGCAGGCTGTTTTTATCAACTTGGCATTATAAGAGCTTGAAGCGTGCCGTGGTGGATATCGCGGCGTGCCGCGCTGCTTGCTGGCCAAGGGGGGAAAGCTGCCGTGCGGTATTGCTGCTTGGTGATGTACTGCTAACCTATTGACGGCATTGTGATAATTGATTTCCCTTGGTGCGCCGGTTGGCCTAGCGTTAAAACAGGGTTGTTGATTGCAGGGAGTGTGTCATGGATACCGTGTTGGAGTGCAGCGTCTGTCTCGACAGCCTGCCGCCCGATAGTGGCGAGTGCGAGGTAACCGACTATGTGGCGCATTACTGTGGCCTGAACTGCTATGTGCGCTGGCACCAGCATGAAGTGCCGGGCGAGTCGCCTCCGGTGGTGGAATTGCCCGGCTGAGGTATTTGGAGGTGGCAAAAGGTTGGCCGCAATGTCGAAGGGCGTTGCGGCCAACCTTGTTATGTCAGGCCAGGTGAGGCAGCAGTGCCAGTGGCCGGTCGATGGTGATGTCGGCCTGCCAGCTGTCGGTGTCGTCGCTGTCGGCGATATAGCCCCAGTTGACCAGCACCGTTTTCATGCCGACCGCACGGCCGGCCTGGATATCGCGCTCGGCATCGCCGACATACAGGCAGTGCTCCGGTGCGATGTCGATTTGCTGGGCCGCGTGCAGCATCGGTGCCGGATCCGGCTTGGCGACGCCGACGGTGTCGCCGCTGACCACCACCGCCGGTGGCACTGCAAACGGCAGCGCCGGCACCAGCCGGTCGGTAAAGCGCATGGGCTTGTTGGTGACGATGCCCCACTTCAGGCCGCGGGCGTCGATCTCGCGCAGCAGCGCGTTGATGTCGTCAAACAGCACCGTTTCGTCGGCAAAGCTGTGTTCGTACAGGTCAAGGAAGCGCAGCCGGTATTCCTCGAAGCGCGGGTGGGTCTTGTCGATGCCGAAGCCGAGGCTGACCAGGCCGCGTGCGCCGTGGCTGGCGATCGGGCGCACCGCCGCGTACGGCTGCGGCGGCAGGCCTTCTTCGGCCAGCAGGCGGTTGAGGGCGGCGCCCAGGTCGCGGGCGGTGTCGGCGAGGGTGCCGTCAAGGTCAAACAGTACGGCCTTGATCATGATTGCTGCAGTCTCCGGTAATGGCTTGCGGCCAACCTTGTCCCAAGGTTGGCCGCAAGCGGGCGGGGCGGTTCAGCGGACGGTCTTGCCGAGGAACAGCTTGTACGCCGGGTTGTTGGTTTCTTCCACGCACGGGTAGCCGAGGCTGTCGAGGAATTGCTGGAACGCGGCATTGTCCTCGCTTGGCACCTGGATGCCGACCAGCACGCGGGCGTAGTCGGCGCCGTGGTTGCGGTAGTGGAACAGGCTGATGTTCCAGTTGGTGTGCATCGCCTCCAGGAAGCGCATCAGCGCGCCCGGACGCTCCGGGAACTCGAAGCGGAACACGCGCTCGTCCTTCAGCTGCGGCGCGTGGCCGCCGACCAGGTGGCGGATGTGCAGCTTGGCCAGTTCGTTGTCGGTCAGGTCCAGCCCGTCCAGCTCGTTGGCTTGCAGGTCGGCCACGATGCGGGCAACGTCTTCCTTGCCGCTGATCTGCACCCCGACAAACACGTGGGCGATGCTCGGATCGGCAAAGCGGTAGTTGAATTCGGTGATGTTGCGGTTGCCGACCACGCTGCAGAACTTCTTGAAGCTGCCCGGCTTCTCCGGGATGGTGACCGCGATCACCGCCTCGCGGCGCTCGCCCAGCTCGGAGCGCTCCGACACGTGGCGCAGGCGGTCGAAGTTCATGTTGGCGCCGCAGTTGATGGCGACAAAGGTCTTGCCGCTGCAGCCTTCGCGCTCGATGTAGGTCTTGACCGCCGCCACCGCCAGCGCGCCGGCCGGTTCGGTGATGGAGCGGGTGTCCTCGAAGATGTCCTTGATCGCGGCGCAGATGGCGTCGGTATCGACCAGCATGATCTCGTCCAGCAGCTCGCGGCAGATGCGGAAGGTTTCCTCACCCACCAGCTTCACCGCCACGCCATCGGCGAACAGACCGACATCCTTCAGCTCGACGCGGTGGCCGGCCTCGATCGACTGCTTCATGGCATCGGAATCGACCGGCTGTACGCCGATGATCTTGATTTCCGGCTTCAGCCGCTTGATGTAGCTGGCGACGCCGGCGGCGAGGCCGCCGCCGCCGATGGCGACGAACACCGCGTCGATCGGGCCGGGGTGCTGGCGCAGGATTTCCATGCCGATGGTGCCCTGACCGGCGATCACGTCCGGGTCGTCAAACGGCGGGATGTAGGTCATGCCGTTTTCGGCCACCAGTTTCATGGTGTGCTGGTAGGCGTCGCTGAACGATTCGCCGGCCAGCACCACCTTGCCGCCGCGACGGGTGACGCCGTCGATCTTCACCTGCGGGGTGGTGACCGGCATCACGATGGTGGCTTCACAGCCGATGCGCTGCGCCGACAGCGCCACGCCCTGCGCGTGGTTGCCGGCGCTGGCGGTAATCACGCCGCGGGCCAGTTGTTCCGGCGTCAGCTTGGACATCTTGTTGTAGGCGCCGCGCAGCTTGAACGAGAACACCGGCTGCAAGTCTTCGCGCTTGAGCAGAATGGTGTTGCCGGTGCGGCGGCTGAGGTTGGCCGCCACGTCCAGCGGGCTCTCGATGGCCACGTCGTAGACGTTGGAGGTAAGAATGCGTTCTAGATAGTCCTTGGGATGCGGCATGGTGATCGGTGTCCGGATGATGTCTTTTTTTGTGAATCACCAGATTAACAGGAACCAAGTGCCAGCGAAAAGCGCCGTAAGGCAAAGATTGCTGCATTGCGGCGGCGGTCGGCGCGGCGCGCGGGCTTGTTTTGTAAAGAAAAACCTGCGTCGCGGCGCGAATGAAGCGCGGGCTTGGGTGTATAATCCCCGCCTGCTTTGCCTTGAACCCACCCTAATCGTGTTTTGCCTCTGATGAAAAAGATTACCTCTGCACTGCTTGTAGCCGCCTTGTCTCTCTCCACGCTGGCCCAGGCCAGTACCGCTTTCGTGCCGCCGGTTCCGGAAATCGCGGGGAAAGCGTATTTTCTGATGGACTATCAGAGTGGCCAGATCATCGCGGCCCGCGATCCGGACATGCGTGTCGAACCCGCCTCGCTGACCAAGCTGATGACGGCCTATCTCACCTTCAAGGCGCTGAAGGAAAAACGCCTGACGCTGGACCAGACGCTGACCGTGTCGCAGGTGGGCTGGAAGCAGGAAGGCTCGCGCATGTTCCTTGACCCGAAAGTGCCGGTCACGGTCGACAACCTGATCAAGGGCATGATCGTGCAGTCCGGCAACGACGCCTGCGTGACGCTGGCCGAAGCCATTGCCGGCAGCGAAGAAGTATTCGCGCAGATGATGACGGCCGAGGCCAAGCGCCTGGGCATGAAGGCCAGCAACTTCAAGAATTCCACCGGCCTGCCGGACCCCGAGCACTTTACCTCGGTGCGCGACCTGGCGACGCTGTCGGCGGCGATCATCCATGATTTCCCGCAGTACTACCCGACCTATTCGATCAAGTCGTTTACCTATAACAACATCACCCAGCCGAACCGCAACCTGCTGCTGTATCGCGACCCGAACGTGGACGGCATGAAGACCGGTCACACCGAGGGCGCCGGTTACAACCTGATCGCCTCCAGCCGCCGCGACGGCCGCCGCGTGCTGTCGGTCGTGGTCGGCACCGCCAGCCCGGAAGCGCGCGCGGTGGAAAGCTCGAAATTGCTCAACTACGGCTTGCAGTTTTTCGAAACGCCCAAATTGTATACTGCCGGACAAACCGTCTCGACGCTGCCGGTATACAAGGGCGCCGCCTCGACGCTGGCCATCGGCTTTGACCGCGACGTGCACATCACCGTCAGCAAGGGCGCAACCAGCCGCCTGAAGGCGGAAATGAAAACGCTGCAGCCGGTGATCGCGCCGATCAAGCAGGGCCAGGAAGTCGGCAAGCTGACCGTGTCGCTGGACGGCAAGGTACTGCTGGAGCGCCCGGTACAGGCCTTGAAGGCGGTGGAAGAGGGTGGCTTCTTCAGCCGCCTGTGGGACAGCCTCAAGTTGTGGCTGGGCTGGTAAGCGGCCACGCAAGGTTGGCCGCACCTGACTGCGGCCAACCTTGAACATCAGGAATATTCGAGTACAGAGCCATGAGTGAAGAGCAGAAAGAGTTGATGGAGTTTCCGTGCCGCTTCCCGATCAAGGTGATGGGCGAGCAGCATCCGGACTTCCACCCCACCATTTTCGAAGTGGTGCGCCTGCACGCGCCGGATCTGGATATCACCGACATCGTGGCGCGTGACAGCTCCAGCGGCCGTTACGTGTCGCTGACCATTACCGTGACCGCGATGTCGCGCGAGCAGCTGGACGACATCTACCGCGCGCTGTCCAGCCATTCCCTCGTCAAGTTTGCGCTGTAAGTGATGAGCCGCCTCGTCAAACAGCTGGGTCTGGTCGACTACACGCCGACCTGGCAGGCCATGCAGGCCTTCACCGACAGCCGCACGCAAGCAACGCCGGACGAGCTGTGGTGTGTCGAGCACCCGCCGGTGTACACCCTGGGCCTGGCCGGCAAGCCGGAGCACCTGATCATGCCCAGCAGCATCGAGGTGGTGAAGTGCGATCGTGGCGGCCAGGTTACCTACCACGGCCCCGGCCAGCTGGTGGTCTACCTGCTGATCGATTTCAAGCGCATGGGCATCGGCGTGCGCGAGCTGGTGCGCCGCATCGAGCAGGCGATCATCGACATGCTGGGTGAGCTGGGCATTGCCGCCTACGGCGATGTCAACGCCCCCGGGGTCTATGTCGGTGGCGAGAAGATCGCGTCGCTGGGCCTGCGCATCAAGAACGGTGCCGTCTACCACGGGCTGAGCCTGAACGTGGACATGGACCTGACGCCGTTCCTGTGGATCAACCCTTGCGGCTATGCCGGCCTCAAGGTCACGCAAATCAAAGAACAAGGCGTTGCGCTGACCGTTGCGCAAGCCGCCGAACGGCTGCTGCCGCAGCTGGAGCGACACCTGACGGTGATGAAGGAGACAGCATGAAACTGGAAAACCAGGTTGGCGTAAAACACAAAGGCGCTGACAAGACGGCACGCATTCCGATCAAGATCGTGCCGCTCGACGAAAAGCTCAAAAAGCCGGAGTGGATTCGCGCCAAGCTGCCCAATGGCCAGCGTTTCAACGAGATCAAGCAGATCCTGCGCGAGCAGAAGCTGCACACCGTCTGTGAAGAGGCGACCTGCCCGAACATCGGCGAATGCTTCAGCAAGGGTACCGCCACCTTCATGATCATGGGCGACATCTGTACCCGCCGCTGCCCGTTCTGTGACGTCGGTCACGGCCGTCCGAACCCGCTGGACGCGCAGGAACCGATCCACCTCGCCGAAACCGTGGCCGCGCTCAAGCTGCGTTACGTGGTGGTGACCTCGGTTGACCGCGACGACCTGCGCGACGGCGGTGCCCAGCACTTTGCCGATTGCATCAGCGAAGTGCGCAAGCAGTCGCCTGGCACCCAGATCGAGGTGCTGGTGCCGGACTTCCGCGGCCGTCTCGACATCGCGCTGGACATCCTCAGTGCCACGCCGCCGGACGTGATGAACCACAACCTGGAAACCGCACCGCGTCTGTACAAGCAGGCTCGTCCCGGCTCCGACTACCAGCACTCGCTGACGCTGCTGAAAGAGTACAAGGCGCGCAATCCGGAAGTGCGCACCAAGTCCGGCATCATGGTCGGCCTCGGCGAAACCGATGAAGAAGTGTACGAAGTGATGGCCGACATGCGCGCCCACGATATCGACATGATTACCATCGGCCAGTACCTGCAGCCGACCGACGGTCACCTGCCGGTGTTGCGCTACGTGCATCCGGACGTGTTCAAGCAGTACGAAACCCGTGCCTACGAAATGGGTTTCAAGCACGCCGCCGTCGGTGCCATGGTGCGTTCCAGCTATCACGCTGACGTACAGGCCCACGAGGCCGGCGTGTAAGGTTGGCCGCAACACTCCGACAACGGCGCCAGTGGGCGCCGTTGTTGTTTTTGATTCCGCAACACAAGGACACCATCGCATGAACCATGACGCCCAGCCCGCGGCCATCAGTAACGAACAATGGCGTCACGCCAAGGCCCTGCAGCAGCAGCTGGATGCGCTGCTGGGCGAGGTGCTCGGCGCGGCCAAGCTGTGCCACAAGCTTGGCAGTGTCGAGGAAAGCGTGCAGCAAGTGCCGGCACTGGGGCGGGTGGCACTGGCCAGCAGCCTGCCGCTGATCGTGCGCAACAAGAAAAGGAAGGAATTCATCGGCGGCTGGCTCAATTACCAGATCAGCCTTGCCGGTGACGGCGTGCCGCTGCAACAGGATGGCACGCCGGTGGGCGCGGTGCTGCACGTGGCGCACTGGGCCTGCGAGTTTGCCTTTGAGTACGACGCCTTTGTCGGCTTCCCGGCCAGCGCGTGGCAGCCGTGGGAAAACCGCGGCAACCGCCTGCTGTGGTGGGAGGAGAGCGAGTCCCACTTCGGTGCGGAGTGGACCTATACGCTGCAGCTGGCGGCGCTGGATAGCAACGAGGCGTTGCTGGCGGCGGTGGTGCGGCCGGCACTGGCGCTGCTGCAGGGCAAACCGGTGGACGAGGCGCTGCCGGCCGATGTGCCGGGGCTGCTGCGCTATCACGACGTGGCGGTGGAGGGCGGTTGCGACCTGCGCGTCAGCGCCGGCTGATGCGGCCAACCCTGGGCTGGCGAACCGGCTAGCCCGGCACGGCCTGTTCCTGCTGCAGGCAGCAGTCCAGGGCCAGCTGCATGTGGTGGTAGCTGTTGCCGATGGCGGTTTGCAGCGCCCGCCGCGTGCCGGCGTCGGCGTCGCGCCCGGCCAGGGTGCAGTCCAGCGCTTCCCACGGGTGATCGTCGTCGTAGCGGGCATGCACCTTCAGCCAGCGCATCGCGCTCTGGCGCTGTGTCGCGGGCAGCGAGACTTCATAGATGCCCGGCGCGCAGACCCGTTGCGTCCACTCGCCGGTGGCACCCTCGATGGCGTAATTGGTGGCGGCCAGCGCCAGCAGCAGCGAGTGGTGGCGGCTGTTGTGCCGGCACCAGTGGCCGAGTTGCTGCAATGGCTCCGGCACCCGCTGCGCCTGCAGCTCGGTTGCCGCGATGCCGCAGGCGGCGGCCCACGCCAGCCAGTAGCCGGCGTGGTTCTGTTCGACGCGGATATTGCGCACCAGAAAACGTCGCGCCATGTCTTCGCCGCGCTGGCGACCGTAGCGGGTCTTGAGCAAGTTTTGCGCCATGTACAGCGGAAACTGCTCGACTACCGGCCACACCCCGATCAGGAACAGCCGCAGTGCGTCATCGCCGAGCTCGGCATCGCGCAGCCGCTGGTAGAACTCGTGCCGTACCACGCGCTGCCTGGCGGCGGCGCAGTCGGCAAGCAGCTGCTGCGCCCATTCCGGATAGCTGTGCGGGCTGCGTAACGCGCCGCTGCGCACGAACTCGCGGTTCACGGCGTCGCGCCCTGGCTGCTGTTGGCCGGCTGCGGCGGTACGGCAGACTGCGCGCTGGTGGCCGCAACTCCCGCCGGTGCCGCGCAGACGCGGCGGAAGTCGTGCTGTAGCTCGCAGTCGCAGTTGAACGGTTGCGGCTTGGCCACGGCGTAACCCTGCGCGTAGTCGACGCCGATGTCGGCCAGCGCCTGCAGCATCGCCGGTGTTTCCACGAATTCGGCAATGGTGCGTTTGCCCATCACGTGGCCGATGTGGTTGATGACCTCGACCATGGCGCGGTCGATCGGGTCGTCGAGCATGTCCTTGACGAAGCCGCCGTCGATCTTCAGATAGTCCACCGGCAGGTGCTTCAGGTAGGAGAACGAGGACATGCCGGCGCCGAAGTCGTCCAGCGAGAAGCGGCAGCCGAGGGTCTGCAGCTCGGTGATGAAGTGGATGGCGCTGGCGAGATTGGCGATGGCGCTGGTCTCGGTGATCTCGAAGCAGATCATGCGCGGCGGGATCGCATGCAGGCGGAACTGTTCGCGCAGGAAGTCCAGAAATGCCTGGTCGCCGATGGTGGTGCCGGACAGGTTGATGGCGCAGGTGCCGATCGGCGTTGCCTTGTGGCAGCGCAGCCGCGCGGCGAGGATGGTGAACGCGTTCTGCACCACCCAGCGGTCGATCAGCGGCATCAGCCCGTAGCGCTCCGCCGCCGGGATGAAGCTGATCGGCGGCACCAGGCGGCCGACCTCGTCGTGCAGGCGCAGCAGCAGCTCGACATGGCTGCCACTGTCGCTGTCGCGGCCCAGCGGTGCGATTTCCTGCGCGTACAGGCACAGCCGCTGCTCCTCCAGCGCCAGGTGGATGCGCTGCACCCAGGCCATCTCGCCAAAGCGCAGCGACAGTTCCGAATCGTCCGGATGGTAGAGCTGTACCCGGTTGCGCCCCTTTTCCTTGGCCATGTAGCAGGCAACGTCGGCGGCGCGCAGCGCCTCGGCCAGCGTGGTCAGTGCGCCGGTGATGTGTACCAGGCCGATGCTGACACTGACGTTGAACGGGCGGCCGCCCCACACGAAGTGCAGGTCCTGTACCGTCTGGCGCAGGCTTTCGGCAATCTGCAGCGCGGCATCGACCGGGCATTGCTCCAGCAGGATGCCGAACTCGTCGCCGCCGAGGCGGGCGAGGGTGTCGCTGTCGCGCAGCCGCTGCTGCAGCAGCAGGCAGATCTGGCGCAGCAGCTCGTCGCCGGCGGCGTGGCCGCAGGTGTCGTTGACCACCTTGAACTGGTCAAGGTCGAGGAACATCAGCGCGTGCTGCTGGTGGCCTTCGTGCTGGCGGTCGAGATTGGCCAGCGCCTGCTCCAGCCGGTATTCGAACTCGCGGCGGTTGGCCAGCCCGGTCAGCGCATCGTGCGAGGCCTGCCACGACAGGCTGGCGATGTACTGCCGCTCCCGCGTCATGTCGTGCAGTACCAGCACCGCCCCGCTGATCTGGCCATCACTGTGGATCGGCGCCGCCACCAGTGCCACCGACACCGCGCTGCCGTCCAGGCGCACCATCAGCTGGGAGTGGCTGCTGCTGCCGTGGCTGTGGCCGCCGGCCAGGATTTGCTCGATCAGCGCCAGCGCTTCCTGCTGGGAGTCCTCGTCGACGATGCGGAACAGCGAGCCCAGCGGCAGCCCCTGCGCCTGCGCCACCGTCCACGCCGTCAGCTGTTCCGCCGCCGGATTCATGTAGGCGGTCAGGCCGTCGGCGTCGGTGGTGATCACCGCGTCGCCGATGGAGGCGAGGGTGACCTGCGCGCGTTCCTTTTCCGCCTGCAGCGCGCTTTCGAAGGACTGGCGCTGGCCCAGCAGCTTGCGGGTGCGGAACAGCGCCAGCAGGATCAGTAGTGCGGCGCTGGCCAGGTTGGCGGCCAGCAATAGCCGCTGGATGACGCGCGAGCCTTGGCCGAGGGTGTCGGAAAAGGCTTTCTCCATCGGGGTGAGGCGGTCGTTGATGGCGTAGATTTCCGCCTTCCACTCGACAATGTCGCGCGGGCTGGCCAGCCCGCCGCTGATCTGGAAGTGCATCTGCTCGGCCAGCCCGGTCAGCGCCTGCAGGTTGCGGTCGCCGAATTCCCAGTGCGCAATCGCCTGTTGCAGGTAGCTGAACTGGCGGAAGTTCTGGTACAGCCAGATCAGGCCGGCAATGTCCTGCGGGTGGTTGCCGCCCTGCAGGAAGCCGGCGCGGGCCAGCGCCAGATCCGGCACCGGCTGTTCCAGCGCCATGCGCGCGGCGTGGTCGCCGAGCGGGATGGCGATGGCGGTCTGGTACTGGTGGAAGTGGCGTTCGTCGTGGCTGTCGGCGTACAGGGTGAGATAGTAGATGGCATCTTTTTGCCCTTTGGACCACAGGCTCTCGCCGCTGACGTAGGAACGGACTGCGGACTGGATCTCCAGGCTGACGCCGCCCAGTGCCGCCAGCAGCAGGGCAACGGCAATGAAGGGCCAGACCAGGCCGGGCAGTTGCGTGGTATTGCGATTGCGGTGTTGTGTCATGCCCTTGCTCACCCCGGCAAATGGCGGACGGCGTTGTCGCTGCCCGCGGTGGTTCAGGTCAGGCCTTGTCGTGCGGTGTTGTCCCGGGTGCTGCGGTGGCCAGTGGCGGCGGCGCCGGCGCCGGCGCGGCAATTATTGTTTTGCTGATGTCATTACGGATAATAGATAGCCTTGCCTACGCTGAATAGTTAATTTTCCCGATTCGGTGGCAGAAATGAAAACAGCCATGCAAAGGCATGGCTGTCGGCGGCAAGCTGCGGCCAACGTTGGCCGCAGTGTTTATTGCCAGCAGAGCAGGGTGTGGTGCTTCTTGCCGCGCTTGAGCAGGCTGTAGTGGCCGAACAGGCGCTCGCCGTCGCTGATCTGGTGCTCGAGGCTGTCGATCTTGTTGCCGTTGACGCTGACGGCACCGCTCTGGATGAAGGTGCGCGCTTCCGATTTCGACTTGGCCAGGCCGCCGGCCACCAGCGCGTCGATCAGGCCGCTGCTGTCGCGTGGCAGTTGCAGGCTGGGCATGCCGTCCTGTGCCAGCTGCGCGAAGTCAGACGCGGTCAGCTCGTGCAGGCTGCCGGAGAACAGGCTGGCGCTGATGCGCTGCGCGGCGGCCACGGCATCCTGGCCGTGCACCAAGGCGGTGACCTGTTCCGCCAGGATGCGCTGCGCTTGCGGCTTGCTGCCGCTGGCCTTGTCCTGCTCTTCGATGGCGGCGATCTCGGCCACGGACAGGAAGCTGAAGTAGCGCAGGAACTTGTACACGTCGGCGTCGGCGGTATTCAGCCAGAACTGGTAGAACGCGTACGGGCTGGTCTTGCTCGCGTCCAGCCAGATGGCGCCGCCTTCGGTCTTGCCGAACTTGGTGCCGTCGGCCTTGGTCACCAGCGGCAGGGTCAGGCCGAATACGTGTTGCTGGTTGATGCGGCGGGTGAGGTCGGTGCCGGCGGTGATGTTGCCCCACTGGTCGGAGCCGCCGATCTGCAGCCTGCAGCCGTGGCGGCGGTTCAGCTCGGTGAAATCGTAGCCCTGCAGCAGGCTGTAGCTGAATTCGGTGTAGCTGATGCCCTGGTCTTCGCGGCTGATGCGCTGCTGTACCGATTCCTTCTTGATCATCTGGTTGACCGAGAAGTGCTTGCCGATGTCGCGCAGGAACTCCAGCGCACCCATGCCGCCAAACCAGTCGTAGTTGTTGGCCATGATCGCGGCGTTGTCGCCTTCGAAGCTCAGGAACGGCGATACCTGGCCGCGGATCTTGTCGACCCAGCCGGCGATCACGTCCGGGGTGTTCAGCTTGCGCTCGGTGGCCTTGAAGCTCGGGTCGCCGATCATGCCGGTGGCGCCGCCGACGAGGGCGATCGGGCGGTGGCCGGCCTGCTGGAAGCGGCGCAGTACCAGCACCGGTACCAGGTGGCCGAGGTGGAGGCTGTCGGCGGTCGGGTCGAAGCCGCAATACAAGGTCACACTTTCCTTAGCCAGCAGTTCGTCGAGTGCCGCCGCGTCGGTTTGCTGGGCGATCAGGCCGCGAGCTTGCAGTTCCTGGATAAGGCTGGATTGGTGCATGTATTTCTTCTCCACATGAGCAGGACGCGGGCTGTGGGCCGCGCGGTAACGATTGCGCCTGTTGGCGTTGCAACAAAAGATGGCGATTTTAACCGAAAATGACGCTTCGTAACGTGCGCTCTGGCGGCTGCCCGGCTTTGGGTGAACAATGCCGGGCTTGGCCGCCAGCTGCGCAAACAGGAAAGGATGCAACAAACATGAGCAGGATGATCAAGGTGTGGGATGTGCCGACGCGGCTGTTTCACTGGACGATGTTGCCGGTTTTTGCCGGGCTGTGGTTCACCGGTGAGCAGGGCGGTGACTGGATGGAATGGCATCTGCGCCTTGGCATGCTGATGCTGGTGCTGCTGCTGTTTCGCGTGCTGTGGGGGCTGTGTGGCAGCCAGACGGCGCGCTTCAGCAGTTTTCTCGCCGGGCCGGCGCGCATTCGCGCCTATCTGGCCGGGCAGCTGTCGGTGACGGCGCAGCCGGGACATAACCCGCTGGGCGGCTGGATGGTGCTGGCGCTGCTGCTGGCGCTATTGCTGCAGGCCGGGCTGGGGTTGTTTGCCGCCGATGTCAACAGCTACCTCTACGACGGCCCGCTGAAGGTGCTGATCGACGGCGAGCTGGCCGAGCAGGTTACCGGCTGGCACAAGTCGTCGTTTGACGTATTGCTGCTACTGGCGGCGGTGCATGTGCTGGCGGTGCTGTTCTACAAGGTTGGCCGCAACACCGACCTGGTGCGCCCGATGCTGAGCGGGATGAAGGCATTGCCGGCCGATGCCGCGCCGTTGCGCTTTGCGCCGCCGTGGCTGGCGCTGGTGCTGCTGCTGCTGGTGGCGCTGCTGGTGTTTGGTGGCGTGCCGTGGCTGGCGGCCAGCATGGCGGCCTGAACCGCCAACGGAAATGAAAAACCGCCAGTCCTTATCGACTGGCGGTTTTTGTTTCTGGCAGCGTGATTGTGCTTGGCGGCGCTTAGCGCATCGGTCCGCGGAAGCTGTCGTGACAGGCCTTGCAGCTGGCGGCTACGGCGCCGTAGTCGCGGCGGATGGCGGCGAGGTCGTCGCCGCGCGCGGTTTTCTGCAACTGGTCAACCGCGAGCAGGAACTTGTCCTGTTCCGCTTTCCATTTTGCCGGCTCGCTCCAGATCGCCGGCTTGGCGCGGCTGACGTCGTCGATGGTGCCCGGCTTGAACTGGCTGAACGGGGCCGCGGCGACCGCTTTCAGTGCATCGGCGTGCTTGATGAACACATCCTTGCGATAGCCGCTGCCGCGCAGCATCACCCCCATCGGTTCGAAGCTGCGCAGTACCTGTTTGAAGGCTTTCTGGCGGTCTTCGCCGGGGCCGGCCTGGCTGGTGGTGGCAAGGAGGGCGAGGGTGGCTAGCAGGAGAATTTTTTTCATGATCTTGATGCGGGTGGGGAGGGTGGCCATTGGGCGTCGGGCGCCCAAAAAAGTTCAGCCCCGCTCGGGGCTGAACGCGGTGGCGGACGCCGGACTCAGTCGTTGCGGAAGCTGTCGTGACATGCCTTGCAGGTTTTCTGGGTGGCGCCGAACTGTGCCTTGATTGCGGCGAGGTCACCGCCGGCGGCGGTCTGCTTCAGCTTGGCGGTCTCGGTCTTGTGCTTGTCGATGGCGGCTTTCCAGTCTTGCGGCTTGCTCCAGATCTCGGCGCGGGCGTCGGTCTTGCCCTTGTCGCTGCCGGCCGGGAAGTGCTGCCACGGCTGCTGCGCCAGCGCATCCAGGTGCGCGGCCAGCTTGGCGAACTCATCCTTGCTGTAGGGCGTTTCGCCCTTCACGGTCTTGGCCATGGTGCCGACGGTTTGCTTGTACTGCTTGAAGATTTCCTGGCGCTGGGCGACCGGGTCGGCGGCAAATGCCGGGCTCAGCAGCACGGTACAGGACAACACGGTGAGCAGTAGCTGTTTCATCTGCAGGCTCCTTACGGATGGGGTAGGCAATCAATGCCGACAGCTTAGCACACCGCACTGCACCATCGAAGCGGCGGGCGGTTAACAGTTGTTAACGGTGTTGTTATATAGTAACATTTAAGAATTGCTGCTAATTGCCTCCCTCATTCTTTTAACTCCCGGTGACTTGTCATGGATAAAGCTGGCTTTATGGCCGCGGCCGACCACCAGTGCCAGCAACAAGGCGTGAAGCTGACCGCGCTGCGCCGTCAGGTGCTGGAGCTGGTGCTGGCGCACGAAGGCGTGGTCAAGGCCTATCAGGTGCTGGCCGATCTGCAGCGCGAGCGCGGTATTGCCGCACCGCCGACGGTGTACCGGGCGCTGGATTTTCTGGTGGAAGCCGGCCTGCTGCACAAGGTCGATGCTCTCAATGGTTATATCGTGTGCAGTCACGTTGGTTGCTGCCACGAAGGGCTGATCCTGGTGTGCACCGCCTGTGGCAGCGTCAACGAGCTGGAGGCGGCGCCGGCGCTGGACACGCTGCGACAGCAGGCGGCAGCGCAAGGCTTTGCCATCGCGCAACAAAACCTTTTACTGACCGGACTGTGCCAGGCATGTCGAGTATGAAAAAAACCACCGTCAACGTGCTCACCGGCTTTCTCGGGGTGGGCAAGACCACGGCGCTGCGCCACCTGATCGCGCAGCGGCCGCAACATGAAAAATGGGCCATCATCGTCAACGAGTTCGGCGAGATCGGCATCGACGGCGCGGTGCTGGACAACGGCGAGCTGCCGATTGCCGAGATCGCCGGCGGCTGCCTGTGCTGCGTCGCCGGGCCGCAGATGACGGTCACCGTCGCCAACCTGCTGCGCCGTGAGCGGCCGGACCGGCTGATCATCGAGGCCAGCGGCCTCGCTCACGCCGCCGGGCTGATCGACGAGCTGCGTGCCGAGCCGCTGGGCAACGCGCTGGAAGTGGGCGCGGTGATGACGCTGGTCGATCCGCGCCAGTTCGCCAACAACGACTACTTCCGCCAGCCGCTGTACCGCGACCAGGTGATGATTGCCGACGTGCTGCTGGCCACCAAGTGCGACCTCGCCGACGCGCCAACGTTGGCCGCATATCGCGACAAGGCCGCCGCGCTGTTTCCGCCCAAGTCGCTGATCGCCGAGATCAGCGACGGTGCCGCCGATCCGGCGTGGCTGGATGCCGCGGTGCAGAACAAGTCGCGCTACCGGCCGGCGGTACGGCCGGGTGATGCCTCCGGCTGGCAGTCGCAGGGCTGGACCTTCGCGCCGGAGGCGGAGTTCTCCGGCGAGGCGCTGACCGACTTGTTCGATCGCCTGCCGCAGCTGGTCGACGGCCTGGTGCGCGCCAAGGGCGTGTTCCGCGTGCTGGATACCTGGCTGTGGCTGAACTGGACCGAAGGGCAGTGGGCAGCCAACCAAGTGGCGTGGCGCCGCGACAGCCGCTTCGAGGTGATCGGCAGCCGTATCGACGCCGACGCGCTGGAAGCCGCCATCCAGGCGTGCGTGCTGCCGGCCGGCAGCGGGAACGGGGCGTGAGCGGCATGACACACTCCCATCAGCACGAGCAACATTCACACGATCATGCGCACGCACACGGCGCCGCGCATGCGCACTCCCACCCGCACCCGCATGCCGCCGGTGAAACCTCGCACCTGCCGAGCTGGCGCCTGCTGTCGCTGTCCGCCGGCCAGCGTCTGCTGCTGGCCGCGCTGCCGCTGGCCGTGCTGTGGCTGCTGGTGCACTGGGCATTGCAGGAGGTGGCATGATCCGGCTGGAAAACCTGACGGTATCCTACCGTCGCCACCCCGCCGTGCACCACGTCAGCGGCAGCTTTGCCGACGGCCAGGCCACGGCGATCTTCGGCCCCAACGGCGCCGGCAAGAGCACCTTGCTGAAAGCCATCATGGGCGCGCTGAAGCCGGATGCCGGCCGCGTGCTGATGCGCGGCGTGGCACGTCGCGACATGGCCTATCTGCCGCAGCAGTCGGAAATCGACCGTTCGCTGCCGGTGTCGGTGATCGATCTGGTGTCCAGCGGTCACTGGCAGCGCAGCGGCCTGTTCGGCAAGGTTGGCCGCAACGATGACGACGCGTCGTGGAACGCGCTGGTGACCGTCGGTCTGGAGGACTTCGCCACCCGTCCGATCGCGGCGCTGTCCAGCGGCCAGTTCCAGCGCGTGCTGTTCGCCCGCATCCTGGTGCAGGACGCGCCGCTGATTCTGCTCGACGAACCGTTCAACGCCGTCGACGCCACCACCACCGCCGACCTGCTGGCGCTGGTAGAACGCTGGAAGACGGAAGGGCGCACCGTGATCGCGGTGCTGCACGACGAGCAGCAGGTGCGCGAGCACTTTCCGCAGACGCTGCTGATGGCGCGCGAGGTGATTGCCTGGGGCGATACCGCCGAGGTGCTGACCGCGGGCAAGCTGCGCCGCGCCAGCGATACCGCCGCGCACTGGTCGGCCAATGCCCCGGTGTGTCGCGTGGATGGAGTAACGCCGTGATCGATTTCCTGTACCAATGGGTGCTGGCGCCCTTTGTCGAATTCGCCTTCATGCGCCGTGCGCTGGTGGCTTGCCTCGCGCTGGCGCTGGGTAGCGCGCCGGTCGGCCTGTTCCTGGTGATGCGGCGCATGAGCCTTGTTGGCGACGCGATGAGCCACGCGGTGCTGCCCGGTGCCGCGGTCGGCTTCCTCGTTGCCGGCCTGAGCCTGCCGGCGATGAGCCTCGGCGGCTTTGTCGCCGGCGTGCTGGTGGCCGGTTTTGCCGGGCTGGCGACGCGCTTTACCGAGATCAAGGAAGACGCGAGCTTTGCGGCCTTTTACCTGCTGTCGCTGGCCATCGGCGTGCTGCTGGTGTCCAGCAGCGGCAGCAATGTCGACCTGATGCACCTGCTGTTCGGCTCGGTGCTGGCGGTGGACGACGCCGCGCTGCTGCTGGTGGCCAGCGTCGCCAGCGTGACGCTACTGACGCTGGCGGTGATCTATCGCCCGCTGCTGCTGGAAAGCCTCGATCCGGTGTTCCTGCGTGCGGTCGGCGGCCACGGCAGCGTGTGGCACCTGCTGTTCCTGCTGCTGGTGGTGCTGAATCTGGTGTCCGGCTTCCAGGCGCTGGGCACGCTGATGTCGGTGGGGCTGATGATGCTGCCGGCGATCTGCTCGCGGCTGTGGGCGGCCACCGTCGGCGGCATGCTGCTGGCGGCCTTCCTGATCGCCGCGCTGGCGGGCATGGGCGGGCTGCTGCTGTCCTATCACGTCGAGCTGCCGTCCGGGCCGTGCATCATCCTGCTGGCCGGCCTGTTCTATATCGTGTCCCTGTTTGTTGCCCCGCAGGGCGGCGTGTTGCCCCGCCTGCTGCGGCAACGTCATTTGGAGAGTTGAGCGCGTGAACGTACGGAAAATTATTGTGAGCAGCCTGCTGTTGTCGCCGCTGGCGGCGTGGGCCAACCTGCCGGTGGTCGCCAGCTTCAGCATCATGGCTGACATCACCCGCGAAGTCGGTGGCGAGCGCGTCAGCGTGGTGTCGCTGGTTGGTGCCGACCAGGACGCCCATGTGTTCCAGCCCAAGCCGGCCGATGTCAAGAAACTGGCCGAGGCCAAGGTATTCGTGGTCAACGGCCTCGGCTTCGAAGGCTGGATCAATCGCCTCAACAAGTCGGCCAACTTCAAGGGCGTGACCGTGACCGCCGGCAACGGCATCAAGCCGCTAGAGGTGGCGGAAGACGAGCACGGCCACGACGAGCATGGCCATGACCACGGCCGTGCCGATCCGCACGCCTGGCACAACCCGCAGCACGTGCTGCGCTATGTCGACAACATCGCCGCCGGCCTCAGTCGCGCCGATGCCGCCGGCGCCGCGTACTACCGCGAGCGCGCCGCCGCCTACAAGGCGCGACTGCAGGAGCTGGACAGCTGGGCCGGCAAGCAGTTTGCCGCGGTGCCGGCGGCGCGGCGCAAGGTGCTGACCTCGCACGATGCCTTCGCCTACCTCGGCCAGCGCTACGCGATCCGCTTCATGGCGCCGCAAGGGGTGAGCACCGACGCCGAGGCCTCGGCCAAGTCGGTGGCGCAGCTGATCCGCCAGGTGAAAAAGGAACAGGTGAAGGCGGTGTTCATCGAGAACATGTCCGACCGGCGCCTGATCGACCAGCTGGCGAAAGAAGCCGGCGTCAAGGTCGGCGGCAAGCTGTACTCTGATGCGCTGTCCAGCCAGCCCGGTGCGCGCAGCTATCTGGAGATGTTCCGCAGCAACGTGACCGCGCTTAGCCAGTCGATGTAAGCAGCAGCCACAGGTGCCAGCCACCGAGTGCCATCACGGCCAGTCCCGCCACCAGGCGGACTGGCCGTTGCTGTTTCAGCTGCTGCAGCTTGCTGGCAAACAGCCCCATCAGCAGCAGGTTGGGCAGGGTGCCAAGGCCGAAGGCCAGCATCACCAGCGCACCCTGGCCGGCACCGCCGGAGGCCAGCGCGGCGATGCTGGCGGTGTAGACCAGCCCGCACGGCAGCCAGCCCCAGATTGCGCCGGCCAGCAGCGCCTGGCGGGCGGTGCGCACCGGCAGGTAGCGGCGGGTCAGCGGCTGCAGTCGCCGCCACAGCGGCCGGCCGAGGTGTTCGATGCGGGTGATGGCGGCGGACAGACCGGCCAGGTACAGGCCGAGCAGGATCAGCAGCAGGTTGGCCGCAATGAACAGCGCGGTTTGCAGCGGCTGGTACGCCGCCTGGCTCAGCCCCCACTGCGCCAGGCCGCCGAGCAGCGCGCCGGCACAGACGTAGCTGCCGATGCGGCCAACGTTGTAGCACAGCAGGTGCCACAGCGGCGCCGTTTGCGACTTGCCCAGCGAAATGGCGGTGACGATGCCGCCGCACATGCCGAGGCAGTGCACGCCGCCGAGCAGGCCGGCAAGAAACAGGGACAGCAGACTGATTTCCAGCATGGGTGACAACGCAGGCAAAAAAGATGGCCGCTAGTGTAGCAGCCGGGCCCGGCCGCGGCGCGGAACTTGTCGCGGTCGGCCATTTGTAAACGCTGTCTATTGAATGGCTGGCAGCAAATTGCGCCGCCATTTGCCCGGAGGGGCGAAACTTGCAAAATCAGCAACATAGTCCATGGTTAAAGCTAGCAAACCCGCGTCAATGCTCACAAGGTAGCCATTTTTTTCGGTGAATCCACGGTGAATAACGCTGTTGAATATTGCGCTTCAGCTGGGCTTTGTCGAGGCTGGAGGAGTGCCACATGACACAAAAAATCATTGTCGAACGTCTTGGGCAATCAGCAATTGTCACGATCAATAACCCGCCGGCCAATGTGTGGACGATAGAGTCGTTGCAGGAGCTGGCCCGGGCGATGGACGCGCTGGCGGCCGACACCGCCATCCGCGCGGTGGTGCTGACCGGCGCCGGCGAGCGCTACTTCTCGGCCGGTGCCGATCTCGCGCTGTTTGGCGACGGCGCGGCCGCGCAGGCCGGCAAGGTGGCGGATGCCTTTGCGCTGGCGTTTGACGCGGTGCGCCACTATCCCGGCGTGACGGTGGCGGCGGTGAACGGCTTCGCGCTGGGTGGCGGGCTGGAGTGCGCGCTGGCCTGCGACTACATCGTGGCCGAGCGCGGTGCCAGCCTCGGGCTGCCGGAGGCGCGTGTCGGGCTGATACCCTGTGCCGGCGGCACCAAGGCGCTGACCGACCGCGTCGGCGTGCCGTGGGCGAAGCGGCTCATCCTCGGTGGCGAGTTTGTGACCGCCGACAAGGCGCTGGCCATCGGGCTGGTGGAAGAGGTGGTGGAAAGCGGGCTGGCCAAGATCGTGGCGCTGAGCCTGGCGGCGCGGGTGCGCGAGCAGTCGCCACAGGCGATCCACGCCGCACGGCGGCTGATCGAAGCCAGTCCTGCGCAAACGTTGGCCGCACAGCTGGCGGCGGAAAAGGCGGCCTTCCTGGCGCTGATCGGCAGTGCGGAACAGCTGGAAGGCGTGCGTGCCTTCAACGAGAAGCGCGAGCCGGGCTGGGCGGAGCAGGACGACGACTGAACGTCGTGCGGCTCGCTTAGCCATGAAAAAACCGGCCAGCGGCCGGTTTTTTCATGGCGGAAGCACGCGGGCTTACTGAGCCTTCTTACTGCACCTTGGCGCTGGCCTTCAGCGACTTGATCAGTGCTTCGATGCGCTGCGACTGGATGCGCTGCTCCAGCTGTGGACGCAGGGTTTCCAGCGGTGGCGCCGCTTCCACTTTCACGTCGTTCAGCTTGATGACGTGGAAGCCGAAATCGGTCTTCACCGGGGTGGCAGTCACCTGGCCCTTGGCCAGCTTCACCATCGCCTCGGAGAACGGGGCCACGAAGGTGCCCGGCTCGTTCCAGCCCAGGTTGCCACCGTTGTCCTTGGAGCCCGGATCCAGCGATTTTTCCTTGGCCAGCTGCGCGAACGGCTTGCCTTTTTTCAGCGCGTCGATCACGGCCTTGGCTTCGGCTTCGGTCTTCACCAGGATGTGGCTGGCGTCAAAGCTCTTGCGCTCCGGGAACTCGGCTTTCACCTTGTCGTACTCGGCACGGGCCTGGGCATCGGTCACCGGGTTGGTGCGCAGGTGTTCCTTGATCAGGCGGTTGGCCAGTGCCATCGCCTTGGCGTTCTCGATCTCGGCGAGGTAGTCGGCGGACTTGTCCAGCCCCTTCTTCACCGCTTCCTGACGCAGGATTTCAGCGGTGATCAGCTGGTCCTTGACCATTTGCGCCATTTCCGGCGTCGATTTCTGGCCTTGCGCTTCCATCATGCGGGTGATGGCATCAATACGCTGCTGGCTGATGGCAACGCCATTGACCGAAGTGGCGAACGCGGCGGCAGTGGCGGTCAGCAGGCTGACGGCAATCAGGGTTTTTTTCAAAGGGAAGTTCATCGGGGTTTCCAGTGGTTATTGAATGTTGGCTTTCTGACGCAATTCGCCGATCGCGTCACTAATCGCTTTGTCCTGCAGGTCGCGGGCGATCTGCGGCTTGACGGTTTCAAAAGGCAGCGGCTTCGCGTCGCGGATGTCCTCTACCTTGAACAGGTGCCAGCCAAGGCCGGAGCGCAGCGGCTGGGCGCTGAATTTGCCTTTGGGAATGGCTTGGAGCGCGGCGGCCAGTGGCGGTTCCATCGAGGCCAGATTTCCCCAGCCCAGATCGCCACCGCGTTCACGGCTTGGCTGGTGGGTGGATTTGCTGGCGGCCAGGGTTTCGAACTTGGCGCCTTTTTTCAGCTCGGCCAGTACGCTGTTGGCGTCGGCTTCGCTGTTGACGATGATCTGGCGGACTTTCACTTCCTTCACGCCGTTAAAGCGTTCGCTGTACTGCTGGTAGGCCGCCTTCAGCGCGCTGTCCGACACCGGGCTGGTGCTGATGCTCTGCTTGAAGAATGCCTGCTGCAGCAATTCGGTGCGTGCTTCGGTCAGCTGTTGCTGGAATTCCGGCTTCTTGTCGAGGCCGGCCTTGGTGGCCGCCTGCACGATCAGCTCGCGGTTGATCAGGCGCTGGCGCACTTCTTCGCGCAGCGCCGGGCTGTCTTTCAGCTGGCCGTTGCTGCTGCCGATGACCTGCTTCACCGCCTGGTCCAGGGTGCTGCTGTCGATGGCGCTGCCGTTGACGGTGGCTACCGGCGCGGCCAGGCTCGGGGTGCTGCCGACGGCAGCCAGCAGCAGGGCCGCGATAGTGAGTGATTTCTTCATGGAGTGGATTTCAGAGATCGTCCGGAGTAAGGGTTTTGAGTGCCAGGGCGTGAATGCCCTGCTGCATCAAGTCGCCGAGCGCATCGTACACCATCCGTTGCCGCTCGATGCGCGACTTGCCGCTGAAACAGGCGCTGACGATCAGCACATTGTAGTGGCCGCCGCTCTTGGCGCCGGCGTGGCCGGCATGGGAGGCGCTGTCGTCCTCGATGTCGAGGTGTTCCGGCGCCAGTGCCGCCAGACGCTGGCGCATGGTTTCGATGATCGCGCTCATGCCGGCAGCACTTTGCGGAACGGCTTGACGCTGACGCTGGCGTAGACGCCGGCGGCAACATAGGGGTCGGCCTTCGCCCATTGCTCGGCCGCGGCCAGCGAGTCGAATTCGGCGACGATCAGGCTGCCGGTGAAGCCGGCCGGGCCGGGGTCGTTGCTGTCGATGGCCGGAAACGGCCCTGCCAGCAGCAGCCGGCCGTCGTTCTGCAGAGCCTGCAGGCGGGCCAGGTGTTCCGGCCGTGCCGCCAGGCGGTTGTCGAGGGAATTGGGGGCGTCGGTGCCTGTGATTGCGTACAGCATGGTGCCTTTCTTTGTCTCTCAAAAGCGGTCTGGCCGATGGCAGACCTGCTGCGGGGGCGGTGAAGGCGGGCCGCACTTCTGCACTGGCCGGCACCGGAATCACTGCGCTGTGTCTGCTGAAATGGCGGCCACGGCCGCGATTTCAAGCGGCAAGGCCAAGTGGCGGAACAATATGTCAGGATTATGCGGTGCCGGGTAGTGGCTGACAAGCTGGCAGGGCTATCACGCCCTTGCCGACTGCGGTACAGTTGCCGACAGCATTGATCGTGGCGGCAGGCGGCCCGATCGAATCATCATTCATGGAAACAGGGCAGGGAAACAGAAATGACAACAGGACAGTTTCGTCTGGTGACGCGCAGTGATTTCGATGGTCTGGTCTGCGCGGTGTTGCTCAACGAGCTCGGGCTGATCAACGACATCAAGTTCGTGCACCCGAAAGACATGCAGGACGGCAAGGTCGACATCACCGACCGCGACATCACCACCAACCTGCCATACGTCGAAGCCGCGCATCTGGCCTTTGACCACCACCTGTCCGAAACCCTGCGCAACGCCTCCGGCAAGCAGAACCACATCATCGACGCTGCGGCGCCGTCCGCCGCGCGCGTGGTGTACAACTACTACGGCGGCAAACAGCGCTTCCCGATGATCGCCGACGACATGATGGCGGCGGTGGACAAGGCCGACGCCGCGCAGTTTTCGCGCGAGGAGATTCTCGATCCGAGCGGCTGGGTGTTGCTCAACTTCCTGATGGATGCCCGTACCGGTCTTGGCCGTTTCCGCGAGTTCCGCATCAGCAACTACACATTGATGATGGACCTGATCAAGTACTGCCGCGACCACTCCATCGACGAGATCCTGCAGCTGCCGGACGTGCGTGAGCGGGTCGAGCTGTACTTCGAGCATGAGGCACAGGCCAAGGCGCAGATCCAGCGCTGCGCCTGCGTCGAGGGCAAGGTGGTGGTGCTGGACCTGCGCAACGAGACGCTGATCCACCCGATCAACCGCTTCATGATCTACGCGCTGTACCCGCAGGCCAACATCTCCATCCACGTGCTGTGGGGGCTGAACCAGCAGAACACCGTGTTTGCTACCGGCAAATCGATCCTCGACCGCAGCAACCGCACCAGCGTTGGCGAGCTGATGCTGAAGTACGGCGGCGGCGGCCACGAAGCCGCCGGCACTTGCCAGGTCGACAACGACCAGGCCGAACGCGTGCTGGGCGAACTGGTGGCGCAGATCAACGCCAACGAGGGCTAAGAATCTGTTCAAGGTCTCGTGAGCTAGTGTGAGACAAGGCAAAAATGCCTGAGGAAGCGGCGTTTACCTGGATGTAAACACGCATGCCGAAGGCATTTTTAACGCGGTATCGCCGAAGCGCAGTAGACATTGAACGGGTTCTACACGTCCCGCAGCTGTTGCAGCAACGCCCGCGCGGCAAACAGGTCCTTGCATACCGCCAGGGCCTGTTTTGCCATGGAGGCGGGCGGCTGCACGATGTCCGGCACGATGATCACCCGCATGTTGGCCGCCAGCGCGGCGCTGGCGCCGTGTACCGAGTCTTCCAGCACGATGCAGCGCGCCGGTTCCACTTGCAGCCGTGCCGCCGCCGCCAGGTAGATGTCCGGTGCCGGCTTGCTGTTGGCGACGTCGCTGGCGCTGACCACGTGCTGGAAATAGGGCGCCAGCTGGCTGCGTTGCAGCTTCAGCTGCGCCAGCGGCCCTTCGGTGGCGGTACCGACGGCGCAGGGGATCGCCTGCTGCCGCAGCCAGTCCAGCAGCGCGATGATGCCGGGCTTGAGCGGAATGTCGCCGTGCTGCAGCTGCCGGTGGTAGTACTGCCGGTTCAGCAGCGCCAGCGCCGGCATGTGTGTGGACAGCTCGGGGTGCTGTTGCAGATAGCGCAGGCAGTGCTGGTGGCTGAGACCGACCAGCTGGTGCAGGGTGTCCTCGCCGATGCGGGTGCCCAGCTCGCTGGCGGCATCGCGCCAGGCCTGGGCACAGAGCTGCTCGGTGTCGATCATCAGTCCGTCCATGTCCAGCAAAATGGCGTCGTACGGCATGGTGTGGTTATCCTTTGTTGCGGGTGGGGGTAGCGAAGCCGCGTGGCCTGCTGTCTTTTATCATAAAATGCCCGGCGGGTAGTGGCGTCGCCGCGACCGGCAAGCAAGTACAGCGAAAGGTGTTATGGCGTATTCGATACTGGTGGCAAACCCCAAGGGCGGCAGCGGCAAGTCGACGCTGTCGACCAATATCGCCGGTTTTTACGCGTCGCAGTCGACCAAGGTGATGCTGGGCGATATCGACAAGCAACAGTCGTCGCTGAGCTGGCTGGCGCAGCGGCCACCAGCGGCGCCGGCTATCCAGGGCTGGCAGATGATCGAGGGCCTGGCCAAGCCGCCGAAGGACACCCAGGTGGTGATTCTCGATAGCCCGGCCGGGCTGGACGGCAAACGGCTGCGCGCGCTGGTGAAGAAGGTCGACCGCGTCATCGTGCCGATCCAGCCGTCGCCGTTCGACATGTGGGCCAGCAGCGAATTTTTTGACGCCTTGCTGGCGGAAAAGGCGGTGCGCAAGGAAAAGACCTTTGTCGGTGTGGTCGGCATGCGCGTCGATCCGCGCACCCGCTCCGCACGTGAACTGGAAAACTTCCTGTCGCGCTACCAGGTGCCGGTGCTGGGCTGGATCCGCGATACCCAGTTCTACGTGCAGGCCGCCGGCGCCGGGCTGACGCTGTTCGATCTGCCGCCGGCACGGGTGCGGCGCGACATCGAGGCGTGGCGTCCGATCCTGTCCTGGCTCGACAATTAACGCTTGACGCCCGGATTTTGCGCTGCGTATAGTCAGTACCGTTTGCCCTGCGCCCGACAGCGCCGCAGGGCGGGAAAATTGCAAGCGAAAGCCGCCCGGCTTTCGCTTTTTTATTTGGGGACGCCCGAAATCTGCACCGCTATCCGGAACGGCGGCGCAGCACCATTCCGCGAATGGTTTCCCGAATGCACATGGAGTGACTGCTGATGATCAACACCGAACTCAATTACGGCGATGTGTATCTCGTTCCGAAAAAAACCATCGTCGACAGCCGCAAGGAGTGCGATACCTCCGTGCAGTTCGGCCCGCGCCGTTTCGCGATGCCGCTCTATGCGGCCAACATGAAGAGCGTGGTCGATGCCGAGACCTGCGAATACTTTGCGCGCCGCAACTGGTTCTACACCATGCACCGCTTCGATGTCGACGCCGTGGCCTTCGTGCGCGACATGCAGGCCAAGGGCCTGTTCGCCTCGATCAGCGTCGGCGTCAACGGCGACACCCTGCAGCAGCTGGCGGCGCTCAAGGCTGCCGGCCTGTGCCCGGAATACATCACCCTCGACGTGGCCAACGGCTGGTGCGTGAAGGCGGAGCAGATGATCCGCTTCATCAAGCGCGAATTCCCGGACAGCTTCCTGATCGGCGGCAACATCGCCACCGCCGAGGCGGCGCGCGAACTGCAGGAGTGGGGCTGTGACGCGATCAAGGCCGGCATCGCCGGCGGCCGGGTGTGCATCACCAAGAACAAGACCGGCTTCCACCGCCCGATGGTGGCCACCGTGCGCGACTGCGCCGCTGTGGTATCGGTGCCGCTGATTGCCGACGGCGGTATCGTCGAGCACGGCGACGTGGCCAAGGCGCTGGCCTGCGGCGCGAGCATGGTGATGGCCGGCTCGCTGTTTGCCGGCTACGACGAATCGGCGGGCGAGATCGTCGAGATCGACGGCAAGCACTACAAGGAATACTTCGGCAGTGCCTCGCAGTTCAACAAGGGCGAGTACAAGAACGTGGAAGGCAAGAAGATCCTGGTCGAGTACAAGGGCAGCATCGCCCGCCTGCTGCACGAGCTGCAGGAAGACCTGCAGTCGTCGGTCAGCTACGCCGGCGGCCGCGAGCTGTCGGCGCTGCGCGCGGTGCAGATGATCGCCGTCGCACACTAGGATTGATTAGGGGGCCGGTCTGCCCGTTGGCAGGCTGGCCGGGTTAGAACCTGTTCACGATCGGCTGCGGCCGATATCAGTGGGGCGATACCGCGTTGAGAACCGCTTCGGCATGCGGGTTTACATCCAGGTAAACGCCGCTTCCTCAGCCGTTTTCGCCTTGTCTCGCGGGGGTGCGCGAGATCGTGAACACGTTCTTAGGGCCGCGCGGCGACGGGCGGCAATCGAGTTAAGGTGAAGTCGTGTTGTCGCTTCCGTTACGCCGCAGTCTGGCTGCCGCTAGTTGGTGGCTGTTCTCCGTTTACCTGTTGTTGCTGAAGCCGGCCGGCACGCCGTCGGCGATTCCCCATTTCGACAAGCTGGGTCACGCGCTGCTGTTCGCGGTGTGGGCGTGGCTGCTGGCGCGCAGCTTCGCCGCCCGCCAGCGTCCGCCGTTGCGGCCAACCTTGTGGCTGTGCCTGGGCTGGGCGCTGCTGTCCGAGCTAGCGCAGGGCAGCCTGACGCTGACCCGCAGCGCCGAGGCGGGCGACGTGGTGGCCGACATGGCCGGCGCGCTGATCGGCGTTTACCTGTGGCGGCGGGGCAAGGGCCGGTGACGCTTGCGGCCAAGGTTGGCCGCAAGGCAAGGCGTGCCGCTCAGAACCTGTTCAAAGTCTCACGCGCTTACGCGAGACAAGGCGAAAACGGCTGAGGAAGCGGCGTTTAACTGGAAATAAACAAGCATGCCGAAGGCGTTTTTAACGCGGTGTCGGCCCATTGAAAACAATCACAGCAGACATTGAACAGGTTCTCAGGTGCTGTTGCGCGCCAGCAGCTGGTAGCCGAGGTCGACCCGGGTCGCCACCGGTGTCTTGCCCGCCATCAGCTGCAGCAGCATGCCGGCCGCGGCCTTGCCGATGTCGTAACGCGGGGTGTCGACCGTGGTCAGCGACGGATTGCTCCACGCCGAGGCGTCCAGGCCGTTGAAGCCGGCAATCGCCAGCTGCTGCGGGATGGCGATGTGGCGGCGCTGGCACTGGAACAACACCCCCAGCGCCAGGTCGTCGTTGTTGCAGAACACGGCGTCGCAGTCCGGCGCCTGCAGCAGCAGGCGATCCAGCAGCCGCGAGCCAAGCCCGACCGAGGACGGGCTGGCCTCGGCCAGCTCACGATGCGGCTGATACAGGCCGGCTTCGCGCAGCGCGGCACGGTAGCCTTCGCCGCGCTTGAGGGTGCGCGGGTCCAGCTGTGCTGCCAGAAAGGCGATGCGGCGATAGCCCTTGTCCAGCAGGAAGCGGGTGAGGGCGTAGCCGCTGTCGTATTGCGAGAAGCCGACGCAGGGGCTGTCGCCCTGTTCCGCCAGTTCCATCATGTGCACGGTAGGAATGGCGGCGGTCTGCAGCAGCGTCTGCGCTGCCGGGGTGTGGTCGAAGCCGGTGATCAGGATGCCGTCCGGGTTGTACTCCAGATAGGTGCGCAGCAGCTTTTCCTCGGCCTGCGGCGAGTAGCGGGTGTCGCCGATCAGCATCTGGTAGCCGGCCGGGTGCAGCGTGTCGTGGATGGCGGCGAGGGTGTCGACAAACACGGTGTTGGACAGCGACGGCACCAGCACCACCACGCTGTGCGACTTGGCCGACGCCAGCGCGCGCGCGGCGCGGTTGGGGACATAGCCCAGCAGCTGCACGGCGTCGTCGATGCGCTGGCGCAGCGCCTCCGAGACCAGCTCCGGCTTGTTCAGCGCGCGGGAAATGGTGATGGCGCTGACACCGATATGGTTGGCAACATCGCTCAAGGTGGTCCGGCTCTGGCCGGCGCGGGGTTTGCGTTCGCTCATGGACTGCCATTGTAAGGGGGAGGGCGGCTTGCATCGCCGGATTCGATGTTGCGCTGCACGATCAAAACTGCTTTACCTTGCTGTATGTTAGCGCTAACCTTTGGGCAACCTTAGCACCCGGTGCCGCTTTGCTCAAGTACCGGACACCAGTAGCCGCGCGATGCGGCTTTTCATTAACCTGAATATGTTAACGCTAACATGAATAAAGCACCGATGATTGTGGTGATGGGCGTATGCGGTTGCGGCAAGAGCGAGATCGGTCGCCGCCTGGCCGCGGCGCTGGACACCGGCTTTGTCGAAGGCGATGACTTCCATCCTCCCCACAATGTGGCGCGGATGGAGGCGGGCACGCCGCTGACCGATACCGACCGCCAGCTGTGGCTGGAGACGCTGCGCGACAAGCTTGCCGCCGCCGCGGCGGATGGCCGCGGGCTGGTGTTGTCCTGTTCGGCGCTGAAACGGCGCTACCGCGACCTGCTGCGCGAGGGCGCTGCCGCCACCGTGTTCGTGCACCTGCACGGCAGCCGCGCGCTGATCGGGCAGCGGATGCAGGCGCGGCAGGGCCATTTCATGCCGCTGGGCCTGGTCGACAGCCAGTTTGCCGATCTGCAGCCGCCGGCGGCGGACGAACGCGCCATTGCCGGCGACATCACCTTGCCGCCGGACGAGCTGGTCCGGCACATCCTGCAGCAGCTGGCTGCACTGTCGTGAGGAGCAATCATGCATAACTGCCTATCCCGTCTCGAACGGCTTGTTGAATGGCTGATGGCCTTGGCACTGGTGGTGATGGTGGCGCTGGTGTTCGGCAACGTGGTGCTGCGCTACGTGTTCGATTCCGGCATCGCCGCCGCCGAGGAAGTGTCGCGGCTGATGTTCGTGTGGCTGGTGTTTCTCGGTGCCATTCTCGCGGTGCGGCAGAACTCGCACCTCGGCGTGGAAATGGTGCAGGCGCGGCTGTCGCCGGCGTGGCGCCGCGGCTGTGCCGTGCTCAGCCATCTGCTGATGCTGTATGCGCTGTGGCTGTTCCTGCAAGGCAGCTGGAGCCAGACCCTGATCGGGCTGGAAACCTACTCCACCGTGCTCGGCTTCCCGATGGCGCTGTTTGCCGGCGCCGGGCTGTTGTGCGCCGTGGCCATGCTGTTGCTGATTGCGGCCAACCTTTACCGCATCGTCCGCCGCCACCCGCAGGCACAAATCCCCGGTAGCCCGGACACCCACTCCACTGGCCAGGACCTGTAAGGAATACACCATGACAATCGTGATTTTTCTGGCCGTGCTGTTTGCCTGCATGGCACTGGGCATGCCGGTGGCCTTTGCCCTGATGCTGACCGGCATCGCGCTGATGTTCCACCTCGATTTCTTCGACGCGCAGCTGGTGGCGCAGAACCTGCTGTCCGGCGCCGACAACTTTCCGCTGATGGCGGTGCCGTTCTTCATCCTCGCTGGCGAGCTGATGAACGCCGGCGGCATCTCGCGCCGCATCATCAATCTGGCGGTGGCCTTTGTCGGCCACATTCCCGGCGGTCTCGGCTTTGTCGCCATCGCCGCCTCGGTATTGCTGGCCAGCCTGTCCGGCTCCGCCATTGCCGATACCGCGGCGCTGGCCACGCTGCTGATCCCGATGATGCGCGACCACGGCTACCCGGTGGAGCGGGCCTCCGGCCTGATCGCGTCCGGCGGCATCATCGCGCCGATCATTCCGCCGAGCATGCCGTTCATCATCTTCGGTGTCACCACCAACACCTCGATTACCGCGCTGTTCCTCGCCGGCATCGTGCCGGGGCTGCTGATGGGTGTCGGCCTGGTACTGACCTGGCTGCTGGTGTCGCGCGGCATGAATGTCACGCCGCAACCGAAGCAGAGCTGGGCACAGCGTCGCTACGCGCTGCGCGACGGGGTCTGGGCGCTGATGCTGCCGGTAATCATCATCGGCGGCTTGAAGTTCGGCATCTTCACCCCGACCGAGGCGGCGGTGGTGGCGGCGATGTATTCGCTGCTGGTCAGCCTGCTGGTGTACCGCGAGCTGAAGCTGTCGGTATTGCAGCCGGTCTTCGTGCACGCTGCGCGCACCACCGCCACGGTGATGTTCCTGTGCGCCGCCGCGCTGGTGTCGTCGTACATGATCACGCTGGCCGATCTGCCGGCACAGATCGCCGAGATGCTGGGGCCGCTGATGGAGCAGCCGCGCCTGCTGATGGCCGCCATGATGGTGCTGTTGCTGGTGGTCGGCATCGTGATGGACCTGACCCCCACCATTCTGGTGCTGGGGCCGGTAATGATGCCGCTGGTGCAGCAGGCCGGCATCGATAGCACCTATTTTGGCGTGATGTTCGTGCTGGTCGGCTCCATCGGGCTGATCACGCCACCGGTGTGCACCGTGCTCAACGTGGTGTGCGGCGTGGCCAAGATTTCGCTGGAAAGCGCGACCCGCGGCGTGTGGCCGTTCCTGCTGACCTACCTGCTGCTGCTTAGCCTGCTGGTGGCGGTGCCGGAAGTGGTCACCGTTCCCGCCCAGTTCTTCCGCTGAGCGCAAGCCAGCCCGATCACAGCTGTAACAACACAACCGAGGAGAGACTCATGAAAACAATGTTCAAACCGCTGCTGGCCTGCCTGATCACCGCCGGTGCCCTGGCCGCGCCGCAGGCGCTGGCCGCCGACATCAAACCGCGCATCATCCGCTTTGGCTACGGCCTGGCCGAAGACAGCAACCAGGGCCGCGCGGTGAAGCTGTTTGCCGACGAAGTGGCCAAGCGCTCTGGCGGCAAGCTGAAGGTAAAGGGCTTCGGCTCCGCCAGCCTCGGCAACGACGTGCAGATGCAGAACGCGCTGATCGGCGGCGCGCAGGAAATGATGGTCGGCTCCACCGCCACGCTGGTGGGGGTGGAAAAGGACTTCGGCGTCTACGACCTGCCGTTCCTGTTCGCCAACGAGAAGGAAGCCGACACCGTGCTGGACGGTCCGTTCGGGCAGAAACTGATCGCCAGGCTGCCGGCCAAGGGCCTGGTCGGCCTGACCTACTGGGAAAACGGCTTTCGCAACGTGACCAACACCAAGCGGCCGATCACCCGCTTCGAGGACTTCCAGGGCATCAAGCTGCGCGTGATGCAGAACCCGGTGTACATCGACATGTTCAACAGCTTCGGCGCCAATGCGGTGCCGCTGGCCTTCGCCGAGCTGTTCACCGCGCTGGAGACCCGCGCAGTGGACGGTCAGGAAAACCCGGTCAACACCATCCAGTCCAGCAAGTTCTACGAAGTGCAGAAGTACCTGTCGGTAACCAAGCACGTGTACAGCCCATGGGTGATGACCGCCAGCAAGAAGTGGTGGGACGGCCTGTCCCGCGACGAGCAGAAGATCCTGCAGGACGCTGCACTGGCGTCGCGCACCTTCGAGCGCAAGGATTCCCGCGCCGAGGCGATGCGCAGCGTGAAATTCCTGACCCAGCAGGGCATGAAGATCAACATGGTCAGCGACGCCGAGCTCAAGCGCATGCGCGACAAAGCCAAGCCGGCCTTCGACAAGTTCGCGGCCAACGGTGGCGCAGAAGTGCTGAAGGAGCTGCAGGGCGCGCTGGGCCAGTTGCGCAAGTAAGTTTCTGTCTCCCAGTGGCGGCGCCAGCGTGCGCCGCCACGCTGTCGTTCCCCGCGCTGGCAGTTGCCGGCGCTTCGTTTTGCCCACGTCCGCTCAAAGGTTGGCCGCAAGCGCGGTCGCCAGCTCTGGCGCGGCCAGCCACCCCTGAGACGGCTTGCTTGTCGTGTGCCGCATCGGGCGCGTTGTGCAGTAGTGCCAGTCTGACTGGCGGTAGTGGTCGCTCCGGCGGCCTCGGCGATGCGTTGCCTGTGCTGCCTGCTCGTACTCGCGCTGCTGGCTGTAGATACCATCCGCACTCGCACCCTCCCCACGATTTCTCCCGCAAAACCTTCCGTCTCCCTGCATGGAAATGATCCGTCAAACGGCACTTGGCTCGTGCCGGTTTGCTGGTGCCCGGCGCTTGTCGCAGCGCCTGCGCCGTGTTGGGCGACTGTTTCCTGCCGCCACGCCCACCATTTGGTCATCTTGTTTGACAGCAGTTTTAATCGAAATGCATTTGTTGTTGCAAATCATTTGCATTTGCATTATTGTCGTGGGCAGTCATCCGATAGTTAAAGTTATCGCTTAACAAAACAGGAAATCGCTCGCCATGCAGCCCCAGTCTCCTTTATCTCTTTCCCATTCAGCCGCTCCGGTTACCACAACAGCATCCCTGCTCAAGCCGCTGGCTTTTGCCACGCGCATGGCCTTCTCCGGAATGCTGATGGTCGGGTTTGCAGGCCATGCCTATGCCGAAGAAGTCGCCGAGCTCCCGGCGGTGCAGGTCAGCGCGGACCAGTCCAGGCTGCTTTCCCGGCCTTATGCCGGCGGCCAGGTTGCCCGTGGGGGGCGCTTGGGCTTGCTGGGCAATGCGGACGCGATGAAGTCGCCGTTCAGCATCAGCAGCTATACCTCGCAGGCGATACAGGACCAGCAGGCGGCAACGGTGGCCGATGTGCTGGCCAAGGATGCGTCCGTCCGCGCCAGCCAGACCGGGGGCGTGGTCGATTCGTTCTTCATCCGGGGTTTTCCGATTGGCGAGGGGAATCTGGGGGAAGTCGCGCTCGACGGGCTCTATGGTGTGGCGCCCAACTACCGGGTGTTCACCGAGTACGCCGAGCGGGTCGAGGTGATCAAGGGGCCGGCCGCGCTGCTGTACGGCATGTCGCCGAACAGTGGCGTCGGCGGCGTGATCAACGTGGTGCCAAAGCGGGCGCTCGCCCAGGACCTGACCCGGTTCACCGCCGACTACGCGTCGGATACACAGGGGGGCGGGCATCTCGATGTCAGCCGGCGCTTCGGCACGGATGAGCAGTTCGGCGTGCGTTTCAACGGCAGTCACCACCAGGGCGACACCGCTGTGGACAAGCAGTCCCGCACCGCGGATGTCGGGGCCTTGTCGCTCGACTATCAGGGCGAGCGCTTCAAGGCGACGCTGGACCTGATCAGCCAGCAGGAGGAGTTCGACGCGCCGTCGCGGCCGTTTCTGGTCGCCGCCGGCGTCGCCGTGCCATCGGCGCCGGACGGCCAGAACAACGTGACCCAGCAGTGGGCGTGGTCGAAGATCAACGACCGCTCGGCCATGTTGCGCACCGAATACGAACTGAGCGACAAGCTGGCGCTGTTTGCCAATGTCGGCGCCGCTCACACGGAAGTGTCGCGCCTGTCCGATCAGACACCGACGATTCTGAATGCCGCGGGCGATACGACGGCGACGCCGATGCACTTCAAGTTCGACATCGAGCGCTTCACGGCCGACGCGGGCGCGCGTGCCCGCTTCGATACCGGCCCGGTGCGTCATGCGGTCACCCTGCAGGCCAGCACCTATCGTGACCAACTGGCGCGGGGCTCCACTAGCGGCACGGCCGTGCTGTCGAACATCTACTCGCCGGTGGACAGCCCGAGCCAGAACGTGAGCGCGCCGTCGACGGTTCCGAAGGTGTCCGAAACCACGCTGTCCGGCGTCGCCCTGGCCGACACGCTATCCATGCTCGACGAGCGTCTGCAGCTCATGGTCGGCGTGCGCCGGCAGCAGGTCGAATCGGACAACTTCAACGCGACCACCGGCGCCGTGACGTCCTCCTACGACAAGAGTGCGGTGACGCCGTTGTTCGGCATCGTCTTCAAGCCATGGGAAAAGGTCTCGCTTTACGCCAACCGTATCGAAGGGCTGAGCAAGGGAGACATCGCACCTGCGACGGCATCCAACTCGGGGGAGGTGTTCGCACCGTACAAGTCGAAGCAGTACGAGGTCGGCGTGAAGATCGATCACGGTGGCCTGATGACCACGGTGAGCGCTTTCCAGATCACAAAGCCGAGCGGCCAGCTCACCAACGGCGTGTTCGCGGTCGATGCCGAGCAGCGCAACCGTGGTCTGGAGTTCAATGTGGCCGGCGAAGTGGCGAAGTCGGTGCGGCTGTTTGCTGGCGTCACCTTGCTCGACGCCGAGCTGACCAAGACCAACAGCAGCGCAACCCGCGGCAAAGAGCCGGTTGGTGTTCCGTCGGTGCAGGCCAACCTGAATGCCGAATGGGACACGCCGTGGCTGTCGGGACTCACGCTGACGGGCGGCGTGGCCTATACGGGCAAGCAATACGTCAATCAGGCCAATACGCAAAGCCTTCCGTCCTGGACCAAGGTCGACGTCGCCACGCGCTATCGCACCAAGATTGACGGCAAACTCACCACGTTCCGGGCCGGCGTTCAGAACGTGTTCAACCGCGATTACTGGTCGGGCGTGGCCTCCTACAGCACCCTATCGCAAGGGGCGCCTCGCACGCTGCAGCTGTCCGCCACGGTGGACTTCTAAACCGGGTGGGGGAATGTCGCCAATGCAAAGCAATGCCTTGCTCCTTGAGGCCGACACTGGGCGCCTGAAGGCTTGGGCGCCCAGTGTGCTCCGGTCCATCCTGAATCCGGCCGTCGCGGATAAAGGCTGCAGCACGAGCTGCCCAATCCGCTGCGGATGGCTTGAGTCATGTCGAATGTCGTCGCATCGGGGCCGGCGTCGCGCCTGGTCCACCTGCTGTTCGTGATTCAACTGGTGTCGATGGGGGCCATGGAGATGAGTGGCCCGTTCTGGCCGCTGCACCTGAAGGCGCTCAGTACCGCCAGTTGGGAATTCGGCTTTGCGGGGGTCGCCGTCTACGTCGTACCGATGCTCGGCATCGTGCTTACCAGTGCGTTCTGGGGCCGGGTCGGCGACCGTTTCGGCCACAAGCTGATGATGATCCGCGCCTTGCTCGGTCTCGCGCTGACCCAGTTTGCACTGGCCTACGCGCAGGATGTGTGGACCATTCTGGCCTTGCGCTTCGTGCAGGGGGCCTGCGCCGGCTTCATCGCGCCAGCGCAGGCCTATGGCGTCAGTATTGAGTCGCCGGCGCGCCGGGCGCGCCTGTTCGCCTATCTGCAGGTGTCCACCAATATCGGATCGCTGGCCGGTGCGGTGATGGGTGGCCTGATCCTGGATCATGCCAATTTCCGCTGGATCAATATCGGTGCCGCCGTGCTGTGCGCCGCCTGCGCCGCCGCCGTGGCGCTGCTGCTGCCTAGCGTGGCGCCGGCCGCCAGGGTCGTAGCCGCTACCACCACGGCGCCGGCCGACCTTTCCTCCGCGTGGCGTCGCGCGCCGATCGCCGGGCTGCTGGCGGTGACCGGCATCCTGCTGGTCAGTCGCATGGTCACCCAGACGCCGTTCTCGCTCTACGTGAGTTCGGTGTTCGGGGTGAGCAACTGGCTGGTGGGATTGTGCTATGGGCTGCTGGCGCTCGGTTTCGTCGTGTCCGCCTCGCTGTGGGCGCGCTACTTCGAGCACGTCAGCTTGCCGTTGGCGCTGCGCCGCATCAGCCATGTGGCGATGGCCTGCGCGGTGTTGACGGCTGCCGCCGGCATCACGCGCGACATCGGAGCCTTCTTTGCCATCCACTTTGCCTGGGGCGTGCTGCTTGGCGCGACCACGCCGGTGCTGATGGCGCTGATCTCCAGGTCGGCCGGCAGCCTGGGGCAGGGCTACGTGCTCGGGGTGGCGCAGAGCACCGCGCAGTTTGCGTCCATCACCGGCATCGCACTGGGTGGCTGGCTGACGCAGAGCTTCGGGCTGCAATACACCTATTTCTATGTGGCGGCGTGCTATCTGCTGGCCGTGGCGGCGGTGCTGGTGGTGCGGAGGGAGCGCATGCCCACGCCTCAGCAGCAGGGTGCGTAATCGCCGCTTCGTTTTCCGGCGGCCCCGGGATGCCGAGAGACGAATCCAATATGAAGCAGTTATTTTTTGAGGATATTGACCATGCTATTTCAACGCCGACGGACGCTGGTGGTACTCGTGGCGCTCTGCCTGATGGCGGCGCTGGGGGCTCTGTTCTTCATGACGGGGCCGGCCAAGCCGGATGCGCCCACGGTGCTTGCCGAGGGGACCAGCACCGTTACCGATCTGGCCGGTCGCAAGGTGCAGGTGCGTCTGCCGGTACAGCGCGTGATCCTGGGAGAGGGGCGCCAACTGTACCTGGTGGCCGCGCTCGATACCGACAACCCGCTCAAGCGTATCGCCGGCTGGCGCAAGGATCTGATCCAGTCCGATCCGGACACCTATCGCGCCTATTTGCGCAAGTTTCCCGGGATCGCCGACCTTCCCACTTTCGGCGGCTTCGAGGACGGCACCTTCGATATCGAGCAGGCGATCTCGCTCAAGCCCGACGTGATCGTGATGAACATCGAGGCTCAGCGCGCCACCGAGGATGCGCGCTATATTGAGAAGTTGGCCGCACTCGGCATTCCGGTGGTGTACGTGGATTTCCGCCACGCCCCGATGGAAAACACCGAGCCGACCATGCGTCTGTTCGGCAAGCTGTTCGGCAAGGAACAGCGTGCCGAGGCATTCATCGCGTTCCACAACGAGCAGGTCAAGCGTGTCACCGACGTGATTGAGGCCCGCCAGCCGGCGCACCCCAGGGTGTTCATCGAGCGCATCGGCGGCTACACCGAGGACTGCTGTCTGAGCTTCGGCAACGAGAACTTCGGACGCTTCGTGGAGATGGCGGGCGGCGACAACGTCGCCAAACAGGCGATCCGTGGCACGTTCGGCCAGCTGAACCCGGAGCAGGTGATCGCCGCCGACCCTGAGCAGGTGGTGGTGACCAGCGCCAACTGGGAGGCGTTCGTGCCGAATGGCAGCTGGGTGGGCGTGGGGCCGGGGGCCAACCTGACGCAAGCCGCACACAAGTTGGCCGCCTACCCGAATCGCGCGGCCTACGCCGGCATCACGGCCAAGCGGAACCACGCATTCCACGCCATCTGGCACCAGTTCTATAACAGTCCGTACCAGTTCGTGGCGATCCAGCAGCTGGCCAAGTGGTTCCACCCCGAGCTGTTCGCCGATCTCGACCCGGATGCCACCTTCCGCGAGCTGCACGAGCGCTTCTTGCCGATTCCGTATCAGCCGGGCTATTTCGTGAGCCTGCACGATAAGGAGGGGCAATCATGAGCGTCGCCGACATGAGCACCCCCAACCGGAGTGCGACGTACCGCGGGCTGGTGCAGAAGAAGCGCCTGATGCTGGGGGGCTTCGTCATCCTGCTGCTGTTGAGCCTGTTGCTTGATCTGGCGCTTGGCCCGGCCAGCTACAGCCTGGGCGACGTGATGCACGCGCTGTTCCGTCCGGACAGTGCCGCCTTGCAGACCCGGGTGGTGCTGTGGGAGATCCGTCTGCCGGTGGCGCTGATGGCGCTGGCGGTGGGCGCCGCGCTGTCGCTGGCCGGTGCGCAGATGCAGACCATCCTCAACAACCCGCTGGCCAGCCCGTTCACGCTCGGCATTTCCGCCGCCGCCAGCTTCGGCGCGGCCCTGGGGCTGGCATTCGGGCTCAAGCTGTTTCCGGCTGCGGCCGAATACATGGTGCCGCTCAACGCCTTCCTGATGGCGATGCTGTCGGCGCTGTTGATCCACGTGCTGAGCCTGCGCCGCGGCGTGAGCGCCGAGACCATCGTGCTGCTCGGCATCGCGCTGGTGTTCACCTTCAACGCGCTGCTGGCGCTGGCGCAATACTTCGCCAGCGAGCAGGCGGTGGCCGCCGTGGTGTTCTGGACCATGGGCAGCCTGACCAAGGCCACCTGGCCCAAGCTTGGCGTGGTGTGCCTGGTGATTCTGGTCACGCTGCCGGTCTTCGCCAAGCGCGCGTGGGCGCTCACCGCGTTGCGCCTGGGCGACGACAAGGCCGCCAGCTTCGGCGTGGACGTGCGCCGGCTGCGTTTCCAGACCCTGATCCTGGTCAGCCTGCTGGCCGCGTTCCCGGTGGCCTTCGTCGGCTCCATCGGTTTCGTCGGCCTGGTCGGCCCGCACATTGCACGCATGCTGATCGGCGAGGACCAGCGCTTCTTCCTGCCGGCGTCGATGCTGGCCGGCGCGCTGATGCTGTCCGCGAGCTCCGTGGTGAGCAAGACGCTGATCCCGGGGGCGATCTTCCCCATCGGGGTGGTCACCTCGCTCATCGGCATGCCGTTCTTCATTTCACTCATACTCGGCAGCAAAAAGAACGCATGGTGACACTACGTTTGGAAAATCTCGGCGCCAGCTATGGTCGCCACGAAGTCATCTCCGGCATCACCACCCCGGTCTTCCTGGGCGGTGAGGTGGTGGCGGTCATCGGCCCCAACGCGGCCGGCAAATCCACCCTGTTCAAGCGCATCGCCGGGCTGATCGACGGCCCCGGACGCGTGCTGCTGGAAGGGTCTAGCAAGGGCCGGGACGGCATCTGCTACATGCCGCAGGACATCAGTGCCAACGCGCGGCTGACGGTGTACGAGTCGGTGCTGCTGGCGCGCAAGCAGCAGACGCCGTCCTGGGCGGTGCACGACACGGATCTGGCGCGCATCGACGACATCCTGGCCGCACTCGGCATCGATGCGCTGGCGTTTCGCAACCTCGGGGAGCTGAGCGGCGGGCAGCGCCAACTGGTATCGATCGCGCAGACGCTGGCGCGCGATCCGGAAGTGCTGCTGATGGACGAACCGACCAGCGCGCTCGATCTGCACCGGCAGATGCAGGTGCTCGGATTCATGCGCCAACTGGCGCGCGAGCAGGGGATGATCGTGTTCATCGCGATCCACGACCTCAACCAGGCCCTGCGTTTCGCCGACCAGGCGCTGGTGATCGCCGGCGGTAGCGGGCAGGGCAGTGGCCCGTGCGAAGAGGTGATCACGGTCGACATGCTGCGTGCGGTGTACAAGATCGACGCCCGCATCGAGCGCTGCTCGCAGGGCGCCGGCCACGTCATCGTCGATGGTGTGGTCTAGGAAACGGCCATGCTGCAACGCTGAGCGGGAGGTCGAGGTGCTTGTGCCAGCCATTGAAACCATCTCCAGGGAACAGACAAATGCGTGATTACCCGTCTGTGTCGCTCTCAAGCCGGTGGACTTTTTCCTGCCTTCCGAAGAGGTCGATGATGAGGCCGTGCTCCTGCTGGCGGCTTCCATCGCCCAGGCGGGCATGTGGACGACGCCCATTCCCGTCGATAGGGAAACCGGCATCATCATGGACGGCAACCACCGCGCGCGCGCGGCGGTTTTGCTGGGGCTGCATTATCTGCCGTGCGTACTGCTGGGCTATCGGGACCCCAGAGTGGTCGTCACCCATTGGCGCAGCGGAGAGCCATTTTGCGTCGACAGCATCCATAGCCAGATCTTGTTGCACAAAAAGCGCTTTCCATACAAAACGACCCGGCATCTTTTCGCGCCAGCGCTACCCGAGACCGAGATTCAACTGGGCATGCTGAGAGGCACGGTCCAAAAGCCTTGAGCGACATCACCTTGTAGTGGTCAATCAAAGGATCGTCACGATCAATCAAGGAGGGACTCACTCGTCCAATCGAGATTGGTCGCACACCTCACGCTAGCCAGAGATGCTGGCACCAGGAGGCAGCCTGAATTCCATCATGTTATCCTGTCACTCTGTTGCGCTGACTTCCCATAAAGTCCACGGCAAAACAGGATAAAGGACAGGATTAAAACCCATAGATGCGGCACCGTAAGCCGCCAGGAATAAGGCTTGTAGACCCGCTATGTTACTGATGATCGACAACTACGACTCCTTCACCTACAACCTCGTGCAGTACTTCGGCGAGCTGGGGCAGGAGGTCAAGGTCTTCCGCAACGATGAAATCACGCTGGAAGAAATCGAGGCGCTGGCGCCGCAGTACCTGGTGCTGTCGCCCGGCCCGTGCACGCCGAACGAGGCGGGCATCTCGGTGCCGGCCATCCACCACTTCGCCGGCAAGCTGCCGATCATGGGCGTCTGCCTCGGCCACCAGAGCATCGGCCAGGCCTTTGGCGGCAAGATCATTCACGCCAAGCAGCTGATGCACGGCAAGGTGTCGCCGGTGTCGCACCACGATATCGGCATGTTCCGCGACATTCCCAACCCGGTGACCTGCACCCGTTACCATTCGCTGGTGATCGAGCGCGAGTCGCTGCCGGAGTGCCTGGAGATCACCGCCTGGACCGACGACGGCGAGATCATGGGCGTGCGCCACAAGACGCTGCCGATCGAGGGTGTGCAGTTCCACCCCGAGTCCATCCTCACCCAGCACGGCCACCGGATGCTGGACAATTTCCTGAAAGAATTCGCCTAAACCGCACAGCGCCGCAGACGCCGGAGATAAAGAAGATGATCACACCGCAGGCCGCCCTCAATCGCCTGATCGACCAGAACGAACTGTTCCACGATGAAATGCTGGACCTGATGCGCCAGATCATGCGCGGCGAAGTGCCGCCGACGCTGATCGCCGCCATCCTGATCGGCCTGCGCGTGAAAACGGAAAGCGTGTCGGAAATCGCCGCCGCGGCACAGGTGATGCGCGAGTTCGCCACCCGCGTGCCGGTGAGCGATACCGCGCGGCTGGTGGATACCTGCGGCACCGGTGGTGACAAGAGCCACACCTTCAACATCTCCACCACCGCCGCCTTCGTGTCGGCGGCGGCTGGCGCCCGCGTCGCCAAGCATGGCGGCCGTTCGGTGTCGTCCAGCTCCGGCAGCGCCGACGTGCTGGAAGCGCTCGGCGTCAACCTCAACCTCAGCCCGGAGCAGGTCGGCCGCTGCATCGACGACATCGGCGTCGGCTTCATGTTCGCGCCCAATTACCACAGCGCGATGAAGTACGTGGCGCCGGTGCGGCGCGAGCTGGCAGTACGCACCATCTTCAACATCCTCGGCCCGCTGACCAACCCGGCCGGCGCCCCCAACCAGGTGATGGGCGTGTTCCACCCCGATCTGGTCGGCATCCAGGCACGCGTGCTGCGCGAGCTGGGCAGCCGCCACGTGATGATCGTGCATGGCGAAGATGGCCTCGACGAGATCACCCTGTCCGGCTATACCAGCATCGCCGAGCTGAAGGACGGCGCCATCCGCGAATACCGCATCGACCCGGCCGATTTCGGCATCGCCCACGCGCCACTGGCCGCGCTGCGCGCCGACAGCGCCGAGCAGTCGAAAACCATGCTGCTGGCAGTGCTCGACGGCCAGTCCGGCCCGACGCGCGACATCGTGCTGCTCAATGCCGCGGCGGCGATCTACACCGCTGGCATTACGGCCAGCCTCGCCGATGGCGTGGCGCTGGCTCGCAGCGTGATCGACAGCGGCGCGGCGCGCGCCAAGCTGGACGCGCTGGTACAGCTGAGCCAGTCGCTATAATGAACTTCCCGGCCGCCGGCAGCGCGCCGGCGGTTGCGGCCAACCTTCTACTCCTGATCGGGTTTGAGCAATGACCATCTCTCCCTCCATTTTCAAGGCCTATGACATCCGCGGCATCGTCGGCGACACCCTCACCGCCGACGCCGCCCGTCTGATCGGCCGTGCCATCGGCTCCGAAGCGCGCGAGCGCAAGGTCGGCACCATCTGTATCGGCCGTGACGGCCGCCTGTCCGGCCCCGAGCTGTGCCATGCGCTGTCCGATGGCATCCGCGCCACCGGCGTCGACGTCATCGACGTTGGCCGCGTCGCCACGCCGATGCTGTACTTCGCCGCCTACCAGCTGGAAACCTTCTCCGGCGTGATGGTCACCGGCAGCCATAACCCGCCGGACTACAACGGCTTCAAGATGATGCTGGACGGCGACACCCTCGCCGGCGACTGGATCCAGAAGCTGTACCAGCGCATCGTCGACAACGACTTTGCCGACGGCCACGGCGGCTACAGTACGCACGACATCGTCGATGCCTACCTCAACCGCATCACCGGCGACATCAAGCTGGCGCGGCCGATGAAGGTGGTGGTCGACTGCGGCAACGGCGTGGCCGGCGATTTCGCGCCGGAGCTGTTCCGCGGCCTCGGCTGCGAGGTGCACAAGCTGTTCTGCGAGGTGGACGGCACTTTCCCCAACCACCACCCCGATCCGGCCAAGCCGGAAAACCTGCAGGACGTGATCCGCGCGCTGCGTGACACCGACGCCGAGATCGGCCTCGCGTTTGACGGCGACGGCGACCGCCTCGGCGTGGTTACCAAGGACGGCAGCATAATCTGGCCGGACCGTCAGCTGATCCTGTTCGCGCAGGACGTGCTGTCGCGGCAGCCGGGCAGCAAGATCATCTACGACGTGAAGTGCACCCGCCTGCTGGCGCCGGCGATCACCGCCGCCGGTGGCGTGCCGATGATCAACCGCACCGGCCACAGCTTCATGAAGGCGGCGCTGAAAGCCAACCCGGACGGCGGCCTCGCCGGCGAGATGTCCGGCCACGTGTTCTTCAAGGAGCGCTGGTACGGCTTTGACGACGGCCTGTACGCCGGCGCGCGCCTGCTGGAGATCCTGTCGAAGGTGGCCGATCCGTCGGCGCTGCTCAATGCGCTGCCCAACGCGCTGTCGACGCCGGAGCTGAACCTGAAGACCGCCGAGGGCGAGAACCATGCGCTGATCGCACGCCTGCAGCAGACGGCGCAGTTCGACGGCGCCGAGGACATCATCACCATCGACGGCCTGCGCGTGGAATACGCCGACGGCTTCGGCCTGATGCGCGCCTCCAACACCACGCCGGTGATCGTGCTGCGTTTCGAGGCCGACAACCAGGCGGCGCTGGAGCGCATCCAGGACGACTTCCGCCGCGTGCTGGCACAGGAAACCAGCGCAACGCTGCCGTTCTGAGCGATAATCGCCGCCAGTTGACCGCCGCGATGGCGGTCTGATCAGACCAAGGTTGGCCGCGGCCAACCTTTCGCATTATCAAGGCGGCACGACGCACTCGTGCCGCCGGCTTTTTAAAGGGAATGCCATGTACGCCGAAGCCGCCAGCACTTTTCAAACCGTCCGCGACCTGCTGCGCTTTGCCGTGTCGCGTTTTACCGATGCCGGGCTGACCTACGGCCACGGCACCAGCAATGCCTACGACGAGGCCGCCTACCTGATCCTGTCGACGCTGAAGCTGCCGATCGACCGCCTGGAGCCCTTCCTCGACGCCCAGCTGCTGCCGCGCGAGGTGCAGCAGGTGGTGGCGCTGATCGAGCGTCGCGCCGAAGAGCGGGTGCCGGTGGCCTACCTCACCAACGAGGCGTGGCAGGGTGAATTCAACTTCTACGTCGACGAGCGCGTGATCGTGCCGCGCTCCTTCATCTTCGAGCTGCTGGGCGAGCAGCTGGAACCGTGGATCGAACACCCGGAGCTGGTCCACCGCGCGCTGGACCTGTGCACCGGTTCCGGCTGCCTCGCGATCCAGCTGGCGCACCACTATCCGGACGCCGAGATCGACGCCGTCGACATCTCGCTGGACGCGCTGGAAGTGGCCAGCATCAACGTGCAGAACTACGGTCTGGAAGACCGCATCCAGCTGATCCACAGCGACCTGGTGGAAGGCCTGGAAGAGCCGTACGACCTGATCATCTCCAACCCGCCGTATGTCGACGCCGAATCGGTGGACGCGCTGCCGGCGGAATACCTGCACGAGCCGGAACTGGCGCTGGGCTCCGGTGAGGACGGCCTGGACGCCACCCACGTGATCCTGCAGAACGCCGCGCGCCTGCTCAATCCGCAGGGCGTGCTGCTGGTCGAGATCGGCCACAACCGCGACGTGCTGGAAGCGGCCTACCCGAGCCTGCCGTTCATGTGGATGGAAACGCAGAGCGGCGACGGCTTCGTGTTCCTGCTGACGCGCGAGGATCTGGTCGCCGCCGGCCTCGGCGATCCGCTGAACGACGCCGACTTCGGCGATCTGGTGATCGAGGACGAAGACATCTGAGCGGTTGCGGCTTGCGGCCAACGTTGGCCGCAAGGCTGAGTGCACGAAAAAGGCAGCCCGCGGACGGGCTGCCTTTTTTTGTGTCGGCGGGCAGGGGGCTAGTTGCTGCCCTGCAGCCCGTATTTCTTCACCTTGTCGAACAGCGTGGTCTTCGGGGTGCCCAGCGCGGCGCTGGCCTGGGTCAGGTTGCCGCCGTGGCGGCGCAGCGCCTCCACGACCAGGCTCTTTTCATAGGCCTCCACGCATTCGGCGAGGCTGGGCGAGTTGTGGCCGTCGCCGCTGTCCTTGAACGCCGGCAGCCCCAGCGCGTAGCGTTCGGCGACGTTACGCAGTTCGCGCACGTTACCGGGCCAGTCGTGCGCCATCAGTCGCGACAGCGTCTTGCGGTCCACCTCCAGCGGCTCGCGGTCGAAGCGCAGCGCCGCCTGCTGCAAGAAGCACTCGAACAGCAGCGGGATGTCCTCGCGCCGTTCGCGCAGCGGCGGGATTTCCAGCGTCACCACGTTGAGGCGGTAGTAGAAGTCGGCGCGGAACTTGCCCTGTTGCGACAGCTCGCCCAGGTCTTCCTTGGTGGCGGCGATCAGGCGGCAGTCGACATCGACCATCTGGTTGCTGCCGAGGCGTTCCAGCTTGTGTTCCTGCAGCACGCGCAGCAGCTTGATCTGCAGGTTGATCGGCATGGTCTCGACTTCGTCGAGGAACAGCGTGCCCTTGTGCGCGTGCTCGATCTTGCCGATGCGGCGCTTGCCGGCGCCGGTGAAGGCGTTGGCCTCGTGGCCGAAGATTTCGCTCTCGAACAGGTGTTCCGGCAGGCCGCCGCAGTTGATCGCCACGTAGTTGTGCTGCTGGCGGCGGCTGAATTCGTGCAGGCAGCTGGCGACCAGCTCCTTGCCGGTGCCGGTCTCGCCGTTGATCAGCACGTTGGCGCCGGTGTCGGCGACGTTGAGGATCAGCTCGCGCAGCTGGCACATCGCGGCGGAGCGGCCGATCAGGCGCTGTTCCAGTGTCTGCTTGCCGTCCAGCTGGCGGCGCAGGCTTTCCACCTCCAGGCTCAGCCGGCGCTGCTCCAGCGCGCGGCGGGCGACTTCCACCAGCCGTTCCGGCGAGAACGGTTTTTCCATGAAATCGTAGGCGCCGTCCTTCATCGCCTGCACCGCCATGCTGACGTCGCCGTGGCCGGTGATCAGCACCACCGGCAGGCTGCGGTCCTGCGCCTTCAGCTGTTGCATCAGGGTCAGGCCGTCGATGCCGGGCAGGCGGATGTCGCTGATCACGATGCCGGGGAACTGGCCGTCGATCAGCGGCAGCGCGGCTTCGGCGCTGGCGACGCCGGTGACCGGGATGTCTTCCAGCGTCAGCGCCTGCTGGCAGCCGAGCAGGACATGGGGATCGTCTTCTACGATCAGGACGCGCAATGCTTCAGACATGATGGAGTTCCTGTTCCGGGCACAGCGGCAATTGCAGCACGAAGGCGGCGCCTTGTGGCAGCGGCTGTGCCTGCAGTGTACCGTTGGCCGCCGCGGCGAGGCTGGCGGACAGGGTCAGCCCCAGCCCCAGCCCGCTGCCCTGTGGCTTGGTGGTGAAAAAGGGTTCGAACAGATGCTGGCGTACCTGCTCCGGCAGGCCGCCGCCGTTGTCGGCCACGGTCAGCTGGTAGCGACCGCCGTCGCGCTGGCCGCTCAGCCGCACGCAGGCGGCGGGCACGCCTTGCAGCGCGTCCAGCGCGTTGCCGATCAGGTTGACCAGGATCTGCTCCAGCCGCGTCTGGTCGATGGCCAGCAGCACGTCGTCGAATTCGCGCTGCACCGTGACCGGATGGCGCGACAGCCGCGGCTGCAGCAGGAACAGCGCGGCGTCGACCGCGGTTTCCAGCCGTGCCTGGCCGTCGGCATGTTCGGAGCGGCGGGCGAAGGAGCGCAGCGAGCCGGTGATCTTGCCCATGCGCTCCACCAGCTCGCCGATGGTCTTGAGGTTGGCCGCAGCGGTGTCGTAGGCGCCGCGGGCGAGGAATTTGACGGTGTTGCCGGACAGCGTGCGCAGCGCCGCCAGCGGCTGGTTCAGCTCGTGGGCGATGCTGGTCGACATCTGGCCGATCACCGCCAGCTTGCCGGCCTGGATCAGCTCGTTCTGCGCCTTGCGCAGCGTCTGCTCCGCCAGTTCGCGTTCGCGGATCTCGGCCAGCAGGCGCTCGTTGCTGGCGGACAGGTCGGCGGTGCGCTCTTCGATGCGGCGCTCCAGCTCGCTGTTGGCGGCCTGCAGCGCCTCGCGCGCCGACAGCCGGGTGGCGATCACCTTGCGCCGCTCGTTCCACGCGATCAGCAGCAGCGTCAGCACCGCGACGATGGTGGCCGCCAGCATCGCGTGTGTCCACGCCGCCGCCTTCACTGCCGCCAGCGGGCTGAGCAGGGTCAGCTGCCAGCGGGTGTCGTTGAGGGTGCGCGACTGCGCCAGGAACAGGCGACCCTCCGGCGCGGCGACGTCGGGGTCGGACAGCTCCCAACGGTCCAGCCCCGGCGACAGCGTGCGCCGCGATTTCAGCTGCAGCAGCGGCAGCGACGCCCAGTGGTATTGCAGGCTTTGCGCCAGCTGGTTGCGCCGCTCCTGCGACAGCGGGTGGATCACGTTCAGCCGCCAGCGCGGCTTGGAGGCGAGGATGATGACGCCGTTTTCATCGGCGATGAACACGTCAGCGCCGGCCTTGCGCCAGCCGGCCTCCAGCTGGCCGAGACGGACCTTGACCACCGCCACGCCGGCGATGCGGCCGTTGACGCGCAGCGGGCTGGACAGGTAGTAGCCGGCCTCGCCGATGGTGCTGCCGATGCCGTAGAAGCGGCCGGGGCGGCCGGCCATGGCGTCGGTGTAGTAGGGGCGGAACGACAGGTCTTCGCCGACATAGCTGTCGCTGCGGCGCCAGTTGCTGGCGGCCAGCACGCGGCCGCCGCTGTCCAGCACGTAGACCGCCAGCGTGCCGCTGCGCTCGTTCATCGCCGCCAGGTAGCGGTTGACCTCCAGCTGGTGGCTGGCGTCCGGCGACTGCAGCAGTTGCAGCGTCACCGGGTTGAGCTGCAGCAGGCCGGGCAGCCACACGAAGCGTTCGATCTCGCTTTCCACGCCGCGGGTGTGCAGCTCCAGCTGACGGTTGCCTTGCTCGCGCAGGGCGTCGATGCCGTGCTGCACCGAAAACTGGTAGGTCAGCGTACTGCACAGCAGCACCAGCCCCAGCAACAGGCAGCTCAGGAACAGCGGTTTGCGGATACGGACAGACATGGCGGAAAAAAGCGTTGCGGCCAACATGGGATGACAGGATTCCGGTTCTAACACAGGCCATGGCCGGCGTCAGCAAAATTGCGGCACGGCGGGGTGCCATTTTTGTTGCACCCCGCGCTTAACATGGCGCGCCAGGCGCACCATTGCGGTGCTTCTGCCTTGCACTATTCGTGCCAGTGACAAGCGGCAGCGATAACAAGCACTTGCCGCCGCCGGCCATCGCAAAACCGAACCACTGCCGCGGCAGCATCCGGAAATCCGTACGCCATGCCGTCCGGAAAGCCATCGTCAAGCCGGCGGCCAGGCGGTAATATTCACGGGTTGGCCAGCCGCAGGGCTGGCCGATGACCTGTCGTCACACCATTGCGGCGAGTTTGCGCCGCATCCGGGACTTGGAGATAACATAAACATGTTTGGCAACAGCAAGAAAAAGATCGCCGCACTGGAAGAACGCCTCGCCACCCTGGATCAGGAGCGCGCGACACTGCAGCAGCAACTGGAGCAGGCGCGCCAGGCGCTGGGCAACTGCGAACAACTGAGCCGCGAAAACGAGCTCGCCCAGCAAAAGCGCCACAGCTACCGCCAGCCGTTCGGGCAGTTCTGTGACGGTGTCGCGCAGCTGCGCGGCAGCTTCAGCAAGCTGGCCGAGGACATGGAAGGCTGCTTCAGCCTGGCCACCGACACCGCGGCCGGCCTCGACCACACGCGCAACGTCGTCGACACCCTCGCCAACAGCTTCAGCGACATCGCCAACGCGCAGCAGCTGACCGCGCGGCAGATGGACACCCTCAACAGCAAGACCGGCGAAATCCGCCAGTTCGTGCAGCTGATCAAGGACGTGGCCGACCAGACCAACCTGCTGGCGCTGAATGCGGCGATCGAGGCGGCGCGCGCCGGCGAGCAGGGCCGCGGCTTTGCCGTGGTGGCCGACGAAGTGCGCAAGCTGGCGGAGCGCACCTCGCAGGCGACCAACGAGATCGCCAGCCTGGTGGGCGACGTGGAGAAGGCGTCCAGCGACACCAAGCAGCAGGTCAGCGAGGCGGCGGAGCAGGCGGAGAAGTATCGCCACACCGGCGAGGAAATCGCGGTGGCGATCAAGAAACTGGTCGACGGTAGCGAGCAGATGGCGAAGGCGATCACCGCCGGCACCAACGCCAGCTTCATGGAAGTGGTGAAGCTGGATCACGTCGTCTACAAGATGGAGATCTACAAGGCTTTCATCGGCTACCACACTCTGGACGCCGGCCAGCTGTCCGGCCACACCCACTGCCGTCTCGGCAAGTGGTACTACGAGGGCCGCGGCCATCAGCAATGCCGCGACCAGACCAGCTACGGCCAGCTGGAAGCACCGCACGCGCGGGTGCACGAAAGCGGCAAGGCGGCACTGCAGGCGTTCTACGCCGCCGACTACAGCGCGGCATCGCAGGCGCTGGCGACCATGGAACAGTCGTCCGAAGAGGTGATGGGCTTGCTGGACCGGCTGGTGCACCTCAGCCACTAAGCGCCGCTAAGCCATAGCTGGGCAGTCAGGCAAACAGGGCATGGTGATCACCATGCCCTGTTTTCATTGGTGTTGCCGGTCGTGCTTGCGGCCAACCCTGATGCCGCTCAGTGGCCGGCGTCGACCACCACCACCCCGGCCGCCGCTTTCGGCGGTCGTGACAGCCAGACCAGCCCGGTCAGCAGCAGGAACAGCACCGTGGCCAGCCAGAACACCTCGTTGGCACCGAGGAACAGCCCCTGGCGGCTGATGTCACCCGCGATCACCGCCGCCGCCTGCTCGGCGCTCAGCCCGGCCTGCTGCATCGCCGCCAGCGTATCGCGGGTGGCGCTGTCATACAGGCTGACGTGCTCGGTCAGCTGGGTATGGTGCAGCCCTTCGCGGTGCTCCCACTGCCAGGTGGTCAGCGAGGCGCCGATGGAGCCGGCCAGCGTGCGCATGAAGTTGGACAGGCTGGAAGCGCTGGCCAGCTGCTGCGGCTTCATGTTGGACAGGGTGATGGTGGTCAGCGGCATGAAGAAGCCGGCGATGGCAAAACCCTGCACGAACTGCGGCCACGCCACGCTGGCAAAATCCATCGCCGGATTGAAGGTGCTGTAGCGCCAGTAGAAACACGCGGCAAACATCAGGAAGCTGAAGGTCACCACCCAGCGCATGTCCAGCCGGTGCGCGTTCTTGCCGATCAGCGGCGACAGCAGCACCGGCAGGATGCCAATCGGCGCGGTGGCGAGGCCGGCCTCGGTGGCGGTGTAGCCCATCTGCGTCTGCATCAGCAGCGGCATCAGCACGATGGCGCCGAAGTACAGCATGAAGCCGATGCTGACCGAGGTCACCCCAACCGCGAAGTTGCGGTCGCGGAACAGCGACAGGTCGATCACCGGATGCTGGTCGGTCAGCTCCCACACCACCAGGTAGGACAGGGCCAGCAGCGCGATGATGCCGTACAGCATGATCTCGCCGGAGTGGAACCAGTCCAGCTCCTTGCCACGGTCCAGCATCATCTGCAGGCAGCCGACGCCGAGCACCAGCAGGATCAGCCCCACCTTGTCGATCGGCAGCTGCAGGATGGTGGTTTCGCGGTGGCGCAGCTCGCGCCAGGCCAGCGCGGCGGCGGCGGCGCCGATCGGGATGTTGATGTAGAAGATCCAGCTCCAGTGCCAGTTGTCCGACAGCCAGCCGCCGAGGATGGGGCCGAAGATCGGCGCCACGATGATGGTCATCGTCCACAGCGCCATGGCGATGGCGCGCTTGTCCGGCGGATAGCTCTGCAGCAGCAGGCTTTGCGACAGCGGGATCATCGGCCCCGCCAGCAGACCCTGCAGCACGCGGAACAGGATCAGCAGCTCCAGGCTCGGCGCTAGGCCGCACAGCCACGAGCTGATCACGAAGCCGATGGTGGCCAGCAGGAACAGGCGCACCTCGCCGACGCGCTTGGCCAGCCAGCCGGTGATCGGCACCGAGATGGCATTGGCGACGCCGAAGGAGGTGATCACCCAGGTGCCCTGGCTGGTGGACGCGCCCAGATCACCGGCGATGGTGGGAATCGCCACGTTGGCGATGGTGGTGTCCAGCACCTGCATGAAGGTGGCCAGCGACAGCGCCAGGGTGACCAGCGTGCGCGAGCGTCCTTCCAGTGGGGGATGCGACATGATCACGCTCCCTTAGCGGCCAAGGTTGGCCGCAATGATTTTGGCCACCGCCTGGTCGGCCTGCGCCAGCTGGCGCTCGAACACGCTGGTGCTCAGCGCCGGATTGCGGCGGGCGGCGGTCAGCAGCGGGCCGTCCTGCTGGCTGGTGTCGACGCTGACCGACATCGACAGGCCGAGGCGCAGCGGGTGCTGCTGCAGCTCCTGCGGCTGCAGCGCGATGCGTACCGGCACGCGCTGCACCACCTTGATCCAGTTGCCGGTGGCGTTCTGCGCCGGCAGCAGCGAGAACACGCTGCCGGTGCCGGCGGCGAGGCCGGCGACCGTGCCGTGATAGGTGACGTCATCGCCGTACAGGTCGGCGTGCAGCTCGACCGGCTGGCCGATGCGCAGCTCGCGCAGCTGGCCTTCCTTGAAGTTGGCGTCGACCCAGGCGCTGTCCAGCGCCGCCACCGCCAGCAGCGGGGTACCGGGCTGGATGCGGGCGCCCGGCTGCGCGCTGCGGCGCGCGATCTGGCCGGCGACCGGCGCGCGGATCTCGGTGCGTGCCAGCGCGAGGTAGCTCTCGCGCAGCGCGGCGGCGGCGCGCGCCACCGCCGGTTGTTGCTCGGCGCTGTCGCTGAGCACCAGCGCGCGGCTGGCCTGCTGTTCTTCCTCTCCGACCTTCAGCGCGGCGCGGGCAGCGCTCAGCGCGAGGCGGGCACTGTTGGCCGCGTCGCGGGCGTGCTGAAGTTCTTCACCGGCGATGGCCTGATCGCGGGCGGCGGCCTCGCGGCGCGCCAGATCGCCGCTGGCGCGGGCGACGTCGGCCTCTGCACGGGCGACATCGGCCGCGCGCTGCGCCACCAGCGCGTCGGACTTGCCGCTGACCGAGATCAGCTGCCGCGTCTGGCGCACCGCCTGCGCCAGTTCGGCCGCGGCGCGGGCGTAGGCCAGCTGTGCGTCGTTGCGGTCCAGTGTCAGCAACAGGTCGCCGGCCTTGACGCTCTGGGTGTCGTCGGCGTGGATGGCGACGATGCTGCCGGCCACTTGCGACGATACCGGGATCAGGTTGCCGGCGACGTAGGCGTCGTCGGTGGCCTGGTGGTGGCGCAGCGCAAGGAACCAGTAAGCACCGGCGGCGAGGCCGGCGATGGCCAGCGCCACGCTCAGGCGGGTGAGGGCGGTGCGGCGGGCGGTATTGGGGGCGGTAGTCGGGGTGGTGTTATCCATTATCTTCTTGCTCCGGAATTCAGCGGGTGGCCGCCGGGGCGGTGCCCAGCGTGCGGATCAGGGCGGCCTGGCTTTGCAGGCGCTGGGTGTGGAGTTCGAGCGCGGCGAGGCTGGCCTGGGTCAGCTGGCGCTGCTCCGCCAGCAGGCTGGCGGGGGTGGCCAGACCGGCGCTGGCACGGCTTTGCACCTTGGCGACGCTGTCGCGGCGGGCGAGCAGCGTCTGCTGCTTGGCGGCCTCGGCCTGGCGCAGTCGTGCCAGCTGGCTGCTGTGGTCGGCGGTGTCGCGGATCGCGTTCAGCAGCGTCTGGTTGTAGCTGGCGATGGCGGCCTCCAGCTCGGCGCTGCGGCTGTCGAGGCGCGCGTTCAGCTCGCCGTTGCTGAACAGCGGCAGTGTCAGCGCCGGCGCCAGTCGCAGCACGCGCGCGCCGGGGCTGAACAGGTCGCCCAGCTCCTGCGCCGACAGCCCGGCCATCAGGTTGAGGCGGACATCGGGATAGAAGTCGGCACGCGCCGCGGCGACGTTGCCGCGGCTGGCCTCCACCCGTTCCCGCGCCGCCTGCACGTCGGCGCGCAGGCCCAGCTGGCCGCTGTGCAGCGGCGCGGTGTCCAGCGTCCACTGCGGCAGCGCGGCGGCGGGCAGCGCGTCGATGGCGGCCTGCGGCTGGGCGCTGAGCGCTGCGAGGGCGTGGGCGGCGGCGCTGATGCGCTGCTCGCCGCGCAGCAGTCGCTCGTCGCTGTCGGCCAGCTGGGCGCGTGCCTGCAGCACCTCGTCCGGCTGCGCCAGACCGTGCTTGACGCGCTGTTCGGCGTTTTGCAGCAGGCTGGCAGCCTGCTGCCGGTCTTGCTGCAGCAGCGTCAGGGCGGCCTGCGCGCCGCGCCATTCCAGATAGCTGCCGACCAGCGCGTAGGCCACGCTCTGGCGCGCGTCGCTGGCTTCCAGCTCGGCGGCGCGGGCCTGGCCACGGGCGGCGGCGAGCTGGGCGCGGGTCTTGCCCCAGAAGTCGAAGCGGTAGCTGAAATCGGCGGACACCGTCTGCAGCGTGGTCCACTGGCCGAGCATCGCCGGGGGCAGCGCGTCGAATTCCGAGGTGCGCGCGCGGCTGGCGCCGAGGTTGCCGTTGACCTTCAGGCCGTCGTTGCTGGCGACGCTGGCAATGCCGGCGCGCGCGGCGCGCAGACGGGCGTCGGCGGCGTCCAGCCCCGGATTGCTGCGCAGCGCCTGCGCCAGCAGCTGCTCGAGGCTGGCGTCATTCAGCGCGCGCCACCAGTCGGCGGCAAAGGGGGTGACGGCTTCGCTGACCGCCAGCGCGGCCGGGGTCAGCGGCTGGCTTTGCAGCGGGGCCACCGCCGGGGTGGCGCAGCCGGACACGGCCAGCAGTGCCAGCAAGGCGCTGACGGGCAGTAACGTGGTGTTGTAGTTTCTCATTTGATTGTCACCTGCGTGACTACTTGTGTCGAAAAAAACCGCCGGGGGCGGATTGGGGTGGCTGGCGGCAATGCCGTGAGGCTTGCGGCCAACCTTGCGCTGATTCGGATAGTGGGGGCTGGCGCTTAGCCGCCGAGCTGCTGCATCAGCTTGCGCAGCAGCGCTTCCAGCTGTGCACGCTCCTCGCCGCTGAACACGGCCCACAGCTCGCGCACCTGCTGCCGCTGCTCCGGCATCACCTGCTCGATGAAGGCGAGGCCGCTGTCGGTCAGCTCCAGATAGGTGCGGCGGCGGTCGACGCTGCAGGGCTGGCGCCGGATCAGGCCGCGGTTCACCAGATCGTCCACCACCCGGGTGGCATTGGTGCGCGAAAACGCCAGCGCATCGGACAGCTCGGACGGCATCAGCCGTTCTTCCGGTCGCGCGTACAGCACCATCAGCGCCATCCAGGTGGTTTCGTTCATGTCGTGCACCGCCAGCGACTGGTTGAAGTAGCCCAGCAACAGCGGCTGGATGTGCAGCAGCAGACGGGTGAGGGTCACCTCTTCGCGCGGGCTGCCGGGCAGGCGGCGGGCGATGGTGTCGATGGCGTGTTCGGTGGCCGCAAAGCTGTGGCCGCAGGCAGGTGCTTTCATTGGGTAATGATAACGTGCGTTACTATTTGGTTCAAGATGGAATTCAGCTCGCGGCGCCGGTGCTGCCCTGAGGCGGCTGACAGGGCGCGGGTTTCTTGATCGGCATCATTCAGCCGTGTGCTGCGCCGCGGCAATACTGTCGGCAACACCCCACCGGAGCCTGATGATGAACCTGACAACCCACCTGAGCGCGGTGCACCGCCACTGCGACGACTCATTTGCCGCGCTGGAGCAGGCGGTGCGCCAGCAGGACTGGGCCGGCGCCGATGCGCTGTGCGCCAGCTTTTGCGAGGAAATGGCGCAGCACTTTGCCGACGAGGAAAACCGGCTGTTCCAGGCGCTGGAAGCGGCCACCGGCATGCGCGGCGGGCCGACCGCGGTGATGCGCTACGAGCACGAACAGATGCGAGAGCTGATGGAAGACCTCAACCGCGATCTGCTGCAGCGCGACGCCCGCGGCGTGGCCGCCACCTGCGACACCTTGCTGGTACTGATGCAGCAGCACAATATGAAGGAGGAAAATATCCTCTACCCAATGTGCGACAGCCGGATTCCGGATGCCGCCGCCCTGTTGCAGGAGCTACGCCATGTCACCCCGTGATTTGCGCGGCCTGGTGCCGCCGGAACCGATGGAAATCATTCTCGACGACGTCGACAACGGCAGCAGCGGCCAGCAGCTGGCCTATGTGCTGCCACACTTCCCCGGGCCGCTGATCCCGCTGCTGCAGCAGCGCAAGGTCAGTTTTGACAGTGAAATGCTGCCGGACATGAGCGGGGTGGTGCTGAAGCTGGTGCTGCCCTGATGCAGGCCATGCCCAGTTTTGACCGCGCACCGCCGCTTTCGCTGCCGGTGCGTTATTTTTTGGCGGCGGCGTTCTGGCTGCTGCCGCTGGCGGCCAGCCTGCTGCGGACCGACAACGACTATCCGTCGCTGAGCCTGCTGCTGCCGCTGCACCTGCTGGCGCTGGGCGTGCTCGGCAACGCCATGCTGGGCGCTTTGCTGCAGATGGTGGCGGTGGTGTCCGGCGTGCCTTGCCTGCGGCCAACGTGGTGGCGGCTGGGGGTGTGGAGCCTGTGGCAGCTGGCCACCGCCAGCCTGTGCTGGGGCTTTTATCAGGGGCTGGCGCCGCCGTGGCTGCAGCTGGCCAGCGTGCTGTTTGCGCTGCTGGCCGCCGCGCTGTCGGGCCTGCTGTACGGGCTGTGGCGCAGCCCGGCGGCGGACGGCAGCAGCCGCGGCCTGCGCCTGGCCCTCGGCCTTTTACTGCTGACCCTGCTGCTGGGCCTGTCGATGCTGGCGGTGCTGGGTTGGGGCCGGCCGTGGCCGTTGCTGAGCCTGTTGCCACTGCACCGGCTGGCGGCGCAGGGCTGGGTGTTGCTGCTGGTGATGGCGGTGGCGCAGGTGATTGCGCCGATGTTCCTGCTGACGCCGGCCTATCCCGGCTGGTGGCAGCGCCACGGCGCCACGCTGTGGCTGCTGGCCTTGCTGGCCGGCGCGGGCGGTTTGCTGTGGCAACCGCAGTGGTCGTGGTGGTGGCTGGCGTGGCTGCCGCTGGCGCTGTTTGCCGTGCTCAGCCTGCGGCTGTTGCGCACCAGCCGGCGGCCGCAGGAGTGGCTGCTGCCGTACTGGTGGCTGGCGTTTGCGCTCTTGGCCTTGCTGGCGGCACTGCTGCCGCTGCTGGCATGGCAGGGCAGCACGCCGTGGCTGGCGCGCGCGCTGGCGTGGTGCCTGCTCGGCGGTTTCGCGCTGACGCTGGTGGTCGGCATGCTGTACCGCATCGTGCCCTTCCTGCTGTGGCTGCACCTGAAGAATGCGGCGCCGCCGCGCCATCGCGTGCCGGCGCTGCACGCCTTCGTGCCGGAATCCGCCGCGCGGCACAGCTGGCGCGCGCTGTTGCTGTTGCAGCCGCTGGCGGCGCTGTGGGTGTGGCAACCGCAGCTGGGCTGGCCGCTGGCGCTGGCGCTGCTCGGCCTGCTGGCGTTGCTGCTGTGGCATTTCGCCGCGGCGGCGCGGCAGTACCGCGCCGCCCGCCGCGCCTTGCCGTCCTAGAACGTGTTCGCGATCTCCTGTTCACGATCTGGCGCGACTTGATCTGGATGGCGTGGTACGGCGTTGAAAACGGCTGGGTATGCTTGTTTATCCCTGGATAAACGCCGCATCCCCAGCCGTTTCGCCTTGTCTCGCGTGCGCTCAGCCCGCCAACGCCTGGGCCAGCGTTGCCTGTAACTTAGTCTGCAATCTGACCACCTCACCGATGATCAGCAGTGCCGGCGGCTTGACCGCGTGCTGCTGCACACAGGCGCCGAGGCCGGCCAGCTCGCAGCACAGCACCCGCTGCTGCGCGGTGGTGGCGTTCTCGATGATGGCCACCGGTGTGGCGGCGGCGCGGCCGGCGGCCTGCAGCTGCTCGGCGATGTTGGCCGCCTCGCCCAGCCCCATGTACACCACCAGCGTTTCCTCGGCGCCGGTGTGGCTGGTCCACGCCAGCGCGCTCTGTCCCTCGCGGCGATGGCCGGTGACGAAGCTGACGCCCTGCGCGTAGTCGCGGTGCGTCAGCGGAATGCCGGCCGCCGCCGCTGCGCCCATCGCCGCGCTGATGCCGGGGATCACCTCGCAGGCGATACCGGCTGCGGCCAACGTTTCCAGCTCCTCGCCACCGCGCCCGAACAGGAAGGGGTCGCCGCCTTTCAGCCGCACCACGCGCAGTCCTTGCCGCGCCTTGTCCACGATCAGCTGGTTGATGTCCTGTTGCGGCAGGGTGTGGCGGCTGGCGCGCTTGCCGACGCAGATCTGCTCGGCGCGGCGGTTGACCAGCGCCAGCACCGCGTCGGAAACCAGCAGGTCGTACAGCACCACGTCGGCCTCGCTGAGGCGGCGCAGCGCCTTCAGCGTCAGCAGGTCCGGGTCGCCGGGGCCGGCACCGACCAGGCTGACCTGGCCGTGGCGCAGCGGGTAGGGATGGGGGAAGGAGGCAGGGGCGTTCATTGCTGTTCCAGTCTGGCCGGCGGCCGCTAAGGGGATGACGCCAGTGTAGGAACGGCGGCGGCCGGGAATCGTTGATTCGCATCAATGCTATCGGGATGGGTGGAAACGTACAGTTCGCCCTGACACGCCGGGTTCCCGGTGACGCAAGAAAAGGAGGACGCGATGAGCGCCAGTTTTACCAAATCGACCGCGCGCAACATCTTTTACGGTGGCGCGGTATTTTTCTTCCTGCTGTTCGTGGCGCTGACACTGGATACGGTGCAGGCGCTGCCCAAGCGCGACAACCGCGCCAACCTGACCGAACAGGTCGCCCGCGGCAAGAAGCTGTGGGAGGTCAACAACTGCATCGGCTGTCACACGCTGCTGGGCGAGGGCGCCTATTTCGCGCCGGAGCTGGGTAACGTCTACCAGCGTCGCGGCCCGGAATTCATCAAGGCCTGGATCAAGGCGCAGCCGACCGGCGCGCCGGGACGTCGCCAGATGCCGAACTTCCATCTCAACGATGCCGAACTCGACGACCTGGTGGCCTTCCTGAAGTACAGCTCGGAAATCAATACCAATAACTGGCCGCCGAATATCGAAGGCTGATGCCTGTCGATCCCGGTAATTCATCATCCAAGGAGAACCAGATGACTTCCTCCGCAATGGCCACCGCGCGCGCTGCCAGCGTCTCGGCGGCGGCCAATGACCCGCTCACCAATGTCCAGCTCAAGTACCGCTCGCAAGCGGTAGCCAAGCCGTACTTTGTCGCCGCGATCGGCCTGTTTGTCGGCCAGATCCTGTTCGGCCTGATCATGGGCCTGCAGTACGTGATCGGCGATTTCCTGTTCCCGGAAATCCCGTTCAACGTGGCACGCATGGTGCACACCAACCTCTTGATCGTGTGGCTGCTGTTCGGCTTCATGGGCGCCGGCTACTTCCTGATTCCGGAAGAATCGGAACGCGAGCTGCACAGCCCGAAACTGGCCATCATCACCTTCTGGGTGTTCCTGGTGGCGGGGGCGCTGACCATTGTCGGCTATCTGGCGGTGCCGTACGCCACGCTGGCCAAGATCACCGGCAACGACTTGTTGCCGACCATGGGTCGCGAGTTCCTGGAACAGCCGACCATTACCAAGATCGGCATCGTGCTGGTGGCGCTGTCCTTCCTGTTCAACCTGAGCATGACTGTGCTCAAGGGCCGCAAGACCAGCATCAGCATGGTGATGATGCTGGGGCTGTGGGGGCTGGCGATCTTCTTCCTGTTCTCGTTCTACAACCCGGACAACCTGGTGCTGGACAAGTACTTCTGGTGGTGGGTGGTGCACCTGTGGGTGGAAGGGGTATGGGAACTGATCATGGGCGCGATGCTGGCCTTCGTGCTGGTGAAAGTGACCGGTATTGACCGCGAAATCATCGAGAAGTGGCTGTACGTGATCATCGCCATGACGCTGATCTCCGGCATCATCGGCACCGGTCACCACTACTTCTGGATCGGGGCGCCGGCGTACTGGCAGGTGTGGGGTTCGGTGTTCTCCGCGCTGGAGCCGATTCCGTTCTTCATGATGACGCTGTTCGCCTTCAACGTGGTCAACAAGCGCCGTCGTGAGCATCCGAACAAGGCCGCGGTACTGTGGGCACTGGGCACCGGCGTGATGGCCTTCCTCGGCGCCGGCGTGTGGGGCTTCCTGCACACCCTGGCTCCGGTCAACTACCTGACCCACGGCACGCAGATCACCGCCAGCCACGGCCACATGGCGTTCTACGGCGCCTACGCGATGGTGGTGATGACCATGATTTCCTACACCATGCCGCTGATGCGTGGCCGCGAGGCCAACAGCAATGCCGCGCAAGTGGTGGAGATGTGGTCGTTCTGGCTGATGACGGTAGCGATGGTGTTCATCACCCTGTTCCTGACCGCCGCCGGCATCCTGCAGGTGTGGATGCAGCGCATGGGTGACACCCCGCTGTCGTTCATGGCCACCCAGGACAAGATCGCCTTCTTCTACTGGCTGCGCGAGCTGTCCGGCGTGGTGTTCTTCATCGGCCTGCTGCTGTACATCGTCAGCTTCTTTATCCGCGGCAACGAGCGCGCCAGCGCCTGATCCCGCCGCATCCGGCAACACGGGCGCCCCTTGCGGGCGCCTTTTTCACGACGGAGCCTGCCATGAACACAGCCGCACCCGGTCTTGTCGCCCCGCCACGCGTGCCCGGCGATCTGGCGATGTGGTTCTTCATCCTCGCCGAGCTGGCGGTGTTCGGCATCTTCTTTGCCGTCTACGGCGTGGCGCGGCAGCGCGATGCGGCGCTGTTTGCTGCCGGTCAGGCGCAGCTGCTGCTGTGGCCGGCGCTGCTGAACACCCTGCTGCTGATCGCCGGCAGCGCCATGGTGGCGGCGGCGGTGCGCGCCTTTGCGGCCAACCTTGTCGCCGCCGGATGCCGCTACCTGCTGGCCACGCTGCTGCTGGGCGGCGGCTTTGTGCTGCTCAAGGGCTGGGAGTTCGCCGGCAAGTTCTCCGCCGGTATCACCCTGTCCAGCAGCGACTTCTGGATGTTCTACCTGTCGCTGACCTTCTTCCATTTCCTGCACGTGATCCTCGGCCTGGTGATCGTGGGCGCGGTGTACCTCCACGCCCGCCGTGGCGCCTATGATGCGGCCAACCACGACGGCGTGGAAACCGCCGCCGCCTACTGGCACATGGTCGATCTGGTGTGGGTGGTGCTGTTCGCGCTGGTGTACGTGGCGCGCTGACCAGGCTCAGCCGCCGGGAGCGGTGTCGTGCAGCGGCGGCGGCTGCAAGGCGGCGAGATAGCCGGCGGTTTCCGCGTTGATCCAGCTGCGGAAATCCTGCTGCTTGGTGGCGGCGCTCTCGCGCTGCGGCCATACCAGCCAGTGCGGCGACAGGTGCGGCACGCGGAGATTGGTCAGCTGCACCAGCTCGCCGCGCTGCAGCGCGCTGGCCACCAGGCTGCGCCGCAGCAGCGCCACGCCCAGCCCCTGCTGTACCGCCGCCAGCACCAGATTGCTGTCGTTGATCCACAGCGCGGCGTGCGCCGGCTCCGCCACCCCGGCGGCGCTGCACCAGCCGAGCCAGGATTCCACCGTGCGCACCACCGGGCAGGCCACCACCTCGGCGGCGGTGCGCGGCAGCTGGCCGCCGTTGAAGTGCGGTGCCGCCACCGCCAGCAGCTCGTCGTCGAACAACCGTTGCTGCTGCACGCCTTCCCAGCCGCCACGCCCCATGCGGATGCCGATATCGACCAGCCCCTGCTGCAGGTCCTGGATGTCGAGGCTGGCGCGCAGCGTGACGCGATAGTGCGGATGGCGGGCGTAGAAGCGTGGCAACCGCGGCAGCAGCCAGTGCTGGCCGAAGGAGGGCAGTACCGCGATCACCAGCTCGTCGCCGCGCGGCCTGGCGCGCACCAGCCGGGTGGCCTCGCTCAATTCGCCCAGCGCCACGCGTACCTGCAGCGCGTAAAGGCGGCCATCCTCGCTCGGCTGCAGGCCGCGGCCCTCGCGCAGGAACAGCACGCTGCCGAGCTGCTCTTCCAGCAGCCGGATCTGCTGGCTGACGGCGGAGTGGGTGACATTGAGCTCGGCGGCGGCGAGGCTGACGCTGCCCAGTCGCGCCACCGCCTCGAAACTGCGCAGCGCCGCTAACGGTGGTAGGTTTTTCATGTAAGAAAATCTAACAGAAAACCCAAATAAATATCGATTTTCGCGTGCGGAAATGGCCTTTATAGTGCTTTCTTCAATGCCAGCCGGTGGCAGGTAATGCAGTAACGCTTACATGTGTGCCGTCCGGTCCCACGCCAGGAAAGGAAGAAAATGTCGTCGCCAGCCGTGTTCACCCTCTATGCCGATAGCCGTTTCACCAGCCCCTACGCGATGTCGGTGTTTGTCACCCTGACCGAAAAAGGGCGGCCCTTCACGCTGCAGACGGTGGATCTGGAGGCCGGCGCCAACCGGCAGCCGGCCTACGCCGCGCTGTCGCTGTCGCAGCGGGTGCCGTTGCTGCTCGACGGTGACTTCCGCCTTGCCGAATCGTCGGCGATCAGCGAGTACCTGGAGCAGCAGTACCCGACGCCGGCGGTGTATCCGGCCGAGGTGCGGCAGCGTGCGCTGGCGCGGCAGGTGCAGGCGTGGTTGCGTAGCGACCTGCTGCCGCTGCGGGCGCAGCGCAGCACCGAGGTGGTGTTCTGCCGGCCGGTCGATTGCCCGCTGGATGCCGCTGGGCAGCAGGCGGCCGACAAGCTGTTCGCCGCCGCCAGCCAGCTGCTGGCCCACGGTGGCGAGCACCTGTTCGGCGACTGGTGCATCGCCGACACCGACCTCGCGCTGATGCTGCAGCGGCTGCTGCAGAACGGCGACGCGGTGCCGCCGCGGCTGGCCGAGTACGCGCGGCGACAGTGGCAGCGGCCGTCGCTGCAGGGCTGGCTGCAGCTGCCGCGCGACTGATCGGCCGCCTTCCGCGATCACGGCACGGGGTGCATACTCTGTGTTTGCCGCCCGTGACCCGACCCGCCATCCCCGCCATGACTGTTGCCGCCGCTTCCGCCACCACCGCCACCCCGCCGCTGCAGCTGGCCGGGGTGCCGGAGGTGTTCGAGCACACCACCGACCGCGCCGAATTCTGCCTGCCGGCGCCGGGGGTGGAGCTGTACCGCGCCCATATCGTGCGCCACGCCTTCGAGCCGCATACCCACCAGGCGTTCGGGCTGGGCGCGATCGAGGCCGGGGTGGAGCGCTTTCGCTACGGTGGCGGCGAGCACCTGGCGCCGCCCGGTTCCATCGTGCTGATGAACCCGGACGAGCTGCACACCGGCCGCGCCGAGACCGCGCACGGCTGGCGCTACCGCATGCTGTATCTCGATCCGGCGGTGCTGGCGCGGGTCAGCGGCGAGGACGGCTGGTGGTTCGACGAGGCGGTGCGCCACGATGTCGCCAGCGCGCAGCGCGTCAGCCAGCTGCTGGCCGCGCTGTGGCAGGCGCACGAGCCGCTGGCCTTCGATAGCCTGCTGTTCCGGCTGCTGGCCGAGTTCCGCCGCCATGCGCGGGTGCCGCAGCCCGCGCCTGCCGAGGCGGCGCACCGTTTCGCGCCGGTGCTGGACTACCTGCGCGCCAACCTCGCCGAAAAACTGACGCTGCCGCAGCTGGCGGCGGTGGCCGGCCTCAGTCCCTTCCATTTTCTGCGCCGTTTCCAGGCGCAATACCATGTCACGCCGCAGCAGATGCTGATGGCGCTGCGCCTGTTCGAGGCCAAGCAGCTGCTGGCGGCCGGCGTCGCGCCGGCGCAGGTGGCCGCTGCTACCGGGCTGGCCGATCAGGCGCACCTGACGCGCGCCTTCGTGCGCCGCTACGGCGTGACCCCGGCGCGCTACCAGAAACAGGTGCGCGTCTAGGGCGCGATGCCAGGCGCGGCGGCGGCTTGATCGCCATCGGGCGCTGCAGCACGGGCAACACTTCGGCCTGCCGGTTCATCGCTGGATAAACGCCGCTGGCGCCGCCGCTTTGCCTGGCCTCGCGTGAGTGCGCGCGCGCTTGAGCCGCGGCCAACGCCGCGCGCCGGTTTTGTGGCGCCAGGGTTGGCCGCAATCTGGTACAAGACGCCGCCGGCGCCGCGGGCTACCGTGCGCTTATTTGGTGGAGGGCAGGGTGATGGGAACGGGCGTGTTGTATGCACTGGCGGCGGGGCTGATGTGGGGGCTGGTCTTCGTCGGCCCCTTGCTGCTGCCGGAATATCCGGCGGCGCTGCAGTCGGTGGGGCGCTACCTCGCCTTCGGCCTGATCGCGCTGCCGCTGGCGTGGCTGGACCGGGTACGGCTGCGCGAGCTGACGCGCGACGACTGGCTGGAGGCGCTGAAACTGGCCGCCATCGGCAACCTGCTGTACTACCTGTGCCTGGCCAGCGCCATCCAGCGCGCCGGCGCGCCGCTGCCGACCATGATCATCGGCACGCTGCCGGTGGTGATCGCGGTGAGCGCCAACCTGCGCGACCAGCGCCGCGACGGCCGCCTGCCGTGGCGCCAGCTGTGGCCGTCGCTGCTGCTGATCGGCGTTGGCATCGGTTGCGTCAACAGTGTCGAGCTGGCGGCGCTGCAGCGCGAGGCGGGCGGCGATCTCGGCCGCTACCTCAGCGGCGCCTTGCTGGCAACGGTGGCGGTGGCGTGCTGGACCTGGTACCCGCTGCGCAACGCCGACTGGCTGCGCCATCATCCCGGCCGCAGCCCGCGCAGCTGGGCCACCGCGCAGGGGGTGGCAACACTGCCGCTGGCGCTGCTCGGCTACGCGCTGCTGTGGGGCGGCATGGCCGTCGCCGACAGCCCGTTCGCGATGCCGTTCGGGCCGCGGCCGCTGGTCTTTCTCGGCCTGATGGCGGTGATCGGCCTGTTCGCCTCGTGGCTGGGCACGCTGTGCTGGAACGAGGCCAGCCAGCGGCTGCCGACCGCGCTGGCCGGGCAGCTGATCGTGTTCGAGACGCTGGCGGCGCTGGGCTATGCCTTCCTGCTGCGCGGCGAGTGGCCGGCACCGCTGACCCTGCTCGGCATCGCCCTGCTGGTCGCCGGCGTGCTGTCGGCGCTGCGCGTCAAGCCGCAGGCGGTGGCCACCGCCGCCCACGCCGGCTGAGGTCTTGCCCGCCGCCCGCGCAGCGGCGGGCTTTCCTTATCTGTCATCAAGGTTGGCCGCAGCGGCGTTGCGGCATGATGCGGCCATGAACTCCTCCCGTCTCTCCCCGCCGGTGTGGCCGGTCTGGCTGTGGCTGTCGTCGCTGACCCTGCTGCTGGCGCTGTTGAGCGAATGGCACGGCAGCACGCTGCTGGCGACGCTGGCGCTGGGCGGTGCCTGGCTCAAGGGCGTCGCCATCGTCGAGTCGCTGATGGCGCTGCGCCATGCGCCGCTGTGGCTGCGCGGCATCGTCCACGGCTGGCTGCTGCTGGTGTGCGGGGGGCTGCTGATCAGCTTCGCCTAGGAACCCACCCCCATGAATGCACCCGTCCATGCCAAGCTGGCAAGCCAGCTTCCGTTCTACCAGCCGGTAGCCGATGAATGCACCGTTTTTGAGACCGCCTGGCGCCAGCAGTTGCCGGTGCTGATCAAGGGCCCCACCGGCTGCGGCAAGACCCGCTTCGTCGCACACATGGCGGCCAAACTGGGCCTGCCGCTGTTCACCGTGTCCTGCCATGACGACCTGTCCGCCGCCGACCTGGTCGGCCGCCACCTGATCGCCGGCGGCGATACCCGCTGGTGCGACGGCCCGCTCACCCGCGCGGTGCGCGAGGGCGGCATCTGCTATCTGGACGAAGTGGTGGAGGCGCGCAAGGACACCACCGTTGTGCTGCACCCGCTCACCGACGACCGCCGCATCCTGCCGATCGAACGCACCGGCGAAGAATTGCAGGCACCGCCCGGCTTCATGCTGGTGGTGTCGTACAACCCCGGCTACCAGCACGTGCTGAAGACGCTGAAACCATCCACCCGCCAGCGCTTCGTGGCGCTGAGTTTCGACTTCCCGCTGCCGGAAGTGGAACGCGCGGTGGTGCAGCACGAGGGCGGGGTGGACGAAAGGTTGGCCGCACAGCTGGTGACGCTGGCCGGCCAGATCCGTCGCCTCACCGGCTACGATCTGGACGAAGCGGTCAGCACCCGCCTGCTGGTGTACTGCGCCAAGCTGATCGCCAGCGGCATGGCCGTGCGCCTGGCCTGCCGTACCGCGCTGGTGGAGCCGCTGTCGGACGAAGCCGACACCCTGGCGGCGCTGATGGCGGTGGTGGATACCCAGTTTGGCCACTGAGCTGGCGGAGACGGAGCGCACGCGGGCGATCAGCGCGCACGCGCTGTACCTGCTGAACCTGTTGCTGCTGCCCGGCCTCGCCTTTGTCGTGCTGTGGTGGTGCCGCCGCCACTGGGCCGCGGCCGCCAGCGCCGCACTGCGCCGGCATCTGGACCAGGCCTTCGGTGCGGCCTTGTGGAGCGGGGCGCTGATCGTGCTGGTCAGCCTGCTGCTGGTGTTGCTGGGCGGCCTGCAGCAGCCGGCCACCTGGGTGCTGCTGATCCTGTATTTCACCGTGATCCATGCCGCACTGGTGTTGCTGGGTGCCTATGCGCTGTCGCGCGCCATGGCCGGCTTGCCCTGCCGTTACCCGCTGCCCGGCCTGTGGCGGCAACCCTGACTTGAAAGACACATGCTATGGAAGACCTTGTTGGCGGCTGGTGGGACAAGCTGATCCGCCGTACCGCCTACCGTGGCTATCCGCAGGCAGCGGTGGCGCTGGCCCAGATCGAGAAACAGGCGCCGCTGTTCTTCCGCGCCATGGGCGGCGACCCGGCGCTGACCCTGCGCACCGCCGTCGGTACCGCCCACGGCGCACGGCGCCGGCTGCTGGAACGCATCGCCGGCACCGGCGAGCAGGTCGAGCTGGCGTGGCGCGACGGGCAGTCGCTGTACCTGCCGGAGAAGATCGACCTGTTCCCCGATGCGGCGCACAACCGTGAACTGTATTTCTGGCTGATGGCGCTGGCGGCACAGCCGCAGCACGGCGACGATGGTGACTGGCTGACGCGCAACCGCCGCGCCACGGCCGCCTGCCTCGCGGCGATGCCCGGCCTCGCCGCGCTGTACCAGCGGCTGGTGACGGCGCTGCTGCCGCTGCGTGATACGCCGCGCGATGCCGCCGCGGCGGCGCAGGAGGCGGCGATCCGCCAGGCACTGCGGCAACCGGAAGCTGCCATTGTGCTGCCGCCGTGCCGCACCCCGCCGCAGCCGGTGCTGCTGTGGTTGCACCCGACGCCACCGACCGCGCCGACCGCCGGCGCCGACGACAAGCAGACGCCGGAGATGGAGGACAGCGACAGCAAGGAAACGAAGAAAAAGCGTCGCTACCGCGCGCGGCGCGATACCGCCGACGAGCGCAAGAACGGCATGCTGCTGGTGTTCCGCGCCGAGAGCATCTTCACCTGGGACGAGTACGTGCGCGTCAACCGTCACACCGACGACGATGACATGGACGACGCCGGCGCCGCCGCCGAGGACATGAACACGCTGACCATCAGCCGCGACAACCGCCGCCGCGCCAGCCGGCTGAAGTTCGACCTCGACCTGCCGGCCGCCGCCTACGACGACACGCCGCTGGGCAGCGGCATCCTGCTGCCGGAATGGGACTACAAGCGGCAACGGCTGGTGGCCGAGCACTGCTGCCTGAAGCCGATGTTGCCGCGCGACGCCACCCCGGCGCCGCTGCCGGACAAGTTGCAACCGCTGGCGCGGCGCCTGCGCCGCCAGTTCCAGGCGCTGTCGCCGGAGCGCACCCGCAAGAGTGGTGAGGCCAGCGGTCCGGACATCGACCTCGACCGCCTGATCCGCTTCCTCGCCGAGAAACGCAGTGGCGTGGCGGTGGCCGAGCCGCCGCTGTACCAGGCGTGGCCGCCGGGCGGGCGCAACATGGCCTGCCTGCTGCTGGCCGACCTGTCGCTGTCCACCGAAAGCTGGCTCGGCGAAGCCGGGCAGGTGATCGGCGTGATCCGCGACAGCCTGCTGCTGTTCGCCGAGGCGCTGTCCGCCTGCGGCGACGCCTTCGGCCTGTACGGCTTTTCCTCGATCCGCCGCGACGAGGTGCGCTACCTGCTGCTGAAGGATTTTGCCGAGCGCTACGACGACACCACCCGCGGCCGCATCCTGGCGCTGCGTCCCGGCTACTACACGCGCATGGGCGCGGCGATCCGCCAGTCCACACGCATCCTGCTGGAGCAGCCGGCGCAGCGCCGCCTGCTGCTGATCGTGTCCGACGGCAAGCCCAACGACCTCGACCACTACGAAGGCCGCTACGGCGTGGAAGACACGCGCCAGGCGGTGCTGGAGGCGAAGCGGGCAGGGCTGATCCCGTTCTGCGTCACGGTGGACAAGGAGGCCGGCGAGTACCTGCCGCACCTGTTCGGCCGCCGCGGCTACAGCGTGGTGCACGACGCGCGGCGCCTGCCGCAGGTGTTGACCAGCCTGTACGCCAGCCTGACCGCCTGAGAGCCTGTTCACGATCTGCTGTGACTTGATCGTAATGGCGCGATACGGCGTTGAAAGCGTCTTCGGAATGCTTGTTCATGTCTGGATAAATGCCGCTTCCTCAGCCATTTTCGCCTTGTCTCGCGTGAGCACCGAGATCATGAACACGCTCTGATACGCACATGCCAGCAAAAAAGGTTGGCCGCAACACTGCGGCCAACCTTTTTTGTTGATGCGCCGCGGTGCGGCTCAGTACAGGTAGACGCCGTCCGGCTGCGGTGCCGGCACCGGCACCGGCTGGCGCAGCATGTCGCACACCGCGGACTCGATGCCGTAACACAGCGCAGTCAGCGGCAGGTCGTTGCCTTCCTTGCCGAACGGCTCTTCCAGCTCCTCGCCCAGCACGTCCAGCGCCATATAGGTGTAGGCGATGAACACCGCGATCAACGGCGTCAGCCAGCCGATGCTGGTGGTCAGCCCGATCGGCAGCAGCATGCAGTAGATGGTGACGGTGCGGTTGAGCAGCACACGGTAGGTGAACGGGATCGGCGTGTTGCGGATGCGTTCACAGCCGCCGACCACGTCGGACAGCGCGTCCAGGTTGCGGTCGACGCTCTGCCACTGCCACTGGTCGATGCTGCCGCTGTGGCGCAGGCTGGCATTGAGGCGGTGCAGGTAGAGCAGGATCAGCCCCGGCTTGCCGGGCGCGTCGGCGATCGCCTGCCATTCCGCCGCCGGCAGCAGCCGCTGCAGGTGAGCGGCGACGTCGTCCTGGCGCAGCTGGCCTTTCAGCGCATAGGCAAAGGCGCAGATGCCGTGCAGCATCTGCCGCGACTCCGGCCGCGCATCGGCGACCGCCAGCAGCTTGCCGGCCAGGGTGCGCGCCACGATCAGCAGCGTGCCCCACAGCTTGCGCGCTTCCCAGAAGCGCTCGTAGCTGACCGAATTGCGGAAGCTGAGGAAGATCGCCAGCGACACCCCCATCAGCGTGAAGATGTAGATGTTCAGCGACGACTGCGCGTGCTGGCTGATCCACCAGTTGGTGGCGAAGGCGGACAGCAGCGAGATGAGGAACACCAGGCACAGCCGGGGCAGGATGCGCGGCAGCACCGAGCCGCGCCAGACGAACAGCAGCTCGAACCAGTTGTGACGAGAGTGGATGATCATGATGGGTAGCGGGGGCAGTGAGGGCAGCGAGAGAGAGACCAGCCCGACATCATAGGCGCTGCCGGCCTGCGACCACAAGGCGCGGCGGCGGCCACGGCGCCTTTTTTTTGTGCACTGCGGCAAGCCGCCGCCGCGGGCAAGGGCGGCGGACGACAAGTTCACGCCGTCTGGCACCGGATTCCGATCCGTTGATACGAATCAATGATGCCAATGTCACCACCGGCGGATGATGCGCGCATGAATTCCCTCATAGCGTGGTGGAGAGCATCATGAAAAGCTTCAGGATAAGTGCACTTGCACAGGGCGTATTACTGGCAACCTTGCCGTTTGCTGCATCACTGGCGCTGGCGGACGCCGCCGGCAGTCCGGCGGCCCAGTCTCAGCAGGAGATGCACCAGAACATCAACCCCAAGGCGCCGCCGATCACCAAGGTCGAATTCGAGCGCGCCAAGCAGATCTACTTCGAGCGTTGCGCCGGCTGTCACGGCGTGCTGCGCAAGGGTGCCACCGGCAAGCCGTTGACGCCGGACATCACGCTGGGCAAGGGCACCGACTACCTGAAGGTGTTCATCGCCTACGGCAGCCCGGCCGGGATGCCGAACTGGCAGACCTCCGGCGAGATGAGCGAGCAGGACGTGGACCTGATGGCGCGCTACATCCAGCAGGAGCCGCCAACCCCGCCGGAATTCTCGCTGGCTGACATCGAGAAGTCGCGCAAGATCTACCTGCCGGTGGAAAAACGCCCGACCAAGAAGATGAACAGCTACAACCTGGACAACATCTTCTCCGTCACCCTGCGTGACAGCGGCGAAGTGGCGCTGATCGACGGCGACAGCAAGCAGATCATCAACATCATCAAGACCGGCTACGCGGTGCACATCTCGCGGCTGTCCAAATCCGGTCGCTACCTGTACGTGATCGGCCGTGACGCCCGCCTCAACCTGATCGACCTGTGGCTGCCGAAGCCGGACAACGTCGCCGAGGTCAAGGTCGGCCTCGAGGCGCGCTCGGTGGAGACGTCCAAGTTCAAGGGCTTCGAGGACAAGATCGCCGTCGCCGGCACCTACTGGCCGCCGCAGTTCGTGATCATGGACGGCGACACGCTGAAGCCGCGCAAGGTGGTGTCCACCCGCGGCATGACCGTGGACAACGAGTATCACCCCGAGCCACGGGTGGCCTCCATCGTCGGCAGCCACTACAAGCCGGAATTCGTGATCAACGCCAAGGAAACCGGCAAGATCATGATGGTCGATTACTCCGACCTCAATAACCTGAAAACCACCACCATCGACTCCGCCAAGTTCCTGCACGACGGCGGCTTCGACAGCAGCGGTCGCTACTTCCTGGTCGCCGCCAACGCCTCCAACAAGATCGCGGTGGTCGACACCAAGGAAGACAAGCTGGCGGCGCTGGTCGATGTCGGCAAGATCCCGCACCCGGGCCGCGGCGCCAACTTCGTGCATCCGAAATACGGTCCGGTGTGGAGTACCTCGCACCTGGGCAGCGAGGACGTGACGCTGATCGGTACCGATCCGGTGAAACATCCGCAGTACGCGTGGAAGGCGGTCAGCGTGTTCAAGGGCCAGGGTGGCGGTTCGCTGTTCATCAAGACCCATCCGAAATCGAAGAACCTGTGGGTGGATACCCCGCTGAACCCGGATGCCAAGGTCAGCCAGAGCGTGGCGGTCTACGACATCAACAACCTGGCCAAGGGGCCGCAGGTGATCGACGTGGCCGCCTGCGCCAAACTCTCGGACGACGGTGCCAAGCGCGTGGTGCAGCCGGAGTACAACAAGGGCGGCGACGAGGTGTGGTTCTCGGTGTGGAGCGCCAAGAACAAGGAATCGGCCATCGTGGTGGTCGATGACAAGACCCGCAGCTGCAAGGCGGTGATCAAGGACAAGCGCCTGATTACCCCGACCGGCAAGTTCAACGTCTACAACACCCAGCACGACGTTTACTAACCCTCAGCGCGGGCCGCGATCCGGCCCGCCACGGAGATCATCATGAAAACATCCCTGCTTACCGCGCTGCTGCTCAGTGGCGGCCTGCTGCTGGCCACCAGCGCCAACGCCTCGCCGGAGCTGGCGAAGAAGTACAACTGTTTCGCCTGTCACGGCATGGACAAGAAAGTGGTCGGCCCGGCGTTCAAGGACATCGGCAGCAAGTACAAGGGCCAGAACATGCAGGCCAAGCTGGAAGAGAAGGTGAAGAAGGGCGGCGCCGGCAGCTTCGGCCCGATCCCGATGTCGCCCAACCCGCAGGTGCCGGATGCCGACATCAAGCTACTGGTGAAGTGGGTGCTGGCGCAGTAAGCCCCGCATCCCGACGCGCGCCGGCCCGCTTTGGGCTGGCCGCCGCGGCACGGACTTTGATCGCAGCAGGCGCCGCCTGCTGCCGTGAAAGCCTGACCGGAATCCCGCCATGAAACTGCCTGCCTGTTGCCGTACGCTGACCGCCAAGTGCCTGCTGCTGGGCTGTTGCGCCGCCTTGTTCATCTCCGAAGCCGTTTATGCCGACAGCGGCATCGTCTCCCCCGCACCGCAACGCGTCGCCGAGCTGCGTCACCTGCTGCGCGAGGACTGTGGCGCCTGTCACGGGCTGACCCTCAACGGCGGCCTTGGCAGCCCGCTGACCGCCGCCGCGCTGGCCGGCAAGCCCGGCGACAGCCTGGTCGCCACCTTGCTCGATGGTCGTCCCGGCAGCGCGATGCCGCCGTGGCGGCCGTTCATGAGCGAGGCCGAGGCGCAGTGGCTGATCCGGCAATTGCAGCAGGGGGTGACACCATGAAGGCGATGACAAGGTTGGCCGCAGCGGCGGCTGCCATGCTGCTGCTGGCCGGTTGCGCCACGCCGGCGCTGCGCGGCAGTGGCGATCTCGGCGTGGTGATCGAGCGCGCCGCCGGCAGCGTGCAGGTGGTCAGCAACAGCAGCAACACCATGCTGGCGCGCATCGGCGGGCTGGGCGACCTGTCGCACGCGTCGCTGGTGTACAGCCGCGACGCGCGCTACGTGTACGTGTTCGGCCGCGACGGCGGCATCAGCAAGGTCGACATCCTCGCCGGCAAGCTGGTGGCGCGGGTGCTGCAGGCCGGCAACAGCATCGGCGGCGCCATCTCCAGCGATGGCCGCATCGTGGCGGCGCAGAACTACAGCCCGGGCGGGGTCAAGCTGTTCGACGCCGACACGCTGGCGCTGCTGGCCGACATTCCGGCGCTGGACGACAAGGGCCAGCCGTCCAAGGTGGTCGGCCTGGCCGACCTGCCGGGCAACCGCTTCGCCTTCAGCCTGTTCGAGGCCGGCGAGATCTGGGTGCTGGACGCGGCCGACCCGCGCGCGCCGCAAGTCACCAAATACCGCAACGTTGGCCGCAATCCCTACGACGGCCTCGCCAGCAGCGACGGCCGCTACTACATCGCCGGCCTGTACGGCGACGACGGCCTGGCCCTGCTGGACAACTGGCAGCCGCAGGCCGGGGTGCGCCGCATCCTGCCCGGCTATGGCCAGGGCCGGGACAAGCAGCCGGTGTACAAGATGCCGCACCTGCGCGGCTGGAGCATCGCCGGCGACTACGCCTTCCTGCCGGCCATCGGCCTTCACGAGGTGCTGGTGGCGGACAACCGCAGCTGGCAGGAGGCGGCGCGGGTGCCGGTATACGGCCAGCCGGTGTTCGTGATGGCGGAGCCGTCCGGGCGCCGCGTGTGGGTGAACTTTGCCTTTCCGCACAACGACACGGTGCAGGTGATCGACGTGCCGACGATGCAGGTGATCCGGACGCTGAAACCGGGACGCGCCATCCTGCACATGGAATTCACCGCCCGTGGCGACGCGGTGTGGCTGTCCAGCCGCGACGACGACAAGCTGGTGGTGATCGACACCGCCACCTTCCAGACGCGGCGCGAACTGCCGGCGGCCAACCCTTCTGGCATCTTCTTCAGCTGGCGTGCCGGCCGGATGGGGATGTGATGGGCGCGCCGCGAGAACCTGACTCGCCGCTGCTGGCGCTGCTGGACCGCTACCAGCGCGACTTTCCGTTGCAGCCGCAGCCATTCCGCCTGCTGGCAGAGCAGGCGGACATGAGCGAGCACGCCCTGCTGGCGGCACTGGCGCAGGCGCGCGCCGACGGCCTGCTTGGGCGCCTCGGCGCGGTGTTCGCCCCCAATACCGTCGGCGTCAGCACGCTGGCGGCGCTGGCGGTACCACCGGCGCAGCGCGACGCCATCGCCGCACAGATCAGCGCGCTGCCGCAGGTCAACCACAACTACGCGCGCGAGCACCACTACAACCTGTGGTTCGTGCTCACCGCGCCGGATCGCGCCGGCATCGACGCCGCGCTGGCGCAGATCGCCAGCCGCACCGGCTACCCGCCGCTGGACCTGCCGCTGCAGCACGAATACCACATCGACCTCGGTTTCGCGCTGGGGGCGAGCGGCCCGTCACGGCGGCCAACCCTGAGCCCGGCCGCACCGCGGCTGGACGACGGCGACCGTCGCCTGATCGCGGCGCTGAACGGGGGCATCGCGCTGCAGCCGCGTCCGTTCGCACTGCTGGCCGACGCCTGCGGCCTTGCCGAGGACGAGGTGCTGCAGCGGCTGCAACACTGGGTCGCCAGCGGCGTCATCCGCCGCTTCGGCATGGTGCTGCGCCATCACGAGCTGGGCTTCCGCGCCAACGCGATGTGCGTGTGGCAGGTGCCGCCGGCGGCGCGCGACGCCATCGGTACGGCGCTGGCCACCGACCCGGCGGTGACGCTGTGCTACGCGCGGCCGCCGCAGGGCGCGCACTGGCCGTACAACCTGTTCTGCATGATCCACGCCCGCGATGCCGCCAGCGCCCGCGCCGAGGCGCAAAGGTTGGCCGCAAGCCACGGCCTGGCCGCGCTGCCGCAGGCGGTGCTGATTTCCACCCGCCGCTACACCCAGCGCGGCGCCCGTTACTGACCGGAGTCCTGCCATGAACGCACCACTGCCCCTGGCCGCGCCCGCCGCCGACACCTCGCACGCGGCCGACGTGCCGGATGCGACGCTGGACGCGCTGGACAGCCTGATCATCGACACGCTGCAGGGCGGTTTTCCGCTGCTGCCGCGCCCGTATGCCGCCGTCGCCGACAGCATCGGTCTGGGCGAGGCGGTACTGCTGAAACGGCTGCAACGGTTGCTGGCCGGCCGGGTGCTGACCCGTTTCGGCCCGATGTACCAGATCGAGCGCATGGGCGGCGCCTTCGTGCTGGCGGCGCTGGCGGTGCCGGAGGCGCGCTTCGACGCGGTGGCGGCACAGGTGAACGCCTTGCCGGCGGTGGCGCACAACTACCGCCGCGAGCACCACTTCAACATGTGGTTCGTGCTGGCCACCGCCACCCCCGGCGGCATCGCCGACGCCATCATCGACATCGAGACCGCCACCGGCCTGCGCGTATACGACTTTCCCAAGCTGCGCGAGTACTACGTCGGCATGCGCTTTACCGTTGGCGGCCAGGCACCGGTCGGCACGCTGCCGGACAGCACACAGGGCAATCACGAGGTAGAGCTGGACGAGCGCGACCGGCAGCTGATCCGCGCCAGTCAGGGCGGACTGCCGCTGCTGCCGCAGCCGTACCGGGAGCTGGGCGATATGCTGGCGATGACGGAAGACGAAGTCTGCCAGCGCCTGGGGCGCATGCTGCAAAACGGCGTCATCCGCCGCATCGGCGCGGTGCCCAATCACTACGCCATCGGCTACGCCGCCAACGGCATGGCGGTGTTCGATGTCGACGATGCGCAGATCGACGCGCTGGGCGAGCGGGTCGGCGGCCTGCCGTATGTCAGTCACTGCTACCGCCGGCTGCGCCGGCTACCGCAGTGGCCGTACAGCCTGTTCGCGATGTGTCACGGCAGCAGCCGCGACGAGGTGATGCAGCAGGTGGCCGCCATCCGCCAGCTGCTGGGTGCCGCCTGCCGCGGTCACGAGGTGCTGTTCTCCACCCGCATGCTGAAAAAGAGCGGGCTGCGCATCTGAGTCCGCGCCGCGTGTCGCTGCGCTGCCGGGCATTTTTTTTGCCGGCGGCACTGGCAATTGTCACGGCTATCGCCAACACTGCAGTCAGCGGCAGTACAGATGCATGAATGGTTTGCAGGCACTGCCCGCCAATATCAATTGCCGGTATGCTTGCCGATATGGAAACCAACACCTGCGCGCCGCTGGGCAATTTCATCGACCTGATGCTCGACGCCATCTGCGTGGTCGACGCCGAGGGTCGTTTCGTATTTGTCAGCGCCGCCTGCGAACGTATTTTCGGCTACGCGCCGGAAGAGATGATCGGCAAGCCGATGATCGAGCTAGTGTTGCCGGAAGACCGGCCGCGCACGCTGCAGGCGGCCAACCAGATCATGGCCGGCCAGCCCAAGCCCCACTTCGAGAACCGCTACCTGCGCAAGGACGGGCAGGTGGTGCACATCATGTGGTCGGCGCGCTGGTCGGAGCGCGAGCAGGTGCGCGTGGCGGTGGCGCGCGACGTGACCGAACTGAAGCAGGCGGCCTCGATGCAGGCGGCGCTGTACGCCATCTCAGAGGCGGCGCACGCGGCGGAGGACATGCTGGCGCTGTTCCGGCGCATACACCGCATCATCGGCGAGCTGCTGCCGGCAGACAATTTCTCGGTGGCGCTGTACGACGCGGCGCGCGACCAGCTGAGCTTTCCCTACCACGCCGATGTGCAGGAGCCGACGCCGCTGCTGCGCAAGCCGGCCGCCGGCACGCTCTGCGCCGAGGTGATCCGTAGCGGCCAGCCGCTGTTGCTGACCCCGGAGACGCTGGTCGATTTTCCGGCGCACCTGCGCCAGATCGTTGGCCGCAAGTCGCTGTGCTGGCTGGGGGTGCCGCTCAATTCCTCCAAGGGCACCATCGGCGCGCTGGTGCTGAAAAGCTACTGCGGTGGCGTGCGCTACGGCGAAAAGGACAAGGAGCTGCTGCAGTTCGTCTCCAACCAGATCGCCACCGCCATCGAGCGTCACCAGCTGCACGCGCGGCTGCAGTACATGGCGCAGTACGACGAGCTGACCGGGCTGCCCAACCGCGGCCTGCTGTTCGACCGCCTGCACACTGCACTGGCGCGGGCGCGGCGCGAGCAGGGGCGGCTGGCGCTGCTGTATCTCGATCTCGACAAGTTCAAGCAGGTCAACGACACCCACGGCCACGCGGTGGGCGACCAGCTGCTGCACGCGGTGGCCAGGCGGCTGCAGCAGTGCGTGCGCGAGGCCGACACCGTGGCGCGCATCGGCGGCGACGAATTCGTGGTGCTGCTGGAAAGCCTGCAGCAGCCGGAACACGCGCTGCCGACCGCCGACAAGCTGCGCGGGGCACTGGACCAGCCGCTGACCATCGACGGCCACAGTCTGCGCATTCTGCCCAGCATCGGCATCGCGCTGTATCCGGAGCACGGCGACACCGCACAGGCGCTGCTGCGCCACGCCGACGACGCGATGTACCAGGTGAAGAAGGGCGGCGAGCCGTACCTGCCGTTACCGCAGGATCATTCCTTGCCCGGTGACGGCGGTTGTGCGCCGCAGCCGGCGTGAGCGTTACGGCGATGCCGCGCCGCGGCTTGAAGCCTGCGCTGGCCGCGCCTGTATGAAGGGCGCGGCGCAGTCCGCCGGCGACACGCCCGTGCTGAGCGCGCGGCGTTAGCGTCCGAATCCCGAATCCGGCTAGCGTAAACCGCTGCGCCAGACAAAACGTTGGCCGCAAGCACTTGGTGCTTGCGGCCAACGTTTTCATGCAGCCCGCTCAGCTGGCGGCGGGTGCCGGCAGCTGCTGACGGCCCCAGCGGTTGACCCACAGCGAGGCCAGGATCACCGTGCCGCCCAGTGCCAGGCGCGGCAGGTCGGCGTCGCGGTTCCAGATCAGCACGTTGACCAGCAGGCCGGCCGGCACGTGCAGCTCGTTCATGATCGCCAGCGTGCCGGCGCTGACGCGGGTGCTGCCCTTTACCCACCAGTACATGCCCAGCGCGGTGGCGAACAGCCCCATGTACACCAGCACCCCCCACTGCATCGCGGTATGCGGCAGACGCGCCGGGTTGCCGAAGATCAGGTAGGACGGCAGCGCCAGCAACAGCGCACCGAGGAAGAAATGGCCGAAGAAGCAGTGCAGCGGCTGCGACACCGGATATTGCTGCAACAGGCGGCGGCACAGCACCTGGCCGGCGGCAAAGGTGGCATTGGCCAACTGCAGCAGCAGGAAGCCGGTCAGGTACTCGCCCTCCAGCGGCTGGAAGCGGATGATGATGCCGCCGCCGACCGCCACCGCGGCCGCCAGCAGCGCCCAGCGGTTGAAACGGCGCGCCAGCGCGTCGTCGAGCAGGGTGACGTAGATCGGCGTCAGCACCGTGAACAGCAGCACCTCCGGCACGGTCAGCACGCTGAAGCTGCGGTACAGGCACAGGTAGGTGACGCCGAACTGCAGCGCGCCGGCCAGCCAGAAGCCGGCCACCAGCCGCGCCGGCAGTCCGCGCCAGACGGTAAACGGCAGGAACACCGCGGCGGCGATCAACACGCGCAGCAGCACGGCGAAGTCGCTGTCGACCTTGCCGGCCAGGTATTCGCCGATCAGGCTGAAGGAAAACGCCCACAGGATGGTAACGATGATCAGGTGACGCATGGAATGGCTTTGCAATGTCGGGACGGGTGGCGATGATAGGCGATGGCGCGCCGCTTGGGAACGGCGGGCGCCAGCGTATGGCGCGGCAGGCACTACAATGAAGTAAGCGCCGCAGGGCGCGAAACGGTAACGGCCTGTCCGCCGTCATGCGGCCGAGGCGGGTCGCGGAGGGACGCATCATGACATCCTTACGCAAGCAGCGCGGCTGGTATAACGGCGCCTATTTATTCACCGCCATCTTCGTGCTGGTGCTGTTCATGTCGCAGCCGTGGTTGCCGCTGTTGCTGCTGGCGGCGCTGGCCGGCGCCGGCATCGTGATCGGCATCGCGCGCGGCGGCCACTACCTGAAACAGTGGCTGAGCCAGCATAGTCCGGACTGGCATTGGCACCGGCACTGAGCGACATGGCCGGCCGGACCGGCAAGCCTTGACTGCGGTCAAGGAGCGCGGGCGGGACAAGTCCGACGATGACGCCATCGTCATTGCCGGAGGCTGTCATGTTGCGCCTCACCCACTACCTGCAAAGCCTGCTGCAACCCGCTCCCGTCGCACCGCCGCGCCAGCCTGGCGGCCCGGTGCTGATCTGGAACCTGATCCGCCGCTGCAACCTGACCTGCCAGCACTGCTACTCCATCTCCGCCGACAAGGACTTCGCCGGTGAACTGAGCACCGCCGAGGTGTTCACGGTGATGGACGACCTGAAGGCCTTTGGCGTGCCGGTGCTGATCCTGTCCGGCGGCGAGCCGCTGCTGCGCCCGGACATCTACGACATCGGCCGCCGCGCCAAGGAAATGGGCTTCTACGTCGGCCTGTCCAGCAACGGCACGCTGATTGATGCGGCCAACGTTGGCCGCATCGCCGACGTCGGTTTCGACTATGTCGGCGTCAGCCTCGACGGCATCGTCGCCACCCACGACAAGTTCCGCCGCCTGGACGGCGGCTTCGCGCTGGCGCTGAACGGCATCCGTCTGGCACGCGACGCCGGCATGAAGGTTGGTGTGCGCTACACCATGACCGAGGACAACGCCCACGACCTGCCGGCGCTGCTGCAGCTGGTGAGCGACGAAGGCATCGACAAGTTCTACTTCTCGCACCTCAACTACGCCGGGCGCGGCAACAAGCACCGCGACAGCGACGCCCGCCACGCGCGCACGCGCTGGGCGATGGAGCTGTTGATCGAGTCCTGTCTTGCCCACCTGCGTGCCGGCAAGGCGAAGGAATTCGTCACCGGCAACAATGACGCCGACGGCGTCTACCTGCTGCAGTGGGCGGCGCGGCACTATCCCGAGCAGCTGGACGCCTTGCGCCAGCGCCTGACGCAGTGGGGCGGCAACGCCAGCGGCGTCAACGTCGCCAATATCGACAACCTCGGCAACGTGCACCCGGACACCATGTGGTGGAAGGTGACGCTGGGCAATGTGCGCGAGCGGCCGTTTTCCGAGATATGGCCGGATGTGTCGCACCCGCTGATGGCCGGCCTCAAGCAGCGGCCGCGGCCGGTGCACGGCCGCTGCGCAGCCTGCGCCCATCTGGCGATCTGTAACGGCAATACCCGGGTGCGGGCGTGGGAGCTGAGCGACGACTTCTGGGCTTCCGATCCGGCCTGTTACCTCAGCGACGCCGAGATCGGCGTGGCGGACGGCGCCTATCCGCTGCCGCAGCTGACGCCATGGCAGCGCATCACGCCGGTGGTGGGGGGCAGCCGATGAAACTCGCCAGCCTGTTACTGGCCGCCATCGCCAGCCTGCCGCTGGCGGCCACCGCCGCCAATCCCGCCGATCTCTACCAGCAGCACTGCCTCAGCTGCCACGGCGCGCAACGCATGGGCGCGATGGCGCCGGCGCTGCTGCCGCAGAGCCTGGAGCGGATCAAGCCGGCCGAGGTGCTGGCGGTGATCCGCGACGGCCGCGCCGCCACGCAGATGGCCGGTTTTGCCGGCAAGCTGTCCGACGCCGACATCGGCGAGCTGGCCGCCTGGCTGGCCACCCCGCCGGCGACGCCACCGCGCTGGCGCGAGGCGGATACCGCCGCGTCGCGCATTCAATACCTCGATCCGGCCAAGCTGCCGCCGCGGCCAGGCTTTGCGGCCAACGTTGATCCGCACAACCTGTTCGTGGTGGTGGAGGCCGGCGATCACCATGTCACGGTACTGGACGGCGACCGTTTCACGCCGCTGACCCGCTTCAAGAGCCGCTTCGCGCTGCACGGCGGGCCGAAGTTCTCGCCCGACGGCCGCTTTGTCTACTTTGCCAGCCGCGACGGCTGGGTGACGCAGTACGACCTGTACACGCTGCAGCCGGTGGCCGAGATCCGCGTCGGGCTGAACACCCGCAACGTGGCGGTATCCGGCGACGGGCGCTGGGTGCTGGCCGGCAACACCCTGCCGGAGACGCTGGTGCTGCTCGACGCCAACGGCCTGAAGCCGGTGAAGACCATCGCGGTGCGGGATCGCGCCGGCAGGGCGTCGCGGGTGTCGGCGGTGTACGACGCCGCGCCGCGGCAGAGCTTCGTGGTGGCGCTGAAGGACGCCGCCGAGCTGTGGGAAATCTCCTACAACCCGCAGGCCGACAAGATTTATCCCGGCCTGGTGCACGACTACCAGATGGGCGAGGGCTTGGCGCTGCCCGGCTTCCTCAATCCGCGGGTGACGCCGCTGTCCATGGTGCTGGATGACTTCTTTTTCGATAGCGGCTACCGTCACGTGATGGCGGCCTCGCGCGACGGCCAAGCGCAGGTGATCAACCTCGACGCGCGCAGCAAGGTGGCGACACTGCCGCTGGACGGCATGCCGCACCTGGGCTCCGGCATCACCTTCGAGCAGGATGGCCATCACTACATGGCGACGCCGAACCTGAAGGGCGGCCGTGTGACGGTGATCGACATGGACCGCTGGCAGGTGGCGGCCAACATCGCCACCCCGGGGCCGGGCTTCTTTCTGCGCAGCCACGAAAACACGCCCTATGCCTGGGTGGACGCGATGATGTCTCCACGCCGCGACACGCTGTCCATCATCGACAAGCGCAGTTTCAAGGTAGTACGCGAGCTGACGCTGCGGCCGGGCAAGACCAATGCCCACGTCGAATTCACCCGCGACGGCCGCTACGCGCTGGTCAGCATCATGGAAACGCCGGGTGAGCTGGTGGTGGTCGATGCGGCGACGTTCAAGGAGGTGGCCGCGCTGCCGATGATGAAGCCGATCGGCAAGTACAACGTGTACAACAAGGTGACGCGGTCGGAAGGCACCAGCCATTAGCGCCGGCCAGGCCTGATTCAGCGACCACACCGGCCACGAACGGCTGACCATGCCGGCCAGGGTTGGCCGCAGGCGGCGGGGCACGACTAGCTCTTTCGGCTAGGGTGCCACCGCCTTTTGGCGCATGGTGGCGCGCACCGGCCGCGCGTAGCCTTGCAGCATCCCCCTACGCGCGGGTGCGACATCCGCAGGAAAACAGCAATGAACCAGATTGATATTCGGACCTTTTTGCAGCATCAGCCACTGTTCCAGCAGCTGTCCGAGGCGCAGCGCGAGGCGCTGGTGCCCGGCACCCGCGAGGTGCGCGGCCAGAAGGGGCAGGTGATCTTCCAGAAGGGCGATCCCTGTGACGGCATGTATCTGGTGGTGTACGGCAAGGTCAAGCTGGCGCTGACCGCGCAGAACGGCACCGAGAAGGTGATGGAAATCCTGCACCCGAGCCAGAGCTTTGCCGAGGCGGTGATGTTCCTGCGCCGGCCGTGTCCGGTGATGGCGCAGTTTGTCGAGGACGGCCTGCTGCTGCATGTCAGCGCCGAAGTGATCTTCGGCGCCATCGCGCAGGACCCGGCCTTTGCCCAGCGCATGCTGGCCGGGCTGTCGTTGCGCCTGCACAGCCTGGTGCGCGACGTGGAACGCTACTCGGTGGAGAGCGCGGTGCAACGCGTGGTCGGCTACTTGCTGCAGGTGGAAGACGACGCCAGCAGCGGCTCGGTGGTGCACCTGCCGGTCAACAAGAACCTGATCGCGTCCCGGCTGAACCTGACGCCGGAAACCTTCTCCCGCGTGCTGCACCAGCTGGCGGACGAGGGCCTGATCGAGGTGCGCGGCCGCGATATCGTGCTGAAGGACCTGGAGTCGCTGCGCGACTTCGGCTTTGCCTGAGCCGGCCGCACCGTCGTACTGAATTTGCACTGAGCACACCGCCCCCGCCGTAGCGGCCGGGGCGGTGTTGGCATTGCGGCCAACCTTGCCGTGCCGTCGCCGGATTTCAGTGTCCGTGAAAAGGCGACGCCAGCGGCCGCGGCCCGATGCCGGCGCGGCGATCCAGGTGCCCGGACCAGCTGGTCAGCCCCACCGCGCCCAGCACCACCAGCGCGCCGATCCACGGCGTGGCCAGCAAGCCCAGCTTGCTCACGATCAGGCCGCCGCCCCAGGCGCCGCCGGCGATGCCGACATTGAAGGCGGCGATGTTGAGCCCGGAGGCCACGTCCACCGCATGCGGTGTTTCGCGCTCCGCCTGCTGCACCACGTACACCTGCAGGCCGGCGACATTGCCGAACGCCACCGCACCCCAGGCCAGCACCGTCAGCAGCACCAGCCACGGCGAGCTGGCGGTAAAGGTCAGCACCAGCAGCACCAGCGCCAGCAGCAGGAAGATGATCTGCAGCGCGCGCACCGGCCCGTGCCGGTCGGCCAGTTGCCCGCCCCAGATATTGCCGAATGCCACCGACACGCCGTACACCAGCATGACCAGTCCGACACTGGACGGCGCGTAGCCGCTGACCTGCTGCAGGATCGGCGCGAGGTAGGTAAAGGCGATGAAGGAACCGCCATAGCCCAGCGCCGTCATCGCGTACACCAGCAGCAGCCGTGGCCGGCCCAGCACCGCCAGCTGGGTGAGCAGGCCGCCGGTCGCCGGGGTGGTGATGTTGCGCGGGATCAGCAGCAGGCTGCCGACAAAGGCGATCACCCCCAGCAGCGACACCGCCAGAAAGGTGCTCTGCCAGCCAAAGTGCTGGCCGATCCAGGTACCCAGCGGCACGCCGCTGACCAGTGCCACGGTCAGGCCGGAGAACATCAGTGCAATCGCGCTGGCCGCCTTGTCCTTGGCCACCAGGCTGGTGGCGATGGTGGCGCCGATGGAGAAGAACACGCCGTGCGCCAGACCGGTCAGCACGCGGGCGGCCATCAGCGCCTGGTAGCCCGGCGCCTGCCACGCCACCAGGTTGCCGATGGTAAACAGCGCCATCAGTCCCAGCAGCAGTGGCTTGCGCGGCAGGCGGCTGCTCAGCGCGGTGAGTACCGGTGCGCCGATGGCCACCCCCAGCGCGTACAGGCTGACCAGCAGGCCGGCAGAAGGCAGCGATACCTGCAGGTTGGCGGCAATGGTTGGGATCAGCCCGACAATGACAAATTCGGTGGTGCCGATGGCAAAGGCGCTGAGCGTCAGCGCCCACAGGGCAAGAGGCATGATGTGCTCCGGTTGGTGGGTGTGCGGCGATTGTCACCGCTTGCCAGCCACGGAAAAACCGTCTCTACTGGCAAATACTTTTGACTGGGAGTCAATAATGATTGCCACCGATGCGCTGATTGCCTTTGTCGCAATCATAGATGGCGGCTCATTTTCCGCCGCCGCGGCCCGGCTGCAGCAGACGCCGTCCGGCATCAGCCGCACCCTGTCGCGGCTGGAGGCACAGCTGGGGGTGCGCCTGATCACGCGCACCACGCGCCGGCTGGAGCTGACCGAAGAAGGGCGCTGGCTGCTGGAGCGCGCCCGCGACATCCTGGCGCGCCTGGGCGACACCGAGGCCCGGCTGCAGGCCAGTGCCGCCGCACCGGCGGGCGTGGTGCGCGTCAATGCCGCCAGCCCGGTGTTGAACCATCTGCTGGCGCCGCTGGTGCCCGGCTTCCTGGCCGCCTACCCGCAGATCCGGCTGGAGCTGACCGGGGCGGAAGCGATTGTTGACCTGATCGAGGAGGGGGCCGATGTCGCCATCCGCGTCGGTGCGCTGGCGGATTCCACCCTCAACGCGCGCCTGCTCGGCAGCAGCCCGTTGCGGCTGGTGGCGGCGCCGGACTACCTGCAGCGCTGCGGCCAGCCGACACAGGCCGCGGCGCTGGCGCAGCACCGCCTGCTCGGTTTCAGCAGTCCGGCAGCGCTGAATGTGTGGCCGCTGGCACAGGCGGGGCAGCACGGCTGGCCGGTCGAACCGGCGCTGAGCGCCAGTAGCGGCGAGACGCTGCGCCATCTGGCGCTGGCCGGCGCCGGCATTGCCTGTCTCGCCGATTTTCTGGTTGGCGACGACCTGCGCGCCGGCCGGCTGCAGCCGGTGCTGGCGGCCGAGGTGCTGCCGTGGCGGCAGCAGGTCTGGGCGGTGTTCTACAAGCAGGGGCAGCTGGCACCGCGGGTGGCGTGCCTGGTCGACTATCTGGCCCGGCAGCTGCCGCTGCAGCGTAGCTAGGGCGATCCGCGCCGGCGGCGGTGTTACCGTGCGCAGGTCGATATGGGGCAGGCGGCCGCCGCGCGCGGCCCGCCGGGTTGCGGCCAACCTTGGTGCGAGACACGGCAGCTTCGCTGCGCCGGGAGGCCCGCTCGCGCTGCTGCGTGGCGGTAAGCCAGGCAGCAGCGCTGGGCCGCGGTATTGCCGGTGTAATGGGGCACGCGCCGGACCGGGAACGGTGCCTGCTCCGGCGCGGCGGCGGCCTCAACGGCTGATGATCTGGTCGAAGATCGCGCCATCGTCAAAGTGGGTTTTCTGCGCGCGGGCCCAGCCGCCGAACACCCGGTCGATGGTGAACAGCCTCACCTTGCTGAACTGGGCGGCGTACTTGGCGGCCACCTTGGCGTCGCGCGGGCGGTAGTAGTTCTGCGCCGCCAGCTCCTGCCCCAGCGGGCTGTACAGGTAGCGCAGGTAGGCCTCCGCCACCTTGCGCGTGCCGCGCTTGTCGACCACCTTGTCCACCACGCTCACCGGCGGCTCGGCCAGGATCGACACCGACGGCACCACGATGTCGAACTTGTCCGGCCCCAGCTCCTTGCTGGCGAGGAAGGCCTCGTTTTCCCACGAGATCAGCACGTCGCCGATGCCGCGTTGCGAGAAGGTGACCAGCGAGCCGCGGGCGCCGGAATCCAGCACCTTCACGTTGCGGTAGATCTTCTGCACCAGTGCGCGGGCGCTGGCGTCGTTGCCGCCGGGCTGTTGCAGCGCGTAGCCCCACGCCGCCAGGTAGTTCCAGCGTGCGCCGCCACCGGTTTTCGGATTGGGGGCGATCACCTCCACCCCGGGGCGGGCCAGGTCGTTCCAGTCGCGGATGGCTTTCGGGTTGCCCTTGCGCACCAGCAGCACGATGGTGGAGGTGTACGGCGTGCTGTTGTGCGGCAGGCGGCTTTGCCAGTTGGCCGGCACCAGCGCGCCGTTCTTGTTCAGTTCGTCGATGTCGTTGGACAGCGCCAGCGTCACCACGTCCGCCTCCAGCCCGTCGATCACCGAGCGTGCCTGCTTGCCGGAGCCGCCGTGCGACTGCTTGACGCTGACGGTTTCGCCGGTTTGCGCTTGCCAGTGCTTGGCGAAGGCGGCGTTGAACTCCTGGTACAGCTCGCGCGTCGGGTCGTAGGACACGTTGAGCAGGCTGACATCGGCAATGGCCGTTTGGCTCAGCAGGCTGGCAAACAGCAGCGCGCCGGCAAGTGGTTTCAGTTTCATGGGTGCACCCCGGTGTTGAATGTGACTGTCATTGTCCGGGGGCGGCCGGCGGCGGTGAACCAAGCAAAATTCACAAGCTAATCAACGCTGGCGGCCGATGCCGGGGCGGACCCGTTGCGGCCAACGTTGTGGCGGCGACAACGCAACACAGGCCGCGCCCGCAGGCCGGCCTGTGTTGTGCTGCGTGGCCGTTCAGAACGGCTTGTCGCCCAGAATGGTGGCGCGGTGCATGATGCGGTGCGCAGGGCGGTAGTCGTCCACCGCGTAGTGCTGGGTGACGCGGTTGTCCCAGAACGCGATGTCACCCGGCTGCCAGCGCCAGCGCACGCTGAACTCCGGCTTGGCAAAGTGGGCAAACAAAAACGCCAGTAGCGCGTCGCTCTCCGCCGGCGGCAGCTCGTTGATGCGGGTGGTGAAACCGTCGCTGACGAACAGCGCCTTGTCGCCACTCACCGGGTGGGTGCGGATCACCGGATGGTTGACCGGCGGCGTGCTGCGGCGGGTGGCCTCGTAATTGGCCAGCGCCTCCGGCGTGTGGCCGAAGCGCTCCAGCGGGAACGACTTGGTGAAGTCGTGCGTCGCGGTCAGCCCGTCCAGCAGCTGCTGCAGGCGCGGCGACAGCGCGGCGTAGGCGGCGGTGCCGCTGGCCCACAGCGTGTCGCCGCCGTATTCCGGCAGCTGCCGTGCCACCAGCACCGAGCCCAGCGGCGGGGTGTCGATGAAGGTGACGTCGGTGTGCCAGATGGCGTTGTCGCGCAGGTCGTTCAGCGCGGTATCCAGCACCATGATCTGCGGCGTGTCCGCTATCTTCGGGTACAGCGGGTGGATGTGCAGGTCGCCGAACCAGGCGGCGAAATCGCGCTGCTGCTGCGGGCTGAGGTCCTGATTCCGGAAAAACAGCACCTGGTGTTGCAGCAGCGCGGCGCTGAGCGCCTGTTGCCGTGCGCTGTCCAGCGGCTGTGCCAGGTCGATGCCGCTGACGATGGCGCCCAGTGCCGGGCTGAGGCGGGTGAAGTGCAGACTCATGACGGTAATCCTTTCAATGGTGTTGGCCGTGCCACGGGGTAAGGCGCTGCTGCAGCCGGCGCAGGCCCAGCTCCAGCGCGAAGGCGACCAGCGCGATGACGATGATGCCGAGCACCACCACGTCGGTGACCAGGAACTGCGCGGCGGACTGGATCATGAAGCCCAGCCCGCGGGTGGCGGCGATCAGCTCTGCCGCCACCAGGGTCGACCAGCCGGCACCGAGGCCGATGCGCACGCCGGTGATGATCTCCGGCAGCGCGCCGGGCAGGATCACGTGGCGCAGCAGCTGCCAGCGGCTGGCGCCCAGCGACAACGCCGCCTGTTGCCGCAGCTGGCTGACGCTGGTCACGCCGTGGGCGGTGGCGATCAGCACCGGCGCCAGGATGGCGAGGAAGATCAGCAGCACCTTGGACAATTCGCCGATGCCGAACCAGATCACGATCAGCGGCAGGTAGGCCAGCGGCGGCAGCGGGCGGTAGAACTCGATCACCGGATCGAGCAGGTGCCGCGCCAGCGGAAACACGCCGATGACGATGCCCAGCGGGATGCCGACGACGACCGCCGCCAGCAGTGCCAGCAGCATGCGTTGCAGGCTGGCCAGCAGGTGCTGCGGCAGAGTGGCGTCCATGTAGCCGCCGGCCAGCAGCTCGCCGAACTTGGCCAGCACCGCTTGCGGCGGCGGCAGGAACAGCGGCGCAATCAGCCCGCTGGCGGTGAGCGCCCACCACAACAGCAGCAGGCTGGCGATGCTGAGCGCCGCCCAGTGCGCCGCTTGCGGCTGCCAGCGGCGGCCGGCCGGGGCGGGCGTGGCAGGCGGATTGCCGAAGTCGAGGGTGTCGGGCACCGCGATCAGGGCGGGTGGAGTGGTGGGCATCAGGCGGCCTCCTCGTGACCTTGTCGGAACAGGCTGTGCAGCAGCGATTCGCGCAGTGCGATGAATGCCGGATCGGACTTGATGGCGCGCACGTCCTCGCCGGCGCGGTAGCGCTGGTTAAAGGTTGGCCGCAAGCGCTGCACGATGCGCCCCGGCCCCGGCGACATCAGCACCAGCTCGGTGGCGAGGAACAGCGCCTCCTCGATGTCGTGGGTGATCAGGAACACGCCGCGCTGCGACTGCTGCCACACACGCAGCAGCAACTGCTGCATCTGCTCGCGGGTGAACGCGTCCAGCGCGCCGAACGGCTCGTCCAGCAGCAGCACCTGCGAGCGGCTGGCCAGCGCGCGGGCGATGCCGACGCGCTGGCGCATGCCGCCGGACAGCTGCCAGGTACGCTTGGAGGCGACATCGGCCAGCCCGACCAGGCGCAGGGTGTCGGCGACGATGTGCTCACGCGCCGCCGCGTCCGCCCCCTGCAGCTTGAGGCCGAAGGCGACGTTGTCGTGCACGTTCAGCCACGGCAGCAGCGCGTCGTGCTGGAACACCACCGCGCGCTCCACCCCCGGCGCCGTTACCGGCTGGCCGGCAAACAGCACCCGGCCCTGGCTGGGCGCGATGAAACCGGCCAGCACCCCCAGCAGCGTGCTCTTGCCGCAACCGGACGGCCCCAGCGCCACCAGCAGTTCGTCACGCGCGAGACTCAGCGACACCTGGTGCAGTGCCGGCTGCGACTGGCCGGGGTAGGTGACGCCAAGCTTGTCGACTTGTAGCAGGCTCATGGTCGGCTCCGTCTAGCGCAGCGCGGCGTTGATGAACTGGTTGGTGACGTAGGGCGTGTAGCTCGGCTGCAGGCTGTCGACCTTGCCCTGCGATTTGAGGAAGGCGGCGGTATCGCCGACCGCCTTCACCAGCGGCTGTTGCAGCAGCTTGCTCTGCTCGGCCAGCGACGGGTAGATATTGCCCGGCAGCAGCGCGCTGACTTCCTCCGGCTTGCTGCCGGTGAGGCGGGCGATCTTCGCCACGTTGGCCGCATTGCTGGCGAAGCCTTTCGGGTCCTTGTTGTAGCGCTCGAACACCTTGCCGGTGACGCTCACGAACTGCTTGAGGAAATCCGGATTCCTGGCGGCGAAGTCCTGGCGCACGATCCACAGATCGTAGGTCGGCGCACCCCATTTGCCGACTTCGGCCGAGCTGGTCAGCACCTTGCCGCTGGCGCGCACCTTGCCCAGTGCCGGCTCCCACACATAGGCACCGTCGATGTCGCCACGCTGCCAGGCGGCGGCGATTTCGCTGGGGCGCAGGTTGAGGATGGTGACCTTGCCGGCATCCACTTTCCAGTGCTTGAGCGCCGCCAGCAGGCTGTAGTGGGTGGTGGACACGTACGGCACAGCGATCTTCTTGCCGACCAGATCGGCCGGCTTGCTGATACCGCTGCCGTTGCGCACCACCAGCGCCTCGGATTCGCCGATCACGCCGGTGACGAGGAAGGTCTGGATCGGCAGGCCGCGGCTGGCGGCGGCGGCCAGCGGGCTGGAGCCGATATTGCCGATCGGCACGTCGCCTGAGGCGACCGCGGCGATCACCTCGGCGCCGCTCTCGAACTTGCGCCAGTTGATCTTCTTGCCGGTGGCTTTTTCGTAGTCGCCGTCGGCTTGCGCCACCTTGGACGGGTCGACGCCGGTCTGGAACGCGATGGTGACGCCGTCGTCGGCAACGGCGGTGCCGGCAACAAAGGCCAGCGACACAAACAGGGAAACGAGGGCAGGGCGGGTCATGGCAATCTCCAGTGGTGTATCGTTTGCAATGACACCATTAAAAAGAGAAACCGGCGGACGGGGAAATAACAAAAGCCGCACCTTATATTCAGCGCCAGCTGCGGTATTTATCGGTTAAATGAATAAGCGCCACTAACAAAACCCCTGATCCTGCGTTGTGCCTCCTTGCCGTACTCATTGTACTGTCTGCGTCGGCGCGCCTTGGTTCAGGTGTTCTGCGAGGTTTTATTAGCGGCGCTAAGTCGGTAATTAAATGACGGGTGGTGTTGTGAATAAAGCAGATGGCGATATCGGTTTTATCTATAAATCGGCAGCGAATTGGCGGGTAAAGTGCGCTCTGCTATTACTGATGAATATTAGCCATGAAACGCTTCAAGCAGTCGAAGGGTTTTCCGGCGGGATTTAACCCGCAACAATTAAGCGGTTGTCAGCAACTGCTGGCCGCCTTGCCGTATCCCGCGCAATTGCACTGGAACGAGCGCGAGGTGTTTGCCTGCTTTGACGGCTGGTGGCTGACCAGCGAGTTCTTCCCGGTGGCCAGCTTCTACGACGCGGCCCCGCAGCGGGCGCACTACGCGGCGCGGCTGCGCATTCACGGCCGCTTCGGCCAGAACCTGCCGGCCAACTGGCTGTTCGCGCTGAACTACGGCGAAAGCAAGACCGTGTCGCTGCTGAAGCTGATCCGCGTGCTGCACCTGCTCAATCACCTGGGGCGCAACGATGTCGCACTGCCGCTGCGCATCGATCTCGATCCGCGCATCTGCCACGCCTTCAGCGACCGCATCATCGACTTCACCACGGCACTGCTGGCGCAGCTGGGGCTGGCCAGCCAGCAGGTGATGTTCCTGCTGTTCATCAACCAGCCCACCTCCGAGCTCGGGGTGGCGCTGGTGCGCCGCTACCGCGAGCAAGGCCATCTGGTGGGGCTGGGCGGCTTTGGCGACAGCGGGCACGACTTGTCGCGGCTGTGGCGGCTGGAGCCGGATTTTGTCTGCCTGTCGCCGCGCTTCATGCGCCGCGCCGTGATGTATCCGCAGGTGCGCGACCAGCTGCTGGCGCTGATGCCGCAGCTGGTGGCGCAGGGCTTCGCGCTGGGGGTGGAGGAAATCGTGTGCGACAACATGCTGGCCATGGCGCAGCAGATGCAGGCGCGCTATTACGCCGGGCAGCTGGTGTCGCAGCGGCTGGCGCCGGCCTGATATGCAATGCAGCGCGCGCCGGATAAGCAATGCACTTTTGCTTGGTTCCCTGGCGCCGGCCGGCTGCCTATAGTGGCCTCATCGCGTGATGACACGCAGCCACTCTTGCATCAGGAGCTTCTATGACACTGCGTCTTGGCGACATCGCCCCCGACTTTGAACAGGCGTCCAGCGACGGCAACATCCGTTTTCATGACTGGCTGGGTAACAGCTGGGGCGTGCTGTTTTCGCATCCGGCCGACTTTACCCCGGTGTGCACCACCGAGCTGGGACTGACCGCCAAGCTGAAGGACGAGTTTGCCCGGCGTAACGTGAAGGTGATCGCGCTGTCGGTCGATCCGGTGGCGTCGCATCTGGCGTGGATCGAGGACATCAACGACACACAGGGCACCACGGTGAATTTCCCGATCCTTGCCGATGCCGACCGCAAGGTGTCCGAGCTGTACGACCTGATCCACCCCAACGCCAGCAGCACCCATACCGTGCGTTCGGTGTTCGTGATCGATCCGGCGAAGAAGATCCGCCTGACGCTGACCTATCCGGCCAGTACCGGCCGCAATTTCAACGAGCTGCTGCGGGTGATCGATTCGCTGCAGCTGACCGAATACCACAGCGTGGCGACGCCGGCCAACTGGCAGCAGGGCGACGAGGTGGTGATCGTGCCGTCGCTGCAGGATGAAGACCTGATCCGGCAGAAATTCCCCAACGGTTATCGCGCGCTGCGACCCTATCTGCGCCTGACGCCGCAGCCGGGCTGATCCGTTTTTTTGTGGTGGCTTTACTTGTTGTCTCTGCGTTTTCTCCTCTTGGGCTTTTGTTGGCCGGGCTTGTCTGCCCGGCCGTTTTTTTGCCAGCGGGCCGTGGCGACAGCGCCCGCTGCGCCACGGCTCAGGACACGGCGTCGATATCGGCGTAGCGCTCGTGGATCGCCATGATCTGGTCCAGGTGGTCGTGGAGCGCCTGCACGCAGTCGGCGTCCAGCTTGCCGGCCTGAACCATGCGGTCCAGCTCGGCCAGCGCATTGTTCGGTGACCAGACCGGCTTGTACGGCCGGATTGCCGTCAGCGCATCGAAGATGTCGGCCACCGTCACGATGCGGGCCTCCAGCGGGATGGCGTCCTGTCGCAGCTGCCGCGGATAGCCGGAGCCATCAAGGTATTCGTGATGGCAGTGCACGATGTTGCGCAGGATGGTGGAGTCCGGCAGGCGCTGGTGCGTACCGGTGCCCACGATGCGGTCGATGATCTGTATCCCCTTGTCGACATGGGTTTCCATGATGGCGCGCTCGGCCGGATCGAGCCGGCCCGGCTTGAGCAGCACCTTGTCGGGGATGCCGATCTTGCCGATATCGTGCAGCGACGAAAACAGGTACACGCACTCCACGAACTCGTCATTGCGGCCGTAGCGCGGCGCGACGGCCCGGGCAATCACGCGCGAGTAGCGTGCCATGCGCTCCAGGTGGGAGCCGGTTTCAAAATCGCGCACCTCGGCCAGCTCGCGGGCCACCCGCGTCGCCTCCAGTACCGAGCGCACGGCGGACAGCTCGCTCGCAATCGCCATGCTGATCAGGCTGGTATACAGCACCAGATCGCGCTGCACCTGCGGACTGAAGGCGGCCGCCTGCATCGAATCGAAGAACACGAAACCGGCGAGGCTGCCGCCATCGTAGAAGGGCACCGTGAACGACGAGCGGTAACCCTGCTCGCGCAGCCAGGTGCTGTGCACGGTATCGGACAGCAGCGCGTGCTCGATGTTGTCGAGCACGCGGAATTCGCCGCTGGCGGCCAGGGCGCTCAGTGCGTGGCTGTCGGACAACTTGTATTCGTAACTGGTGATAGCCTTGCCCGCGCGGGTGCTGTTGATGAAGGTCTTGAGTACGTCGTCATTCTCGTCATACAGCGCACAGGCGATGCGATCGACCACTGGCACCGTTTCCAGCAGGCGGTCGTGCAACTCGTGGAGACGCTGGCTGAGCGTGTCGTCGTGAAGATTCAGGGCCATCATCAGGAACTGCGGGGTTACGGTCATCAAGACTGGCTTTCAAGGGTTAACGTCACAACAGGGCGGGAGTCAGCGCTACCTTAATACGCATCACGACTGCAAGCCATCCCTAATCCATTCCAGCGTGGTTTTATCCGCGATCCGCCGCGTGCATGGTGGCCGGTTGCAGCGCGGCACGCTGGCGATGGTGTCGCCGGCAGCGCAGACCCGCTGGCGGCCGCGACAGAGCCGACTATCCTGAACACAGACATTCCCCGCATCCGCCGGCCACAGGAGGCCGGCTGCTGCGCCGCGTGTTTCCCCACCGCGCCGGCCGCGTCCGGCGATTTCGATGCCCGAAGGAGAATGCGATGACCACTCCCTACCAACGTCTGGACAAGGACAACGCTGCCGTGCTGCTGGTGGATCACCAGGCCGGCCTGCTGTCGCTGGTACGCGATATCGACCCCGACAAGTTCAAGAACAACGTGCTGGCACTGGGCGATCTGGCCCGGTACTTCAAGCTGCCGACCATCCTGACCACCAGTTTCGAAAGCGGCCCCAACGGCCCGCTGGTGCCGGAGCTGAAAGCGCAGTTTCCGGATGCGCCGTACATTGCCCGTCCCGGCCAGATCAACGCCTGGGACAACGCCGACTTTGTGCAGGCGGTCAAGGCCACCGGCAAGCGGCAGCTGATCCTTGCCGGGGTGGTGACCGAAGTGTGCGTCGCCTTCCCGGCGCTGTCGGCGCTCGAGGAAGGCTTTGAGGTGTTCGTGGTCACCGATGCCTCCGGCACCTTCAACGACATCACCCGCCAGGCCGCCTGGGCGCGCATGTCGCAGGCGGGCGCCCAGCTGATGACCTGGTTCGGCGTGGCCTGCGAGCTGCATCGTGACTGGCGCAACGACATCGAGGGCCTGGGCACGCTGTTCTCGAACCACATCCCGGACTACCGCAACCTGATCACCAGCTACACCACGCTGAGCGCCGGCAAGTAGGCCATACGACAAGGGCCACCTTGCAGTGGCCCTTGTCGTGCGTAGCGCGGTCGCCGCCTCGCCGGCAGGATGGCTCAGGGCGCCGGGTTGGGAATCGCCTGGTGGATGGCGTCGATGGCGGCCAACGTTGCCGCATCCAGCGTCAGTTCGGCGCTGGCAATGTTTTCCTCCAGCTGCGCCAGCGTGGTGGCGCCGATGATGTTGCTGGTCACGAACGGCCGGCTATTGACGTAGGCCAGCGCCAGCTGTGCCGGCGACAGGCCGCGCTCGCGCGCCAGCGCCACGTAGCGCGCGGTGGCCGCTTCCGCCTGCGGGTTGGTGTAGCGGGTGAAGCGGTCGAACAGCGTCAGCCGCGCGCCCTGCGGCTGGGCGCCGTCCAGGTATTTGCCGGACAGCACGCCGAAGGCCAGCGGCGAGTAGGCCAGCAGCCCCACCTGTTCGCGGTGGCTGAATTCGGCCAGTCCCACTTCATAGCTGCGGTTGAGCAGGCTGTACGGGTTCTGGATGCTGGCCACGCGCGGCAGATCATGGCGCTCGGCCAGCGCCAGGAACTGCGCCAGACCCCACGGCGTTTCGTTGGAAACACCAATCGCGCGCACCTTGCCGGCGGCGACGAAATCCTGCAGCACGCGCAGGGTTTCCTCGATGGCGACGCTGCCCGGTGCATCGTCCTGCCACGGGTAGCCCAGCTGGCCGAAGTAGTTGGTGCTGCGGTCCGGCCAGTGCAGCTGGTACAGGTCGACATGATCGGTCTGCAGCCGGCGCAGGCTGTCGTGCAGCGCCTGGGTCAGGTTGGCGCGGTCGAAGTGCACCTTGCCGTCGCGGATATGGCCGGGGCGTTTCGGGTCGCTGCTCGGCCCCGCCGCCTTGGTGGCCAGCACGATGCGCTCGCGGCGGCCACCCTTGGCCAGCCAGCTGCCGATATGGCTTTCGGTACGACCCTGGGTGTCGGCCCTGGGGGGCACCGGGTACATCTCGGCGGTGTCGATCAGGTTGATGCCGCGCTCCAGGGCCAGATCCAGCTGGCTGTGGGCGTCGGCTTCGCTGTTCTGTTCGCCCCAGGTCATGGTGCCCAGCGAGATCAGGCTGACGTGGATGCCGCTGCGGCCGAGTGGTCGGAATTCCATGGTTAGGGTTGCCTTGTGGTTGGGTGGTGACGTTACGGTGCCACAGTGGCACGGCCGGGGCCAGCGCCAGGATCAGGCGCGGCGCTGCCTGCCGGTCAAAGTCCCGCGACTTGACCCGGCCTGCCAGTCATTTGAAGCCGTGCATCTTCGTTTCGACCAGGCTACGCCGATGGTAGCCACGCTACTTTTTCCGATGCCGGTGCTGCCCACCAGAAGGTGCAGGCAACCCTGCTTCTCCTGTACCGGGATGCGAACCTGCAGGTCTTTCTGCCGGCGGGAAAACGTGCTGAAGTCGGGAACGGCCCAGTCGAGCCCAACCAGGCGAAGCAGGCTTTCGACCATGCCTGTCGCTTGCAGTAGTGCCAGGCCAAAGAGGTACTTGATGGTGAGACAGAACTGAATGGCGGCATCGGCGAAGGTTGGCTGATGTCCACGCTTGCCAGTGGCGGGTGCCAGCCAGTTCATGTCTTTATCGAGTCAGACGTACACAAGCGCCGATTTGTGCAACAAAGCCCATGGGGGTGACTCCTGTATTTGGAAACACCATATTAATTGCCGCCGGTTTTTTATTTAAATCATATTAATTTCGAATGAATGCCGGATTGTTCATTAGCAGGTATTGATATTTGATTGCCAGGATTAATTGGCGGTGCCGGTCATTAAATAAAAAAGGTTGGCCGCAATCCCGTTGCGGCCAACCTGGGGTGCTACCCGGTCAAACTCAGCGCTTGGCCAGTTGCTGCACCACCGCCACCAGCGTGTCGATCTCCTCGCAGGTGTTGTAGAACGCCAGCGATGGCCGCACCGTCGCCTCCAGCCCGAAACGGCGCAGGATCGGCTGCGCGCAGTGGTGGCCGGAGCGCACCGCGATGCCTTGCTGGTTCAGCGCGCGGCCGATTTCCTCGGTGCGGTAGCCGGGCAGCACGAAGGACAGCACGCTGGCCTTGTGCTCGGCGGTGCCGATCAGGCGTAGCCCCGGCACGCTCTGCAGGCCGCGGGTGGCGTAGACCAGCAGGTCGTGCTCGTAGCGGGCGATGTTGTCCAGGCCGATGCGCTCCACGTAGTCGATGGCGGCGCCCAGCCCCACCGCGTCGGCGATGTTGCCGGTACCGGCCTCGAACTTGTTGGGCGCCGGCTGGTACAGCGTCTTCTCGAAAGTGACGTCGGCAATCATATTGCCGCCACCCTGCCACGGCGGCATCGCGTCCAGCAGCGCCGCCTTGCCGTACACCACGCCGATGCCGGTCGGCGCGAACACCTTGTGCCCGGAGAACACGAAGAAGTCCGCGTCCAGCGCCTGCACGTTGACGCGCAGGTGCGATACCGACTGCGCGCCGTCCACCAGCACCCGCGCCCCGGCGGCGTGCGCCAGCGCGATGACCTCGGCCACCGGGGTGACCGTGCCCAGCGCGTTGGACACCTGGGTGATGGCCACCAGCCTGGTGCGGCTGTTCAAGAGCTGACGGTACTCGTCGAGCAGGATCTGGCCGCTGTCATCCACCGGAATCACGCGGATGCGTGCGCCGACGCTGGCCGCCAGCTGCTGCCACGGCACGATGTTGGCGTGGTGCTCCAAGTTGGAGACGATGATCTCGTCACCGGCGCCGATGTTCTGCCGCCCCCAGGTGTTGGCCACCAGGTTGATCGCCTCGGTGGCACCGCGCACGAAGATGATCTCTTCGGGCGTGGCCGCGCCGATGAAGCGCGCCACCTTGTTGCGGGCGGCTTCGTAGGCGTCGGTGGCGCGGGCGGCCAGCTCGTGCGCCGCGCGGTGGATGTTGGAGTTCTCGTGCTGGTAGAAATAGGCCAGCCGGTCGATCACCGACTGCGGCTTGTGCGTGGTGGCGGCGTTGTCCAGCCAGATCAGCGGCTTGCCGTTGACGCGCTCCGCCAGAATCGGGAAGTCGCGGCGGATGGCGTTGACGTCAAAGCCGTGCTGACGGCTGGCGACGTGGCGGTCGAAGTCCGGTGCCTTGTCCAGCTTCACTGCCGGTTCCAGGAAATAGAACTGGCTGCTGGCGGGTGCGGCAGCGGGCGCCGGTGCGGCAGGCTGCTGGCGGCTGTCGCCGGCCAGCAGTGCGCGCAGCACGTCCTCGCCCGGCAGGCCGAAGGACTGCGCGGTGACGCGGTCGTCCACGCCGGGCAGCGGCGCGGCCGGCGTGCTGCCGGCCAGCTCGCCGTAGCGGCCGCCCTCGCTCACGAAGTAGTACGGTGACGAGGCCGGTGCGCCGCCTGCCGTCGGCGCCGACGGCTGCGCTGCGGCCAGCTGTGGCACGTTGGCCGCATAGCCTTCCGGCACGGCGTAGGCCGCCGGATCGCGCAGGCCGCCACCGGCCGGGGCTGCCGGCATGGTGGCCGTCAGCGGCTGGATCGCCGGCTGGGCCGCACTGGCCGGCGGGGTCAGCGTGCCGCTGTCCGCCGGTGTCTGGCCGGGCAGGCTGCTGAAGAAGGCGTTGGCCAGCCGCGCCAGCTCGCCCGCATCCGGCAGGCCGTCGGGCTTACTTGTAAGTGTCTGGATAGTCATGGTACTTGCCAATCTCCACGTCTTCGAGCACCGCCAGTGCGTCTTCGGTCAGCACCGCCAGCGAGCAATACAGCGAAATCAGGTAGGACGCGATGGCGTTGCGGTTGATGCCCATGAAGCGCACCGACAGCCCAGGGCTCTGTTCGCCGGCCACGCCCGGCTGGTACAGGCCGACCACGCCCTGGCGCTTGTCGCCCACGCGCAAGAGCAGGATCTTGGTCTTGCCGTTTTCGTCGATCGGCAGCTTGTCCGACGGGATGATGGGCACGCCGCGCCAGGTGATGAACTGCGAGCCGAACAGGCTGACGGTCGGCGGCGGTACGCCACGGCGGGTGCACTCGCGGCCGAAGGCGGCAATCGCCAGCGGGTGGGCGAGGAAGAAGCCCGGCTCTTTCCACACCTTGGTCAGCAGCTCGTCAAAGTCGTCCGGCGTCGGCGCGCCGGTGAGGGTGCTGAGCCGCTGGCTGTCGTCGACATTGGCCAAGAGGCCGTATTCCGGGTTGTTGATCAGCTCGGATTCCTGACGTTCCTTGATGGTCTCGATGGTCAGTCGCAGCTGTTCCTTGATCTGGTCGTGCGGGCTGCTGTACAGGTCGGAGACGCGGGTGTGCACGTCCAGCACCGTGGTCACCGCATTGAGGAACAGCTCGCGCGGCTGGTCTTCGTAGTCGACGAAGGTTTGCGGCAGCTCGGCTTCGTCGCGCTGCGAGCACGCGACACGCATATTGCCCGCGTTTTTCACGCGGTTGAGGCGGAAGATGCCGGCCTCGACCGGCGTCCACTGCAGCAGGTGTACCAGCCAGCGCGGGCTGATGGTGGACAGTTGCGGGACGGTCTTGGTGGCGTTCGCCAGCTGGCGGGCGGCGTTGTCGCCCAGTGCCAGTTGGGCATCCTGATGTTCGGCCATGATGGTTCCTTGTGTGGCGTTGGTTGCGGTAAAAAAGGGTGGCGGCTAGCGGGCGAGATGCTGCGTGCCGGTAATGTTCTGGCTGTTGGCCTGGGTAATGTGGCTACCGGGCAGCACGTCGCGGGTGAGCCAGACATTGCCGCCGATGGTGGCGCCCTGGCCGATGGTGATGCGCCCCAGCAGGGTGGCGCCGGCGTAGATCACCACGTCGTCTTCCACGATCGGGTGGCGCGGCTGGCCTTTTTCCAGCTTGCCGTCGGCGTCGCTGTTAAAGCGTTTGGCACCCAGCGTCACCGCCTGGTACAGCCGTACCCGCTCGCCGATGACGGCGGTTTCGCCGATCACCACGCCGGTGCCGTGGTCGATGAAAAAGCCCTTGCCGATCTGCGCGCCGGGGTGGATGTCGATGCCGGTTTCCGAGTGCGCGATTTCGGCCAGAATGCGCGCCACCAGCGGCACCCCGGCGCGGTACAGGTAGTGCGCCAGACGGTGGTAGATGATGGCGGTGATGCCGGGGTAGCACAGCAGCACCTCGTCCACGCTGCGTGCCGCCGGATCGCCGAGGTAGGCGGCGTGCACGTCGGCATCCAGCACGCGGCGCAGCGCGGGCAGTGCGGTGGCCAGGCCCTTGGCAATCGCCACCGCCTGCGTTTCGCTGCGGCTATCGCTCAGCCCCTGCAGCCGCGCCGAGTAGCTCAGCTCCAGCTGCAGCTGCCTGACCAGCGCATCCAGTGCCTGCGCTAGGGTGTGGCCGACGTAAAAGTCTTCGCTGCTTTCGCTCAGCTCCGGCGGCCCCAGCCGCATCGGAAACAGCACGCCGCACAGCGCGTTGGCGATGTCGCGCAGCGCATCGCGCGCCGGGAACTCGCGCCCGCCCAGCTCGCGGGTGCGGCCATGGGCCTGGCGCCAGGCCTGGCGTGCGCTGCGCAGCTCGCGCACGATGCTCTCGATGCCCCAGCTCTGTTGATGACTGGCCAGGTTCAGCCAGCTTTTGGCACGATCATTCATGTAAGCCGCTCCAGTAAAAGGGTCTTGCTAGTCTTGCTGCCACGGCAGGCGGTGGTGACGCCAGCCACCGACATCGCCACGGCGGTTCTGCTCGTCCAGATCGCCTTCGAAGCCTTCCAGTACGTTGAATACCTGGCTGAAACCGGCGCGGGTGGCCGCCTCGGCGGCGGCGGCGGAGCGCTTGCCGCTGCGGCACAGCAGCACGATCACGCTGTCCTTGCCGCCGGCCTTGCTTTCCAGCTCGCGCAGGAAGCGCGGGTTCCTGAGCAGCGCGGTACCGCTTTGCCACGCCACGTGCAGCGAGCCGGGCACGTGGCCGACAAACTTGCGCTCTTCCACGGTGCGCACATCGACCAGCCGCGCGACGTTGGCCGCAAGCAGCGACCACGCTTCCTGCGGATACAGGCAGCCGGCGTAATCGAGTCCGGCGGCCTGCGCCCGCTCGCGGGCAGTGGCCAGCAGCAGCGCGGCATCCGTCGCACTGGCGGCGGAGGGAGTAAGGGGTGTTGGGTTCTCTGGCATGACAATTTCCTGGTGAGCCGTGTTGCCGGGGTGGAACCACTATACGGTTGCCGTTCGCGGCGACTAACTAAGAAAATCCGATTTGAATATCTGGTGACCGGGTGCAATGCTTTTCAGGAAATCTGCATTGGAAAAGCCGCCAGCAAGGTGGCGGCATCTGAAGCGCCCAACTCTAGAGCCGCGATGGCATCTTTAAGCATTAAATACTTGGCGACGTCCTCAGCCTCGGCCGCGATCATGTCTTCCAGCAGTGGCTCGCGGATCACGATGCTTTTGGCGCGCTTGCCGGCAATGGCAATGCCCTGCGGAAGGGTGGCAGTGAAGGTTTTGAGTTCAGACATGGCCAGCTCCGGTTATGGGTTCGGGATGCTGGCATTGTGGGTGGGGGCGAGGGTAAAACAGCGGTGGAAAAGGCGGCGCGGCTACGGCTCGTAAATTACAATGTCGTTATGGTTTGATTCGATGGATAGCAAAATGAGTATCGAGAATAGTATCGAGAATGCGAAATACAATGAGTGGTTCAAAGACTATCAGTGGAAAGACTGCAAGCTGGATAGGGAAGAGCATGGCAAGTTCCTGGCCAACTATCTGGCCAGTGAAAAGCATGGCTTGGTACTGAATCTGGATGGCAGTTGGGGTACAGGGAAGACCGACTTTCTACGTCGCATGTATGTCCATCTGCTACAACAAGGTCATCCTGTTATCTATATCGATGCTTGGGAAAGTGACTTTTCTCGCGAGCCGCTGATGGTGGTCGCCAGCGAATTGCTGCGACAGCTCCAAAATTTGAATCAAAATATTGGTAATGAAGAGGCTTATCAGAAAGTTGCGGCTAAATTTGCAGGATTTCTGAAAGGTGCTGTCATTTTTGGCAGTTCTGCACTCACCAAGAAATTTTTTGGTGATCCCGAAATGGGAAAGATTTTTGCTGAACAAACAATGGGCCATGTCTCACATGAAAGTATGTTGACGCTTAGCCAACTTCATAGTGAGCAGGTGGACGCAATCAAGATGATTCGTCAGGAATTGTCAGGCTTGGCGGAGGTGTTGCAAACCAATTTCAGCTATAAAATACCGGTGGTGGTTTTGATTGATGAGCTAGACCGTTGTCGGTCAGATTATTCTATTGAAATGCTTGAGGTGATTAAGCATTTTTTCAATACGGATAATTTTGTTTTTATGGTTGCATCCGATACGTTTGAGTTATGTAAATCAATATCTGTAGTTTATGGTAGTAATTTTAGTTCTGAAAAATATCTCAGACGTTTTTTTAGTAGAACAGCTAGGCTGGAAAAGCCTGATGTGCCATCCTTTGTACAAGGCATGTTTGATGATATTTCATCTGGAATCCATCTTGTAAGTACAGATCCACTATCTACAGGTATAGGGCTGGAGTTTATTTTCTCACGGCTTTGTTTGGAACGTGACCAGAATATCGGCTTGCGGGATGTTGAGCAGATTGCAGTAAAATTGAAAGCGGTCTATGCGCAGGCATCAGCGTACGGTAAGGTTGAGGGAGAAATTCAGTATGTCAATTTTACTGTCTTGGCTATGGGTTTGATCTGGCATCATTTTGATCATTCTGGATTTGGTTTTGGTAGTGGCTCTTATAGTATGAAGTCTAGCGAACCGATCTTTGATTCCTTTGTTATGCATGAGTTGCTTAGCATCTGCCTAACGATGGTTACGTATGATTTTAGATTGTATGAAAATATCGGCGACACTTTGATTGATAGGTTCAGAACCTTGATTCAGCGTAAGCCTAGTGCTGCTAATATTGGAAAACTTTATTCTGATTTTTCCGATTTTTTAAGGGGTGTTAATTTTAGAGGTACGCATGCGGAAGCACGATACATTGTTGATAGTGGCAAATGGTGGATGCTTGATGACTATCAGAACGTAATCACTCTTAGTGGAAGTCTGAAATAAAAAACCCCGCCAGCTGGCGGGGTTTACGTTTGACCTGATCGCGGATCAGACCAGCTCAGCCGGCGCACCGGTAAAGGTGATGTCAATCTCCTTGCCCTTCATCTCCACCTCGCCCTCGGTACCGGCTTGGCGCACTAGGTAGGTCTGGCCGCTGTCGGTTTCAAACACCACGGTGGCATCGCTGATCTGCTGCAGCGCCGCCACGTCGGTGTCGCTGGTATGCAGCAGCGTGCACTTGATTTCTCCCGGCTTGATCTCCTCCACGCTGTGGCCGGCAAAGCCGTTCGAATCCGTCTCCGCCTTCTTGATCGGGCCGCCGACCTTGAGCGAGGCGCCCAGCTTGGAGCGTAGTGTGGCGCCGTTGAGCTTGATCGTGGCTTGGTCGGCAGCGTCGCTGTGGTGTCTAAAATTCCCTAGGGTAATAACAAAACCATTTTTAATCGTTTTTGGTTTTGTGCGGGCTTGGCTAGATTGGGGTGGTTCGCAGGCCGTTTGCCTGCGCTGTGGCAAGCAGCACTGCCCGTTACCCGTCAGGAGCCTCCCATGTCGCAACCCCCGTCACTCAATCTGCCCTTGCTCACGCTGAGCGATCTGGACGGCAGTCCCGCCCGGCGCGCCGCCTTCCTGCGCGACTTGCGTGCCGCGGCGCGCGATGTCGGTTTCTTCTACCTGAACGGTCACGGCATTGCCGAGGCGCAGGCGGCGCGGGTGCTGGCCGCAGCGCGTGATTTCTTTGCCCTGCCGCAGGCGGACAAGCGCGCGGTGGACATGGTGCAGTCGCCGCATTTTCGCGGTTACACCGCCGCCGGCCACGAGATCACCCGCCAGCAGCCGGACTGGCGCGAGCAGTTCGACATCGGTGCCGAACGCCCGCCGCTGGCCGCGGACAAGGTGGTCCCGGTGTGGGCGCGCTTGCAGGGGCCGAACCAGTGGCCGGCGGCGCTGCCGGCGCTGCGCCCGGCCTTGCTGGCGTGGCAGGCGGAACTGACCACGGTGTCGATCCGTCTGCTGCGGGCCTTTGCCGAGGCGCTGCAGCAGCCGGCCGACAGCTTTGACGACGCCTTTCTCGCCGCGCCGATCCAGCACCTGAAAATCATCCGCTACCCCGGCCAGGAGCAGACGCCGAGCGATCAGGGCGTCGGCGCGCACAAGGACAGCGGTTTCCTGACCCTGTTGCTGCAGGACCGCGAAGCCGGGCTGCAGGTGGAGACCGCCAGCGGCTGGGTCGATGCGCCGCCGGTGGCCGGCACCTTCATCGTCAATATCGGCGAAGCGCTGGAGCTGGCCTCCAACGGCTATCTGCGCGCCACCGTGCACCGCGTGCTCAGCCCGGCGGCGGGGCGCGAGCGGCTGTCGGTGGCGTTTTTCCTCGGCCCGCGGCTGGATGCCACGGTGCCGCTGCTGCCGCTGACACCGGAGCTGGCGCGCGAGGCGCCCGGCCCGGCGACCGATCCGGCCAACCCGCTGTTTTACGAAACCGGTTTCAACATGCTCAAGGGCCGCCTGCGCTCGCACCCGGAGGTGGCGCGCCGCCACTACGCCGACGTGCTGGCCGCCAGCGCCTGAACCTCTCTGTGCCACTACCCGAAGGAAACACCATGAAACACCGTTCGCTGTTGTCCGCCACCGCCGTGGCGCTGCTGTTTGCCGTGTCGGCCCACGCCGAGGTCCTCACCATCGGTGCCGAGGCAGTGCCGCACGCCGAGATTCTCGACCAGGTCAAGGCCCGGCTGGCCAAGGACGGCGTGGAGCTGAAGGTCCGCGTGTTCACCAACGGCCTGCAGGAAAACTTCGCCGTCGCCAGCAAGGAAATCGACGCCAACTACTTCCAGCACCAGCCCTTCCTCGACGGCTTCAACAAGGGCAAGGGCACCTCGCTGGTGACGGTGGCGGCGATCCATGTCGAGCCGTTCGGCGCCTACTCGCGCAAGTACCGCAAGCTGGCCGAGCTGCCGGATGGCGCGGTGGTCGGCATCCCCAATGATCCGTCCAACGCCGCGCGCGCCCTGTTGCTGCTGCAGAAACAGGGCCTGATCACGCTGAAGGACCCGGGCAATATCCTGGCCACCGCCCGCGACGTGATTGCCAATCCGAAAAAGCTGCAGCTGAAGGAGCTGGAGGCGGCGACGCTGCCGCGGCTGCTGACGCAGCTGGATCTGGCGCTGATCAATACCAACTACGCGCTGCAGGCCGGGCTGAAGCCGACGCAAGACGCGCTGTTCATCGAGGACAAGCGCTCGCCGTACGCCAACATCCTGGTGTCGCGCGCCGACAACCGGCAAAGCCCGGCACTGAAGAAACTGGTTGCCGCGCTGACCACGCCGGAGGTGCGCCAGTTTATCGAGCAGAAATACCAGGGTGCGGTGGTGCCGGTGTTCTGAGCCGCAGCGCGGCGGGCATCACACCGGGCGCTGCCGCATGGCAGCGCCTGTTTTTTTGCCTTGGCGGTCGCGGTTTTGATATCACAAAAAGTAATGAAAAAATCAATTTATATCGTTTTTGGTTTTTAAGTGGGCGCACTACACTGGCTTCCTGCCAGCGCAAAAGGCGCGGCCGAACACTGAAACACCCACGCCGGGTCTGCGAGAAAGCCACCATGATTCAAGTACGAGACCTGACCAAACACTACAGCCACCACGGCCGCCGCGTTGCCGCCCTGGACCTGGTCAGCCTGCGCATCGACGCAGGCAGCATCTTCGGCATCATCGGCCGCTCCGGTGCCGGCAAGAGCACGCTGATCCGCTGCCTGAACCTGCTGGAGCGCCCCGACAGCGGCGAGGTGCGTATCGGCGACGACGCGCTGACCGCCTACAGCGAACGCCAGCTGCAACAGCGCCGCCAGCGCATCGGCATGGTGTTCCAGCACTTCAACCTGCTGCGCTCGCGCACGGTGGCGGCCAACGTGCGCTTTCCGCTGGAGCTGGCCGGCGAGCTGGACGCCGCGCAGATGGACGCGCGGGTGGACGAGCTGCTGGCGCTGGTCGGGCTGCAGGATCACCGGCACAAGCGCCCGGCACAGCTGTCCGGCGGCCAGAAGCAGCGGGTGGGCATTGCCCGCGCACTGGCCAACCATCCCGACGTGCTGCTGTGCGACGAGGCGACCTCGGCGCTGGACCCGGAAACCACCGACGCCATCCTGGCGCTGCTGGCCGACATCAACCGCCAGCTGCGGCTGACCATCGTGCTGATCACCCACGACATGCGCGTCATCCGACAGCTGTGCGACGAGGTGGCGGTGCTCGATCACGGCCGCGTGGTGGAGCAGGGGCGGGTGATCGACGTGTTGCTGCAGCCGCAGCACGCGGTGACGCAGAGCCTGCTGGCGGAGACCGGTTTCGGCCAGGGCGCACTGCAGGGGCAGTGGCGCGAGCGCATCAGCACGCCGGTGCTGAAGCTGACCTTTGTCGGCGAGCCGGCGCTGCAGCCGGTGCTGGACAAGGTTGGCCGCGAGACCGGCCTGCGCGTCAACCTGCTGGCCGGCACGCTGTCGGAAATCAAGGCCACGCCGTTTGGCCAGCTGCTGGCCGGGGTGGTGGCCAGCGATGTCGCGGTGTCGGCATTGCCGGACATTTTTGCCCGCGAGGGTGTGCGTTGCGAGGTGCTGTGATGACGGATTTTGACTGGAACCTGTTGCTGAGCGTGGACTGGCCGGAGATCGGCGCCGCCACGCTGGATACGCTGACCATGCTGGGGGTGTCGCTGCTGGCGACGGTGGCGCTGGGGCTGCCGCTGGGCGTGTTGCTGTACGTCACCGCCCCCGGCCAGCTGCGCGCACGGCCGCGGCTGTACGCGGTGCTGTCCTTCCTGGTGAACGTGCTGCGCTCGCTGCCGTTCGTGATCCTGCTGATCGTGCTGATTCCGCTGACGCTGCTGCTGGTCGGCACCTCCATCGGCGTCGCCGGTGCCATCGTGCCGCTGGTGGTGGGCGCGGTGCCGTTCTTCGGCCGGCTGGTGGAAAACGTGCTGCGCGAGGTCGATCGCGGCGTGATCGAGGCCAGCCAGGCGATGGGCGCACGCCTGCCTCAGATCGTGCTCAAGGTGCTGCTGCCGGAGGCGCTGCCCGGCCTGATCGGCGCGGCGACGGTGACCGCGGTAGCGCTGGTCGGCTACACCGCGATGTCCGGCGTCATCGGCGGCGGCGGGCTGGGCGACCTTGCGGTGCGCTATGGCTACCAGCGCTTCCAGACCGAGGTGATGGTCGTCACCGTGGCGCTGCTGCTGGTACTGGTGCAGCTGCTGCAATCCGCCGGCGACCGCTTGGTGCGCCGTTGTCGCTTTGACTGACGCTTTCTGATTTCTCCGCGGCCCTGGCGCCGCAACCCTTTCCCATGCTGTGCCCCTGCATGCCCTGGCCCGTCCGGCCCGGGCAGGGGGAAGCCTTACTCTCGAAAAGGAAACCATGATGACTCGCCTGACCAAACTTGCCCTTGCTTTCAGCCTTGCCGGTTTCACCTTTGCCGCCCAGGCGCAGAACGTGAAGCTGACCGTGGCCGCCTCGCCGGTGCCGCACGCCGAGCTGCTGGAGGCGCTGAAACCGACTCTCGCCAAACAGGGCGTGGATCTGGACGTGAAGGTGTTCAACGACTACGTGCTGCCCAACACCCAGGTGCAGGAAAAGCAGCTGGACGCCAACTTCTTCCAGCACATCCCGTATCTGGACAAGTTCAACAAGGACCGCGGCACCAATCTGGTGGTGGCCAGCAAACCGGTGCACATCGAGCCGTTTGCCGCCTACTCGCTGAAGGTGAAACGGGTGGCCGAGCTGAAGGACGGCGCCACGGTGGCGATTCCCAATGACCCGACCAACGCCGGCCGCGCCTTGCTGCTGCTGGATCAGGGCGGCGTGATCAAGCTGAAAAACCGCAGCAACATCTACCCGACCACCAAGGACATTGCGGCCAACCCCAAGCATCTGAAGATCAAGGAACTGGAAGCCGCCACCCTGCCGCGGGTGCTGAACCAGGTGGATCTGGCGCTGATCAACGCCAACTACGCGCTGGAAGCCAAGCTCAATCCGAAGAAGGACGGCCTGTTCACCGAGACCACCTCGCCGTACGCCAACCTGCTGGTGGCGCGTCCGGACAACAAGGACAGCGCCGCGGTGAAGAAGCTGGCGGCCGCGCTGAACAGCCCGGAAGCGAAGCGCTTCATTGAAAGCAAGTACCAGGGCGCGGTGGTACCGGCGTTCTGAGCCGGGCCGGTGGCCTGACCCCGTGGCGCCACGGTTGCCGGCGCCACGGTCAGCGCTGTCCCATGCCGACCGCGCCCGCCAATGAGGCGCGGCGGCACCACTGAATGCCGGAATGTAACCCAAGGAAATACCATGACTGTCTCTTCCCCGGTGCTGGCACCCGCCGCGCCGTCCGTGGCACCGCCGCCGCGCAGCATCCTGCCACCGCGCAGCCGTGGCGTGCTGGAGATGATCGGCAACACCCCGCTGCTGCGGGTGCGCCATCTCGATACCGGCTCCTGCGAGCTGTACCTGAAGCTGGAAAACCAGAACCCGGCCGGTTCGATCAAGGACCGCGTCGCGCTGTCGATGATCGAAGCCGCCGAACGTGACGGCAAGCTGGCGCCCGGCGGCACCATCATCGAAGCCACCGCCGGCAATACCGGCCTTGGCCTGGCGCTGGTCGCCTCGCAAAAGGGCTACCGCCTGATCCTGGTGGTGCCGGACAAGATGAGCCGCGAAAAGGTGCTGCACCTGCAGGCGCTGGGCGCGCAGGTGATCCTGACCCGCTCCGATGTCGGCAAGGGCGATCCGGACTACTACCAGGACCGCGCCGCACGGCTGGCCGCCACCATCCCCGGCGCCTTCTACATCGACCAGTTCAACAATGCCGCCAACCCGCTGGCGCACGAGACCGGCACCGGGCCGGAAATCTGGGCGCAGCTGGACGGCAAGGTGGACGCGGTGGTGGTCGGCGTCGGCTCCAGCGGCACGCTCAGCGGGCTGACGCGCTTTTTCGGCCGGGTGTCGCCGCACACCGAGTTCGTGCTGGCCGATCCGCAAGGCTCGATCCTGGCCGACCACATCGAACACGGCCATCACGGCGCCGCCGGCAGCTGGCTGGTGGAGGGCATCGGCGAGGACTTCATCCCGCCGCTGGCCGACTTCAGCAAGGTTGGCCGCAGCTACCGCATCAGCGACCGGCAAAGCTTCGACAGCGCGCGCGAGCTGCTGCGCCACGAGGGCATCCTCGGTGGCTCCTCCACCGGCACGCTGCTGGCCGCCGCACTGCAGTACTGCCGCGCGCAGACCACGCCGAAGCGGGTGGTGACCTTCGTCTGCGACAGCGGCAACAAGTACCTGTCCAAGATGTACAACGACTTCTGGCTGTTCGACCAGGGTCTGCACCAGCCGCCGCAGGTGGGCAACATCACCGACCTGATCGCGCGCCGCCACGATCACGGCCACAGCGTGGTGTGCCACCCGGACGAGCCGCTGACCGTGGTCTACCAGCGCATGCGGCTGCACGATGTGTCGCAGCTGCCGGTGATCGACGGCGAGCGCGTGATCGGCCTGATCGACGAGTGGGACTTGCTGATGTCGGTGCACGGCGAGCCGGAAAACTTCCACCAGCCGGTGTTCACCGCGATGAGCAGCAATGTCGAGACCATCTCGCCGCGCGCCTCGCTGCAGGACCTGCTGCTGGTGTTCAACAACGGCCATATCGCGGTGGTGATCGAGCGCGAGCGCTATCTCGGCCTGATCACTCAGAGCGACCTGCTCACCTACTGGCGCCAGCGCGTCGGCGCCGCCTGAGCCTGTTCAATGTCTGCTGCGACTGATCTCAACATGGGGCGATACCGCGTTGAAAACGCCTTCGGAATGCTCATTGACCCCATGTCAACTCCGCTTCCTCAGTCGTTTTCGCCTTGTCTCGCGTGAGCGCGCGAGACTTTGAACAGACTCTGGGACATTCCTATTGATCCGCAAGGTGCGACGGCCGCTGCCGCCGCACCTTGCGGCCAACCTTTTTGCAAGGACACAGCATGAGCACCGATTTTCACACCCTGTCCGTGACCGCCGGGCTGCACGATGACCCGTTCGGCGCGGTGATCCCGCCGATCTACGCCACCTCCACCTACCGCCAGCAGGCGCCGGGCGAGCACAGCGGCTACGAGTACTCGCGCAGCCAGAATCCGACACGCGAGGCGCTGGAGCGCGCGATCGCCGAGCTGGAAGGCGGCGTGCGCGGCTACGCCTTTGGCTCCGGCCTTGCCGCCATCGCCACCGTGCTCGACCTGCTGCCGGCCGGCAGCCACATCGTCGCCATCGACGACCTGTACGGCGGCTCGGTGCGGCTGTTTGACCGCGTGCGCAGCCAGTCGGCCGGGCTGTCCATCAGCTATGTGCCATCCGACGACCCGGCGGCGCTGGAAGCGGCCATCCAGCCCAATACCCGCATGCTGTGGGTGGAGACGCCGTCCAACCCGCTGAACCGGCTGGCCGATCTGGCGCTGCTGGCCGACATCGCCCGCCGCCACCAGCTGCTGGCAGTGGCCGACAACACCTTTGCCTCGCCGGTGATCCAGCAGCCACTGGGCTACGGTTTCGACATCGTGCTGCACTCGGCCACCAAGTACCTGAACGGCCACTCCGACGTGATCGCCGGGGTGGCGGTGGTGTCGAAAGACCGGCCGCAGCTGGCCGAGCAGCTGGCCTTCCTGCACAACGCCACCGGCGCCATTCTGGACCCGTTCTCCAGCTTCCTGGTGCTGCGCGGCATCCGCACCCTGGCACTGCGTGTCGAGCAGCACAGCCGCAATGCGCAGGCCATCGCGCAGTGGCTGGAAAGCCATCCGCGCGTGACGCGGGTGCTGTATCCGGGGCTGGAGAGCCATCCGCAGCACGCACTGGCCAAACAGCAGATGCGCCACTTCGGCGGCATCGTGTCCTTCTATCTCGACGGCGGCGCGGCGGAGGTGAAGACGGTGCTGGGCAAGAGCCGGCTGTTCACGCTGGCGGAGAGCCTGGGCGGGGTGGAGAGCCTGGTGTGCGTGCCGGTGGCGATGACGCACGCCTCGGTGCCGGCCGAGCGCCGTGCGCTGCTGGGCATCAGCGACAACCTGATCCGCTTGTCGGTCGGCATCGAGTCGGCGGAGGCGCTGATCGCCGATCTGGCACAGGCGCTGGCGTAGGCGTTTTGCCGCGTGGACGACACCCCGGCCCCGCGCCGGGGTTTTTCATGGCGTATGCCGCGGCCGGAATATGGACTGCAGCGGCGCGGCGATAAGCTGTTGTGATTTTCTTGGTTCTGCTGCGACCGGGCACCGGATAAGGTGGGCGAAACGGTGTGGAGGAGGGCCAGCGATGCGGGCGATGATCATCGGCGGTGACAAGGTGGAAACCACGCGGCGGGCGCTGCAGGCCTCGGGCTATGCGGACGTGCTGCACTGGAGCGGGCGCAAGAGCGGGGACCTGAAGCGGGAGTTTCCGGCGCGGGTGACGCACATGGTGATCATCCTGGACTACGTCAATCACAACCTGGCGAAACGGATGCGCCTGATCGCGCGCGAGCGGCAGATCAGCGTCGCCTACGTTGGCCGCAAGTGACGGGCCGACGGCTGGTCGGTGCGCGGTCCGGTATCAGGGCAGCGTGGTCGAGTGCTGCTGCGCGCGCTCCAGCACCAGCTGGGCAAAGGTCTGGGCCGGCACCGGCGGGCTGATGATGTAGCCCTGGATGATGTCGCAGCCGTTGTCGCGCAGGAAAGCCAGCTGCTCCTCGCGCTCGACGCCTTCGGCGATGACGGTCAGCCGCAGGCTGTGCGCCATCGCGATGACGGCCTGGGAAATGGCGATGTCGTCTTCGTCGTGCGGCAGGCCGTCGACGAAGGACTTGTCCAGCTTCAGGCAGTCGATGGGGAATTGCTTGAGATAGCTGAGCGAGGAGTAGCCTGTGCCGAAGTCGTCGACGTCGATGTGCAGGATGCCCTTGTTACGGATCTGCATCAGCACGTCGACCGCGCATTGCGGATCGTGCATCAGGATGCTCTCGGTCACTTCCAGCTCCAGAAAGCGCGGCTCGACGCCGGTTTCTTCGAGAATGTCGGAAATGGCGGTGGCCAGGTTGCTGCGCTGCAGTTGCCGACCGGAGAGATTGACGGCGATGACCAGCGGCGGCAGGCCGGGGCTGTCTTGCCAGGCTCGGATCTGGCTGCACACGGTTTTCAGCACCCAGCTGCCGACCTGCTCGATCAGGCCGGTTTCTTCCAGGATCGGAATGAACTCGTCCGGGCAGATCAGCCCGCGGCGCGGGTGCTTCCAGCGCAGCAGCGCCTCGGCGCCGGTAATGCTGTTGCTGGCCAGGTCGAGCTTGGGCTGGTAGTAAACGACGAATTCTCCCCGTTCCAGCGCGCGGCGCAGGCCGCTTTCCATTTCCAGGCGGTCGGTGGCGAGGGTGTTCATTTCGGTGGTGAAGAAGCGGTAGCCGTTGCCGCCGTCCTCCTTGGCCCGGTACATCGCGGTGTCCGCGTACTTGATCAGGTGGCTGCTGTTGTCGCTGTCCGCCGGATAGATGGTGATGCCGATGCTGGGCGTGACAAAGGTTTCCTGGTGACCGAGGCGGAACGGCGCTGCGAACACCTCGATGATCTTGCCGGCCACGCTGGCGGCGTCCTCGGCCTTGTTGATCTGTTCCAGAATGATGGTGAACTCGTCGCCACCGAGGCGCGCCACGGTGTCCATCTCGCGCACGCACATCAGCAGACGCGCCGACACCTCGCGCAGCAGCTGGTCGCCCAGATCGTGGCCCAGCGTGTCGTTGATGGTCTTGAAACGGTCGAGATCAATGAACATCAGCGCCACCAGCCCCTTGTTTCTTTCCAGACGGGCCAGCGCCTGGTTGAGGCGGTCGTGAAACAGCGCCCGGTTGGGCAGTCGGGTCAGGGTGTCGTAGTGGGCCAGTACTTGCAGCCGCTCTTCTGCCTGCCGCCGCTCGATGGCAATGCGCACCAGGTGGGCGGCGACCCACATCAGCTCGCGGTCGTGCGGCTGCTGCTTTGACGGGTGGCGGTAGTGCGCCACGATCAGCCCCAGCAGGTGGCCGTCGGTAGAGCGCACGGCCACGGCGAAGCAGGCGTGCACGCCGTGACTGGCCATCAGGCTGCAGTAGTCCGCCCAGATCGGGTGCGCGCCGATATCCTCGATCACGCCGCTGTATTCGTCCGCCAGGCCGTGCTTCGGTGCGTTTTCCAGTTGCGTGATCGCGTCAAACACCTGGTCCAGCACCGCTTGCCCGTGGTGGACGATGCCGTCGACTACATTGCTCGGCAGGCTGCGGCCGGAGACGCACTCCAGCTCGGCGCCTTCGTTGTCCTTGCGGAACAGGATGGTGCAGAACATCTCGCCGGACAGCACTTCCACATGGTTGGCCAGCACACCCAGCGCGGCCTGCAAAGGTTGGCCGCAGACCACCATTTCCAGCACTTCATTTTCAATGGCCAGCAGTGCTTCCGCCTGCTTGCGGTCGCTGACGTCGCGGAAACTGGTCACCCGTCCGACCACCCGTCCATTGACGAACTGTGGCTGTGAGTTCCACTCGAAATGGCGGCCGTCGCGCAGCTCGAGCGTGCTGCCCTGATTGACGTCGATGTGCTTGCTCAGGTCCTTGATCGTGGCGGCAAAAGCGGTCGGATCGCGCAGCTTGTTGCTCAGCTCGGCCAGGGTTTCGTTGTTGTTGGCGTAGAGGCTGTCCGATTGATGCAGGTGCCACATGTCACGGAAGCGCTTGTTGGCCACCACCTCCCGTCCGTAGACATCGGTGACGAAAATGCCGTCGGCGGTGGATTCCAGCGTGGCGGAGAAAATGGACAACGATTTGGCCAGTTTCTCCTCGGTCACCTTGCGGATGGTGATTTCCTGCAAGGTGCGGCGAAAGACGCGCATCGGCAGGTCGCGCAGTGTGATGAAGGTGATGATGCCGAGTATCAGTCCGGGGAGGGACATCAACAGGCTGTACAGCAGCAGCGGGCGGATAGAGCGGCTCACCGCCAGTTGGCCGGGGTGCTCGGCGCCCAGGTTCAGGGTGGCGCTGCGGGTCAGCTGCGGCCAGCGCGGCGTCGCGTTTTTCCCGGCCAGCAGCTGCTGCCTGTCGTCGGTGAGGCGGATGCTGGTGTGGCCCGGCAGCCAGTTCAGGGCGGCCAGCACCGCCGGTGGCGAGTGCAGTGTTTCCCGCGCCTTGCCGGCATGCGTGCGTGGCTGTTTGGCATTGCTGTAGAGGCCGACCTGCAGGGCCGACTCCAGACGGGCTACCTCGCTCTGGTAGCCGACCACGAAAAAGATCAGCGGCACCAGCAGGGTGACCAGCGTGCCGCCGCCCCAGGCCAGACGCGCGATCAAGGTCGGCATCTCCGGCGGGAGGTCCTGCAGCTCGGGAGGGGACTCGGATTTCATGGGTTGGCAGCAAATCCCTGTTGTGCACTTTGCAGGTTGGCCATCGCGGCAGCCTTGCCTGCCGCCTCCAGCCGGGCTGATCGCCCGCGTCCTCCTAACAATAGGCCATTCCTGAGCGATTATTTGTCATGTTTTTTCCCGCTACCCGGAAAGTCCGGCTTTTATCTCCGGCCGAGTTCGGCGGCCGCATCAGCGCCGTGGTGCGGGCATGGCGGCGGCTGCGGACGGGCAACCCGCCCCGGTGGCCACAAAGAAAAACCCCAGTCACATCGGTGACTGGGGTTGGCAGATCGGTACGGCTCCGTCTGGGACTGGCTCAGAACGGGATGTCGTCGTCCATGTCGTCCATTTTCGGGGCCGGTTTCGGCTCCATGCGACGTGGTGCCGCCGGGGCGGCGGCGGGTGCCGCGGCCGGGGCGTCGTAGCGCTGGGCGCCACCGCCGTAGCTGTAGTCTTCGTCCGCGCCGCCCATGCCGCCGTCGCGCTTGCCGCCTTGCAGGCTGATTTCATTGACGCGCACGTCCGGCGACAGGCGCTTCTGGCCTTCCTTGTCCTGCCATTCGCGCAGTGTCAGCTGGCCGTAGACGGTGACTTGCTGGCCCTTGCCGAGGTAGTTCTTCAGCGATTCGCCGCGCTTGCCCCACACCTGGCAGGTAAACCAGTTGGTGGTCTTGCGCTCGCCAAAGCCGATATCGCTGGCAACACGGAAGCTGAGCACGGCTTCGCCGCTCGGGGTGTAACGCAGTTCGGCGTCGGCGGCCAAGCGGCCATCAAAAGTAATGCTGTTCATTGGGGCTCCGTTTCATTTCAGTTCAAGGAGGTATTCGGCGCCGTCACGGGCTGAGGTGACGGCGGTGCGGCGGCTCAGTATGTTGCCTGGATCAGCTGTTTGACCGCGGCTTCGTCCCAGTCTTGCTGGGAGACCTTCAGATAGGCCACCCGTTCGCCGAGCAACACCACCACTTCGCTGACGCCGCGCTGGCTGGCCAGCTGCCGCGACAGGGTATCGGCATCGCCCTGCCATTGCTCGCCGATGTGGAACATCTGGCTCTTCACCGCCTTGGGCGGCGTCATGGTCAGCGACAGCAGCAGCCAGGCCAGCATCAGCACGCTGGTGAAGGCAAATACGCCCAGCGCGCCGTGGTGGCTGTACAGCCAGCCGCCGGCAACGGCACCGGCAAACAGGCCGAAAGATTGGGCGGTATTATACACGCCGATCGCGGTTCCCTTGGCATCGGCCGGGGCAATTTTCGAGATCAGCGACGGCAGGGTGGCTTCCAGGATGTTGAAGGCGACGAAGTACAGCCCCAGCCACAGCACGATTAGCCAGAAGCTGGACAGCGCCAGCGCCATGCCGATCTGCGCGGTGGTCATCAGCGCCACGGCGGCGACGAACACCTGCTTCAGTTTGGCCTTTTTCTCGCCGTAGATGATGGCCGGCACCATCAGCACGAAGCCGGCGACCACCACCGGCAGGTACACCAGCCAGTGCTGCGACTTGTCGAGACCGCCGGTGCTGGTCAGCGCGAACGGGATGGTGACGAACATCGCCATCTGCGCCGCGTGCAGCGCGAAGATGCCGAAGTTCAGCCGCTGCAGCTCGCGGTTGCGCAGCACCGCCGGCAGCCGCGCGGTATTGGTGCCGGTGTCGGAGTGGAAGCTGGAGTGCACCGGGTCGGGAATGATGCGCCACACGCCCAGCAGCGCCAGCAGCGACAGCACGCCGGTGAGCACGAAGATGCCGTCCACGCCGATATAGCGTGCCAGCAGCGGCCCCAGCACCAGGCTGACGGCAAAGGTGGTGCCGATGCTCATGCCGATGATGGCCATGGCGCGAGTGCGCACTTCTTCGCGGGTGAGGTCGGCGAGCAGGGCGGTGATCACCGCCGAGATGGCGCCGGAGCCCTGGATGATGCGGCCCACGGTCAGCATCATGATGTCGTCGGCGCTGGCGGCGATGAAGCTGCCGGCGGCGAACAGCAGCAGACCGCCGTAGATGATCTTCTTGCGGCCAACCTTGTCGGAGAGCATGCCCAGCGGCAGTTGCAGCAGCGCCTGCACCAGGCCGTAGCTGCCCAGCGCGATGCCGATCAGGGTGTGGTTGTCGGCGCCGCGCAGGGTTTCGGCGTAGAGCGCAAAGACGGGGAGGATAAGGAACATGCCCAGCATGCGCAGGGCGTAGATTCCGGCCAGGCCAAGGCTGGCGCGTAGCTCAAGTGCAGTCATCGGTACGGGTGTTGGAGGGCGTCGTCACAGTGGGCGGGCAGCGGCAGCGGATTTCTCTGTCAGGAAATCCATCGTGCTATGGAGCGGCTGCGCGCAAGTCCGGTATAGTAGCAGGTTCCCCGACCGACGGTGAGACAGGCATGGATTCCATCCGCATTCGCGGCGCACGTACGCACAATCTGAAGAACATCAATCTTGACCTGCCACGCCACCAGCTGGTGGTGATTACCGGCTTGTCCGGCTCCGGCAAGTCGTCGCTGGCCTTCGACACGCTGTATGCCGAGGGGCAGCGCCGTTACGTCGAGAGCCTGTCGGCCTACGCGCGGCAGTTCCTGCAGCTGATGGAAAAGCCCGATGTCGACCTGATCGAGGGCCTGAGCCCGGCGATCTCCATCGAGCAGAAGGCCACCAGTCACAACCCGCGCTCCACCGTGGGCACCGTCACCGAAATCCACGACTACCTGCGCCTGCTGTACGCCCGCGTCGGCGATCCGCACTGCCCGGAGCACGACGTGGCGCTGGCGTCGCAGACGGTGAGCCAGATGGTCGACCATGTGCTGGCACTGCCGGAAGAGACGCGGATCATGATCCTGGCGCCGGTCATCGTTGGCCGCAAGGGCGAGAACGTCGAGCTGTTCGAGGACCTGCGTGCGCAGGGCTTCGTGCGCGTGCGCGTCGACGGCGAAGTGTACGAGCTGGACGCGGTGCCGAAGCTGGACAAGAACAAGAAGCACTCGGTGGAGGTGGTGATCGACCGCGTCAAGGTGCGCGCCGACATGCAGCAGCGGCTGGCGGAAAGCTTCGAGACCGCGTTGCGCCACGCCGAAGGCCGCGCCATCGCGGTGGAAATGGATAGCGGCAAGGAGCACTGGTTCTCCGCCAAGTTTGCCTGCCCGGTGTGCAGCTACAGCCTGCCGGAGCTGGAGCCGCGCTTGTTCTCCTTCAACAACCCGATGGGCGCCTGCCCCAAGTGCGACGGCCTCGGCGAGATCACCTATTTCGATCCGTCGCGGGTGGTGGCGCACCCGGAACTGACCCTGGCCGCCGGCGCGATCAAGGGCTGGGACAAGCGCAACCAGTTCTACTTCCAGATGCTGCTGGCGCTGGCCGAGCACTACGGCTTCTCGCTGGAGACCGCATTCGAGGATCTGCCGGACGAGGTGCAGAAGGTGGTGCTGCACGGCTCCGGACGCGAGGAAATCGAGTTCACCTACGTCTCCGAGCGCGGTACCAAATTCCAGCGCGCCCACGCCTTCGAGGGCATCATCCCCAACCTGGAACGCCGCTATCGCGAGACCGATTCCAGCACCGTGCGCGAAGAACTGGCCAAGTACCAGAACAACCAGTGTTGCCCGAGCTGCGGCGGTTCGCGCCTGCGTCTGGAGGCGCGCCATATCTACATCGGCCGCAAGACGCTGCACCAGATCAACCAGATGGCGCTAAAGGATGCCTCGGCCTTTTTCAGCGGGCTGCAGTTCTCCGGCCAGAAGCAGGCGGTGGCGGAAAAGATCGTCAAGGAAATCAGCGACCGCGTGTCCTTCCTCAATAACGTCGGCCTCGACTACCTGTGTCTGGCGCGCTCTGCCGATACCCTGTCCGGTGGCGAGGCGCAGCGTATCCGCTTGGCCAGCCAGATCGGCTCCGGCCTCACCGGCGTGATGTACGTGCTGGACGAGCCGTCGATCGGCCTGCACCAGCGCGACAACGACCGCCTGCTGGCGACGTTGCGACGGCTGCGTGACCTGGGCAACAGCGTGATCGTGGTCGAGCACGACGAGGACGCCATCCGCGCCGCCGACTACCTGGTCGACATGGGGCCGGGCGCCGGCGAGCACGGTGGCGAGGTGCTGGTGGCCGGCACGCCGGCCGAGGTCGCCGCCAGCGAGAAATCGGTGACCGGCGCCTACCTGTCCGGCCGCCGCGGCATCGCGGTGCCGGCCAGCCGGCGCGAGGTCAACCCCGAGCGCCTGCTGCGCCTGGCCGGCGTCAGCGGCAACAACCTGAAGGACGTGACGCTGCAGCTGCCGCTGGGCATGCTGGTGTGCGTCACCGGTGTGTCCGGTTCCGGCAAGTCGACGCTGATCAACGACACGCTGTACAAGATCGCCGCCCGCGATCTCAACGGCGCCAGCGAGCAGCCGTCGCCGTACCGCGACATCAGCGGCCTGGAGCAGCTGGACAAGGTGATCAACGTCGACCAGAGCCCGATCGGACGCACGCCGCGCTCCAACCCGGCCACCTATACCGGTCTGTTCACCCCGATCCGCGAGCTGTTTGCCGGCGTGCCGCTGTCGCGCGAGCGCGGCTATGGCCCGGGCCGTTTCAGCTTCAACGTCAAGGGCGGCCGCTGCGAGGCGTGCCAGGGTGACGGCGTAATCAAGGTGGAAATGCACTTCCTGCCGGACGTGTACGTGCCGTGCGATGTCTGCCACAGCAAGCGTTACAACCGCGAGACGCTGGAAGTGCAGTACAAGGGCAAGAGCATCCACGAAGTGCTGGAGATGACGGTGGAGCAGGCGCTGGAGTTCTTCAGCGCGGTGCCGACGGTGGCGCGCAAGCTGCAGACGCTGATGGATGTCGGTCTCGGCTACATTCGCCTGGGGCAGAGCGCGACCACGCTGTCCGGTGGCGAGGCGCAGCGGGTGAAACTGGGGCTGGAATTGTCCAAGCGCGACACCGGCCGCACCTTGTATATTCTGGATGAACCGACCACCGGCCTGCATTTTCACGACATCGAACTATTGCTGAGCGTGTTGTACCGCTTGCGCGAGAACGGTAATACTGTGGTGGTGATCGAGCATAATCTGGACGTAATCAAAACTGCGGACTGGTTGATCGACTTGGGGCCGGAGGGCGGTGCCGGCGGCGGCCAGATCATTGCCTGCGGCACGCCGGAGCAGGTGGCGGCCAACCCGGCCAGCCATACCGGGCATTATCTGGCGCCCTTGCTGAAAAAACCGTAACAGATCATAACGACATCATGAATTTATTATTTTGGGGTACGCATGCTGACGCTGGCCAAGATTGACCATCTGCACATCAAGGTAAACGACACTGCCAAGGCGCTGGACTGGTACCAGCGGGTGCTGGGTATGGTGCCGGATGTGCGCTACAAGCATCTGCAGGACGGGCCACACGGGGTGTTGATGCTGACCAACCCCAGCGCCAGCGTGCGCCTGGCGCTGAGCCAGGACGAGGCGGCGATCGTGGCGGCCGGGGCGGTGGCGTTTGGTGTCAGCGGTCACGATTTCATGGAGTGGCTGGACCGGCTGGCGGTGGAGCGAGTGGTGAGCCGCGACGGGCAGACCATCGCCCGCGACTCGGTGCACGACCACGGTTTCTTCTGCTCGGTGTCGTTCGTCGATCCGTTCGGCAATCCCTACGAAATCGTCAGCTACGATCACACCTGGCTGGCGGGCAAGCTCAAGCTGAAACGCGCCTGAGGCGGTTGTTTTCGGGGGTGCTCCTTTGCCCAAGGTTGGCCGCAATGCGGCCAACCTTGGGCAAACTGTTTTGGAGCATGTTCACGATCTGCTGCGACTTGATCTCAACGGGGCGATACCGCGTTGAAAACGGCTTCGGAATGCTCATTGACCCCATGTCAACTCCGCTTCCTCAGCCGTTTTCGCCTGGTCTCGCGCTAGCTCGCGAGATCGTGAGCACGCTCTTACAGCGCGTTCCGGCTGATGAACTCGGGGCGGAACAGGTAGCCCTGCACGAAGTCGACGCCCAGCGCCTGTGCCTGGCTCAGGTCGGCCTCGCTTTCGATGCCTTCCAGTACCGTCTGCTTGCCTTCTGCACGGGCAAACGCCAGCAGCATCTGCAGCATGCGCAATTGCCGCGGTTGCTGCAGCTGGCGCAGCCACTGGCGGTCGAACTTGTAGATGTCCACCGTACACAGGATCGGAATCGACACCATCGTCGCCGGCCCGCCGATGTCGTCCAGCGCGGTGCGGATGCCGCGCTGCGCCAGCAGTTCCGCCAGCAGCATGCTGTGATCCGCTTCCTGCACATTGGTGTTTTCGATCAGCTCGATCACGGTGCGCTGCGGCTGGCACAGCAGGTCGAGCAGCGGGTGTTCCGGTGTCGCCAGCGACAGGCCGGCGACGGCGTGCGGGTCGAGATTGAGGAACAGCAGGCCGTCGCGTGGCGCGTGCTCGATCTGCCAGCGCTTGCTCATCAGTTCGACCTGCACCAGCGTGACCGGCGAATCGTGCAGCGTGTCGAACACCGCCTGCGGTGGCAGCGGCTGGCGCGTTGCACTATAAAACCGTGCCAGCGCCTCGTAGCCCACCGTCTGCAGGCTGTTGGTCGCCTTGATCGGCTGGTATTCGGCGCCGATGCGTTGCCGTTCGATGACCTCCAGTAGCAGCTCGGTCGGGATGGGGTTGCGCGCTTGATTCATTTGATAATCATTTGTATTTATACTTTCCGAACTGTACCGCGTGCCACCGCGTTTGCAAAGCTGGCCGGAAGAGGTATTTTCAATCGCGCCTGCCGATGTTTGTGTAGGCTTGATTAGAAATGTTTGATAATCTTGCACGATTGGCGCACACATCAATAAGACACGATTATGAAAATAAATATGCCAGTGACAGCCAACGAGCTGTTTCTCGATTCCCTGCGCCCGATTGTTACCAAGACCGATCTCAAGGGCGCCATCACCTACGCCAACCGCGCGTTCATCGACATCAGCGGTTTTAGCGAAGCCGAACTGCTGGGCAAGAACCACAATATCGTGCGTCATCCGGACATGCCGGCGGAGGCTTTTGCCGACCTGTGGGACACGGTCAAGCAGGGCAAGCCGTGGGGCGGACTGGTGAAAAACCGCGCCAAGAACGGTGACTTTTACTGGGTGGAGGCGCATGTCACGCCGATCACCGAAATGGGCAAGATCGTCGGCTATGTCTCGGTGCGCAGCACGCCCAACCGCGCCGAAGTCAGCGCCGCCGAAGCGCTGTACCAGAAAGTGCGCGACAAGCAGGCCACCCTGCCATCCACGCTGAGGCAGCTGTCCAAGCGCCGCGATAGCGGCAAGATCGGCTTTGTGCTGACCGGCCTGTTCAGTTCCGGCCTGGTCGCCGCCGGCTGTGTGCCGGGCTGGAGCGACGGCACGCGGCTGCTGGTCAGCCTGCTGTCGCTGGGCGCGCTGACGGCCGCCTCGGTGTGGTGGCGCTACTCCGAGTGGCGCGTGATGCAGCGCCTGCACCAGGGCTTCCTCAATCTGGCGGAAGGCCAGCTGGAATCGCCGCTGCAGACCCGCCTCGGCGGCCAGCTCGGCGCGATGATGGACAGCCTGGAAGGCCTGCGCTTGCACATGCGCGCGATGGTGGCGGATTCGCTCAGTGCCGGCGGTCGTACCTACGAGCAGTCGCACGCCCTCAGCCAGGAAATGGGCGGGCTGGTGGCGCGAGCCGAAGAGCAGGGCAAGGGCCTGCAGCAGATCAGCATCAGCATGGAGCAGATCAGCAGCTCGATCGGCCATGTCGCCTCAATGGCGCAAGACAGCGTGCAGGGCGCTCAGGAAACGCGCAATGCCGCGACCGAGGGCCAGCAGGTGATGCAGCGTGCGGCCGAGGCCGCCACCCAGGCGGTGGTGGTGGTCAACCGCTCCAAGGAAGAACTGGCGGCGCTGGACAAGTCGATGACCGAAATCGGCGCCATGACCAACCTGATCCACGGCATCGCCGAGCAGACCAATCTGCTGGCGCTGAACGCGGCGATCGAGGCGGCGCGTGCCGGCGAAACCGGGCGCGGCTTTGCCGTGGTGGCCGACGAGGTGCGCAAGCTGGCCGAGCGTACCGCGACGGCGACCGACGCCATCGGCGATGTGGTGCAGCAGATCGTGCAGATTACCGACAAGGTGACGCTGAACATGGACCGTTCGGTGGAAGAGGTCGATCACGTCAGCGCGGAGATCCGCGCTTCGGCGTCGCAGCTGGACGTGTTGCTGGACATCGCCGACCGCGCCCACGACTTTGCCGGCAAGCTGTCGAGCCAGGTCGCCAGCGACTCCTCGACCGTGCACCAGGTGGCGGCGTCGGTGGAACAGCTGGCGGTGCTGGGCGAGCAGAACATCGACACCGCCAACAACGTGCTGCACAGCGCGCAGGCGCTGGAGGTGGCGGCCGGCGATCTGGAGCGGCTGACCCTGCACTATCGCAAGTGGCAGAAGCCCGGCTAAGCCTTTAGCTGTCCCTGCGCTGTACCCAAATCGCCGTTTCCAGCTGGACGGCGATTTCTTCATGCTGGTTGCGCGTCGTCCACTGCAGGGTGACGATGCCGAATTGCGGCTGCTTGGCGGAGGCACGCTGCGCCAGCACCTCGATCTCGGTTTGCAGCGTGTCGCCGGCGCGGGTTGGCCGCGGCCAGCGCATATTGTCGACCTTCATGCCGACCAGACCGCCCGCGACCTGGCTCAGCTCGCTGGCCACCACCAGACGCATGGTCAGGCTGGCGACATGCCAGCCGCTGGCGGCGAGGCCGTTGAACACGCTGTCCTCGGCCGCGACCTCGTCCAGATGGAAAAACTGCGGATCAAAGCTGCCGGCGAAGTCGCGGATTTCGGCCAGCGTCAGGGTGTGGCTGGCAGTGTGGAAGCGGCGGCCGGGGGTGAGGTCTTCAAAATGCAGCATGGTGTCAGATCCGTAGTGCGTTGATCAGGTCGTTTTCCAGCGCCAGCAGCAGCTTGTCGTCGTGGCTGGATGGCAGCGACAACAGGAAGGAGTCTTCCACCCGCCCGCCCAGGGTCATGATCTTGGCGGCGTCGACGTTGACGTGATAGTCGGACAGCACCTTGGCGATCTTGGCCAGCAGGCCGGGGCGGTCGCCGCTGACGATGGACAGCACGTAGTGGCGCTGCTTGTCGTCGGCGCGGATCAGCACCTGCGGCTGGATCGGGAAGTGCTTCAGGTGGCGGCTGAGGCGGCCGGGCGGCGGCATGCGGATCGGCTCCTGGCGCTGCAGGTTGGCCGCCAGTTCGAATTCGATGAAGTTGATCAGGTCGCGATAGTCGCCGTCGTGGTGTTCCGGCAGGAACACGTGGAAGGTGTCCAGCGCGTAGCCGTGGCGGGTGGTGTGAATCTTGGCGTCGGCGATGCTGTAGTTGGCGGCGCCGAGGAAGGCGCAGATGCGCACGAACAGGTCGGGCTGGTCGGCGGCGTAGACGATCAGCTCGATGCCTTCCTTGTCCTCAGATAACCGTGCACGCACGATCGGGGTCTGGGTGTCCACGCTGCGGTTCAGCACCCGCGCGTGCCAGGCGATCTCGCGCGCCTCGTGGCGCAGGAAATAGATGCTGTCGACGTGTTGCCACAGCGTCTGTTCGACGCCGTCCGGGATTGCGTTCAGGCGCAGGATGGCCTGCGCCGCCTTCTTGCGCTCGGCCAGCTCCAGGTCGAGGTCGACTTCGCCGCCTTGCTGCAGCTTGCGCCGCGTGGCCTGGAACAGGTCTTCCAGCAGCTTGGCCTTCCACGCGTTCCACACCTTGGGGCTGGTGCCGCGGATGTCGGCGACGGTGAGGATGTACAGCGCCACCAGGTGGCGCAGGTCGCCAACGTTGGCCGCAAATTCCTGCACCACCTGCGGATCGTAGATGTCCTGCTTCTGCGCCACGCTGGACATGGTCAGGTGCTGCGCCACCAGCCATTCTGCCAGCGCGGTGTCGGCGGCGGACATGCCGTGCGCCTCGCAGAACTGGCGGATGTCGGCCATGCCCAGCTGCGAGTGGTCACCGCCGCGGCCCTTGGCGATATCGTGGAACAGGCCGGCGATGTACAGCACTTCCGGGCGCTCGAATTCGTCGATCAGGCGGCTAAGCAGCGGGTATTCGTGGTTGAACGCCGGCACCGCGAAGCGACGCAGGTTGCGCACCACCATCAGGATGTGTTCGTCGACGGTGTAGACGTGGAACAGGTCGTGCTGCATCTGGCCGATGATCTTGCCGAAGGCCGGCAGGTACTTGCCCAGCACGCCGTACAGGTTCATGCGGCGCAGGGTGCGGGTCAGGCCGACCGGCTCCTTGAAGAACTGCATGAACAGTGCGCGGTTGTGCGGATCGCGGCGGAAGCGCTCGTTGATCTGGCGTCGCGCGTGCCACAGCGCACGCAGGGTGCGCGGTGCCATGCCGCGCAGGCCGTGGCGCTGGATGTGCAGGAAGGCGCTGAGGATGGTCGACGGCTGCTTCTCGAAGATGTCCGGATCGCGGATGCCGAGCATGCAGTTGACGCTGTAGAAGTGCTCGTCGAGGTCCTGGGTCAGCCGCGGCACGGTGCAGACGTAGCGCGCGCGCAGATTGGGCAGCAGGATGCCGTTGAGCTGGCTGACGTTCTTTGAGGCCTTGTAGAAGGTCTGCATCAGCTGTTCGCTGGCGCGGCGGGCATCGTCGTCGCTGAGACCGGACATGGTGGCGACGGTGTTCTGCAGGTCGAAGATCAGCCGGTCTTCGCGGCGCTTGGCGGCCAGGTGCAGGTCGATGCGGATGCGTTCCAGCTGGCGTTCGCTGTACTTGAGCAGCCGCGCCTCGGAGGCGGTGAGGATGTCGTTGCTGATCAGGCTGTCCCAGGTCTGGCCGACGCCGATGGCCTTGCTGATCCACAGGATGGTGTGCAGGTCGCGCAGGCCGCCCGGGCTTTCCTTGATGTTCGGCTCCAGGTTGCTGCCGAGACCGTAGTGCTTGCTGTGGCGCTGCTGCTGTTCCAGCAGCTTGCCTTCCAGGAAGGGCAGCGGGTCACGGTTGCGCTCGACCGCGCTGTTGAGCTGGTGGAACAGGGTGATGTTGCCGGCCAGCATGCGGTTTTCCAGCAGCGTGGTGGCGACGGTGATGTCCTTGGCCGCTTCCTGCAGGCATTCGTTGATGGTGCGCACACTGTGGCCGACATCGAGGCCGATGTCCCACATCGCGCCGATGAAGTCTTCCACGAAGCTGCTGAGGCTGTCGCAGGTGGCCGAGGGCAGCAGCAGCAGCAGGTCGATGTCGGAGTGCGGAAACAGCTGGCCGCGGCCGTAGCCGCCCACCGCCACCAGCGCCGCGCGCTGCCCCAGCCCCAGCACATCCCAGGCGGAGCGGATCACGCCGTCGACCAGTGCGCTGTGTGCCTGCAGGTAGGCACGGCCGTTGCGGTCGGCGGTATAGCGTGCGGCCAACGTGGCGCGGCCGTCCTGCAGGGTCTTGCGCCAGCGCTGACAGAGCTGCTGTTGTGCGGTTGCCGTCATCGTTTTTCCAGTCGGAGTATGGCCCAGCCCCCTGCGATCAAGAACAGCGTGGTGGGGATGGTGGCCGAAAGCAGCGGGTTCCAGTCGTACAGCAGGCCGAGGTGACCGAACAGCCGGTTACAGAAGTGGAAGGCGATACCGATGCTGATGCCGGTGAACAGCTTGACGCCGAGATCGTTCTGGCGGCGCTGTGCCGGGGTGAACGCCAGCGCCACCAGCGCCATCGAAATACAGGCCAGCGGGTAGAACAGCTTGCTCCACAGCGCGATCTCGTAGCGCTGGGTCTTCTGGTGGTTGTTCTGCAGGTGTTCGATATAGGTCAGCAGGTCCAGTGCCGACATCTGTTCCGGCACCACCAGCAGCACCGACAGGATGTCCGGCTGCAGCACCGACTGCCACTGGCGGCCGGGCTGGCGCGAGGTGCTGACATGGTCGGCGTGCAGCGTGGACGAGCGCACGCCTTCCAGTTGCCAGTTGCCTTCACCCTGGTAGGTGGCGCGCTCGGCGAACTCGCTGCGGATCAGCCGGTACTCGTCATCGTAGCTGTAGATGCGGATGCCGAGCAGGGTGTTGTCCGGCAGCATCTCACGCACGTTGATCATGTTGTTGTCGTCCTTCACCCACAGCCCGGAGCGGAACTCCTGCGCGATCAGCGAGCGCGTCGACTGCAGTTTCAGCCGCTCCGCCATCTGTTCCGACTGCGGCGAGATGAACTCGCCCAGCGCCAGCGCCGACAGCGCCATGATTAGGCCGAAGATCAGCTTGAAGCGGGCGATCTGCCCCAGCGAGACGCCGAAGGTGCGGATGGCGGTGTACTCGGCACTGCCGGACAGCTGCGACATCGCCACCAGCGCGCCGATCAGCACCGCCAGCGGCATCAGCTCGTAGGCGTGGCCGGGGATCTGCAGCGCGACATAGGCCAGCATGGTGCTGGTCTGGTAGTTGCCTTTGCCCAGATCTGGCACTTCACGAATGATGTCGAAAAAACCGTACAGGCCTAGCAGGCAGGCGAGGGTGAACAGGGTTGCGCCGAAAAAGCGCGCCATCATGTAGTTGCGGACGGTCTTCATTATTTACGGGGTCTTTCGCAGCCAGCCGCGCAGCACCGGCAGCAGCGAGCCGGCAGGACGGTTGCGGTAGTGAAGCAGGGCCAGTGCCAGCAGCAGGATCAGCAGGTGCGCCGGCAGAATGGCCAGTGCGCTGGGCAGCTTGTCGCTGGCAATCCAGTTGCGCAGCAGCCAGAGCAGGTTCTGGTAGGCAAGATAGGCGCCCAGCGCGAACACCAGATTGTAGGCGTGACCGGAGCGCGGATTGTAGTAGCTCAGCGGCAGGGCCAGCAGGGCCAGCAGCAGCGTGCACAGCGGCAGCGACAGGCGCCAGGCCAACTCGGCGCGGTCCTTCGGATCGTCGCTGCCGAACAGCTGCAAGGTTGGCCGCGAGCTGCTGTCCACTTCCGGCACCGCGGTGCGGACATTGTCACTGATCTTGATGCGGTAGCTGTCGAACTCCACCACCTCGAAGGCGCCGCTGCCGGGCTCGCCGACATAGCGGCGGCCGTTGAGCAGGGTCAGCGTGCGGTTACCGAGCTCGTCCCGGCCCAGCTGGCCTTCCTTGGCGAATACCGACGACACCTCACCATCGGCGATGTTCTGCACGAACACGTTGCGGGTGGCGCCAGTGGCAACGGAATAGCTCTCGATGAAGTAGACGCGGTCATTGCTACGTGACTCCTTGAATACGCCCGGTGCCAGCGCGGTCATCTCCTCGCGCTGCTTCAGGATCTCGGCGTACTCGCGGCTGCGCTGCTGTGCCCATGGCTCGACTACCAGCGTGCCGATGGCCACCAGCAGGCTCAGCGGCAGCGCGTAGCGCATTACCGGGCCGACCCAGTCGGACAGCGACTTGCCGCTGGCCAGCCACACCGCCATCTCGTGCTCGCGCCACATGCGGGTGAACACCACCATCACGCTGACGAACACGGTCAGGATCATCAGCACCGGAAAGAAGCCGAGCGTCCAGAAGCCGATCAGCGCCGCCACCGCCTCGTTGGCGATGCGCCCTTGCGCCGCGCGGCCGAGCAGATTGATGGATTGAGTGGTCAGCAAAATCGCCAACAAAATGAAAAAAACGCCGATACTGGTATAAGTCAGTTCGCGCGTGAGGCTTTTCTTAAAAAGCATAAAAGCGGGCCTGTTTTTGACAATGCGTCAAAAGGGTAGTGATAATTAGAAATATTAGCCGAAGAGGCTTTCGGTCAAAAATCAAGGTGGGCCAGTTGATTCAAGCCAAGCCAAAAGCTTGACGGGATGCGCCTTGATGATCCCAACACACATTGGAGAGCTATCAATGGAGTTTAACATTAAAAGCGGAAGCCCGGAAAAACAGCGCGTCGCCTGCGTTGTGGTCGGTGTCTACGAAACCCGCAAGCTGTCCTTTGCCGCTGATCTGCTCGACCGCATTTCCAACGGCTTCCTGACCGATGTTCTCAAGCGTGGCGACATGGACGGCAAGCTTGGCTCCACCCTGTTGCTGCACTCGGTGGCGCACACGCTGTGTGACCGCGTGATGCTGGTCGGCCTCGGCAAGGAGCGCGACTTCCGCGCCAAGGAATACCGCGAGGCGATCCGTGCCTCGGTCAAAGCGCTGGCCTCGACCCAGGCCAACGAAATCGTCAGCTATCTGTCGGAATTGCACGTCAAGAAGCACGATGTGGAGTGGATGGTGGAGCAAGCCACCGTCGCCACCGTCGATGCCTTCTACCGTTTTGACCAGTTCAAATCCCGCCAGGACGAAGCGCGCGAACCGCGTAAATTCACCTTCGCCGTGCCACGCCGCAGCGATCTCGCCGACGGCGAGCGCGGCCTGCAGCGCGGCCAGGCCATTGCCGCCGGCATGAAGCTGACCAAGGATCTGGCCAATACCCCGGGCAACCACTGCACGCCGAGCTATCTGGCACAAACGGCGCAAACGTTGGCCGCAGACTTCGGCTGCGAGGTCGAGGTGCTCGGCCCGGACGAAATCGCCGCCCTGAAGATGGATTCCTTCCTCGCTGTGGCGCGTGGCAGCGACGAGCCGGCGCGCTTCATCGTGCTGAAGCACTTCGGCGCCCGCGACCGTGCCGAGCGGCCGGTGGTGCTGATCGGCAAGGGCATTACCTTTGATTCTGGCGGCATTTCGCTGAAGCCGGGTGAAGGCATGGACGAAATGAAGTACGACATGGGCGGTGCCGCCTCGGTGCTGGGCACCTTCCGCGCCGCCGTGGAGATGAAGCTGCCGCTCAACATCGTGGCGCTGATCCCGACCTGCGAAAACATGCCGTCCGGCCGCGCGCTGAAGCCGGGTGACATCGTGCGTTCAATGTCCGGACAGACCATCGAAGTGCTCAACACCGACGCCGAAGGCCGCCTGATCCTGTGCGACGCGCTGACCTATGCCGAGCGCCTGAATCCGGCGACGGTGGTGGACGTGGCGACGCTGACCGGCGCCTGCGTGGTGGCGCTGGGCAATATCGCCACCGGCCTGTTCAGTAATCAGGACGGTCTGGCCAAGGAGCTGATTGCCGCCGGCGAGGAAGTCGGCGACCGCGCCTGGCACATGCCGCTGTGGGACGACTATCAGGAACTGCTGAAGAGCCCGTTTGCCGACATGGCCAATATCGGCGGTCGCGCCGGTGGCAGCATCACCGCCGCCTGCTTCCTGTCGCGCTTCGCCAAGGCCTACGACTGGGCGCACCTGGACATCGCCGGCACCGCGTGGCGCGGCGGCAAGGACAAGGGTGCCACCGGTCGTCCGGTGCCGCTGTTGGTACAGTTCCTGCAGGACCGTGCGGATATCGCCTTGGGCAATGTCGTGCGCCGTGGTCGTCCACGTCGCGAATTGTCCGAAGTGGTTGAAGATGACGCGGATTGATTTTTACACCGACGTCGCCGCCCTGTACCCGTTTGCGTGCCGGGCGGCGCGTACCGTTTACCGCAAGGGTGAGCGGATGCTGATCGTGCTGCCGGATGAGGCGGCGTTGCGCGGCTTCAGTGCGCAACTGTGGGCCTACGGCGACACTGAGTTCATCCCGCATTGCGCGGCGAGCGATGTGCTGGCGGCGGAAACACCGGTGCTACTGGCGACGGATTTTGCCGCCGACGCCGAGGGGCTAGTGCTGCTCAACCTGTCGCCGGCTTTTCCCGACTCGCCGCAACGCTTTCCGCGCATTCTGGAGGTGGTTGGCACTGACGATGCGTCCAAGGCCGTCGCAAGGCAGCGCTACCGCCGTTATCTGGATAGCGGTTTCGAAATTCATCACCACAATATGAGTGATGCCCGCCATGACTGAGCCACAAGCCCCGGTGCCGGACTGGGATTCCCTGCCGGTGCTGACCGAAATCGTCGAAACCCCGCTGGCGCCGGCGGCGGAAATGCCGCCGCAGGCCGAGGTGCCGGTGCTGGTCGATTTTGACATTCCCGATTTTGATTTCAGCGCCGAAATGGCGCAGCTGGCCGACGCGCTGCCGGACAACGAGCTGAGCTTTCCGCCCGATCTGACGCTGGATGAGGTGCTGTCCGCCGGCGAGCAGTCGCCGGATGTGGCTATCAGCGGTGATGGCGCGCTGGACGCCGAGGCGCTGATCGGGCGCCTGCCGTCGCTGGATCTGGATGTGCCGTTGCCGGACGACATGGACTTGGGCGAGGTGCTGCCCGGCTTTGCCATGCCGGAGGTGGCTGCCGATGCCGCGCCGGTTATGGCGGATGAAACAGCGCCAGCGGCACTGTGGTCGACGGGCACGGCTGATGCGGTGCTGGCTGAGGCAGAGGCTGAGGCAGCACCGTCGCCGGCGGAGATGCCGCTGGAGGCGGATGTGGCAGAAACGTTGGCCGCAGAGCCCTTATCTGGTGATGAGGTGCCGCTGCCGGTAGTGGGGATGCCCGGTGACGAAGAGATGCTTGCTGCCGGCCTGGCGGATGTAGGCAATGCACCACTGCTGGACACCGTGGACGCCGAGTTGACTGCCGCCACCGCGGCAGCGGGCTTGGCGGCGTGGCTGGATCAGGCCGCCCAAGTGGCGCCGGCTGATGCCTCCCCGCAGGCTGATGTATCAGTCGAAATGGATGCGACACCGTGGGACGCGCCGCCGCCGGATACAGGGCTGGCCGCTGCTGAAACGGACATGAATGCCAAGGCGGCAGAATCAGCGCCGGAACTGACGATGGTGTCCGAAGCACCACCGGCCACCGAACTTGACGAGGTGCTGCCAGGTCAGGCGGCTGCGCCTGCCGAAGCGGACATTGCCGAGATCTCGGAGCCACTACCGGCTCCTGACGAGGCGCTTGCCACTGTGGTGTCGGAAGTCACGGCCAGCGATGAGGTGATGGCCGGCGTCGATGCGTCGCCGCTGGTCGAGATGGTGGCCGAGGCGGCTCTTCCATCTGGGGATGCTGTTACGGAGGAGGCGGCCGTCACGATGGAACCGCCGCTGCTGGCTGACGAGGTGGCGGTGCCACTTGCCGCCGATGCCGTGCTGTCTGCGACGGTGGTGGATGAAGAGCCAACCGACGGTGACGAATTCGCTTTTGATCTTGCCGCGGCAGAAGGTGCAGCACCGGCCGGCGTGGCGGCCGCCTACGTCACGGCACTGGATGCGGCGCCAGTTGCAGCCGAGGATGACGCGGCGGTGTGGGGCTACCCGCTGGGCGAGAGCATCTCGCTGGACAGTCTGCCGACCGGGGTGCTGGGGGGCGGTCTGGGCCTGGCGGCCAGTCTGGTGGCTGAGCTGGATGGTGGTGACGGCAGTGACATGATGCCGGATCGTGAAGTGGAGCTGGCCTGGGCGCGAGATCTGGGGGCGGAGCCGCCTTTTGATCTGACGCCGCAGGATGCAATCCTGCCGGTACACCAGGTGCTGACCGCACCGTCTTCGGCGGCAGAGGTACCTGTGGCGACAGGGTTGGCCGCAGCGGCGATGCAGCTGTCGGGGGTGAAGGAGGTGAGCCAGCCGCTGGCGGTGGCGCCGGAAGCGGCGGCCAGCGACGCGCTGTCATCGCTGACCTCGGAGGCGCTGATAGACGCGCTGTACGCGCGCGTGCTGCCACGCATGAAGGTGGAGCTGACGCTGTGGATGCAGGACGCACTGGAAATGCAGGCCAAGCAGCTGATGTCCGGCGTCATGCAGCACCTGAAGGAAGATTTTGACATGATGCTGGCCGAAGCGTTGCGCGAGTCGCTGCGCGAGGCCATACGCGAGGCGCAAGCCGGACAGGGAGAACGATAATGGGACACCGTTTGTCGCGGATTGTGACCCGCACCGGGGACGATGGGACCACCGGGCTGGGTGATGGCAGCCGTTTGTCCAAGAGTGCGCCGCGGGTGATGGCGCTGGGCGAGGTCGACGAGCTGAACTGTATCGTCGGCCTGCTGCGCTGCGAAGCCTTGCCGGCGGAGGTGGATGCCTTTCTCGCGGAGGTGCAGCACGACCTGTTCGATCTCGGCTCGGAGCTGGCGGTGCCGGGCTACGAGGCGCTGCACGAGTCGCAGCTGGCGATGCTTGAGCAGCAGGCCGAGCAATGGAATGCGCAGCTGCCGATGCTGAAGGAGTTTATCCTGCCGGGTGGCTGCCGTGCCGCGGCGGTGGCGCATCAGGGGCGGGCGGTATGCCGTCGCGCCGAGCGTGCGCTGGTGCTACTGGCCGACACGCTGCGCGGCTTGCCGCGACAGTATCTCAACCGCCTGTCGGACGTGCTGTTCATCCTGGCGCGCTACCTGAACCAGCAGGCGCAGGTGGCCGATGTGTTGTGGCAGCCGCGCCGCAAGGACTGACACCGGCTGTTGCCAGCGGGCGGCCGTGATGGCCGCCTTTTTTATTTGATTGATGGAGTAGGCATGAAAGTACAGGCGCAACATCTGCGTGCATTGACGACCCTGTTTTCCGGCGCCTCGCCGCTGCGCAAGGTTGCGGCCGGCGTGCTGTTGCTGGGTGCGCTGGCGGGCGCGATCTGGCCGAGTGCCGCTTCGCACGCTGACGCCGGGCAGATCGAGGGCGTGGTGGTGGGGGTGGCCGATGGTGACACCATCACGGTGCTGGACGGCAGCCGGCAGCAGCACAAGGTGCGCTTTGCCTTTATCGATGCCCCCGAGAAGGCGCAACCGTTCGGGACCAAGGCCAAGCAGGTACTATCCGACAAGCTGTACCGACAGCAGGTGCGGGTCGAGGTGCTGGAGCAGGACCGTTATGGCCGCAACGTTGGCCGCATCTGGCTGGGTGATGAGGATGTCAACCTTGGCCAGTTGCGCGCCGGTTATGCCTGGCACTACCAGCAGTACGCGCGCAAGGGGCAGTCGGCGCAGGAGTTCCGTCTCTATGAACAAACGCAGCAAGCCGCGCAGCAGCAGCGGCAGGGCTTGTGGTACGACGCCGCGCCGGTGCCGCCGTGGGATTTCCGGCGTCAGCGCCGCGCTGGGCAGTGATCTAGCTGTTTGCCGGCTGCCACAGGTTGGCCGCCTCGTGCACGAGCTGAGGGGCGCTGAGGCCGTTGTTGGCGTGTTCGCGCAGCAGGCTGTAGTCGCCGTGGCGGTGGTGGGCGCGTAGTGCCAGCTGCTCCAGGCAATCCCGTGCATGCGGATCGGCGGCGTAAGGCTGCAGTTGTTGCAGCAGGCCGAGGATGGCCTGGCTGAGCGGGATGCGCTTGCCGCTGCGCACGTCGTGGATATCGGTGGACAGACCGAAGCGGGCAGCCTGAAAGCGGTTGAAATCGTAGACGCAGTACAGTGCGGCACGACCGGGTTGCGGCGGTCGCTCCGTCAGCAGGTAGCGCGCCAGCGTCTGCACCAGCGCCGCCAGTGCCACGCTGTGCGGAATGTCCAGCGGGGTATCGAAAATGCGCACCTCGACGGTGCCGTACTCCGGCTTGGGGCGGATGTCCCAGTACAGGTCTTTCAGGCTGCCGATGATGCCGGCGTGCTCCAGCTCCGCCGCGTGGCCCTGGAACTCCTGCCAGCTGCGCACGAATTGCGGCAGATGGCCGCTGCTGGGAAAGGCGCTGACCACATTGCTGCGTGCCGAGGCAAAGCCGCTGTCTTCACCTTGTATGTAGGGCGAAGAGGCGGACAGGGCCAGCAAGTGCGGAATGTAGTAGCTCAGCGCATGGGTCAGCCAGATCGCGGTATCGCCATCCGGGCAACCGACGTGCACGTGCTGGCCGAAAATGGTGAATTGCCGTGCCAGATAGCCGTAGTGTTCGGCGAAGTGCTGGTAGCGCGGAAAGTCGGAGATCTGGCGCTCGCGCCAGTCCTGGAACGGGTGGGTGCCGCCGCCGCAGGGGCGGACGCCAAGCGGGGCGGCCGCAGCGCACAATTGCGCGCCCAGTTGCAGCATTTCGGCTTCCAGTGTGGCGCTGCTGTCATGGATGCCGCTATTGAGTTCCAGCATCGAACGGGTGACTTCCTGTTTGAAGTGCCTGGCCGTTGTACTTTGGTGTAGCGTATGTAATATTTCGTCGGCGCGTGGTGCAAGGTCGAGCGTTTGTTTGTCGACCAGCTGGATTTCCAGCTCCATGCCCAGTGTGGCGGCAGTGCTGGGTTGGTATTCTGTGCTTGGCATGCGGTTCTCCTTCATCTATTTTATTTTGCACAAAAACAAATGTCCTGTTCCAGTGAGCCGCCAGTGGCCGACAAAGTTCCCGTGATGGCGTTGGATGTCCTGCAACGCTTTCGTGTTGTTTTCCGCTCCGCACAGCAGCACTCCGCCAATATCGAGGCGCAGCTGGGGGTGTCCGGGGCGCAGGCCTGGGTGTTGGCCGAATTGCACGAAGCGGGGCCGTTGCGTGCCGGGGAGTTGGCCGCACGGCTGGCGATCAAGCCGGCCACACTCAGCAATATGCTGGGCCGGCTGGTTTCCGCCGGGCTGGTGACGCGGGTGCGCAGCGAGCAGGATTTGCGTGTGGTGCAGGTGGCGTTGAGCGAGCAGGGGGCGGAGCTGATCGGCAAGGTGGCGGTGGCGCCGCGCGGCTGGTTGCCGGAAGCACTGGCGCGGCTCAGTGGCGGCCAGTTGCGGCAGCTGGCAGACGGGCTGGATGACCTGCTGGCGGTGATGGGGGTGTCGGACCGGCAGGCGGCGAACAAGCCGTTGCCGTTTACCGAGTAAGGCGGGCTGCCCCGTGCCATGCTTGGTGCGGGGTGGTGCCGAATGAGTGATGCCCTGTTGCCGGAAGGCAAAACAAAAAACCCATTCATGCGTGCATGAATGGGTTTTGTCTGGTTGGCGGAGCGGACGGGACTCGAACCCGCGACCCCCGGCGTGACAGGCCGGTATTCTAACCAACTGAACTACCGCTC
>NZ_JANFNU010000001.1:210815-732033 GCF_024437575.1 Vogesella sp. AC12
GGTGGGCGTTGACGGAGTCGAACCGCCGACATTCTGCTTGTAAGGCAGACGCTCTACCAACTGAGCTAAACGCCCGAAACTTGTTTCGGTAAATCTAAATTGTGTGTTGGCGGAGCGGACGGGACTCGAACCCGCGACCCCCGGCGTGACAGGCCGGTATTCTAACCAACTGAACTACCGCTCCAACCTTGGTGGGCGTTGACGGAGTCGAACCGCCGACATTCTGCTTGTAAGGCAGACGCTCTACCAACTGAGCTAAACGCCCGAAACTTGTCTGCTGTGACGCTGTAGCTGTATTTGCTGCGTCGTTCAGCGAGGAGGCGAATTAAAACACAGCTTGGCCGGGGCTGCAAGAGGGTGCCTGCAAAATTTGAATGAATAGCCGTTTTTACATATCTAAGGACAAGTGCATTTTGTCGGACAGGGTGGTGCTCATCGCTTCGGCCTCATGCTATCATTGCCGGATTACCCCGAATCGGAAATGTATCAATGAAGCCGACCTTTCTCGATTTTGAGCAGCCGATTGCCGAGCTCGAGAACAAGATAGAAGAACTCCGTTTTGTTCAGGATGACTCCGTGCTGGATATCTCGGAAGAGATCTCTCGCCTGCAGAAGAAAAGCCAAGAGCTCACCAAGACGCTCTATAGCAAGTTGACACCATCCCAGATCGCCATTGTTGCACGGCATCCGCAGCGTCCTTATACGCTGGATTACGTCGACGGTCTGTTTACCGATTTCCAGGAAATGCGCGGCGACCGCTCGTTTGCTGATGATCCGGCCATTGTTGGCGGTCTGGCCCGTTTCAACGGCCAGCCGGTAATGGTGATCGGTCACCAGAAGGGCCGCGACACCAAGGAAAAGATCGCCCGCAACTTCGGCATGCCGCGTCCGGAAGGCTATCGCAAGGCGTTGCGCCTGATGCGGACCGCCGAGAAATTCGGTCTGCCGGTGATGACCTTTGTCGACACCCCGGGTGCCTATCCCGGCATCGGTGCCGAAGAGCGCGGCCAGTCCGAGGCCATCGGTCGCAACCTGTACGAGATGGCGCGCCTGAAGGTGCCGGTCATCGTCACCGTGATCGGTGAGGGCGGTTCCGGTGGTGCACTGGCGATTGCGGTTGGCGACTACGTCAACATGCTGCAGTACTCCACCTATTCGGTAATCTCGCCGGAAGGCTGCGCTTCCATCCTGTGGAAGACCGCAGAGCGTGCCGGCGATGCCGCCGAAGCGCTGGGCATTACCGCACCGCGCCTGAAGTCGCTGGGCCTGATCGACCGCGTGGTGAACGAGCCGCTGGGCGGCGCCCACCGCGATCATGCCGCGATGATGACGGCACTGAAGCGCGTGCTGCAGGAGCAGTTGAAGGAAGCCGGCTCCCGTGGCCTGGATGAATTGCTGAAAACCCGCTTTGACAGACTGATGAGCTATGGCCGCTTCAAGGAAGACGCCGCCTGACCTGCTCGACACGCTGATCCAACACTGGCCGGACGCTTTGTCCGGCCAGTGTCGTTTGGAGCTGGCGTTGTCGGGCGGCATGGATTCGGTGGTACTGCTGGACTTGCTGTGTCGCTGGCGTGACGAGCGCGGCGGGCCGGCATTTTCGGCACTGCACGTGCATCACGGCCTCAGTGCGCAGGCCGATGACTGGGTGCGTGCGTGCGAGGATTGGTGTCGTGCGCGCCAGGTGCCGCTGCGCGTGGAGCGGGTGGCGGTGCAGGCCGGTGGTGGCGACAGCCTGGAGGCCGAGGCGCGCAAGGTGCGCTATCAGGCCTTTGCCGGTGGTGGCGCCGAGGTCATCGCGCTGGCGCATCACGCCGATGACCAGAGCGAAACGGTGCTGCTGCAGGTGCTGCGTGGCGGCGGCCCGCGGGCGCTGGCGGCGATGCCGCTGCTGCGCGAGCACCAGGGCCAGCAATTGTGGCGCCCCTTGCTCAAGGTTGGCCGCACCACGCTGGCGGCCTATGCCGCAGCGCGGCAGCTGCAGTGGGTGGAGGACGACAGCAATGCCGATACCGACCACTTCCTGCGCAATTTCCTGCGCCACGAGGTAATGGGGCGGCTGCGGCAGCGCACGCCGGCGCTGGACAAGCAGCTGGCGCGGCTGGCGCAGCGCATGGCCGATGCCGCCGAGATGGTCGATGCGCTGGCAGCAATGGATCTGGCGCAGGTGCAGCGCGGCCGCGAGCTGGATCTGCCGGCGCTGCTGGCGCTGTCGGATGCCCGCCAGCGCCACGTGGTGCTGGCGTGGCTGGCGCAGCTTGGGCTGTCGTTGCCGAGTCCGGAGTCGCTGCACAGCTGGCTGGCGCAGGTGCGCAGCGCCGCGGCCGCCACGCAGCCCTTGCTGGAGTACCAGTCGCTGGTGCTGCTGCGCTACCGGCAGCGGCTGCTGGCCTTGCCGCGGGTGGCGCCGCAGCCGTGGCCGCTGTGCTGTGCCGTCGGCGAGACCCTGCGCCTGCCGCACGGCGAATTGTCTTGGCGGCGCGCGCCGGGCGGCCTGCCGGACGACTGGCATGGCCGGCTGCTGGATGTGTTGCCGCGCACTGGTGGCGAGAAATTGCCGCTCAAGGTTGGCCGCAAGCCGGTGAAGACGGTGTTTCAGGAGGCCGGCGTGCCGCCGCAGTTGCGGCTGGACTGGCCGTTGCTGGAAGACGACGCTGGTGAGCTGCTGGCGGTGCCGTCACTGGGGGTGTCGGTGCTGCACGCGACGGCCGGAGAGGGCTGGTGGCCGCAGTGGCTGCCGCTGGCAATCGTCAGCCGGCCGGTTAACGACTGAGCACCACCGTCACATGACACAGCGCCAGCAGCGATGCTGGCGCTGTTGTTTTGTCAGCCGGCGTCGCGCAGGTTTTTCGGGCCGAAGGCGCCCGGCAGCAGCTGCGACAGCGTGGTGTCGATGATGTCCGTGCCGTTGCAGATAGCGCGTACCGCCATGTCGGGGCCGAACTCGTTCAGCACCTGGCGGCAGGCGCCGCAGGGCGGGGTCGGCACGTCGGTGGGGGTGTAGATGCACACCGCCAGCACTTCTTCCATGCCATCGGCGCGGGCGCTGAAGATGGCGGTGCGCTCGGCGCAGTTGGTCATGCCGAAGGAGGCGTTCTCCACATTGCAGCCGCGCACGATCTTGCCGTCGGCGGTCAGGATCGCCGCGCCCACGGCAAAGCGGCTGTACGGCACATAGGCGTGGCGTGCGGCGGTACGGGCCTCGCGGGCCAGGGTGTCCCAGTCGATGGCGTTGGTCATTGGGCGTTCCTTTGTTGGCGGGGGAGGTGATCGTCCTCTTGCCGCCAGTACTTGTCAATGCGCGTTCTGCTCCGCGCGCGGCTTCAACAGGATGCGGTCTTGTCAGACTGCGTCCTGGCGTAGCCAACGTTGGCCGCAGGCCGCCAGCGTGTCTGCCAGCTGCCGCGCCAGCACCGATTCCACCCGCCAGTGATGCCAGTACAGTGCCAGATCGACCGGCTGCGCCGGCAGCAGGTCAACCAGCGCACCGCTGGCCAGCGCCTCGCCCACCATCATTTCCGGCAGCAGGCTGTAGGCGTGGCCGGCGAGGGTGATGTCGACGAAGGCGTGCGGCGCCGGCAGGGTAAAGCTGGGGAACGGCTGCGTGAAACCGAAATGCTGCGCCAGATACTCGCCGTGCAGGTCGTCCTTGCCGCTGAACAGCACCGCCGGCGCCCGCGCCAGCGTGGCGGCGTTGAGGCCGTCGCTGAAATAGCGGGCGCGGTACTGCGGCGTGGCCAGGCAGCGGTAGCGCATGGTGCCGAGGTAGCGGCATTCGCCGCCCTGGAACGCCTGCGCGCGGGTGCTGACGCAGCCGATGACATGGCCCTGCTGCATCAGTGTCTGGGTGTGGTCCTGATCGTCGACTACCACGTCCAGCAGCAGCCGCTGCGTGCGCAGCACCGCGTCGATGGCCGGCAGGAACCAGGTGGCGAGGCTGTCGGCATTGACGCCCACCGCCAGCGTGGTGAACGCCTGCGCGTTGTCGTCCGGGCGCAGCGTCTGTAGCAGCTCGCTCTCCATCAGCGCCAGCTGGCGGTAGTGCTGCAGCAGCCGTCGCCCGGCGGCTGTCGGCTGTGGCGGCGTCACCCGCAGCAGCACCGGCTGGCCGAGGCTGTCCTCCAGCTGGCGGATGCGCTGCGACACCGCCGATTGCGTCACGCACAGCTGCTGCGCCGCCTTGTCGAAACCGCCGCAATCGACCACCACGGCCAGGGTGTGCAGTTGTTTGCTGTCCAGCATCAGGCTCGCCTCTTTTTATCAGTTTTATTAATGTAACCATAAAAACATTAGTTTTACTGCTTTTTGTGGGCTGCGTATGCTGGTCGTGACTGAAACGGGAGACGACCAAGATGAGCTTGAATGTGTATTTGTCGGCGCTGGCGCTATCGGCCAGCCAGATTGTCGGTATCGGCCCGCAGAATGCGTTCGTGATCCGGCAGGGCATCGGCCGCCAGCATGTGCTGCCTATCGTGCTGATCTGCATCGTGTGCGACGTGCTGCTGATCGCCGCCGGGGTGCTGGGCATGGGGCGGCTGGTGGCGGCGCTGCCGGGCTTTGTCGGCGTGGTGACCTGGGCCGGGGCGGCATTTCTGCTGTGGCTGTCGTTCAAGGCGTTTCGTGCCGCGTGGCAACCGGGGCGGCTCGACGCCAGTGGTGGCATCGAGCGCGACCGCAAGAAGGTGATCCGCACCATCCTGCTGGTGACGCTGCTCAATCCCTATGTCTGGCTTGATACCGTGGTGCTGATCGGCAGCGTGTCGTCGGTGTACGGCACCGACAATGCCGGCGTGTTCCTGCTCGGCTGCATCACCTCGTCGGTGCTGTGGTTCGTGCTGGTCGGCTTTGGCGCCGGCCGGCTGGCGCCGTGGTTCGAGAAGCCGGCCAGCTGGCGGCTGCTGGACGTGGCGATCGGCTGCATCATGCTGCTGACCGCCATCATGCTGGTGCGCAATTACGGGCTGGGCTGAGACGCGCTTCACGCGCGGCTGCGTTGCGATGGCCACACCACGCTCGTTGACCCCATGTCAACGGCGCGGTTCTGGCCAATGCCGCTGGTCGGGCGTTGGCTCGCCAGCGCGTGACCCGCTTCCGGGCGCGGCGGGCAAGAAAAACCCTGCCGGGACGATGGGGGCGTTCGGGCAGGGGTGCGCTGACACGCGGACCGCGTGTCGCGGCGATCAATCGTCCCTGTCGTGGTGGCCGCGGTGATAACCGTGGTGATGGCCGTGGTATTTACGGTGCTGCTTGAACTTGTGATAGCGCGCCGGGCGGTAGGCACGCTCGTAAACGTAGACCGGCTGGGCGACCGGGCGCACGACCACCCGTTCCCGCTCCCGGTACCGTTCGCGTTCCGGCCGGGTCAGGATCACGCCGGTAGCGGCACCGATGGCGCCGCCGACGACGGCGCCGTCGCGGCCGCCGACCGAATGGCCGATGGCGGCACCGGCTGCGCCACCGACGGCGCCACCGATAACATGGTCAAGATCACCGGCATGAGCGGTGGCGGCACCAGTTGCCAGCACGAGGGCCAGACCGGTCATGAAGAGTGATTTGCGCATGGTGGTTCTCCTGTTGCATTACGTGATTGCAGTGTAAGCAACGGCAGAAAACCGTGGTCGGCGGTTTTGTATCGACTATGTGACGCTTTGTGACAGGGCGGCGGTCGCGGGGAATGCCGGCGGCCAAGCCTGTCGCGCAATGGCCGGCATCCCGCTTCCCGCTCGATGCGGGACACCTTCTACCGCGCGCCTTGTCCAGCTGCGCCTCGCCAGAAACCGTCGCCAAAAGACGTGCGGCCAACCTTCTATGCAAAAGGTTGGCCGCAGCCTGCCGCCGGATTCCGCGCCGGCGGCGTGTACTGTCCCTGGGCATTGCCCTTGGTCGCCGTTGCCAGTTGTCGCCGTCTGACGGATGGTGTCCGTGTGGTGGCGCTTGCCGCCGGGTAGGTGGCCTGTCTGCAGTACCGGCAGGGTGGTGTTGCCGGCGTGGCTGGCGGCTTGTGGCGGCCAGGCTGCACTGGGGTGAACCATGCTCAAACTGTAACCCGCGCGCCGCGGAACAGGCTTTCGAATGCGCCATCACAAAGCGCTATCTTGTGCAGGATATTTTTGCTATTTTCATTTTTCGGAAGAATGTTTCTCAAGGATGAAAATGTTGGAAAACAATCGTGTTGTCAGCGCGCAAGACCGGAAGATTCTGCACGAGCTGCAGCAGAATGCCCGCCTCAGCAATGCCGAGCTGGCCGAGCGCGTCGGCATGTCGCCGTCGGCGTGCTGGAACCACACCCGGCAGCTGGAAAACGACGGCTACATCCAGGGCTACGTCGCGCTGATCAACCAGCAGAAGATGGGGCTGCCGGACACGGTGATGATCGAGGTCACCCTCAACGCGCACGAGGAGGGCACGCTGGCGCGCTTCGGCGAGGAGCTGGCGGCGCTGCCGGAAGTGCTGGAGGCGCACCTGGTGTCCGGCGAATACGACTACCTGATCAAGGTCGCCGTCGACGGTACCGCAGGTTACGAACGCTTCCTGCGCGAGAAGCTGTACAAGATTTCCGGCATCCGCCACAGCCGTTCGCACTTCACACTGCGCTGCATGAAGAGCGTGCCATCGGTACAGGTGTGAGTGCTGCGGCTAACCTTGGCCGCCAGTAACGGCGCCCGCAAACCGGCCGCCGCGCGTGCACGGCGGGCGACTGGAGTCCGCGCCGCGTATCTGCTTGAATAGCGCCTTTGCGCCAGAGCCGGTGCGCCCCGTGTGGCGCCGCGCCGGCTTTGGCATTACCCCATCACGGAGCAAGTACATGATCGTCAGAGTGGACGGGCAGCACCTCAGCGCCCAGATCGACTACCCCAATCCGCAACGGCTGGTGAGCGGCAACCCGCAGCGCCGCACCTGGCCCGCTTACGAAAGCGGCGACGGCGTGTGCGCCGCCGGCATCTGGGCCTGCGAGCCGGGCGCCTGGCGCATCGCCTTTGCCGACAACAAGGAAGAGTTCTTCTGCATCCGCCACGGCCGGGTGCAGCTGATCGCCGAAAACGGCCACGCCGAAGCCTTCGGCCCCGGCGAGGCCGCAGTGATCCCGGCCGGATTCCGCGGCGTGTTCGAGGTGGTGGAAGCGGTGGAGAAGTACTACGTGATCGTGACACGGGCGGGCTGAGCGCCTGTTCACCGTCGGCAGCGGCTGCTCCCGATGGGGTGGTATGGCGTTAAGACTGCGCTGTGTCGGCGGTAAACGCCACGGCTTCCGCAGTTTTTACCGTGTGTCGTGCGAGTGTGAGAGATCGTGAATACGAGAACAGCGGCGGCCAGGGTTGGCCGCAGCGCGGCGCTCAGCTCAGGCTGACGATGGTATTGCGCCCGGTCAGGCGGGCCTTGGCCAGCGCCGCTTCCAGCCGGATCTGCAGCTGGCGGGCATTCTGGTCGGTTTCGTGCCAGGTGCTCAGGCCGATGCAGGTGCTGGTCTCGCAATTGGCACCATCCGGCCAGAAGGTAAAGCTGCCCAGCCGTTGCTGCAGCCGTTTGGCGACCTTGACCGCATCCAGCAGCGTGGTCTGCCGCAGCAGCATCACCAGCGTGCCGTTTTCGTGGCGGCCGACCAGATCGCCGTCGCGGCTGCTCTGCACGCACAGATAGCTCACCATGCGGCGGAAATGGGCGCGATTGTAGGCGCCCAGCGGCTCCCGGTTGCGGATCGGCACCACCTCGGCGTGGATCTGCAGTGCCGCCAGCGGATCGTGGTAGCGGCGCGCGTGGCCGACCTCGATGCCGGCGCGCTCCAGCAGCTGGCCGGCGGACAGCACGCCGCTGATGTAGTCGTCCGGATCCTCCGCCATGCCCTCGTCGCTGGCCGGCATCAGCTGGCGCACGCGCTCGAACAGCTCGTCCTTCTTCTTCAGCAGCTCGTTCATCAGCATGTGCTGGCTGTGATCGGAAAAAGTGAAGATCAGCGTCGGGTACGACCAGGCCACCACCCGCGCCGACAGCAGTACCGGGAAGCAGCGGCCGCGCGCCGAACACAGCTCGCCTTCGAGGTTGTAGACCAGATCCTGGCGCTGGATGTTGCGCAGGATGTCATCCAGCGACGGCTTGCTGACAAAACGCGCCAGCGGCTGGCCCAGCAGCTCCGACAGCGGCAGTCCGAGCTGGATCGACGCCAGCTGGTTGGCGGCCATCACCGTCATGTCGGCGCTGTCCGCCATGATGAAGGCACCTTGCAAGGTGTCGATCATGTACTGGAAATTCAGCTCGTCCGGCATAGACCTCTCCCCGTGCCATCGCTTGCCTGCCGGCCACACGCGGGGGCACCCCATAAAATGGCCGGCTGATTCTTAACATTAGTACATGGGGTGCATCGTGGCGTACCGCTTGCCACGCGGCGGCATGATATTACCGGGGCATGGCGCGGACGCGGCGGCGAGGCCGGCAGGGGAAGGGCAACGGGGTTGCGGCCAGGGTTGGCCGCAACGGTTTACGGCTTGCGTGCCACCACCTGCAGCACGCTGGCGGTGCCGGTGTGGTAGCTGCCCTCGATCACCTCGCGCTCCAGCTCGACAAAGTGCAGCAGCTCCAGCCCCGCCAGCTCGCCGCGCACGATGTCGGCCTCCAGCAGCATGTCCGCATCCTTCGGCCCGCCGGTGCCGAACGCCAGCTGGCGGTGGGTGTAGCCTTCCATGATCAGCAGTCCGCCCGGCTTCAGCGCGGCCATCGCGCGCGTCATCACCGTGCGGCGCAAGGCCGACGGCAGGTGGCAGAACACCGACACCACCGCATCAAACTGCGCCACGCCCGGCTCGAAACGCGCCAGATCGGCCAGCACCGCGGTGATGTCCACCCCGGCCGCCGCCGCGCGCGCCAGCACCTTGGCCAGCCCCTCGTGCGAGGCATCCACCGCCGTCAGCGCATGGCCCTGCTGCGCCAGAAACAGCGCATTACGGCCTTCGCCCTCGCCCAGGCTCAGCACACGGCTGCCCGGCGCCAGCCGCGGTGCCTGCTCGCGCAGAAAATCATTCGGCGCCTCGCCGTAGATGAATTCGCTGACGGCAAAACGGGTATTCCAGAAATCGGCGGTATCGCTCATCGGGGTTCCTTGGGGGGTAATCGTGGGAAGTGGTGGCGTTACGGTAGCGGGGTGGGGGAGGAGAAGCAAGGCTTGCGGCCAACCTTGCCGCGACGAAGCGTTCGGGGTTCTTGCCACGGAAGGCACGGACAAAGGCCAAGCGGCATCGACCACGAACAGCCCGAAAGCAAAAAAGCACAAGGTTGGCCGCAGGCATGTAGGGTTACGCTGTGCTAACCCGACCTACGGTAACGTGCGGCCAAGGCTGGTTGCAGCAAGACGCTAGCCAGCAGTCAGCATGTAATCGTCGTGACCATTCCCGTTGGCGCAAGCCGTGGAAACTGTCGCCAGCCCGGAAACAAGCCGCCCTCTTTTGAGCGCAGCGTATGGGCGACGCCGGGATGGCGGCGGTTTTCACGGGAATTCTTGCGCCTTCGGGGAGAGCGGGGATCGGAAAGGGGGATGCGGTATCCCCCTTCCTCGTCTGCCGGGCGAAACCGGCAAGGCAAACCATCATCCGCGCAGCGGATACTCCAGATAAAACAAAGGTTGGCCGTAAGTCCGTGTCGGCTTGCGGCCAACCTTGATGAGGCAGTCGCGGTAAACGTTGGGCTTCGCAGGCTCAGCCCAACCTACGGTGCTGTATGGCTAGCGATATCCGCCATCAACAACGCCCGGTCTTTGCGCCGGGCGTTTTGTTTGCGGCCAAGGTTGGCCGCGGGGATGGGGTGGACATCGAGGGGAAAGTGGGGCGGGTTGGCCGCAAGGCCATACCCGCGGAATGAGGCCATGTTTTGATGGAGCAGCGCGGGTATCGCCAAAGGCGACCCCGCCCTACTTGGTTAACGTGGAAGTGAGGGGCAGCCGGAGTGCGAAGCACGAAGGGAACCAACAAGCGCAGCTTGTTGGCTGTCCCTCTCGACTGCAGGGTTAGATTGCTAGGCATTCAAATGGTCTGCAAATAGCTTTGCATACGCATGATTGTTGTTCATGAAGTTTTGCGCGGGGCACCCTGTAAAGACTTGCGGAGACCTTGCAGAATGTAGAAACACAAACGTGGCCTCATAAATCAGCAAGAACATAAACCAACAGTGAGCGTAAGTTTTGATCTTGGCAGAACTGCTTCTGAATGGCGCAATGGATTTCGCATGGGCTCTGTCATTCCTAAATGCGTAGCCCAATCCGCTAAGTAGGAAGAAAAAAACTTCACTCCGAGTTAACTGCACAGAGGAGGTTCCTAGCGATACAGACTCAGCGCGAATTATTCGGCGCAACAGAGACGCACCATTTCTGCGTTGAGTCGTGTCGCTTAGATTGAAGTTTGATCCCAGATGGCACAAGACAGCATGGATCGCCGGGGTCGTTACAGGTGGTTGCCCATTTGCAAAGAGCAGTCTCTTTGCGTATGAAGACAGCACCTTGTGGTTTCCTGGCGAGAAGTTGTATGGAGCGGCCGCAACAATTCTTTTGAGCCAGTATTCGCAAGTCTGAAACGGGATATTTTCAACTAAATCAAAGAATGCATTTTCGGCTTGATTGTTAAATGAAAAATACAAATCAATTTCAGGGGAAACAAAATTTCTAATCGTATCTGTGATATTTCCAATGCCGCCGGATGAATTGCTTGTCAGATATTCAAATGCCCTCCACGCCCAGTCGAATGCGTGGTCTGGCCTATAGGGCAAGCTATCAACAGCATCCAGCAGATACGAGATAACAATGTGCAAATGTTGGTTAGTTGTTTGCGGAATTTGATATGGGAAGAACAAGTCTGCAATAGAGAATTTGCTTACCCGCTCTCGAAAATCTGACTCGCCTGGAAATTCTTGTGCTATCGGCCACAGATTAAAGTGGTCAATTCTTTTTTGTTTCGCCATGGCAATGACTCGATTGAAGCAATCTAACGTGTGATATACACACCATCGGTGTGTATATCTGATTTGTGGATGGGCATATCCATGGAGTGTCATGGATATTTCTCTTTTCTTTCAGTTGTTTAGTGCGGCACCTCTTGGCAAAGACACACCCGGATGGGTATTCGTTTTTGCCAACTTCCGCACCAACCCCTCACTCGCCGCCGCCAGCCGTTCAATGCTCGCCTCGCGCAGCGCAGCCAAGTCTACCCCCGTGGCATTGTCCATGCCAGCCCAATGTAATAGCGTTTGACATGCATCAGGATGGTCGAACAGCCCATGCAGATAGCTGCCCATGACCTGGCCGTCGGGGCTGATGGCGCCGTCGACGCTGCCGTCGTCTAGCATGAATACCGGCCGTTCGCAGTCCGCACCACTGCTGACACCCATGTGGATTTCGTAGCCGCTGACCGTAGCGTCGGCGTTGACGAAGCGGCCTTCGCGGCGCATCAGCGTCTTGGCGGCGGCAAGCGTGGTGTCGACGGCGAGGTAACCGAGGCCGGCGCTGCTGCCAGGCTTGCCTTCCACCCCCAGCGGGTCGTGGATGTGCTGGCCCAGCATCTGGTAGCCGCCGCAGATGCCGAGCAGCTTGCCGCCGTAGCGCAGGTGGCGCTGCAGGTATTGCGGCCAACCTTGCGCCTGCAAAAAGGCCATGTCGGCGCGGGTGTTCTTGCTGCCGGGCAGGATCACGAGGTCAGCCGGCGGCTTCGGCGCGTCGGGGCCGACGAAGTGCAGGTTGACGCCGGGGTGGGCGCGCAGCGCGTCGAAGTCGGTGTGGTTGCTGATGCGCGGCAGCACCGGCACCACGATGTTGAAGTCGCCCTTTTGCTGCTGCGTCTGCACCGCGTCCTCGGCGTCCAGGATCAGGCCGTGCAGGTAGGGCAGCACCGCCAGCACCGGTTTGCCGGTTTTGGCTTCCAGCCAGTCGAGGCCGCCTTGCAGCAGGCTGATGTCGCCGCGGAAGCGGTTGATGACGAAGCCAATCACGCGGTCGCGCTCGGATTGGCTGAGGCAGTCCAGCGTACCGGTGAGGTGGGCGAACACGCCGCCACGGTCGATGTCGGCGACGAGGATCACCGGGCAGTCCACCGCCTCGGCAAAGCCCATGTTGGCGATGTCGCGCTCGCGCAGGTTGATCTCCGCCGGGCTGCCGGCGCCTTCCACCATCACCGCGTCGTACTGTTGCTGCAGGCGGGCGTAGGACTCCAGCACCGCCTGCATCGCGGTGGTCTTGTACTGGTGGTAGTCGCGCGCGTTCATGTCGGCGCGTACCTGGCCGTGGATGATGACCTGCGCGCCGGTGTCGGAGCTGGGCTTGAGCAGCACCGGGTTCATGTCGCTGTGCGGTGGCACGCGCGCGGCGACGGCCTGCAGTGCCTGGGCGCGGCCGATTTCACCGCCGTCGACGGTGACGGCGCTGTTGAGCGCCATGTTCTGCGGCTTGAACGGCGCCACGCGCAGGCCACGGTCGGCCAGCAGCCGGCACAGCGCGGCGACCACGGTGCTCTTGCCGGCGTCCGAGGTGCAGCCCTGCACCATCAGCGTCGGCCACGGCCAGTGCGGGGCGCTCATGCCAGTGCTCCGGCGGCGCGGTCGGCGTGCCACTGCCGGATCAACGCCTGCAGTTGCGGCAGGCCGCGGGTAAGCAGGGTCGGGCCGGGGGCGAGGATGTCGGCGGACTTGATCTCGATGATGTGGCCGCGCTCGAAGTTGCGTACAGCCGGTACGTCTTGCCAGCCTTCGCGCGCCAGCACCGTTTCCGGGCGGAAGCGCTTGCCGCACCAGCTGCCGACGATCAGGTCCGGCGCGCGCGCGGCCACCTCGCGGTGGTCGGCCAGAATGCGTTCTTTCGCGCGCTTGTGCACGGCCAGTTCGGCAAAGGCATCGCGGCCGCCGGCAAGGGCGATCAGCTCGCCGACCCAGCCGATGCCGGTGATGATCGGGTCGTTCCATTCTTCGAAGTAAACCAGCGGCCGAGGCAGGCCGGCGGCGTCGTTGGCCGCCGCTTCGGCGCGGGCGGTGTCCATGCTGGCTTGCAATTCTGCGGCCAACGTTGCGGCAGCTTCGTTCTTGCCGGTGAGGCTGCCCAGCACCCGCACCATGCGCAGCACGCCGGCGAGGTCGTGGTGGTTGAAATGCTGGATATCGACACCGGCGGCGGCGACGTCTTTCAGGATGTCGCTTTGCAGGCTGGAGAAGGCCACCACCAGATCAGGCTCGACGGCGAGGATCTTCTCCAGCTTGCCGCTGGAAAAGCCGCTGATCTTCGGCTTGTCCTGGCGCGCCTCGGGCGGGTAGACGGTAAAGCCGGAGATGCCGGCGATCAGGTCCTGCGCACCGAGCAGGTACAGCGTTTCGACGGCTTCGGTGCACAGGCAGGCAATGCGTTGGTAGTGGCTCATGGCGGTCTCGGGAGGAGGTAGCGGGTTAGCGGCGGGCGAGGTCGAGCTTGGTGCACAGCTGGCGCGTGCCATCGATCATGCGCGGTGTCGGGCGGTTGAGCAGGTCGCCGTTGACCTGGTGCAGCTGCCGGTTTTGCACGGCAGCGATGCCGGGCATACGCTGCCAGCGCTTGAGCAGGTCGTCGTTGTGGCGCATGGCGGCGGACAGGATCACCTGCGGGTTGGCGGCGATCACCGCCTCGTCGGTGACCACCGGCGCGGTGACCGGCAGTCGGGCGAAGATGTTGATGCCGCCGCACAGCGCGATGGCGTCGCTGACGATGTGCTGGCCGTTGAGGGTGTACAGCGGCTTGTCCCACACCTGGTAGAACACGCTGAGCTTAGGCTTGCCCTGTTGCTGCTGGCGCAGCGCGGCCAGATCCTGCTCGAAGCGGCGCGCCGCCTGTTCTGCCTGCGCGCTGCTGCCCAGCAGCTGGCCGATGCGGCGCAGGTTGGACGGGATGTCGGCAAAGCGCTTCGGCTGGCTGTAGAACAGCGGGATGCCGAGCTGGCGCAGCGGCTCCAGCTGCCGCGCCGACGGGCCGTGCAGCCACACCAAGAGCAGGTCCGGCTTGGCGGCGACGATGCGTTCCAGGTCGATGGCGCGGAAGCTGCCGGCCTTGGGCAGCGCTTTGGCGGCCGCCGGGTAGTCGCTGTTTTCATCGACGGCGATCAGGCGCGTGCCGCCACCGGCGGCAAAGGCCAGCTCGGTGACGTGCGGCGCCAGGCTGATTACGCGCTGCGCCGGGGCGGGCAGCGTGACGCGGCTGCCCTGGTCGTCGAGGACGCTGACCGGTGCGGCCAGTGCCGGCAGGCAGGCTAGTAGCGGGAAAAGTCGTTTCATGTGGTGCAGTCCTTGTCACGGAAGCTGGCCAGCGCGGCGGCCAGCCGTTGCCAGTGGGTCTCGTCGGCCGGCAGGCCGAGGCGGAAGCGCGGCGCCGGCTCGCTGAATAGCCGGCACCAGATGTGTTGCGTCGCCAGATGCTGCTGCAGCGCGGCGGCGGGCGCGTACTCGCCGCCGGCGAACAGGTCGCAGCCGGCGTGCGGCAGCGCGTTGGCTGCCAGCAGTGCGGCCAACCTTGCGCGGCGCGCGGCAAGATCAGCCCGCGCCTGCTGCTGCCAGGCGCCATCGCGCAGCGCGGCGGTGGCGATGTGCTGCACCGCGCCGGGAATGGTCCACGGCCCCAGCTCCTCGTCCAGCTGCTGCAAGATGGCGGCCTCGGCGGCGACAAAGCCCAGCCGCAGGCCGGCGAGGCCAAAGAACTTGCCCGGCGAGCGCAGCACGATCAGGCCGGGCAGATAGCCGGCGTGGGCGGTGACCGACAGCGCCGGGCAGACATCGGCAAACGCCTCGTCCACCAGCAGCCAGCCGCCGCGCGCCGCCTGTTGCTCCGCCCACCGCAGCACGCTGGCCGCCGGGTAGGCGCGGCCGGAAGGGTTGTCCGGATTGCACAGGATCAGCACGTCGACGTGGCCGGCCTGTGCGTCGATGTCGGTGTGGGCATGGCGGCTGACGGCATGGCCGTGCCGTGCCCAGCGCCAGCCGTGTTCGCCGTAGCTGGGGTGGGCGACAGCGACGCGGCCGGGCGGCCGCAGCCGCGGCAGCGCCTGGATCGCCGCCTGACTGCCGGCGACGGGCAAAAGCTTGGCCGCACCGTAGTAGGCGCAGGCGGCGGCAATGAAGGCCGCGTCCGGCTGCGGCAGCGTGTGCCACAGCGCGGGCGGGATGGCCGGCACCGGGTAGGGCTGCGGATTGAGCGCGGCGGACAGGTCGATCCAGCCGGCCGGCTCGCCGCCGTAAGTGGCGATGGCGGCGTGCAGATTGCCGCCGTGGACGGGTTTGAGCGCATTCATAGCGGAATCGCCAGCAGCAGCCACAGCAGCAGCGCCCGGTCCAGCAGCCGCGCGGCGCGGGCGATGTCGGCGGCGGCGGGCGTCGCGCCATCGCCCAGAGTTGGCCGTTCTTCCAGCTGGCCGTGGTAGCTGGCGGCGCCGCCCAGCCGCACGCCCAGCGCGCCGGCGCCGGCAGCCATCACCGGGCCGGCATTGGGGCTGTCCCACTGCGGCGCCTGCGTGCGCCAGCAGCGCAGCGCGAGGCGGGTGTTACCGGCCAGCGCGTAGGCCAGCGCGGTCAGCCGTGCCGGTACGAAGCCGAGCACGTCGTCGGCGCGGGCGGTGACCTTGCCGAAGCGTTCGAAACGCGGGTTGCGGTAGCCCCACATCGCGTCCAGGGTGTTGGCGAGGCGGAACGCCAGCGCGGCCGGCGCGCCGCCGACGGCAAACCAGAACAGCGCGCCGAACACCGCGTCGTGGCCGTTTTCCAGCAGTGATTCGGCGGCGGCGCGGGTGACGGCGGCCTCGTCGGCGTGCTGCAGGTCGCGGCTGACGATGCGGCTGGCCAGTGCGCGCGCCTGCGGCAGATCGCCGGCCAGCAGCGCCGCGCCGATCGGGCGGGTGTGTTCCAGCAGGCTCTGCCGGCCGAGGGTGAAGTACAACACCGCCACGCTGAGGGCGGCGGCCGCCGGCGCCGGCAGTTGTGCCAGCAGCCAGAACAGGGCCAGTGGCAGCGGCAGCACCAGCAGCAGCCAGGCAAGCAGGCCGCGCAGCAGGCGCTTGCGGCCAACGTTGAGTGTTTTTTCCAGCAGCTTGGCCGCATTACCGAAGCCGACCAGCGGGTGATAGCGGCGCGGCTCGCCCAGCAGGCGGTCGAGCAGCAGCGCCGCCGCCATCGGCGCGGCGACACTCAGCATGGCGCTGCGCCGCATGGCGGCAGGAACAGCGCGGCGGCGGCGGCCGGGTTGCTGGCGAAGTAGGCGTGGAAGTACGAGGCCTGCACGCTGCCGTGGCGGTAGACCGCTTCGCCGCCGTCACGGCCGTCCTTGCGCTGGCAGTGGGCCAGTGCTGCCAGCGGCGTGTCGAAGCTGGAGTAGTGGAAGGTGTGGCCGCGCAATTCGCCGGCGGCGTGCGGCCAGGCCTGGCTGCCCAGCGCCGCCAGTTTCTTGCCCATGTGCACGCTGCCGGGCAGCACACCGGCCATCGCGTGGCGGTGACCGTCGGTGTCGGTGAGGCTTTCCGTCAGCGCCATCATGCCGCCGCATTCCGCCCAGACCGGCGTGCCGGCGGCGACGGCGTGCTTGAGACTGGCTTGCCAGCCAAGGTTGGCCGCAAGGGTGTCGGCGTGCAGCTCCGGGTAGCCGCCGGGCAGCCAGACGGCGTCGGCACCGGCCGGGATGGCCTCGTCGGCCAGCGGCGAGAAGAAGGTGAGCTCGGCGCCCATGGCCGCCAGCGTGCGCAGGTTGGCGGCGTAGATGAAGGCAAACGCGGCGTCGCGGGCGATGGCGATGCGGCGGCCGGCCAGCAGTGGCGGCAAGGCCGGCTGCGCTTGCGGTGCCGGCGCAAACACCGGCAGCGACGCCAGTACCGCGTCGTCCAGTTGCAACGCGTCGGCCAGTGCATCCAGCCGCGCGGCCAGATCCGGCAGCTCGGACGGCAGGTGCAGGCCGAGGTGGCGTTCCGGCAGCGACTCGGCCTGTCGTGGCAGGTGGCCGACCACCGGCAGCTCTGCCGTGCCGCAGGCGCGGATCATGTCGGCGTGGCCGGGGCTGGCGACGCGGTTGGCCAGCATCCCCGCCCACGGCAGCTGGCCGTGATCGCGCAGGCCGCGGGCGATGGCCAGCGCGGTGCCGACCATCGCCGAGCAGTCCAGCACCGCCAGCACCGGTACGCCGAAGTGGCGGGCCAGATCGGCGCTGGATGGCTGGCCGTCGTACAAGCCCATCACGCCTTCGATCAGGAGGTAGTCACACTCCCGCGCCGCCTCGGCCAGCAGTGCGTGGCACTGCGCCTCGGTGCACATCCACAGGTCCAGCACGTCCACATCGCCACCGCTGGCGGCGGCCAGCAGCATCGGGTCGATGAAATCGGGGCCGGTCTTGAACACCCGTACCCGCTGGCCGGCGCGCGCGAGCTTGCGCGCGAGGGCGGCGGTGACGGTGGTCTTGCCCTGGCCGGAGGCGATGGCGGAGAGGAGGAGGGCTTTGCAGCTCATGGGCTCGCTTTCATTTCGAGGGGCGGGGCAGGTCACGCATGGGTGTGCCGTTGCCGGCGCGATGGCGATGGCCGGCAAGGTTGGCCGCAATGTGCTTGCGGCCAACCTTGCGCCGGAACCGGGCCGGCGTGATGGTGTATCGGGGTGTTACCACTCGATGCCGGGTTGGGCGGCGATGCCGGCGGCAAACGCGTGCTTGACCAGCGTCATCTCGGTGACGGTGTCGGCGGCGTCGATGATCGCCTGCGGTGCGCCGCGGCCGGTGACGATCACATGCTGGCCCGGCGGGCGGGCGATGATGTTGTCGAGCACGTCTTCCACATCCAGATACTTGTATTTCAGCGCGATGTTCAGCTCGTCGAGCAGCACGAGACCGATGGCCGGGTCCTGCAGCATCTGCCGCGCTTTTTCCCAGGCTTCGCCGGCACGGGCGACGTCGCGCTCGCGGTCCTGCGTGTTCCAGGTGTAGCCCTCGCCCATCGCGTGGAACTGCACCTCGTCAGGGAAGCGGCGCAGAAAGCGCTCTTCGCCGGTGGACATCGCGCCCTTGATGAACTGCACTACGCCGACCTGCATCTCGTGGCCGAGGCCGCGCATCACCATGCCGAAGCCGCTGGAGCTTTTGCCCTTGCCGTTGCCGCAGTTGACGATGAACACGCCGCGGTGCTGGTCGGCGGCGGCGATCTTGGCGTCCATGATTTCTTTTTTGCGCGCCATGCGCGCGTTGTGGCGCTCGGTGCGGCCCTGGTCTTCGGTGTGGCTCATGATGGGTGTCCGGGTAAAAAGCAGGGGCGGCCTGCGTGGTGGAGTCGGGTTAGCGGATAGCCGAGCACGGCGGCGAGGTGTTCGGCGTTAAGTTCGGCCAGCGGGTACTGACGGTGCTGGCCGTGCTCGTCGAGCAGCAGCGCGTGGCTGGCGCAGGCCGGGGCCAGCTGCAGGTCGTGGCTGACCAGCAGCACCGCCTTGCCCTGCGCGCACCAGCGGCCGATCTGCTGCTGCAGCGCGGCCTGATGGGCGAGGTCGAGCGAATTGGACGGCTCGTCGAGCAGGATCAGCGGTGCGTCCTGCGCCATCACGCTGGCCAGTGCCACGCGCTGGCGCTCGCCGCCGGACAAGGCCTGCAGCGGTCGTGCCGCCAGACGGCCAAGGTCGAAGGCGTCCAGCGCGGCGGCGACGCGTTGCGGGTTGTCGCCGGCATCCGGCCAGGCAAAGCGCGCGGCGGCGACGGCATCCTGCACCGCATAATCAAAGGCATCGTGGCTGGCCTGCGGCAGCAGGGCGAGGCGTTGTGCGCGTTGGCGCGGCGTCAGCTGCGGCAAAGGTTGGCCGCAGAGGCGGATGTGGCCGCCGTCGGCGCGGCGCAGCGCCGCCAGCGTGGCCAGCAGCGTGCTTTTGCCGCAGCCGTTGCGGCCGGCGATCCACCAGCATTCGCCGGCGCGGACCTGCCAGGTGAGCGGCTGCAGCAGCGTGCGGCGCCCCTGGCGAAGGGTGAGCTGGTCACAGTGCAGCATCAGGCTAGCCTCCGGCGGGTGCGTTGCAGCTGCCAGAACAGCACCGGCACCCCCAGGAGCGCGGTCAGCACGCCGACCGGCAGCTGCATCGGCGCGACGACGGTGCGCGCCAGGGTGTCGGCCAGCACCAGCAGCGCGGCGCCGCTGAGCACGGCGGCGGGGATCAGCCGGCGCAGGTCCGGGCCGCACAGCAGGCGGCAGGCGTGCGGCACCATCAGGCCGATGAAACCGATGCTGCCGCCCTGGCTGACGGCGCTGGCGGTCAGCACTGCGGCCAGTACCAGCAGCAGGCGGCGCAGCATGGCCACCGGCACGCCCAGCGTCAGCGCGTGGTCGCCGTGCAGCGCCAGCAGGTTGATCGCCGGCGCCTGCCACCACGCCAGCAGCACGGCCGGCAGCAAGGCCAGCCACGGCCACGGCCGCAGCGGCGTGCCGGCGATGTCGCCGACCAGCCAGAACACCATGCCGCGCAATTGCGCGTCCGGCGCGATGGTGAGTAGCAGCGAGATCAGCGCGCCGCAGGCGGCGGACAGCAGCACGCCGGTGAGCAGCAGCAGCACCGTGCCGCTGCTGCGCGCAAAATCGCGGCGCGCCAGCAGGAACAGTAGCGCCGACAGCGTCAGCGCGCCGGCGACGGCGGCGCTGTCCACCTGCCACAGTGCCAGCCCCAGCCACAACGCCAGTAGCGCGCCGACCGATGCACCGCCGGAGACGCCCATCACGTAAGGATCGGCCAGCGGATTGCGCAGTAGCGACTGCATCAGCACGCCGGCTAGCGCCAGCGAGGCGCCGGTGACCCAGGCGGTCAGCGCCCGTTCCAGCCGCAGGCTGAGCAGGGTGTCGGCAAGCTGGCTGCCGTGACCGCTGGCGGCCAGCCACAGCTCGCCGGCGCCAAGCGCGATGGAGCCGCTGCTGCAGGCCAGCAGCAGGCTGCCGCCACTGAGCAGCGTCAGCAGTGTCAACAGGGGCAGGGTGGGTAAGCGCAGGGCGCCGCGCAGCGGGCGGTCCAGCGTCAGGCTGTGGGACATGGGCGCGATATCGAAATCGCGGAAGGGGCAGGCGTCAGGCGCACGGATCAGCAATCTGACCGGATGCCGCCCTCCGCAGCATGTGTCGGGACGCACTGACTGGCAGTGCGCGCGTTCGCCGTGGCCGGTATCCGGGCTGGTTTCGCCGTCTGCCCGCCTTCCCGTGATGACTCACAGTGGCGATGGGCAGGGCGGTCATGACGGCAGGGCCGGCAGACCTTAGAACTCGTTCAAGGTTTAGCGAGCTCACGCGAGGCAAGGCAAAAACGACTGAGGAAGTGGCATTTGTTACTAATATAAACAAGCATGCCGAAGTCGTTTTTAACGCCGTATCGCCCCATTGGGAGCAGTCGCAGCAGACATTGAACAGGTTCTTCAAGAAACGCACCGTTGCGGGGGCAGCACAGGGGTCACCTGTTTCCCGTTTAACTTGCCGGCATGCGCCGGCGAAGCACCAAGGCAGGCGGCGATTTTAGCAGATCGGCAGCCCATGCTGCCGGCTTTTATATTTTCAAAAAGAATAACAAAACAAAAAATAATTATTTTTGGAAATATGATGGCACGGTTATGGTGACGGCAGAATCTTTCCATACCTTGGGGGCAGCAGCATGGCGCACGATTTTTCCGGCTTCGAGTACATCATCCAGCCGGGCTGGAATAATTCCGGCCCCGAGCACTGGCAGAGCCACTGGCAGCAAACGTTGGCCGCAACGCGGGTGGCCAACCACGACTGGCAGACGCCGCAGCTGGACGACTGGCTGGCGGCGCTGGACGCGGCGGTGGCGGCCGCCACACTGCCGGTAATCGTGATCGCGCACAGCCTCGGTTGCGCCACGGTCGCGCATTATGCGGCGCGCTACGGCAACAAGCTTGCCGGTGCGCTGCTGGTGGCGCCGGCCGATGTCGAGCGCGCCAGCGCCCCGGCCGCGCTGCAGCCGTTCGCGCCGCTGCCGGAGCAGGCGCTGCCGTTCCCGGCGCGGGTGGTGGCCAGCGACAGCGATCCGTTCAGCCTGCCGCTGCGCAGCGCGCGGATGGCGGCGCTGTGGCAAAGCCCGCTGCACTGGCTGCGCGACGCCGGTCATATCAATGTCGCGTCCGGCCATCGGCAGTGGCAAGACGGGCTGGTGCAGCTGGCGGCGCTGGTGGCCGATATCCGCCAGCAGGCGCAGCCGCGCGCCGCGGCGTGCGCCTGAGCCGGCGGCCAACCCTGGCGGTCAAGCGCTTGTACTGACGCGCGCGGCGCGGCAATGGACGTGGCATTTGCGGCGGGCTTGGGCATAGAATTCAGTCATGCCCTGTCCCGCTGGAGCGCGTCATGCACCTGTTGGCCTTTGTTGACCATGTCGTCAGCGACATCATTACCCCGGCGCTGGACCCGCGTTTTGACATCGACCGGGTGACGCTGCTGTGCCACCGCGCCCACCTTGATCTCGCCTTCGACATCCTCGGCGTCTGCCAAAAGCTGCACCTGACCGCGGCGGTGGAAACGCTGCCGGCGGACAGCCAGCCGCTGGCGCTGCGGCAGCGGCTGCAGGAGCTGGTGCAGGGCGGTGTCTGTTTCAATATCAGCGCCGCGTCGCCGGTGCAGGCGGCGCTGGCCTACGATCTGGCGCGCGAACACCGGCTGCCGCTGATGGCGGTGGAGCACGACAACGACCGCTTGATCTGGCTGCTCGGCGGCGAGAGCAGCCGCCTGCACAGCGGCACCGAGATCGCCGAAGGGCTGTCGCTGGAGGCCTATTTCGCGCTCTACGGCAGCCGCATCCTCGCCATCCACTACCGGCTGGAGCGGCGCAGCCCGCGCCACGAGCAGCTGGCGCGCGATCTGGCCGAACACGCGGCGCTGCGGCCGAAGTCACTGTCGCTGCTCAACCGGCTGTGCAACGACCTGGACGAGCAGCAATTCAGCCAGCACCCGCTGTCCAGCGGCGAACACGTGCTGTACGACTGGCTGCTGGCCAGCGGCATGGTGGAGTTCCGCGACAGCGGCCACATGCGCTGCCTTGATCCGCGGGCGCGCTTCTTTCTTGCCGGTGGCTGGCTGGAGGTGTGGCTGCTGTCGCAGGTGGCCGAGCTGGCGCAGATCCTGCCGATCAGCGACGCCGCCGTCGGCGTCAAGATCAGCCATCACAATGTCGAGAACGAATACGACGTGGCGATCCTGTGCAACAACCACCTGTACCTGATCGAGTGCAAGACCGCCGCCCCCACCAGCTTCCAGCAGCGCGGCGTGGGGCTGGAGAACCTGTTCAAGCTCAACAGCGTCGCCGGCCTGGGCGGCCTGCACGCCAAGGCGATGCTGGCCAGCCTGTACGTGCCGACCGAAAGCGAGGTCGGCCGCGCCGAATCGCAGCGCATCACGCTGCTGGCCGGGCCGCAGCTGCGCCAGGCGCGCGAGTACCTGCGCGAGTGGCTGATGAGCTGAGCGTGGTCAGGACTCGCGGCAATGCCGCGCCCTGTCGCATTCGCGGCCGCGCACAAGGCCGCATCCGGCGTCCCGTACTGCCACTGCGGCGCCAGCGGTGGCGGCCGTGCCACAGTGGCAAAATATGTCATCGTGTTTGTGAGAAAAAGAATTTTTTGTGACAGGCTTTCTGCTATCTTTGCCGCCGATCCCATTTTCCCGGACGGTTGCCATGCGCCTGATCCCGATGCTGCTGCTGGCCGCGGCCAACCTTGCCAGCGCCGACAGCCTGCTGCTTGCCACCGAACACTTCCCGCCGTACCAGATCGAGCGCGACCAGCGCGTCAGCGGCTTTGTCGCCGACAAGGTGATCGCGATGCTGCGCCAGGCCAATCTGCCGTACCGGCTGCGCGCCTATCCGTGGCAGCGCGCCTACAACACGGTGCTGGCAACGCCGCAATCCTGCCTGTTCTCGGTGACGCGCACGCCGGAGCGCGAGGCGTCGTTCCAGTGGATCGGGCCGCTGACGCACAGCGAGTGGACGCTGTACGCGCTGCGCGGCCGCTTCATTTCGTTTCGCAGCCTCGACGAGGTGCGTCACCTGCGCATCGGTACCTATTACGGCGACGTGCGCGACAGCTACCTGCGCCAGCACGATATGAAGGTCGATGCCGCGCCGCAGGACCGCGACAACATCGACAAGCTGCTGCAGCGCCGCATCGACCTGTGGGCCAGCGACCGCTTCACCGCCAACGGCCTGCTGCTGCAACGGCAGCTGGACACGCGCATCGAACCGGTGCTGGCCTTCAACCGTGTCGACTTGTACCTGGCCTGCAACCGCAAGCTGGACGGCGGCGTGGTGAAACAACTGCAACAGGCGCTGCACATGCTCAAGCGCGACGGCAACTGGCGCGGCATCGAGCAGCGCTACGCCCGCTGGCCGGACATGCCGCAACACCTGCACTGAAACGCATTGCGGCCAACCTTGAAGCAAGGTTGGCCGCAATGTTTTTCAGCGGGTGAGGCTCAGGCGTCGAGGCCGCTTTGCACCAGCTCGGCGGCACGGATCACCGCGCGCGCCTTGTTCTGCGTTTCCAGCCATTCCGATTCCGGCACCGAATCGGCGACCACGCCGGCGCCGGACTGCACGTACAGCACCTCGTTCTTGATCACCGCGGTGCGGATCGCGATCGCCAGGTCCATGTCGCCGGTAAAGCCGAGGTAGCCGACGGCACCGCCGTACACGCCGCGCTTGGTCGGCTCGAACTCGTCGATGATCTCCATCGCGCGCACTTTCGGCGCGCCGGACAGGGTGCCGGCGGGGAAGGTGGCCTTCAGGATGTCGATGTTGGACACCTGCGGCTGCACCTTGCCCTCGACGCTGGACACGATGTGCATCACGTGCGAGTAGCGCTCGATGATCATGTTTTCGGTGATCGTCACGCTGCCGGTGTCGGCGACGCGGCCGACGTCGTTGCGGCCGAGGTCCATCAGCATCACGTGTTCGGCGATTTCCTTCGGATCGGCCAGCAGGTCTTCCGCCAGCGCCAGATCCTCTTCACGCGTCTTGCCGCGCGGGCGGGTGCCGGCGATCGGGCGCACGGTGACGGTGTCGTTCTCGCGGCGCACCAGGATTTCCGGCGAGGCGCCGACGACGTGGAAATCGTCGAAGTGGTAGAAGAACATGTACGGCGACGGATTCAGGCTGCGCAGCGCGCGGTACAGCGCCAGCGGCGATTCGGCGAACGGCATGCTCAGCCGCTGCGCCAGCACCACCTGCATGATGTCGCCGTCGAGGATGTAGTTCTTGGCGTCGCTGACCGCCTGCTTGAACGCTTCCTCGCCGTATTCCGATACCGCCTCGGTGGCGACCGACGGGAGCGACAATGGAATCGCCACCGGCTCGCGCAGCTTGGCGCGCAATTGCGCGAGGCGGGCGTTGGCCTTCTGCAGCGCGTTCGGCACCGCCGGATCGGCGTACACCACCAGGTACAGCTTTCCGGACAGGTTGTCGACCACTGCCAGCTCTTCCGACAGCATCAGCAGGATGTCGGGGGTGCCGACCGGGTCCGGCTTTTGCGTGGCGGCCAACCTTTTCTCGACATAGCGCACGGTGTCGTAGCCGAAGTAGCCGACCAGGCCGCCGGTGAAGCGCGGCAGTCCGGCGATGGGCGGGGTGTTAAAGCGCTGGCTGAAGGCCTCGATGAAGGCGAGCGGGTCGCCTTCGTGGCGCTCGATCACCTTGTCACCGTATTCCACCTGCACGCTCAAGCCCTGCACCCGCAGCCGGGTGGTGGCCGGCAGGCCGATGAAGGAGTAGCGGCCGGAGCGCTCGCCGCCGACCACCGATTCCAGCAAATAGGAGTAGGGCTGGTTGGCCAGCTTCAGGTATACCGACAGCGGGGTGTCGAGGTCGGCGAACAGTTCGAGGGTGACGGGAATGCGGTTGTAGCCGGCGCTGGCCAGTTCGGCGAATTGTTGTGGTGTCATGATCGTTCCAGGGTGTCAGGTCAAAAGGAGCGGGGCGGGGCGGCGTCTAGCGTCGCCATCGCCAACTGGCACGATCGGGCTGGAATCTCATGATGCAGGCTTTATCAAGTGTGGATGCGTAAACGGAACGGCTATTCTTGCGCAAAAACGCCTGCGCCGTACAGAGGCAGCAGGCGTGGTGCCCTTATACGCGCAGGTTTTGCGGCAGTTCGGCGGATTTTTTCAGCAGTGCGAACAGCTCGACCAGGCTGTCGATCACCAGGTCGGCGTGCAGGTTGGCCGCATCGCGGTAACCGTAGCTGACCGCCACCGGCAGTGCGCCGGCGGCGCGGGCGCACTGCACGTCGTTTTCCGAGTCGCCGACCATCACGATCTGCTGCGGGGTGATGCCCAGCACCTCGGCGACATGCCGCAGCGGCAGCGGCGACGGTTTTTTCTCGGGGAGGCTGTCGCCGCCGAGGATCAGGCTGAAGGCGCTGTCGATGCCCAGTTGCGCCAGCAGCGGCAACGCCAGCCGTTCCGACTTGTTGGTGACCACCACCAGCGGCAGGCCGAAGCCGTGCAGCAGGTTGAGGCCCTCGGCCACGCCGGGGTACATCTTGGTGTGCACGGTCAGGTGGCGGTAGTAGTGCTGGATGAAGAAGGTGAAGCCCTGTTCCCACAGCGCCGCGTCGGCCTGGCCGTCGCGGCTGTCGGTCAGCGCGCGGTGCACCAGACTGGCGACGCCGTCGCCGACGTGGGACTGGATGCGTTCGGCGGCCAGCGGGGCGAGGCCGAGTTCGGCGCGCATGGCGTTGGCGCTGGCGGCAAGGTCGGCGATGGAGTCAACCAGGGTGCCGTCGAGGTCAAAGGCGACGGCCTTGATGTGTGTCAGATTCATGGTCAGCGTGGGGCGGGGCGGTAGCGTGACGGCGGGCGGCACGGGTTGAAGATGGCGCCGATTATACCGGAAGCCCGGTGCGCCACCGCCATGTGTTGCTTGCAGCGGAAATGACAAATCAGTAGCATGCCCGGTTTTGCCGCGCACATGGCGCTTGCGCCGGCGTGGTTGGCTGTTTCTATCGAAAGGACATCATGAAACCTCGTGCACTGGCTGTTGCCGTGACACTATCCGGCCTGCTGCTGGGCGGCTGCGCCTCGCCGCTGGCCAACAAGACCGCCGATGCGGCGGCGATCCACACCATCGAACAGAACGCGCGGCTGGCGCGCTACAACTTCGACGGCGAGGTGCGGGTCAAGGCGATCCGCCTGCCGGGCAAGGTGGAAAGCCTGGTGGAGGGCGACGTGATCGGCGAAGTGGCCAAGTCGTTCAGTCTGGAGCTGCGCGGCGCGGTGGACATGAGCAAGAGCCGTGTCGAGATGACGCCGACCTTCCGCTTCAGCCGGCCGAACGCCGAAACCTGGCTGCGCCTGCCGATGCTGGCCGAGCTGAACACGCTGACGCTGTGGGTGGACGCCTCGGTGCTGGATCTGGCGATCCCGGTGCTGCGCGGCGAGCACAAGGGCAAGTACGTGATGTTCCAGGCGCCGCAGGACAAGGTGAAGAAGCTGCCGATAGATGCGGTGCTGGCGGAGTTGCCGCAGGTGGCGAAGAACATCTACGCCGCCGTCGACAGCAAGGCCTACACCTTCCAGCCACTGGACGAGGCGGCGCGCCAGGCCGGCGCCAGCTATCGCATCCGCCTGACGCTGGACCCGCTGGCCGAGGCGAAGATGAGCAAGCAGGCGGTGCAGGAGCTGTTGCAGCTGGCACGCCGTCATGCCGGTGAGCACCAGAAGGAAGTGGAGGAATTCGCCAGCGCCGTCGGCCCGTTGCTGGACGCGTCGCAGGAAGAGCTGCAGACCAGCTCGCAGACCGACCTGCTGGTCAGCCGCAGCGGCAAGCTGCTGGGCGTCAGCGAGCTGCGCGAGTTCTCGGTGCCGAAAGAGAAGGAACTGGCGGTGACGGTGGCGTCCACGGTGCGCCTGAGCAACCACGACCAGCCGGTGTTCAGCATGCAGCCGACGGCGAACAATGTGGTCAGCTTCACCGAGTTGCAGCCGCCGTCATGGCTGGGCGGCAAGCGCCCGAGCGATGACGGGGAAGAAGCGGTCGAGGGTGACGACGAAGCGCCGCTGGACGAGGCCGCGCTGGCGGCGGAAGCGGCCGAGGAAGCCGCTGCCGCGGCACCGGTCGTCAAAAAACCGGCGAAGGCCGCCAAAGCGCCCAAACCGGTCGCGAAGCGCAAACCGAAACCGGTCGCCCGCGCCCAGTAACACGGCAACAGCAAAACAGCCCGTCACCATGGTGACGGGCTGTTTTGCATTGCGGCCAACCTGGTGTGCCATGACGGCGTAGCGCCGCAAAGAACCTGTTCAATGTCTGCTGCGCTTCGGCGATACGGCGTTAAAAACGCCTTCGGAATGCTCATTTACTGCTTGTAAATTCCGCTTCCTCAGTCGTTTTTGCCTTGTCTCGCTCTAGCTCGCGAGACCTTGAACAGGTTCTAAGAAAACCTCGCAGCGCACCTGAGCCAGGTCGCGCCGCCGCAGACAGTACAAGTCGTACGGCAAGGGGGCGCAACGCAGGATCAGGGTGGTGTTGGCGGCGTCTACAGCTGGCGGATGTCCAGCACCGGTACGCTGCCGAACGCCACACTGTGCAGGTAGGCGACAATCGCCGCCGCGGCGGCGGCGGGCGAAGTCAGCTGGCCGTCGGCCTTCAGTGCGTCAAAGCGTGGTTTGTGCGGGAACTGCGCCGGATCGGCGGCGCGGATCTCGCCCTGCATGCTGGTATCGATCACGCCGGGATACAGCGATACCGCCAGCAATGGCCGGGCGGCGCCTTGCTGCTCGGCGGCCAGGGTGCGGGTGAAGTGGTCGACGCCGGCCTTGCTGGCGCAGTACACGCTCCAGCCGGGGTAGGGGCTGGCCGCGGCGCCGGAGGAGATGTTCAGCACGCGGCGGACGCCGTCGTGGCCGGCGCTGTGTGCGACAAAGGCGTCGCACAGCAGCAGCGGCGCGGTCAGGTTCAGCGCGATCGCCTGTTCCGCCGCGCCGGGCGGATAGGCGCCGACCTGCGCGATCGGCTGCACCGTGCCGGCGTTGTTGATCAGCGTCAGGCTGTCGCAGTCACCCAGCGCCGCCAGCGCGCGTTCCATGACTAGCGGCAGCAGGCTGCTGTCGGTGAGGTCGGCGTCCAGCGTGATCAGCTGCGGGTGTTCCTGCAGCGCGCCGCAGTCGCGCGCGACGGTGACCACGCGGCCACCGTCACGCAACAGCTGCGCGGTGAGCGCCGCGCCCAGCCCGCGCGAGGCGCCGGTGACGACGTAGCCGTTCACTTGCGGCCAACCTTGGCCAGTTCGGCACGCATCGCGTCGATGGTGGCCTTGTAGTCCGGGGTGCCGTAGATGGCGCTGCCGGCGACAAAGGTGTCGGCACCGGCGGCGGCGATCTCGGCGATGTTGTCGACCTTCACGCCGCCATCCACCTCCAGCCAGATCTCGCCGCCATGCTTGGCGGTGTACTCGTCGATGCGCTGGCGCACCGCGCGCACCTTGTCCAGCGTCTGCGGGATGAAGCGCTGGCCGCCGAAGCCGGGGTTGACCGACATCAGCAGGATCATGTCCAGCTTGTCCATCACGTGGTCGAGGTGCGACAGCGAGGTGGCCGGGTTCAGCACCAGGCCGGCCTTGCAGCCGGCGTCCTTGATCAGGCCGAGGGTGCGGTCGATGTGGTGCGACGCTTCCGGATGGAAGGTGATGATGTCGGCGCCGGCCTTGGCGAAGCTGGCGGCAAGGGCGTCGACCGGGGTCACCATCAGGTGCACGTCGATCGGGGCGGTGGTGTGCGGACGGATCGCCTCGCAGACCAGCGGGCCGATGGTCAGGTTCGGCACGTAGTGGTTGTCCATCACGTCGAAGTGGATGATGTCGGCGCCGGCGGCGATCACGTCGCGGACTTCCTCGCCCAGACGGGCGAAATCGGCGGACAACAGGGACGGGGCAATTCGGAATTGGCTCATGGCTTTGTACGGGGCGGGGCTGGAAATGCCCGCCATTGTACGACATTGCTCCGCCGGACGGCGACGCGTGCGGCGGATCGGCGCTACAATCAGGCTTTGCTGCCGGGCGTGTTGCCCTGCACCATGCCGGAACCGCCACCCATGAACGACGACTACCAGATCACGGTCGAGGCCGAAGCCTTCTACCAGCAGCAATACTCCAACGCCGAAGCCGGCCAGTACGTGTTTGCCTATCGCATCACGCTGCGCAATACCGGGCGCCAGCCGGCCAAGCTGCTGTCGCGGCACTGGATCATCACCGACGCCAACAACGAGCAGCAGGAAGTGCGCGGCATGGGCGTGGTCGGCGAGCATCCGCACCTGCAGCCGGGCGAGAGCTACAGCTATACCAGCGGCTCCACGTTGCGTACCCCCTACGGCAGCATGCACGGCAGCTACCAGATGCAGGCCGACGACGGTACCCGCTTCGAGGCGCCGATCCCGGAATTCCACCTGATCGCACCGCGCACCCTGCACTGAGACACCGTCACCCCTGTACCTACCCTGTATCGACCAAGAGCAGCCGAATGCGACCAGCCGCCCATAGCAATACCCCGCCCCCGACCGACCGGGATGACCTGAAAACGCTGAAAACCCTGCTGCCCTACCTGTGGAGCTTCAAGTGGCGGGTGCTGTTCGCGCTGTCCTGCCTGGTATCGGCCAAGATCGCCGGCGTGATCACGCCGCTGTTCCTCAAGGACATCGTCGACCAGCTGTCGATCCCGGCCACGCTGCTGGCGGTGCCGGTGCTGGCCCTGGTCGGCTACGGTTTCGCGCGGCTGGTGTCCAGCGTGCTGGGCGAATTGCGCGACGCGATCTTTGCGCGGGTGATCCAGGGCGCGGTGCGCTCGGTGGCGCGCTCGGTATTCGCGCACCTGTTCCGGCTGTCGCTGCGCTTCCACCTGGAGCGCCAGACCGGCGGCATGAGCCGCGACATCGAGCGCGGCACCAAGGGTATCGGCTTCTTGCTCAACTTCACCGTGTTCAACATCCTGCCGACGCTGGTGGAGATCGCGCTGGTGCTGGGCATCCTGCTGTACCGCTACAACGTGTGGTTCGCGGTGGTGACGCTGTCCACCATCGCCATCTACATCGCCTTCACGCTGACCATCACCGAGTGGCGCACCGTGTTCCGCCGCACCATGAACGACCTCGACTCCAAGGCCAACAGCAAGGCGGTGGACGCGCTGATCAACTACGAGACGGTGAAGTATTTCGGCAACGAACGCTACGAGACCGAACGCTACGACGGCAATCTGGCATCGTGGGAGCGCTCCGCGATCAAGAACCAGGTATCGCTGTCGATGCTCAACGCCGGCCAGGGCGTGATCATCGCCACCGGCGTGACGCTGATCATGTGGCTGGCGGCGCGCGGCGTGGTCAGCGGCGAGATGACGGTCGGCGACGTGGTGCTGGTGGCCACCTTCATTACCCAGCTGTGGGCGCCGCTGCACTTCCTCGGCTTTGTCTACCGCGAGATCAAGCACTCGCTGGCCGACATGGAGCGCATGTTCACGCTGCTGAACGTCGGCGCCGAGGTTGATGACCATCCCGCCGCGCAAACGTTGGCCGCCAAGCAGGTGGCGATCCGCTTCGACAGTATCGGCTTCGGCTACGACGCCAAGCGCCAGATCCTGCACGATGTCAGCTTCGACATCCCCGCCGGCCATACCGTGGCGGTGGTCGGCGCCAGCGGCGCCGGCAAGTCGACGCTGTCGCGGCTGTTGTTCCGCTTCTACGATGTCGGCAGCGGCGCGATCCGCTTCAACGGCACCGACATCCGCGAACTGACGCAGGACAGCCTGCGCGCGCACATAGGCATCGTGCCGCAGGACACGGTGCTGTTCAACGACAGCATCTACTACAACATCGCCTACGGTCGCCCCGGCGCCAGTCGCGAGGAGGTGATCGAGGCGGCGAAATCGGCGCACATCCACGACTTCGTGATGAGCCTGCCGGACGGCTACGACACCACCGTCGGCGAGCGCGGCCTGAAGCTGTCCGGTGGCGAGAAGCAGCGGGTGGCGATTGCGCGCACCCTTCTGAAAAACCCGCCGGTGCTGATCTTCGACGAGGCCACCAGCGCGCTGGATTCGCGTACCGAAAAGGCGATCCAGACCGAGCTGTTCGACATCGCGGCCAACCGCACCACGCTGATCATCGCGCACCGGCTGTCCACCATCGCCGATGCCGACACCATCATCGTGATGGAAGGCGGCCGCATCATCGAGCGCGGCCATCACCGCCAGCTGCTGACCGCCGGCGGCCGTTACGCCGAAATGTGGCGTCTGCAGCAGGAAAGCGAGCTGGTGGAAGGCTGAGCACGCCGCTTGGCGGGCCGGTGATGAGCAAGTGTTGTATAATACGATCGGTATAAAAAACTCAAACAATTCAGGCTATTGTCATGAATCGATTGCGGATGGCGGTATGGATGTTGCTGGCCGGGGCGCCCGCCCTGGCCGTGGCCAAGAGTTCGACACCGGTCGAACTGCTGTTCGCCGCCGAGGACGACTGGTATCCCTATTCCGGCGTCCGTGACGGCCAGGCGGCCGGCCTGACCATCGACATCATGCGCGCCATCTACCAGCAAAAAGGCGTGGTGGTGCGCTTCCAGCCGCTGTCCTACAGCCGCTGCATGGAAGTGGCGCGCACGGCCCGCTATGCCGGCTGCTTCACCACCTCGCGCAACGACTTCTACGAGCCTTACTACCGCTACGCGCAGCTGCCGCTGCTGGAAGGCCAGATCAGCATCTACAGCCGCAGCAACCGCCCGGAGCGCGATCTCGACATGAAATCGCTGGAAGGGCAGGAAGTCGGCGTGGTGCTCAGCTACGGCTACGGCAAGGAGTTCGACGCCAATGCCGCGATCCGCAAGGAGTACTCCACGCGCGAGGTCAACGCCTTCCGCAAGTTGAAGGCGGGGCGCATCCCCTACGTGGTGGCGTGGGAGGGCACCGTCAACCACATGCTGCGACAGAACCCCGATCTGCGCGGCTGGGTGCGGCCGGTGGGCAAGCTGGCGCCGGGGCCGGTGTACGTGTCGTTCTCCAGGGCGCACCCCGATGTCGAGCGTCTGGTCAGCCGTTTTGACGAAGGCATGGCGCAGCTGCGCAAAAGCGGCCAGTTGCGGCAGCTGGAAAGCCGCTGGCAGACCAAGAGCGACAACTAGGGGCTGTTGATGCCTGTTTCATCGCGGCGGCCGGTTTTGCCCGGTGGCTGCGCACAAAAAACAGCCTGTCGCAGGATTATTCCCTACCAGCTGTTGCGGCGGCGCAGGCTCTCGCTGGCGGCCAGCGCCTGCGGCGTGTCGATGCCGCGTTCCGCCGCCCGTTGCAGTGCCACCTGCAGCAATTGCGCCGTCGCCAGACAGTCCGAGATCGCGTTGTGGCGCTGGAAGTTCTCGATGCCGAAGGTCTCCAGCCACTCGTCCAGCGCCACGGTGTTGCAGTAGCGGTCCGGAAACAGCGCCGGCATCAGCCACGCCAGATCCAGCCACTTCGGCTGATAGCGGATGCCCAGAAAGCGGCGCATCGCCTGCGCGATCATCGCCTGGTCGAAATAGGCGTGGTAGGCCACCAGCGGCGTGTGGCGGCTGTATTCCAGAAAGCGCAGCAGCGCCTCCGCCGGCTCCAGCCCTTCGCGCTGTTCCGAGCCGCTGATGCCGTGGATCAGGATGTTCTCGGTGGAGGATACCGTGTCCTGGCGCAGCACAGCTTCGAAGGCGTCCATGGGGTTGATCACGCCGCGGTCCAGTGCCACCGCGCCGATGGAGATCAGGTGGTCGCGGCGTATCTGCAGGCCGCTGGCCTCGACATCGACCACCAGATAGCGCGTGCTGCGGCTGTCCTGCTGCCAGTCGTGCGCCGGCAGCGCCTGCCAGCGCCGCAGCCGCTGTTGCTGCTCGTCGCTGAGCTGCGGCTTGCTGTCAGGGCGGAAACGGTCCAGCCAGCCGCTCAGCCAGTTCATAGTTGGTACATCACCTTCAGTTTCTGCTGCAGTTTGCGTGCCTGGCGGAACGATTCCTTCAGGATGCGACGGTCGAGCGGGTTCAGCTTGTCCGGCTGGATCAGGTTGTCGCCGGGGCGGCCGTGCTCGTCTTCCAGGTGCTGGTGGCGCAGGCGCAGCATCTGGATGAAGTTGAAGGCGTCGATGATGGCGGCGGTTTCTTCCGGCGCCGAGCCGGTCTGTTTCGCCGCGCGCTCCAGGCGCTTGATGGTGCTGCTGGCGGCGATGCCCTTGGCCAGCGCCAGCACCCGCGCGGCGTCGACAAACAGCCGCGCCGCCGATTTTTTCAGGTCGATGTAGCCGCCCTGGCCGTGGTATTCCTCGGTGCTGAAGTCGCGCAGCAGACCCAGTGGTGGCGCCACCGCCAGCGCGTTGCCGGCCAGCATGCGCTGGAACACGCTGTTGTCCTGGCTCAGCGCGAGCAGGCGCTTGTGCAGCTGGTTGGCGAGATAGCGCTTGCCGTACAGTGGGCGGAAATCGAAGAAGATCGACGCGTTGAGCAGCGCCACCGGGTCCGGGGCGCGGATCCAGCGTGCGAACTTCTCCTGCCACTCTTCCAGCGTCAGGCACCACTCCGGGTTGCCGGCCATGATGTTGCCCTTGCACAGCGGGAAGCCGCAGCGGTCGAGGTCGGCGTTCACGTCGCGGGCAAAATCCAGCAGCCGCATGCTGAGCTGGTCCTTGTCCATCGCCTCCGGGCACAGGTAGATGATGCCGTTATCCTGATCGGTGCTGAAGGTCTGCTCCTCGCGCCCCTCGGAGCCGAACGACAGCCATGCCCAGTCGACGCCGTACAGGTCGTGCTGCTGCAGGTTCAGCTCGATCACGCGGCGGGTGATGCCATCGTTGAGCGCGGAGATGAATTGTGTCAGCTGCTCGGCGCCGACACCCTGGCCCAGCATGTTCATGGTGAACTGGCGCAGGTCGCGGCCAACCTGTTGCAGGGTAGTGATGTCGGCGGCGGTTTCCACCGCGTAGCGCAGCTGGCGCAGGCCGACGCGCTGCATGGCAAACAGGTCACGCTCCGAAATCACGCCCAGCACCAGATTGTCGTCGTCGACCGCCAGCACGTGGCGGATGCCGTGCATCGCCATCGCCAGTGCCGCGTCGTAGGCGGTGGCATCCTGCGGCAGGGTGTGCGGCTTGCGCGACATCACCTGCGAGATCGGGCAATCCAGCGCCAGCTTCGGCAATACCACCCGTTTCAGCACGTCGGACTGGGTGAAGATGCCTTGTGCGACACCGCTTTCGCTGACGATGACGATGGAGCCGACACCGGTTTCGCCCATCAGCGTCAGCACCGTTTCCAGCGGATCGTCGGCGCGGGCGGTGACCGGTGGCCGCTTGCACAGTTCGTGCAGCTTGGTCGCCATCGACTGCTGTTCCAGCGCCCGTTGCGAGAACTGCGCCTGCATCTGCTTGCGCGACTGGCTGAGCAGGGTGGAGATGTGGCTGGCGCAGAAGCGGTTGAACACCGGGCTGATCAGCAGCAGCTGCTGGAAGTCCTGGTTGTCCAGCTGGTAGCAGAACACGTCATCCACGGCGCTGTAGGTGCAGATGGTGGCGCGCTGGCCGCTGGCGGCGCCGATCGGGAAACACTCGCCGCTGCTGATGATGACGTTGCCGGAGGCGCTCTCGCCGTCCTCGCGCGACAGCACCTTGCCGCGCTGCACCACGTAGAAGTGCGGCGGCGGCCCCATGTCGGGGGTCAGGATCAGGCTGTCTTTCGGGTAGTAGGCGAGCTTTGCGTGCTGGCCGAGGAAGGCCAGCGCCGCGTCTTCCATGCGGTCGAACGGCGAATGCTTGCGCAGGAATTCAACGGTGGCGCTGACCAGTGTCGCGTTGGCGGTACGGCTCATGAGACGGTTCCCGTCTGGCGTAAAAACGCCCCGGCAGGGCCGGGGCGACTTCAGTTGCGCAGGGTGCGCGGCTTACTGCGGTTCTTGCAGCTGTTGCAGGATCTGCGGGTTTTCCAGCGTCGACACGTCCTGGGTGATTTCCTCGCCCTTGGCGATGGAGCGTAGCAGACGGCGCATGATCTTGCCGGAACGGGTCTTCGGCAGGTTTTCGCCGAAGCGGATGTCGTCAGGCTGCGCGATCTTGCCGATCTCGTGCGCTACCCAGGCCTTCAGCTCGGCGGCGACTTTCTTCGCCTCTTCGCCGACCGGGCGCTCGCCCTTCAGTACCACGAAGGCCACGACCGCTTCGCCCTTCACCTCGTGCGGCTTGCCGACCACCGCGGCTTCCGCCACCAGCGGGTTGGCCACCAGCGCCGATTCGATTTCCATGGTGCCCAGACGGTGACCGGACACGTTCAGCACGTCATCGACGCGGCCCATGATCCAGAAGTAGCCGTCCTGATCGCGGTTGGCGGAGTCGCCGGCGAGGTAGTACTGGCCGTTGAACTCTTCCGGGAAGTAGGTCTTCTTGAAGCGGTCGGCGTCGTTCCAGATGGTGCGTACCAGCGACGGGAACGGTTTCTTGATCACCAGGAAACCGCCCTTGCCGGCATCCACCGGGCCGCCGGCTTCATCGACGATGTCGGCGATGATGCCCGGCAGCGGCAGGGTGCACGAACCCGGCTTGGTGGCCACCGCGCCCGGCATCGGCGCGATCATGTGGCTGCCGGTTTCGGTCTGCCACCAGGTGTCGACGATAGGGCAACGGCCGCCGCCAACCACTTCGTGGTACCACATCCACGCTTCCGGGTTGATCGGCTCGCCGACGGTGCCGAGCAGGCGCAGGCTGGACAGGTCGTACTGTTTCGGCAGATCGGCACCGAGCTTGATCAGCGAGCGGATCGCGGTCGGCGCGGTGTAGAAGATGCTGACCTTGTGGGCTTCGATCATGCGCCAGAAGCGGGCGGCATCCGGGTAGGTCGGCACACCTTCAAAGATGATCTGGGTGGCGCCGAAGGCCAGCGGGCCGTAGGCGACATAGCTGTGGCCGGTGATCCAGCCCACGTCGGCGGTGCACCAGAACACGTCGTCGTCCTTGGCGTCGAAGGTCCAGCGGTAGCTGTTCAGTGCGCCCAGCAGGTAACCGGCGCTGCTGTGCTGGATGCCCTTCGGTTTGCCGGTGGAGCCGGAGGTGTAGAGGATGAACAGCGGGTCTTCCGCGTTCATGGTCACCGGCGGGCAGTCGGCGGACTGGCTGGCGGTCAGCTCGTGCCACCAGATGTCGCGCTCGCCCCAGGCCACCTGGCCGTTGGTGCGCTGCAGGACCACCACTTTTTCAATCGATTCGCAGCCGCCCAGCGTCAGCGCCTCGTCGACGGTGGCCTTCAGCGGGATCTGCTTGCCGCCGCGCACGCTTTCGTTGGCGGTGATCACGATCTTGGCGCCGGCATCCTGGATGCGGTCGCGCACGGCACCGGCGGAGAATCCGCCGAACACCACCGAGTGGATGGCGCCGATACGGGCGCAGGCCTGCATCGCCACCACCGCGTCCGCCACCATCGGCATGTACACCACCACGCGGTCGCCCTTGGCGACGCCCAGCGATTTCAGGCCGTTGGCGAAGCGCGACACGCGCTCGTGCAGCTGCTGGTAGGTGATGTTTTCGACGCTGCCGTCATCGGCTTCGAAGATGATCGCGGTCTTGTTGCCCTTGGTGGCCAGGTGACGGTCGATGCAGTTGTAGGAAACGTTCAGCTCGCCATCGGCAAACCACTTGAAGAACGGCGCATTGCTGTCGTCCAGCACGGTGGTGAACGGCTTGCTCCAGGTCAGCAGCTCGCGTGCCAGATTGCCCCAGAAGCCGGCGTAGTCCGCTTCGGCAAGTGCGGCTTGGGCGTTGTAGGCTTCCATGCCGGACAGGGTGGCCTTGGCACGGAAAGCGTCGGAAGGAGGGAAGCTGCGGGTTTCTTTGAGCACGGATTCGATTGCTGACATCGTTGGTTTCCTTTTGCTTTGCAGAGTGAGGTCGAGCGGGTGAGGCTGTTTGTTCGACGCGTCGGGTCAGTCGTAATTTGTTATGGCGTACTTGTTATGGCCCTGAAAACAGTGTGGGCTTGTCATGGCTTCAGAATGTACGAAAGCGGGCGGCGGCTGACCAATCGCAAATTCTGATAGCAAAAATCAACCCGAGCGATGCTGCACTGCAAAAAACGATATTTATCAGTAGTTTGCATTAGAGTTTTTGCTATTTTTCCGCTGCCGGTGCGGCGTGAAAATAGTGCGCGGCGGGGGCTGGCGGGCTGTTGTTTTTGTGGGTGGCTGGCGCGGCGCGGTGGCGAACGTGCCGCTAACGGGGCGGCTGCAGGGCGAAAAGGGCGGTGCCGGAGCAAGGTTGGCCGCAAGGCGGTGCGGCGGCCGTCACGGTGGTGGCTGGTGACGGGGCGCAGCCGGTCGGCGCGGGGCGATGATGCGCTGCAGCGGTGGTCGATGTGTGGCCGCGGGGGACACAATGAAAACGGCCGCCGCGACGAATGCCGGGCGGCCTGGATGGTGCAGCGGACGTGCTCAGTCGTCGTTGGCGTCGCTTTCGGCGTCTTCCATCTCCTGGCGCAGGGCGGCGAAGAAGCGGTAGATCTGCGCCACCGAGGCCGAAATCTCGCCCAGCCATTCCGCCTTCTGTTCGGCGCTGGCGCCGTCGAGGAAGGGGCGCATTTCCGGATCGGGATGGTGCTCGAACGCCAGCGCCATGATCGGTGCCAGTGCGCCGGCGGCCTCGGCATCGTCAAACAGCAGCGTCCAGTCGTCGTACAGGATCTGCATGCCTTCGCTGAAGCCCTCGGCCCAGTCGTTGCCGTGCACCACGCCGTGCTCATCGGCGTCCAGCCACGGGTAGAAGTCTTCGCCGTTGGCCAGCGTGCGCGCGATTTCCAGCCAGTGGCCCATCACCTGCGCCACGAACTTCTCCAGCACCTTGGGCGAGGCGAAGGCGGCCTCGTCATCGAAGGCGGCGCCGAGGATGGTCGGCAGGCAGTCGACCGGCTTGATCGCCTCCGGCCCGGCGTGCAGCGCCGCGAAAAAGCCGTCCAGCTTTTCCAGTGACATCGCGCCCTGTGGTGCCAGCCGGCTCAGGGTTTCGCCCAGGCGCTGGTAGTCTTGTTCGGTCATCGGTTTGAATTTCATGGTCTGGCCTTGGCGGTAAGCGGTAGGGGAGGCGTGCGGCCAACGTTGGCCGCAGCACAGCGTTCAGGGCGTGCTCACGATCTCGCACGCTCACGCGAGACAAGGCGAAAACGGCTGGGGAAGTGCGTTTACTGGATATAAACCAGCATGCCGAAGCCGTTTTCAACGCTGTATCGCCCTGTGAGATCAGTTGCAGCAGATCGTGAATAGGTTCTCAGGGCGGCAGCGGCCGGCCCGGCTTGGTGGACAGGTGATAGTGTTCCATCAGCACCTGGTGCGCCTGCTCGGCGACGCTGCGCAGCGCTTCGCCGCGCGGATGGTCGGCGAACTGCAGGCTGTCGTCCATGCTGCGCAGCGCACGGCGCGCGGCGGTGCACAGGTCGACGGCGATGGCGTAGTCGGTGAGGCTCAGCACGCGGCCGTTGCGGATCTTGCGGAAATAGACGCCGCTCATCTGCGCGTATTTCTCGGCCAGCGGCTGCGCGGCGAGGCCGTCGTCGGCCAGCAGGCTGTCCAGCAGCGCCCACACCGCGTTGACGGTGACATCGGCGCGCGCCAGGCGCTTGGCCAGCTGCGCGTTTTCTTCCTTGTTCGGCTTGGCGGCGGCCGGTTTCTTCTTTACAGCCATGTTTCTGCGCTTTCGCGATGCGGTGAAGCCGGCATTTTAACGCGCCTGCTGCCAACTGGCGCGTGTGGCCTTACAATCGCGCGATGAATCAACGTGTTTCTCCCATTCCCGAGCGCGCCGGCGTGGCGCCGAGCTTCCTGCAACTGCCGGCCGGCGCCTGGCCGGACCTGCTCAGCTTCCTGGTTGCGCACTTCGCGCACATTCCCGCCGCGGTGTGGCGCGCGCGGCTACAGAACGGCGAGGTGTTCGATCACCTGGGTCGGCCGCACCGCCTCGACAGCCCGTATCCGGCCAACCGCCGCATCTGGTACTACCGCGAGGTGCCGGACGAGGTGGCGGTGCCGTTTGCGGCCAGGGTGCTGTACCGCGACGCGCGACTGCTGGTGGCCGACAAGCCGCACTTCCTCGCCTGCATTCCCGGTGGCCGCCACCTGCGCGAAACGCTGCTCGGCCGCCTGCGCCGCGAGCTGGACCTGCCGCAGCTCACGCCGATCCACCGTCTCGACCGCGAAACCGCCGGCGTGATGCTGTTCTGCATCGATCCGGCGCACCGCGCCGCCTACCAGGGCCTGTTCCAGACGCGTGAGGTGCGCAAGACCTACGAGGCCATCGCGCCGTGGCGCGACGATCTCGCGCTGCCGCTTACGCACCGCAGCCGCCTGCTGGAGCGCGACGATTGTTTCCGCATGCACGAGGTGGCCGGTGAGGCCAACAGCGAGACGCGCGTCGAGCTGATCGCCCGCGCCGGCACGCTGGCGCACTACCGGCTGTCGCCGCTGACCGGGCGCAAGCACCAGCTGCGCGCGCACCTGACCGCGCTGGGTATCCCTATCGTCAACGACCCGTGGTATCCGGCACTGCTGCCGGACAAGGCGGTGGACGACTTCAGCCAGCCGCTGCAATTGCTGGCGCGCAGCATCGCCTTTACCGATCCGGTGAGCGGCGAGGCGCGCCAGTTCCACAGCGAACGCCGCCTGCTGCTGGCGCCGGACTGAGGCCGCGCCGCCTAGCCGTGCGGCCAACTCTGGCCGTCAAAGGTTGGCCGCAAGCAAATGGCCCTGCGTGTGCAGGGCCATTTTCATGTCGGGTTATTTGCCTTGGCGTCGCTAACAAAACCTCGCAGAGTGCCTGAGCCAAGGCGCGCCGACGCAGACAGTACACTTGGTACGGCAAGGAGGCGCAACGCAGGGTCAGGGGTTTTGTTCGTGGCGCTTAGTTGTTCTCGCGGTATTCCACGCTGTGCCAGGCGCCCTTGTCCACCGCCAGCGCCGCGGTCAGCCACGGCAGGGTGTCGTTCAGCGTCGCTGGCAGCGTCCACGGCGGGTTGACGATGAACATGCCGCTGCCGTGCATGCCGAAGCCTTCCTTCGACGGCGTGCGCACCGTCAGCGTCACGTCCAGCCAACTTTGGCACGGCAGCGCCTTCAGCTGCGCCACCATGTCCTTGATCTCCGGCCGCTGCAGCAGCGGGTACCAGATGGCGTAAGTGCCGGTGGCGAAGCGCTTCAGCGATTCCTGCATCGCGTTCACCACCCGCTGGTAGTCGCCCTTGTCCTCGTACGGCGGGTCGATCAGCACCAGCGCGCGACGCGGTGGCGGCGGCAGGATCGACTTCAGCGCCTCGAAGCCATTGTTTTTCTCGACCTTGATGCGGCGGCCGGCGTCGGCGAAGCACTCGCCCAGCAGCTGGAAATCGCTGGGGTGCAGCTCGAACAGGCGCAGCTTCTCGCTGCGGTTCATGGTCTCGGCGGCGAACCACGGCGAGCCGGGATAGTGGCGCAGCTCACCGTCCGGATTGATGCTACGCACCACCTCCAGATAGCGCGCCACCGCCGGCGGCAGATCGTCGCGCTGCCACAGCCGCGCCACGCCATCGACGTATTCGGCGGTCTTGGTGGCGTAGCCCTCGGTCAGGCTGTAGGCACCGGCACCGGCGTGGGTGTCGATGTACCAGAACGGCTTATCCTTCTGGCCGAGGTAGTCGATGATCTGCACCTGGATCAGGTGTTTCAGCACGTCGGCGTGGTTGCCGGCGTGAAAGGCGTGGCGATAGCTAAGCATGGCGGTCGTTCGGACAAAATAGCCGCACATTGTAGCGCAATTCGCCGCCCGTCCCGCGGCCTTGGGGCCAACGTTGGCCGCAAGGCGAGTCTGGCTCAGTCGCGGCCGGACTCCCCCAGCCACGCCGCCGGCAGCGCCCCGGCCCAGCCCAGCTCGTGCAGCAGGCGCGCAAAATCGCCGCTCAGCGGCGCGGTCAGCGTCAGCGCCTCGCCGCTGTGCGGGTGGCGGATACTCAGTTCCACCGCGTGCAGCAGCATGCGGCCAACGTTGAATTGTGTCTGGAAGAAGCGGTTGTGCACGCCCTTGCCGTGGGTGGCGTCACCAATAATCGGATGGTTGATGTGTTTCAGATGGCGGCGCAGCTGGTGGCGGCGGCCGGTTTCGGGGTGTAGCTCCACCAGCGCGTAGCGGCTTTGCGGGTAGCGGTCCACGGCGTAGGGCAGGGTGCAGCGCGCCAGCGTGCGGTAGCGGGTGAAGGCCGGCTGCGCATTCAGCTGCGCGTTGCCGTGCACGTATTCGCGCTCGTCCGGCTGGCGGGTGATGGCGTGGTCGATGTCGCCGCTGTCGGCCGGATGGCCGCGCACCACCGCGAGGTAGGTCTTGGCCGGCTGTTTGGCGGCAAAGTCCTGGTTGAGCAGCCGCGCGGTGTCGCTGTCCAGCGCGAACAGCAGCACGCCGCTGGTGCCGCGATCCAGCCGGTGCACCGGAAACACCTGCTGCCCGATCTGGTCGCGCAGCAATTGCACCGCGAAGCGGGTTTCGCGGCGGTCGATCTCGCTGCGGTGCACCAAGAGGCCGGACGGCTTGTCGATGGCGATCAGGTGCTGGTCACGATAGAGGATGGGGAGCATGGGCGGGGCCGGCGGCAAAAGCGCGCATTTTAACAGTGCCGCCGCGGCCACGGCGTACCGATTGGGTGCCATGCCGTGCATACCGGTTTTCCATTTGGCATGGCATGTGCTATGGCTATAGTTCTCGCCGCCTGACAAGGACCCCACCATGAGCGCCCGCCTGTCCACCGTTGCCCTGTCGCTGCTACTGGCCGCCTGTGCCGCCACGCCGCCATCGTCCACCTACACCCCGTTGCCGCCGCAGCCGGAAGCCGCCTCCGGCTATCAGGACAAGCCGGGCTGGGCCACCAGACAGTACGCGGTGGCCGCCGCCAATCCGCTGGCCACCGACGCCGGCCGTCAGGTGCTGGCCGCCGGCGGCAGCGCGCTGGATGCCGCCATCGCGGTGCAGATGATGCTGGGGCTGGTGGAGCCGCAAAGCAGCGGCATCGGCGGCGGCGCCTTCCTGCTGTACTACGACGGCAAGCAGGTCAGCGCCTACGACGGCCGCGAGACCGCGCCGTCCGCGGCCGACGAGACGCTGTTCCTCGGCGCCGACGGCAAACCGATGGCGTTCAACGATGCCGTGGTCGGCGGCCGCTCGGTCGGCGTGCCCGGCGTGGTGGCGATGCTGGAGCAGGCGCACCGCGAACAGGGCAAGCTGCCTTGGGCGGCGCTGTTCCAGCCGGCGATCCGCCTGGCCGAGCAGGGCTTCGCCATCAGCCCGCGGCTCCATACCCTGCTCAAGTCTGACGCTTTCCTGAAGCAGGACCCGGTGGCTGCCGCCTACTTCTATCAGGCCGGCGGCGAGCCGTATCCGGTCGGCCACCTGCTGCGCAACCAACCCTACGCCGACGTGCTGCGCCAGATCGCCGCGCGAGGCAGCAAGGCGCTGCTGCAGGGCGCGGTGGCCGAGGCCATCGTCGCCAAGGTGCAGGGCCATGCGGCCAACCCCGGCAAGCTGACGCTGGCCGATCTCGCCGCCTACCGGCCGAAGAAGCGTGACGCGCTGTGCAGTGATTACCGTGCCGCCAGCCGCGACTACCGCCTGTGCGGTTTTCCGCCACCCAGCAGTGGCGCCATCGCCATCGGCCAGATCCTCGGCATCCTGAACCACACACCGGCCGCCGGCCTGCCGTTGCAGGCGGGCGCGGATGGCAAGTCGTTGCCGTCGCCGCAGTGGCTGCACCTGTACAGCGAGGCGTCACGGCTGGCGTTTGCCGACCGCGCCAAGTACGTCGGCGACCCGGACTTCGTGTCGCCGCCCGGCGGCAGCTGGCACACCATGCTGGCGCCCGGCTATCTGGCGGCGCGCGCGAAGCTGATTGGGGAAACCAGTATGAAGACCGCGCAGCCGGGCCAGCCCGGCGCCATGCCGCTGGCGCTGGGCATCGCCGCGGTGCAGCCGGAATACGGCACCAGCCACATCAGCATCGTCGATGCCGACGGCCATGCGCTGAGCATGACCACCACCATCGAGGCGCAGTTCGGCGCGCGGCAGATGGTGAATCCGTCCGGCAAGGGCGCCGGCGGCTTCCTGCTCAACAACGAGCTGACCGATTTCAACTTCGCCCCCAACGACGCCAGCGGCCTGCCCACCGCCAACCGCGTGCAGCCGGGCAAGCGCCCGCGCAGCTCGATGAGCCCGACGCTGGTGTTCGACAAGGCCAACGGCCAGCTGCTGATCAGCGGCGGCAGCCCCGGCGGCGCGCTGATCATCCACTACACCGCCAAGACGCTGTACGGCATGCTCAACTGGGGACTGAATGCGCAGCAGGCGATCAACCTGCCCAACTTCGGCGCTACCGGTGCGCCGACGCTGCTGGAAGAAAAGCGCTTCCCGGCCGACACCGTGCAGTGGCTGCAGACGCATGGCCATGAAGTGCGCGAAACCGACATGACCAGCGGCCTGCAGGCCATCGGCCGCACGGCGGACGGCTACTTCGGCGGCGCCGACCCGCGCCGCGAAGGCGTGGTGATGGGGGAATAGGGCGCAATCCGCTGCAAATACAGACACGCGGCCAACCCTGGCAAGGTTGGTCGCGTGTTTTTTTAGGCTATTTCAGGCGCTTGCAACCGGCGAGGGAAGATTCGTAGCCCGGATAAGGCAAAGCCGCATCCGGGGAGTATCGCCGCCATATGGTGGTGAGTTGTCGGGGGTATATCTGGATGCGCTGATAAGCCGGCGGCCTTCGCCGCTTCCGCCCGCACGGCCACAATGCGAGCGCATTGCCCGGCCTGCAGCGCAGGGCTCACAGCGGCAGCGGGCGGTCCTGAATGACATTCTTCATGACCAGGGTGGAGGTCAGGCGCTGCACGCTGGGCAGGCTGGAAAGGCGTTCATCGTACAGTTGCTGGAAAGCGGGCAGGTCGCGGGTCATGACGTGGAGCAGATAGTCGGGGTCACCGAACAGCCGCTGGGCCTGGATAACCTGCGGAATGGCGAGCAATGACGCCTCGAAGGTCTGCACTGCGTGGTGATCCCCGTCGCGCAGCGTCACAAAAACGAGGGCGGAAAAATTCAGGCCCAGGTTTGCGGGGTCGAGGTGGGCACGGTAGCCCTTGATCGCCCCGGATTGCTCCAGTGCGCGCACCCGGCGATGGCAGGGCGAGACGCTCAGCCCGATGCGGTCGGCCAACTCGGTGACGGAAAGACGCCCGTCGGACTGGAGTTCGGCAAGAATCTTGCAATCAATCTTGTCCATTTAGAAAAATTTTCCAAAAACTGCAGATGCATCACAAAAACTCGAGAGCACATTCTAACTTCCAGGGAATATTATTTCCAACAGCAACACGAACTTGGAAACATCTACCTCGCCAAGGTGGCGGAAGGTAGGCGATATGCCTCTGGAGGAGTACGGAATGAAAACACAGTGCGGTCGGCGGCAGCCGGCGGAGACGGATTCGGCTATCGCCGGCCTGGCGTGGTCTGCCAGCCCGGCAGCAATCGAGCTGCGGGCCACAGCCCGGCGGCGGCGTGCGGGAGCCGCAGCATGAGCTATGGCATTTTTGCGGCTTTCTGGGCGGTGTCGATCCTGTTTGTCATCACCCCCGGTGTGGACTGGGCGTATGCGATCTCCGCCGGCATGCGAGGGCGGGTGGTGGTGCCGGCGGTCGCCGGCCTGCTCATCGGTCACCTGCTGGCGACACTGGTGGTGGCGGCCGGCGTGGGCGCACTGGTGGCCGGCCACCCGCTGACCCTGACCGCGCTCACCGTCGTCGGCGCCGGCTATCTGCTGTGGGTTGGCATCGGCATGCTGCGCCATCCCGCCGTGCCCAGCGCCGCCGAGATCGCGGAATCCGGTTCATGGGCGCGCTGGACCGTGAAAGGCGTTTGCGTGAGCGGTTTGAATCCCAAGGTATTCCTGCTGTTCCTGGCCTTGCTGCCCCAGTTCACGGACCGCAGCGCGTCGTGGTCGGTGCCGCTGCAGATCGTTGCGCTGGGGCTGGTGCACATCGTCAGTTGCGGCGTGGTCTATCTGCTGGTCGGCTTTGGCGCCGGGGCGGTACTGCAAACCCGCCCGCGGGCGGCGCTGCTCGTCAGCCGCCTGTCCGGTGCCGCGATGATCGTCATCGCCACGCTGCTGTTTGCCGAGCAGCTCATGCGCTGAGCCGATGCCGGGAAAAATGCGCCACGACACGGCCGGCGACCGGCCGGTATTCCGCCAATGACAAATACAAGCAGGTGCAAGGCTGCTAAATTGCATGGCAGCCTCCAACCCTTGCCAAGGTGCCCGCAACATGAATGATCTCCACGAAAAAATTGCTGCCAGTTTCCGCGACCAGGGCCTGATGGCGACGCTGGGCGCTACGCTCGCCCATGTCGCCGATGGGGAAGTCCACATCGCCCTGCCTTTTTCCCGCGCGCTGTCGCAACAGCACGGCTATGTGCATGCGGGCGCCATCACCAGCATCGTGGATAGCGCGTGCGGTTATGCCGCGCTGACCAAGGCGGCAGCGGGGTACGAAGTGGTCACCGCCGAATTCAAGATCAACCTGCTCCGGCCCGCACTCGGTGAGCGTTTCGTGGCCATCGGTACGGTCCAGAATGCCGGCAAGCTGCTCACCGTCTGCACCGGCGAAGTGCGTGCCTACCCCGACGGCGGCACCGCGTACAAAGTGGTGGCGCTGATGCAGGCCACCATCGCCAACGTCCGCGCTCAGGACTGATCCGGCCGGCGGGCCGCTGGTGCCTGCCTGCGTGTCAGCGGTGCGCGGCTTCATCATTCTTCGCCGACGCTGCTGAAAGAAATATGCTTTCCAGCTGGCACCGTGCAGTGGCGGCAGACACACGGCCATGAAGTGCGCGAAACCGACATGACCAGCGGCCTGCAGGCCATCGGCCGCACGGGCAGCGGCTACTTCGGCGGCGCCGACCCGCGCCGGGAAAGCGTGGTGATGGGGGAATAGGGCGCCATCCCCGGCAAACGCAGACACGCGGCCAACCCTGGCAAGGTTGGCCGCGTGTTTTTTTAGGCTATTTCAGGCGCTTGAAAACGGCGGGGGAAGCATTCGTAGCCCGGATAAGGCAAAGCCGCATCCGGGGATGCGCCAACGTTGGCCGCAAGGCAAAGCGTGGGCGGAGAGATTACCTCAATGTGGCGCGAGACTGATTCTTGTTAGGTGGGCGAGTCCCCGGATGCGCTTAGGCTTATCCGGGCTACGGGTAAAGAAAACCCAGAACAATGAAGTCCGGGCGACTTGCTACGAATGCCACTATAAAAACGCATAAATCATCGACCAGAATCTCAGCAAAAAAATCATAATCAGCTCAATGATTACCTTGCAAGCATTTCATTGGTCACGCCAATTTCAATCACTGGCTAAGATCATGTTAAGCATAACCATCAATCGCTCAAAATATTTTACAAAAAACAAAATCCAAAATCTATTGGCAGCACTCAAGAAAATAGGAGTAATTTTTTAAATTAAGCTTCATGGATATCTTTTTCTCAAAATAACAAACTGACAAATCATTATCGATTGGATAAACATCACACATAGGATCATTTTCAGACAGGTAAAAAATATTTCTTAGTTCACTAATGTCAAGTTGACAATCAGCCTCATAGTAGCCAACATGTTCTTCAGTTTTTTTATCAAACCAACTAATGACCCACTTCATAATCACCTCTCAATCTATGGGGCCACGTACCTTTTATGGTCCGATGGCTTTGTTTGCGCTCCAGCTTTATGGTCAAACTCACCCATATGTTGACATCGTTTTTTATACGTAAAATAATCGAAGAAAAAATTCTTGCCATTCTCACTTTCGCCAAGGTCTGGTTTTTATTATGGCCGCCACAGTCATGCAGAGGTATCTCTGATGATTTCGGCTAAAAAACCAGCCACACCCATTATCTTCCTGCACCCAAACCCTGCGGCCAACCTTGTCGCCAAGGTTGGCCGCATGTGTTTCAGGCGCCGGACAAAACGCTTACTTCAGCACCACCTTGCTGAAATCCACGCGCTCGAACGGACTGACCTGGTAACCGCTGACCTGCATGCTGGTGATCACCGCGGCGGTCGGGTGCCCTCTATGCATCATTGGCGGCTGGGGTGAAATATGCAATGAAGACCAAGTAGTCGTTCACTGGAACACCCTGTGCCTTCTTCTCCTTCAGGTGCTGCCATTTCTCTGCTTCGGCATCGAAGTCGGTAGTACGCAGCAGGAGATCAAAGCCTTCCGCGACCTCTGCTTCGGTGCGATGGACGTAGGCCGCCCAAGACTCTCCGGGTTGCCTGGGACGCGCATCGGCATTCAGCCAGTAGGGTTCGCACCTTCCATCAGGCAACACCCATTGAAACTGTCCACCAAGGCAGGCAAAGCCTTCTGCAGCTGCGCTCCGTAGAACCACCGGGAAGTCGCTGCTCCGCCAGCCAAACTCATTTCCGGACGGAACCGCTTGTGCTAGCAAATGGGAGGGGAGTTCGGTGGAGCTCATAAGGTAAATGTCCGCTGTACGGTTATTCAATGTAAGGACTGCTCTTGGCCGCTAACAGCCACTATGCCAAGGCATAGTCACCCTGTATTCACCATTCCCCGCCACCCCACAAACCCTGTGGCCAACCTCGTCACCAAGGTTGGCCGCAGTCGTTTCAGGCGCCAGCCAAACTGTTTACTTCAGCAGCACCTTGCTGAAATCCACGCGCCCGAACGGGCTGACCTGATAACCGCTGACCTTGTTGCTGGTGATCACCGCGGCGGTCGGGTGGGCCAGCGGCAGCCACAGCGCCTGTTCCTTGATGATCTGCTGCGCGCGGGCGTAGTTGGCGGCGCGCAGTTTCGGGCTGGCGTCGCGGCGGGCGTCGGTGATCAGCTTGTCCAGTGTCGGGTCGCAGTAGCGGGCGAAGTTGGTGCCGGATTGCACCGCGGCGCAGCTGAATTGCGGGGTGAGGAAGTTGTCGGCGTCGCCGTTGTCGCCGGCCCAGCCCATGAACAGCAGGTCGTGCTCGCCGGCCTTGCCGCGCTTGATCAGCTCGCCCCATTCGATGACCTTGATTTCGGCGCGGATGCCGATCTTGGCGAGATCGGCCTGCAGCAGTTCGGCGCCGGCTTTCGGGTTCGGGTTCAGCGTGCTGCCGGTGGGGCGGATCCAGATGCTGGTGTCAAAGCCGTTGGGGTGGCCGGCGTCGGCCAGCAGTTTTTTGGCGCGGGTGATGTCCTGCGGGTAGTCCTTGATCGCCTTGTTGTAGCCGAAGGTGGAGGGCGGGAACGGGTTGCTGGCGGCGATGGCGCTGCCGCCGAACACCGCTTTCAGGTAGCTGGGCTTGTCGAAGGCGAGGTTGACAGCCTGGCGCACGCGCTTGTCGTCAAACGGCTTGTGCTGGCTGTTGAGCGCCACGAAGCCGGTCATGAACGCCGGGGTGGTCAGCACGCGCAGGCGGCTGTCGGCGCTGGCTTCCTGCACGTCCTGCGGTTTCGGGCCGATGGCGATCTGGCATTCGCCGGCCTTCAGCTTTTGCACGCGCACATTGCTGTCGGTGGTGATGGCGTAGGTCAGCCGTTCTGCCGCCGGCTTGCCGCCGAAGTAGGCGGGGTTGGCCGCATAGCGCACTGCGCTGTCCTTGGCAAAGCCCTGCAGCTGGAACGGGCCGGTGCCGACCGGCTGGCTGTTGAGCAGCTCCGGGGTGCCGGCACGCGCCAGTTGCGCTGCGTATTCGGCGGAGTAGATCGAGGCAAAGCCCATCGATAGGGTCGGCAGCAGGGTGGCGTCCGGCTGGTTCAGCTCGAAGCGCACGGTGCGGGCATCGACGCGCACCACGGCCTTGATCAGCTTGTCGAGCTGGAACGATTTGGCGTGCGGGTAGCCAGTGGGCGCGGTCTTGTGCCACGGGTGGTTGCTGTCCAGCATGCGCTGGAAGCTGAACACCACGTCGTCGGCATCCAGCGCGCGGGTGGGGTTGAACCAGGCGGTGCGGTGGAAGGCGACCTTGTCACGCAGGGTGAAGGTGATGGACAGGCCGTCCGGCGCCACCGTCCAGCGTGTGGCCAGCGACGGCACCAGCTTGCCCTGGCGGACGTCGTATTCCACCAGCCGGTTGAACAGCACGTCGGCGCTGGCGTTGGTGGTGGTCAGCGAGTTGTAGCGCACCACGTCGAAGCCTTCCGGGCTGGCGTCGGTGCAGACGGTGAGCGGTTTGGCCAGCGCGGTGGCGGACAGGGCGAGCAGGGACAAGGGCAGCAGGGTGCGCAATTGCATGGTGGGTTCCTTTGTACATAACGGTCATGCCAATGGCGCAGCATAACGTCATTGGCATGAGTTATGCCAATGCTTGTTTCAGCTAAGCAAAGTCACAAACCGCCACCACCATGCTCAGCCGTGACGGCTGAGGATCGGCCCGGCCATGCGCTGCAGGATGCCGGCCAGCGTGCTCAGCGCCAGCCGCTGCCGCCCCGGCAGGTGGGCGCTGAACACCGCGCTGTATTCCAGCGCCGGCACGCCGCCGCGATGCTGCTTGAAGGCGCCGGCGCCGGAGCTGTAGTGCAGGCGCAGGCCGCGCGCCTGTGCCTCGCGCAGCAGCAGCGCCATCAGCCGCCGGTACAGCCCCAGCTCCGGCGGCAGCGTGGTGTCGTAGCCCAGCAGCGGCGTGGTCAGCCAGCCGTAGCGCTGGTACAGGCCGATGACGCCGACGATGCGGCCGTCCAGCCGCAGCGCGTGCAGCTCCAGGAAGCGCTTGTCGAGGCACAGCGCGAAGAATTCGTCGGTGAAATCCGGGTTCAGCACCGAGTGCTTGTCGATGAACAGCGCGCGGAAGCAGCGCCGCAACGCCGGCAGCTCGTCCGCGCTCAGCGTGTCCGGGCCGCCCAGCTGCAGATCGGGCTGTGCCAGCAGCTTCTGGTCGCGCTTGACGTTGGGGCTTTGCCACACCGCCGGGTCTTGCGGATCGCAGGTGTAGATCTGCCGCGCCGGCAGCAGCGTCCAGCCCTGTGCGGCCAACCTTTGCGCGAGGCCGGGGTTGACCGCGTCGCTGACATTGCGCAGCAGCAGCGGACTGTCGCAGTGGCGCGCCATCACCGACTCGGTCAGCAGCGACAGGTCGCTGTCCTGCCACTGCGGGTGCAGGTTGGTGGAGATCAGCCAGTTGTTGATCACCGCCGCCTCGTCCAGCCGCGCGGCGGTGATCAGGCCGGACAGCGGCAGGCCGGCGACCTGCGCCAGCGTGCCCAGCGAGCGGCTCTTGCGCTGCGCTTCGTCCTGCGCGTAGCGCAGCCACGCCGAGCGTGCGCTGGCGACGTAGCTGTCCTGCGCGCTGAAGGTGTGCAGACGGGTGACGGGGATCGGCGGATTGCCGGCGTCGCTGCAGCACACGTCGCAGGCGGCATTGCGCACCCAGTGCTGGCCGCCGTTGAGCCGGGCCTGGCTCAGCCAGCTGGCGTGGCCGTCCAGCAGCAGCGCGGGTTCGAGTAGGGTCATGTTTGCTTGATATAGAGGTGGACGCCGCCGTAGATGGCGGCGCGGTCGCGACGGTGCAGCTCGCGGTTGTGGTCGGGGTCGGTGTGCCACGCGGCGCGCACCTGTGGCGCCAGCCGTGTTTCCAGCGGCGAGGCGCTGCCGCCGGTGCGGAACACCACCCGCGCGCCGCGGGCGGCGGTGCGGGTCACTTCGCGCCACAGCGCATTGAGCTGGGCGTCGTCCATCCAGTCCTGCGCATCGAGGAACAGGTAGGCGTCCAGCGACTGCGACGGGCGGTTGACAAGGAAATCGGTCAGCGAGCAGTGGTGGCTGTAGAGGTGCTGGCTGTGCTCGCGGATGGCGGCGTAGTGCTGTTGCTGCAGGTACATCGGCAGCGCGCTCTGGCGGCCGGTATCGTAGCGGCGGGCAAATGCCTGCTGCGCGTACGGGTTGTCCGCCAGCGGAAAATCGCAGGCCAGGCGGCGCATGCGCTCGCGGAACAGCGCCGGCAGGTCGCCGTCGGCGTCGTGCAGCAGCGCGGCGAACTGCGCCGGCGGAATGCCCATGCTGTACAGCATCGCCGGGCGGCGGGCGAGGAAGCGCAGCAGCGGGTGGTCGAACAGCGGCGCCAGATGGCGATCGAACAGCGCCTGCTGCTCGTCAAGGTTGGCCGCGGTGGCCAGCCGCGACAGGTTGCCGCCCAGCAGCCGCCCGAGGCCGTGCGCGACGCCGATGAAGCGCCCCAGCAGGCCGTGGCGGTAGGCGTGGCGCGCGAACAGGCTGTAGCGCGGCCGGCCGCGCCAGTCGGTTTGTTCCCAGTACTGGCGCGCGGCCGGTGGCAGCTGCGGCGCCAGATACTGGCGGTAGCGTTGCAGGTTGGCCGCGTCGTCGGCACCGCCGAGAAAGGCCAGCAGCGCCGGGTAGTCCGGCAGGGCCTGGAACGCGGCGCGCTTCAGCGCCAGCATCGCCAGATGGCTGGCGTTGAGGTCCACCGCGTGCACTTCCTGCGGCGCGCAGGCGAGGTAGGCCAGCGCATTGCAGCCGCCGGAGGAGATGGTCAGCAGCCGCGCGCCGGGTTGCAGCGCCAGCGCGTCGATATCGACCAGCGGGTCTTCCCAGATCTGCGCGTAGACCAGCTGGCTGAACCAGCGCGCGAACAGCCGGTCGCCCAGTGCGCGGCGGCCGGTGCTGCGGCTGTTGTGGACTGCCTTGTTGACCAGGGTATGGGTATGCATATCGCCTCCGGGGTTGTGCATCCCGGCATTGTGGCGGCGGCGGGTGGCAGGCGTGTGACGGACAAATGTCAGTAACGTGACGCGAGCCGCAGGTTTGGAAGATGTGTTATAACGTAACTTTGTTAATTGTTACGTTATAACGAAAGGAATGCTGTGCCCCAGCCATCAGACCATCGCCTGCCCGTCACCGTGCTGTCCGGCTTTCTCGGCGCCGGCAAGACCACCTTGCTCAACCACATCCTGCACAACCGCGACGGCCGCCGCGTGGCGGTGATCGTCAACGACATGTCCGAGGTCAACATCGACGCGCAGCTGGTGCGCGACGGCGGCGCCGCGCTCAGCCGCGCCGAGGAAAAACTGGTGGAGATGAGCAACGGCTGCATCTGCTGCACGCTGCGCGAGGACCTGCTGGTGGAGATCCGCCAGCTGGCCGCCGCCGGCCGTTTCGACTACCTGCTGATCGAATCCACTGGCATCGCCGAGCCGCTGCCGGTGGCGGAGACCTTTACCTTCCGCGACGACAACGGCGCCAGCCTGGCCGACATCGCGCGGCTGGACACCATGGTGACGGTGGTGGACGGCTTCAACTTCCTGCGCGACTACGGCTCGCGCGACAGCCTGGCGCAGCGCGGCGAGCAGGCCGGCGCGGACGACGAGCGCACGGTGGTGGACCTGCTGGTGGAGCAGGTGGAGTTCTGCGACGTGATCGTGCTCAACAAGACCGACCTGATGAGCGCCGCCGACATCCGCCACCTGCAGGCCATCCTGGCCACGCTTAACCCACGCGCGCGCATCGTCAGCAGCCACTTCGGCCGCGTGCCGCTGGCGGCGGTACTGGATACCGGGCTGTTCGATTTTGACGCCGCCGCCGAGGCGCCGGGTTGGCTGCAGGAGTTGCGCGGCGAGCACGTGCCGGAAACCGAGGCCTACGGCATCGGCAGCTTTGTCTACCGTGCGCGCCAGCCGTTTCATCCGCAGCGCCTCTACCACTGGCTGCAGCAAGCGTGGCCGGGCGTGGTGCGCTCCAAGGGCCACTTCTGGCTGGCGACGCGGCCGCTGCTGGTCGGCAGCTGGTCGCAGGCCGGCGCCATGTCGCGCCATGGCCTGGGCGGGTTGTGGTGGGACGCGGTCGATCGCGACGACTGGCCGGACGACGCGGAAAGCCGCGCGCTGATCGCCAGCCGCTGGCAGGAGCCGTGGGGCGACCGCCAGCAGGAACTGGTGCTGATCGGCATCGACATGGACGTGGCGGCGCTGACGGCAGCCTTCGATGCCTGCCTGCTCAGCGACGCCGAACTGGCCGCCGGCGCGCAAAGCTGGGCCGGCCTGGCGGACCCGTTTGAACCGTGGGACGACGCGGGCCAGGCACAAGTGGGTTGAGCGGGGAGGCGGCCAGCGCGCGCCATCCCGTGGCGGGCGGACAAGCTGCCGCCCTGGCGCGCTTCCCGCCGCCTTGGCGTGATCGCCTGCCCCAGATCAAGTCGCCGCGCCTGTCCGCGGCATAGCCTGTCCGCGGCATAGCCTGCCTGACAGTATCCGGCGCCGGCACCTTTGTCCGGTGATGGCCGTGCCGCGCGGGGCTAATCTGCTCGCCGCGCGGCGGCAATTCTAGGGGAGTGCATCATGCATCGCATTTTGAAGTACGGCCTGCTGGCGGCGTGGCTCACGGTCGGCGGCAGCGCGCTGGCCGCGCCAGGCGGCACGGTGTTTACCGCCAACGAACAGGCGGCGTCGATCAGCCGGGTACGGCTGGCGGATGGCGCCGCCAGCCACGTCAAACTCGACATCGCGCCACACAACCTGCAACTGACGCCGGACGGCAAGCGGCTGCTGGTGGTGGGCGTCAGCGTGCACGCCGGCCACCATGGCAACGGCGCCGACGACGGCCGCCTGCTGGTGTTCGATGTGGCCGACACCGCCGCCCCGGCGTTCAGCCTGGCGGTGGCCGGCCATCCGGCGCACGTGATTACCGACCGCAGCGGCCAGCTGGCCTTTGTCAGCGATGCCGCCAACAACGTGCTGCAGGTATTCGATCTTGCCAGCCGCACCCTGCGGGCGCGCATCGCAACCGGCGCCTATCCGCACGGCCTGCGCCTCAGCCCGGACGGGCAGCAGATCTACGTCGCCAACATGAAGGGCAACAGCGTGTCGGTGATCGATGTCGCCAGCCTGCGCGAGGTGGCGCAGATCGCGGTCGGCCGCGCGCCGGTGCAGGTGGCCTTCCTGCCCGACGGTCGTCACAGCTATGTGTCGCTCAGCGGCGAGAACAAGGTCGCCGTGATCGACGTGACGCGGCGGCAGCTGCTGGACAAGATCGCGGTCGGCAATACGCCGGTGCAGCTGTTTGCCACCCCGGACGGCAAGTTGCTGTACGTCGCCAATCAGGGCAGTGCGGCGCAGCCGGACGAGCGGGTGTCGGTGATCGATACCGGACGCGGGCAGGTGACGGCCACGCTGCGCACCGCCGCCGGCGCGCATGGCGTGGTGGTCAGCGCTGACGGCCGCCATGTGTTCGTCAGTAATATGGGTGCCGCCAGCTTCTCGGTGATCGATGTCGCGCAGCAGCAGGTGATCGCCAGCCACGCGGTGCAGGCGGGGCCGAACGGCATCGCCTACGCCGCCGATGCGGCCGGCAACTAGGCGCGGTGCGTGCTTGGATCATGCATGACCGCGCGCGGTGCCCTTTGGTGCAGTGCGCGGCAAGCTGGCCAGCGCGGCGACGCCGGCCGCGCGCGGCTACCAGCGCAGCGTGGCGAAGCGTGCCACCAGAAAATCCAGCAGCGCACGTACCGCCGGCGACAGGTGGCGACGCGACGGGTACAGCGCGTAGATGGTCATCGGCGGTGGCTGCCACGCCGGCAGCACCGCCAGCAGCTCGCCGCGCTGCAGCCAGGGGTTGGCGAGATAGGTTGGCTGCAGGCTGATGCCGCCGTCGGCCAGCGCCGCGTGCAGCAGCACGGTGGCGTCGTTGGCGGTGAAGCGGGTGGTGACATTCACCGTTTCCTCTGTTTCACCACGCAGGAAGCGCCAGCTGCTGCGGCCAACGTTGCTGTGGCCAAGGCAGCGGTGACCGGCCAGCTCGGCCGGGGTTCGCGGCGTGCCGGCGGCCGCCAGATAGGCCGGGCTGGCGACCAGCACCGAGTCGCATATCGCCAGCGGGCGGGAGATCAGTGCCGGGTCCGGCTCGCTGCTGATGCGGATCGCCAGATCGATGCGCGCTTCCACCAGGTTCAAGGTGGCATCGCCGACGTTCAGGTCGATCTTTAATTGCGGATGCTGTGCCAGAAAGGCGGCCAGTCCAGCCGCCAGGTGCGCATGGCCGAACGACATGCTGCTGGTGAGGCGCAGCTGGCCGCGCAAGGTACCGTCTGCCGGCTCCACTTCGTCTTCCACCTCTGCCACCAGTGCCAGCATCTGCTGGCAGCGGCGCAAGGCCTGCTCGCCGGCATCGGTCAGCGTGACTCGGCGGGTAGTGCGTTGCAGCAGCCGCGCGCCCAGCCATTGCTCCATCTCGGCCACGTAGCGGGTGACCATCGCGCGTGACATCTCCAGCCGCTCGGCACTGGCACTGAAGCTGCCGCTGGCGGCGACGTCGGCGAATACCCGCATCGCGGTGACTCTGTCCATGTTGTCTGCTCGATTTATGCAACAAATATGCGCATATTATCGCGTTTATCTGCGCGGATAGAGAAACTATAGTGACGTCCATCAACCCGCGGCACTGGCCGCCATGAAAGGACACCCCATGTTTCGCACCACCCTGATTGCCGCCTCCCTTGCCTTGAGCGCCACCGCCGCCCACGCCGCCCAGCCGCTGCAACTGAAGGTGTACAACGCCGGCGAAGGCAGTTTTCACGCCAATGCCGTGGTGGTCAGCGGCGAGCACGAGGCGATGGTGATCGACAGCGGCTTCACCCGCGCCGACGGCTACCGCATTGCGGCCAACGTGCTGGACAGCGGCAAGACGCTGAAGACCATCCTGATCAGCAACGCCGACCCGGACTACTACTTCGGCGCCGAGGTGCTGAAGCAGCTGTTCCCGCAGGCGCAAGTGGTGGCCACCCCGGCGGTGGCCGGCAAGATCCAGGCCAAGCTGGCCGGCAAGCTGGCGTTCTGGGGGCCGAAGATGGGCGCCAATGCACCGCAGCAGCCCATCGTGCCCGCCGCCTTGAAAACAGACACCCTGAGCGTGGACGGTGAAAAGATCGAATTGCGTGGCACCCGTGGCGTGCTGGCGCACCGCCCGTATGTGTGGATTCCGTCGCTGCGCGCCATCGCCGGCAACGTGGCGCTGTTCAGCGGCCTGCACGTGTGGACCGCCGACACCCAGCAGCCGGCCGAGCGTCAGGCCTGGCTGGCGCAGCTGGACGAGATGGCCGCGCTGAAGCCCGCCGTCGTGGTACCGGGCCACATGGCCGCCGGCAGCAAGCTGGATAGCACGGCCATCGACTACACTCGCCACTACCTGCAGCGTTTTGACCGCGAGGCGGGCAAGGCGGGCAATGCCGCCGAACTGATTGCCGCCATGCAACGCGCCTACCCGCAGGCCGGCATGGGGCTGGCGCTGGACATCGGCGCCAAGGTGAACAAAGGTGAAATGAAATGGTAAACGCCACCCTGCATTACTACTACGACCCGCTGTGCGGCTGGTGCTACGGCGCCGCGCCATTGCTGGCCGCCGCGGCCAACGTTGCCGGCCTCGCCATCGCGCTGCACGCCGGGGCGATGATGAGTGGCCCCAATCGCCAGCCGGTCACGTCGCAATTGCGCCAGTACGTGATGGGTCACGATCAGCGCATCCAGCAGCTGACCGGCCAGCCGTTTGGCGATGCCTACTTCAACGGCCTGCTGCTGGATAGCGGCGCGGTGTTCGACAGCACGCCGCCGACGCTGGCCATCCTCGCCGCCCAGGCGCTGGGCGTGGACGGGCTGACCATGCTGCACCGCCTGCAGCAGGCGCATTATGTGGACGGGCAGCGCATCGCCGATCTACCGGTGCTGCAGCAACTGGCGGTGGAACTGGGGCTGGATGGCGCCGCCTTCGCCGCCGAATACCAGCGCCAGCAGGGCGAATTTGCCACCCACGTTGGCCGCAGCCACCGCGACATGGCCACACACGGCCTGCGCGGCTTCCCGTCGCTGTTGCTGGAATTGAACGGCCAGCTGCAGCGACTGGAGCTGTCGCCGTACTTGGGCAAGCCGCAGGCGTTTGCCGGCTATCTGCAAGACTTGCTGGCCGGGGCTGTCGGTACGGCAGAGGCCGACGCGCCGCTGTGCACGCCGGATGGTTGCCAGTAGGCGAGGTCACGCCGTCAAAACAAAACCGCCAGCCTGACAAGCTGGCGGTTTTTTTGCGGCCAACCTTGGCCGCAGCCAGCCTCGCGCGCGCAAAAAAAAAGCCAGCGCGAGGCTGGCTAAAGTACTTCTTTCAGAGGAAATCAATCTGGTTGCACGGCTTGTTGCCTGCCGACTCCTGGTGTCAGCTCAGGCGCCGCCCACGGTGGATACCACCTGCCACTTGCCGTTCTTGACCTGGTAAACCGTGACCGCACCGTTGTTGATGTCACCTTTGGCGTCAAACGACACCTTGCCGGTGACACCGGTGTAGTTGGTTTTGCCGACTTCGGCCAGGTACTGCTTCGGGTCGCTGGAGCCGGCGCGCTGCATCGCGTCGACCAGCACGCGCACGGCGTCGTATTCATACGGCGAGAACACCTGGATCTCGGTGTTGAACTTGCTCTGGAACTTGGTGTTGAAGGCGGCAAAGCCCGGCATCTTGTCGCGCGGCAGGCCGCAGGCGGAGGCATACAGGCTTTCGGCGGCGTCGCCCGCCAGTTTGATGAATTCCGGGGTCTGCATGCTGTCGCCGCCCATCAGCTTGGCCTTGATCCCCAGCCGCTTCATCTGTTTCGCCATCGGGCCGGCCTGGGCGTCCATGCCGCCGTAGAACACCACATCCGGCTGGGCGCCCTTGATCGCGGTCAGGATGGCGTTGAAGTCGGTGGCGGTGTTGGTGGTGAACTCCCGCTTCACCACCGTGCCGCCTTTGGCGGTGACGGCCTTGGCGAATTCGTCGGCCAGACCCTGGCCATAGGCGGTGCGGTCGTCGACCACCGCCACCGTTTTTGCCTTCAGCGTGTCGATGGCGAACTGCCCCAGCGCCGTGCCTTGCTGCACATCATTGGCGATCATGCGGAAGGTGGTCTTGTAGCCTTGCCGGGTGTAATCGGGGTTGGTGGCGGAGGGCGAGATCTGCGGGATGCCGGCATCGGCATAGATGCGCGAGGCCGGGATGGTGGTGCCGGAATTCAGGTGCCCGACCACCCCGACCACGCCGGCGTCGATCAGGCGCTGCGCCACCTGGGTGCCGATCTTGGGGTCGCCCTGATCGTCCTCGGATACCAGCTCGAAGCGCACCTTCTTGCCGCCGATCTCCACGCCTTCGGCATTGAGGTCTTCAATCGCCAGCTTGGCGCCGAATTCGACATCCTTGCCCAGGTGCGAGATCGGGCCGGTCAGCGGCGACACCTGGCCGATCTTGATGGTCTCGATGCCGGCAGCGGCGGCATTGTCCGGCGCGCTGACGGCCGTCTCCTGCTTGCCGCAGGCGGTGAGGGACAGTGCCGCAGCGGCAAACAGACTCAGTTTCGCAAAGTTTCTCATGTGTTTTCCTGAATGTAGATCGGGGTTGCCGTGATGCCGGGGGCAGGCTGCGTCTATGCGTAGTGTTTTTTCCTGCACCGGGTGCTGGGTGGAACGCTTTATTGCAAAACGTGGGGCCGAGCGGCGGCCAGCCGGCTGTCAGGCTCGGCTGTCGCCCTTGCTGGCCGTATCAGCGCTGGCCCTCGAAGCCGCGCAGCACATTCACCGCGTTGACGCCGATGTCGTCGACCATGTAACCGCCTTCCATCACGAACAGGGTCGGGCGGCCGATGCCGGCGATGGTCTGGCCGATCTTGAGGAAGTCTTCGCTTTCCAGCCGGAAGTGGCTGATCGGGTCGTCCTTGAAGGTGTCTACCCCCAGCGAGATCACCACCGCGTCCGGGGCGTAGGCGGCGATGGCGTCGCAGGCGTGGGCAAGTGCCGCGCCGTAGCCGTCCCAGCCGGTGCCGTGCGGCAGCGGGTAGTTGTGATTGAAGCCCAGCCCGGCGCCGGCGCCGGTTTCGTCCCGATGGCCGAGGAAGTAGGGGTAGGAGTGGCGCGGGTCGCCGTGCAGCGAGGTGAACATCACGTCGGCGCGGTTGTAAAAAATGCTCTGCGTGCCGTTGCCGTGGTGGTAGTCGACATCCAGCACCGCCACGCGACGGGCGCCGCCGTCGAGGCAGGCCTGCGCGGCGATGGCGGCATTGTTGAGATAGCAGTAGCCGCCCATGTACTCGGCGGCGGCGTGGTGGCCGGGCGGGCGGCACAGCGCAAAGGCGCTGTATTCGCCCTGCGCCAGCGCCGCCATGCCGGTCAGCGCCAGGTCGGCGCTGGTCTTGACCGCCTGCCAGGTGCCGGCGGTAATCGCCACGCCGGCATCCATCGCGTAAAAGCCCAGCTTGCCGTCGATATGCTGCGGCTCGATATCGCTGCGCAGATCGCGCACCGGCCAGATCAGCGGCAGCGCGTCGTGCTGACGACCCAGCGCCTGCCATTCGCTCCAGGCCTGCTCCAGAAAACGCACATAGCGCTCGCTGTGCACGCGGGCATAACTGGCGCTGCCGAATTCACGCGGCGCGATGACCTCTCCGAGGCCAACGGCCTGCACCCGCGCCAGAATGGTGTCGGCGCGGCTCGGCATCTCGAAACAGGGCTTCAGGACGCCGTCCTTGAGTTCGGTGGCGTGGTGCAGACGATGGGCATTGCTGTAGATGGTAAGCATGACGTGGTGCCGTACAGAGGAAGGTGACGGCAATCAGTATGTGGCGGCGGTTCGGGATTTACTTTGCTTTAAGCGCCTGCCATTCGCTATCCTGCGATAAGAACAGACTATCTCGGTGGCAAAAATGAGTGCGAACAAACCAAAAAATGAACTTGATGCCGCAGACCAGACTATTCTGCGCCTGTTGCAGCAGGACGGCACGCTGTCCAACCCCAAGCTGGCAGAGCAGCTGTCGCTGAGCGTGACACCGTGCTGGCGGCGGCTGAAACGGCTGGAAGACGACGGCTATATCAAGGACTACCAGGCCAATCTCGACCGACGCAAGCTGGGGCTGGACGTGTTGGCTTTCGTGCAGATCCGCTTCAGCGCGCACGGCGGCAACGAGCCGAACGCGTTCGAGGCGGCGATGTGTGTGCAGCCGCAGGTGCTGTCCTGTCACAAAATCACCGGCGACGCCGACTACCTGCTGCAGGTGGTGGCCACGTCGCTGGACGCCTACAGCGATTTTGTCGAGAACGTGCTGCGGCAGATGCCGGGGGTGGCGTCTATCCACTCCAGCTTGGCACTGCGCGAGGTGAAGGCCGGCAGCCGCCTGCCGGTGTAGCCGCATCAAGCGTGAAAAAGTTGGCCGCAAGCGGGAACCTGCTTGCGGCCAACCTTGTTGCTTGCCGGTGCCGGCGGGAGAGGCCATGACGCAGCCGGCGGTGGGGTGAATCAAACGTAAGGCTCGCTGAGGGCGGCCGAGGTGCCGTAGTAGGCGTCGATTTTCTTGGCCCAGGCGGCGTCCGCCATGTCCGGCCAGTTGTCCTTGTCAAAGCCGGGGGCCTTGTCCAGACGATCCTTGGCGACGTCCAGCACGAAGCGCTTGTTCTCCGTGTCGAGGGTCAGCGCACTCCATGGCACGGCGAACAGCTTCTCGCCCATACCCAGAAAGCCGCCAAAGGCCAGCACCGCGTAGCAGACGCGGCCGCTGCGCATGTCGAGCATGATTTCCTTGATGTCGCCAAGGTCATCGCCGTTCTTGTTGAATACGTCGTTGCCGGACAGGGTGTCGGCGCCCATCAGCTGCGGGCCGGGGCCTTGCGGATTATTGAGTTCGCCGCTCACTTTGTTCTTGTAAATGCCGTAGGTATCGCGCTCTTCATAGTTCATTACCATCTCCAGATCATACGTTGCTATCGCAGGACGGGTTTCGTATGCGCAGCCCCATCCGCTGTGGCAACCGTGCGCCCATCGCGGGGCAGAGTCTGTACGACAGCGCGCTTAACGGAGGTGGGGTGAAGGCGGGGGTGTTTCGGGTGGCTGGTTGGACAAAGCAGCTGGCCATGCCTATGTGCTAGCATGGCTGCTGTCGGCCAGAAGCGGACGGCTGCCCTTACTGCGAAGCAGCTCTCTGAATGACTGTTGTGCTTTGAAACCAGCCTGACAGCCAATGCACACAACTCGGCCAATACGGACAACAAGCACCTGAATAAAAATGTCTACTTCACCTCCGAAAGCTACCTTCAAGTTTCTAGAAAATTCGTGGCGATTCAGTTAGTAAAAATGGATATGATCAAATGACCACCCTATCGAAAAAAGATAGTCGAACTCTCCTGCATTCAGTGACGAGACTGTTTAGCAAAAATTCTCTGCTCATTCCAACATCAATAAAAGACATCCCTGAAAAAAATTATTTCGCCCGTAAGCTACGCTTGCAAGGAGATAGAGTCATCTATTTGACGGAATCCGGTTACGAACATTTTTGTAAAGTGGTTGATGTCCTGGATAGAACCAATTTCTTCAGTGGCTTGGCAGAGTTCTCTGACATCTGGACGGCATGGAAAAGAGTTGTTGAGAAATGGTTGTCAGAGGGTCAAGAGCCCGTATGTGCTGATGAAATTGTTCAGGCTATTGCTGAGCTTATTGATCAAGAAGTTGACGTTCACACGTTTCTCGCTCCCTTGTTTGGCATGAAACTAGACGGTGCAGACTCATTTCCACTTGGAAAGATGACAGTTTTACATTTTTCGACGGATACTCTTGATTCTGCCGAGGTGGAACATGGTCATGCAAACATTACTCAACTTCTCGAGTTCAGCAAGAACTACTTGTGGTTAAAAGGTTCCGCAAATGGTACGCCTATAGTTTCACGAAAAAAATTTTCGGAACAGGCAAATTTGACGGTGGGGGTGCTAGCCATTACAGCGGCATCCATGTACGAGTTAGGCGCAAGCGGCTTCCGAATGGGCATCGTCATGTCATCGGAAGGGACAGTTGGGCAATCTGTCTGGTTTTCATGGCAAGAGCGTGAGCTGAGTCTTACAACACATTACTCATCGCTATGTGGTGGTCAGCTGTTTCCTGTCAATAAGGCTCTTGAAAACGAAAACGAAACCGATATGATCCGGATGATTTATCGGGCGTTTTCCATCCTGCAGTCAAAAGATAAAACACAGCTAGAAGAAGCTATCGCTAGGGCTGTCTATTGGTATTCGGATGCGCACCGTGACCCAGTGCTGGTTATGCAGCTAGTTAAGTATTGGAGTTGCGTTGAAGCATTCTTCTCCTTCGAACAAGAAGAGATCACACATGCTGTTTCCTCGGGCCTTGCAAGCATATTGGTGTTCGGTGGCTTTCAATTTATACAGCCATCTGAGTACAGTGCACTCAAGAAACAGATTGCTCACCTTTATAAACTACGGTCTAAGGCCGTTCACCACGGTTCACACCAACATACCTCCGTGCAAGAAGTGACGCAATTTAGCCAGTGGGTGGCTTGGATGATTATTAGCATGATAGGGCTCGTGGAGCAGGGTTATTCAACCCTTAAGGAGGTGAAGGAGCAGACAGACCGCCTAGACGGCCTAGTAGAACGATTGAGATATAAGTGAATAGCCCCGCGTTTACTAGATACATTTATGGCCGCTTTCATGAGGAAAGCGGCCATTTTCATCGGTCGCTCGTACGTCAGCTCTGCCCGAGCAGGTGTCACCTGATCCGCGTCTTGAATGACTGCTGCGCATCACTTTCCTGTCGCTGACACCTCAATGAGACAAATGTCCGGATCGGGTCGGTAGCGGACACTCCTCTCTCAGCTTGGCAGGCTGCTATGGGCGTGATTGCACGCGCAGCCTGTATGGCTGCTCTGCCCATCTCCAGGTCACCCACTGCTCACGCCTGATGTCAACCACCTGCGGCCAACCTTGGCTGTTGTTCTCCAGCTACCAGCATGAAAAAGCCCGGCCGCCGGGGCCGGGCTTGCTGTGGGTCGCAGCTAGCTATTCCACGATCAGGCGTTTGCCGTTGCCGCTGCTGTGCTTCTTCGGCAGTGTCAGCGTCAGCACGCCGTTTTCGTACTTGGCGCTGGCGCCGTCACGGTCCAGGTCGGATGGCAGCTGCAGGCTGCGCGACACCATGCCGTAGTAGCGTTCGCTGCGCAGGTTCTGCTCGTCCTTGCTTTGCTTGTCGAACTGTTTCACTTCGGCCTTGATGGTGAGCTGGGCGCCCTCGATCTCGACGTGGATGTCGTCCTTGGACACGCCGGGCAGCTCGGCCAGCACGGTGAAACCGGTGTCGGTTTCCTTGACGTCGAGCTTGATCTGCGATGGCAGCGCATCGCCGTGTAGGGGCTTGATGAAGAAGCCGTGGCCGCTGAAGTCGCGGAACAGATCGTCAAACAGGGTGCTGCGGGAAGGAAGCAGGCTCATCGTACTCTCCTTGGATAATCAGATGCTTAGGGCGGCCGAGGTGGCTGCTCACCCCCGGTATAGTGCCCGTTGGCGCAAACGACAAGGAGGGCTGGCCGGCCGGCTTGATTTGGCGCAACAGGCGTCGCCGGCCACGGCAAAACGCGGCAATCAGCCGGGGCGGCAGCTGAGGCGCAGGTAGCTGCCGGCGGTGCGCAAATCCTGTTCGATGGCGCGGCGCACCGCGTTGGCGTCGCCGGCCTGCAGCGCGTCCAGCAGCGCGTGGTGGGCGTCGTTCATGGTCTTCCACACCGCCAGGTCCTGATGCAGCTGGTTGGAGATCGGGCCGACGTGCAGCCACACGGTCTCGATCAGCGACAGCAGCAGCGGCGAGCCGCTGGCGCGGTACAGCTGCAGGTGGAACAGCTCGTTGGCGTCGAGATAGCCCTTGATGTCGTCCGCGGCGATTGCGTCGTCCATGGCGCGGCACAGCTGCAGCAGTTCGTTGCGCTCTGCTGCGGCCAACCTTTGTGCGCCGCGGAAGGCGGCTTCGCCTTCCAGCAGGATGCGGTTTTCCAGGATGTCGTCGAACTGCGTCTCCGTCAGCTGCGGCACCTGCACGCCGCAGTTGGGGATGTTCAGCAGCGCCTTTTCTGCGGCCAACCTTTGCAGCGCGGCGCGCACCGGCATCTGGCTGACGCCCAGTTCCTCGGCCAGCTGGCGGATCTTCAGCCGCTCGCCCGGCAGCCAGCGTCCCAGCATCAGCCAGTGGCGCAGCGTGTCGTAGGTCTCGTCTTGCAGGGTGGAGGCGGTGCTGGTTTTCATGGTGCGCAGTCAGGACAAATTGGCGGCAAGCATAGCAGAAGCCTGCTGTGGGCTGGGCGCGGGCAGGGCGGTGCGATGGCCTGCGTGGTGGTGATGACCGCCGGTTGCTGGGGTGGCGGTGCCGGCTGGTGACGTGTGCCTGTGGTCGGGTCGCGCATGTTGTGGTCGTCGTCGTGGCGCAAGGTTGGCCGCAAGGGGGCGGCCTTTTTTGTGGTCATTGCAAATATTTGATCAAATGTTGACATGGATATTTGATCAAATCTACGATGCACGGCATGACCTGCGTTTTGCTGCGGCGTTCCGAGCCGTCACGGCGATGAGCGAACCGGGCAAAAACGGTGGGCGACAGGCTACAAATAATCGAGACAGTCCGCAGGAGAACGACGATGAACGAGCAACTGGCCGCGTTTATACGCGAGCACAACATTCACGAAGTGGAGTGCGTGATACCGGACATGACCGGCATGGCGCGCGGCAAGATCGTGCCCAAGGGGCTGTTTCTGGCCGAAGACACCATGAAAATGTCGAAGGCGGTGCTGACCATCACCGTCAACGGCGAATTCGCCGAGTTCGAGCGCTTTGCCGGCGCCAACGATCCGGACATGGTGTGCCGTCCCGATCCCGCCACCATCCGTCTGGTGCCGTGGGCGATCGAGCCGGTGGCGGTGGTGATCCACGATTGCGAGGATTTCGACGGCACGCCGGTCGGCATCTCGCCGCGCGCGGTACTGCGCAAGGTGCTGCAACTGTACGAGGCGCGAGGCTGGCGGCCGGTGGTGGCGCCGGAGATGGAGTTTTACCTGATCCGCCAGAACACCAATCCGCACGAGCCGTTGCGGCCGCCGTCCGGTCGCGCTGGCCGCTCCGAGGTGGGACGGCAGTCGTTCTCCATCGACGCGGTCAACGATTTCGACCCCTTCTTCCAGGAGCTGTCGGCGTTCTGCGAGGCGGCGCAGCTGAAGGTGGAAACGCTGATCCACGAGGTCGGCGCCTGCCAGATGGAGATCAACTTCAGCCATGGCGACGCGATGGCGCTGGCCGACCAGGTGTTCCTGTTCAAGCGCGCGGTGCGCGAAACCGCCTACCGTCACAATATCTTCGCCACCTTTATGGCCAAGCCGATGGAAGGCGAGCCGGGCAGCGCGATGCACATCCACCAGAGCATCGTGGACTGCGACAGCGGCGACAACATCTTCTCGAATGCCGATGGCAGCGCCAGTGAGCTGTTCTTTCACCACATCGGCGGCATGCAGCGCTACCTGCCGCGGGCGATGCCGATGTTCGCGCCGTATGTGAACAGCTACCGCCGCCTGAGCCGCCACACCGCCGCACCGATCAATGTGCGCTGGGGCTACGACAACCGCACCTGCGGCATCCGTATTCCGCCGTCCGGCGCGGTGGCGCGGCGGGTGGAAAACCGCGTGCCCGGCGTGGACGTGAATCCGTATCTGGCGATGGCGGCGACGCTGGCCTGCGGCTACCTGGGCATGGTGAACCGGATCGAACCGTCGGCGCCGATGAACGACAGCGCCTACAACCTGGACTACGAGCTACCGCGCAGCCTGGAAGACGCGGTGGAGCTGATGCAGGACTGCCCGGAGCTGGCGGCGATCCTGGGCGAGGAGTTCGTGCAGGCGTTCTGCGCGGTGAAGGAGAAGGAGTTCGAGACCTTCAACCGTGCCATCACCGCCTGGGAGCGCGAGCACCTGCAGCTGCACGTATAAGCGCTTGCTGACGATTTGCGGCGCGGCGGCGCCAGGTGAGATGGGCGGGCGCATTGGCGACTGCTCAGCGTCGCCGCCCTTGGTTTTCGCCTTGTCTCGCGCTGGCTCGCGAGATCGTCAACCGCGGCTCCGCGCGGCACCGGATGAATTCACGGCTTGCGGCCAACGTTGGCCGCAAACCAAATCAAGACACTACGAAGGAGACCCCATGGCCACTCGTCATGGCATCAACTGGGACAAGGCGCAGGCGCTGCAGGTCGCCGAGCGCAATGCTTTTATCGCCCGCATGCCGCGTTCGCGCGAGCTGTCGTCGCAAGCCGCCGGCCACCTGCTGTTTGGCGTGCCGCTGCACTGGATGAACGACTGGTCGACGCCGTTCTCGCTGTACGTGGCGGCGGCGCAGGGCGCGCGCTTCACCGATGTGGACGGCCACGACTACGTGGATTTCTGCCTCGGCGACACCGGCGCCATGTTCGGCCACAGCCCCAGGCCGGTGGCCGAGGCCATCGCCCGCCAGGCGCAACGCGGCTACACCGCGATGCTGCCCAGCGAGGATGGCGTGTGGGTGGCAGCGGAGCTGGCGCGCCGCTTCGGCCTGCCGTACTGGCAGTTTGCGCTGTCGGCGTCGGACGCCAACCGCTTTGCCATCCGCTGGGCGCGGGCGATCACCCAGCGCAGCAAGGTGCTGATCTTTAATGGCTGCTACCACGGCACGGTGGATGATGTGTTTGTCGATCTGGTGGACGGCCAGCCGCAAACCCGCGACAGCCTGCTGGGCCAGGTGTACGACATCACCCAACACACCCGCAGCGTGGAATTCAACGACCTGGCGGCGCTGGAAGCCGCGCTGCAGGATGGCGAGGTGGCCTGCCTGCTGGCCGAGCCGGCGATGACCAATATCGGCATGGTGCTGCCGCAGCCGGGCTTCTGGCAGGCGGCGCAGGCGCTGTGCCAGCGCTACGGCACCTTGCTGCTGATCGACGAAACCCACACCATCAGCAGCGGCCCCGGCGGTTACACGCGCGCCCATGGCTTGCAGCCGGACCTGCTGGTGGTCGGCAAGCCGGTGGCTGGCGGTGTGCCGTGCGCGGTGTACGGTTTCAGCGCCGAGACCGCGCGCCGCGCCGAAGAAGCCAAGCGCAATGCGCCACCGGGGCACAGCGGCATCGGCACCACGCTCACCGCCAACCTGCTGGCGATGGCGGCGATGCGCGCCAATCTGGCCGAGGTGATGACCGACGGCGCCTACCAGTACATGTTCGGGCTGGCGGAAAGGTTGGCCGCAGGGCTGCGTGGCGTCATCGCGCAGCATGAGCTGCCGTGGTGCGTGACGCAGATCGGCGCGCGCACCGAGTTCCAGTTCACCGCCACGCCGCCCGTCAACGGCAGCGAGGCCGACAAGATCCTCGACAGCGAGCTGGAGCATATCGTGCACCTGTTCCTGCTCAACCGCGGCCTGCTGATCACGCCATTCCACAACATGATCCTGGTGTGCCCGGACACCACCGCGGCCGATGTCGACCGGCTGGTGGCGGCGTTCGGCGACTTCGTGCAGCAGGTGCGTTGAGCGCGCGGCGTGCTGCGGTCAGGGCGGGGCGGCAAGCTGGAATGGCCAAATTGACATGAAAACGGCCCGCCTGTTGGCGGGCCGTTTATTTGGCGTTGCCGGACGCGCGGCTTAGAACGTATTCACGATCTCGCGAGCTAGAGCGAGACAAGGCGAAAACGGCTGAGGAAGCGGCGTTTAACTAGAGATAAACAAGCATTCCGAAGCCGTTTTCAACGCTGTATCGCCCTGTGAGATCAGTTGCAGCAGATCGTGAACAGCTTCTTAGTGCGCCTGGCGCCGCGGCTGCGGGTGGCGGCGGGCCTTGGCGCTGGTCTTGCGCTTGGCTTGGGCAACGCTGCTGCGCTTGCCGCTGGCGTTCAGCGCGGCTTTGCGTGTCTTGCGCTGCTTGAGGGTTTGCTTGCTGCCGGTACGGCTGGCCTTGGCCGTGGTCTTTGCGTGGGCGCTGCGCTTGGCGGTGTTCGCTGCCGCCTTCTGGCGCTTGTGGGCGGCGAGGCTGCGCTGGCCGGCGCCAGCCTTGCGGCTGCTGACCACTTTGCCGTTTTTGGCGCGCTTGCCCACCGCGCGCTGGCGAACTGCGGCTTTTTTGCCGACACGCGCCGCCTTGTTGCCGCGCACGCTCTGCTTACCGTTGCGCAGCTGCTGGCGTGCCTTGCCGGCGCGTTGCGTCGTGGCCGCCTGCTTCAGCTGGCGAGACGATTTCCGGGCGGCCGGCTGGCTATGGCTGCGCTTGCTGCGGCGCGTTTCCGCCTGCTCGTGGCGCGGCTGTTGTCGCGGGCTGCTGGTTTTATCTTGGGTGGTGGTCGCTGTTGCGGGCTGAATATTGCGCGCTGGTACGTCATTTGCTTTATTACTGCCGCCGCTGGCGGGTGCGGTCTTGCTGGCGGCTTTGCTTTGGCGTGGCGGCTGGAAGTCGCCCGGCAGCGGGGCGTCTTCACCGGTGGCGAAGCTGTTGCCGGCGCAGCTCAGAATGAGGGCGCCAAGTGCTGCAGCGCAAAAACGGGACAATGGCATGGTCGGTAATGTCGTTGGCTAAATAATGTAGGTATAAATATCCGGCTGCGGTGCGTTGTGGCACCGTAACGGGCTTGTTATATTAGCACGCGCGCCGTTTCGGGCACGAACGGTCAATACGAGAATCGACGGAGATTACAAGTATGAAGAACACGAGAAGAACGCTGCTGGCGGGGATGTTGTTGTCGGTTTTTGCCGTGGCAGGTTGCGGCAAGAAGGCGGAAGAACCGGCGGCATCGGCAGCCAGTGATGCGGCGCCGGCCGTGGCGCAGGTGGCCGAGTACGTGGTGGGCACCGATGCCAGCTATGCACCATTCGAGTTCCAGAATGACCAGAGCCAGATCGTCGGCTTCGACATCGAGGTGTTGAGCGCGGTGGCGGACAAGGGTGGTTTCAAGGTCAAGTTCGTCAATACGCCGTGGGAAGGCATGTTCGCCACCCTGGGGCAGGGCGACCGCGACATCCTGTCTTCGGCGATCACCATCACCGACGAGCGCAAGCAGAGCATGGATTTCTCCGAGCCATACTTTGAGGCACGCCAGCTGATCGCAGTCGGCAAGGGCGTCACCGACGTGAAGACCTTCCAGGATCTGAAGAACAAGAAGGTGGCGGTACAGACCGGCACCACCGGCGACGAAGTGGTGCAGAAACTGCTGGGCAAGACCAGCTCCAGCATCAAGCGTTTCGAGAGCATGCCGCTGGCGCTGAAAGAGCTGGAAACCGGTGGCGTTGACGCGGCGGTGGGTGACAACGGCGTGGTGATCAACTATGTGAAGAACAACCCGCAGCACGGCATGACCACGGTGGAAGACCTGCAGAGCTTCGCGCCGGAGTATTATGGCTTCGCGGTGAAGAAGGGCAATCAGGAGCTGCTGGACAAGGTCAACGCCGGTATCAAGGCGATCAAGGCTGACGGCACCTACGACCAGATCTTCAACGAGTATTTTGGCACCAAGTAATCAATTAGCTGCATGAAGAACCGGGCCCGCCTCGAGCCGGCCCGGTTTTTTTGCAGGGGGAAGCAATATGGATTTTCGCTGGGGAATGATCGCCGACTACGCGCCACTGTTCGTGGAAGGCGTGCAAATGACGATCATCATTACGCTGGTGGCGGTGGTGTTCGGCACCCTGATCGGCCTGTTCATGGGCATGGCGCGGCTGGCGGATGCGCCGCACGGCCTGAGCCGTTATCTGGTGCGTTACCTGGTGCGCATGCCTGCTGGCGCCTACGTGACCTTTTTTCGCGGCACGCCCTTGTTCGTACAAATCCTGCTGGTGCACTTTGCGCTGATGCCGCTGCTGATCCATCCGGTGGACGGCCTGGTGATCAATGGCGATATCGCCCGCGACATCCGCCAGAATTACGGTGCCTTCATTTCCGGCCTGCTGGCGCTGACGCTGAACGCCGGTGCCTACATCACCGAGATCTTCCGTGCCGGCATCCAGTCCATCGACAAGGGGCAGATGGAGGCCGCGCGCTCGCTGGGGCTCTCCTACGGTCAGACCATGAAGTTCGTGATCGTGCCGCAGGCGTTCCGCCGCATGCTGCCGCCGCTGGGCAACGAGGCGATCATGCTGCTGAAAGACAGCTCGCTGGTGTCGGCGATTGGCCTGGCTGAACTGGCCTTCGCCGCGCGGACCGTGGCCGGTGTGTACTCGCGCTACTGGGAGCCGTACCTGACCATTTCCTTCATCTATCTGGCATTGACGATGTTGATGGCGTGGGGGATTTCCCGTCTGGAGAAAAAGCTGCAGATCGGCGCGCGCTGAGCGATGCCGGGTGCTTGGCAAAAAGGCCGCGACAGCGGCCTTTTTGCTTGTCTGGCGGGCGTCTTGGTGTCATTTCATGTTAGAATATCGAATATTTTGCCATGATTACGGATTTCCATGACCGACCAGCTTTTTGCCAAGGAAACACTCCCGATTAGCCTGGAAGAGGAGATGCGCCGTTCCTATCTCGATTACGCAATGAGCGTGATCGTCGGCCGCGCCCTTCCTGATGTCCGAGATGGCCTCAAGCCCGTGCATCGCCGGGTGCTGTACGCCATGCATGAGCTTTCCAACGACTGGAACCGTGCCTACAAGAAATCGGCGCGTATTGTCGGTGACGTGATCGGTAAGTATCACCCGCACGGCGATACCGCGGTGTACGACACCATCGTGCGTCTGGCGCAGAATTTCAGCCTGCGCTACCCGCTGGTGGACGGTCAGGGCAACTTCGGTTCCATCGACGGCGACAACGCCGCCGCGATGCGATACACCGAAATCCGCATGGCGCGCATCGCGCACGAACTGCTGGCCGACCTCGACAAGGAAACCGTCGACTTCGGCCCCAACTACGACGGCTCCGAGCAAGAGCCGCTGATCATGCCGACGCGCATCCCGAACCTGCTGATCAACGGCAGCTCCGGTATCGCGGTGGGCATGGCCACCAATATTCCGCCGCACAACCTGAACGAAGTGGTCGATGCCTGCCTCGCCTTGCTGGACAACAGCGAGCTGACCATCGACGAGCTGATCGACATCATCCCGGCGCCGGACTTCCCGACCGCCGGCATCATTTACGGTACTGCCGGCATCAAGGAGGCGTACCGCACCGGTCGCGGTCGCGCCATCATGCGCGCCCGTGTCCACTTCGAGGACATCGGCAAGGGCGACCGCCAGGCGATCATCGTCGACGAGATCCCGTACCAGGTAAACAAGTCGCGGCTGCTGGAGCGCATCAGCGAGTTGGTGCGCGAGAAGCTGATCGAGGGCATTTCCGACCTGCGCGACGAATCGGACAAGTCCGGCATGCGCGTGGTGATCGAGCTCAAGCGCGGCGAAATGCCGGAAGTGGTGCTCAACCACCTGTACAAGCTGACCCAGCTGCAGGACAGCTTCGGCATCAACATGGTGGCACTGGTCGACGGTCAGCCGCGCCTGCTGAACCTGAAGCAGATCATCGACGAATTCCTGCGTCACCGCCGCGAAGTGGTGACGCGCCGTACCATTTTCGAACTGCGCAAGGCCCGCGAACGTGGCCACATCCTCGAAGGCCTGGCGGTGGCACTGTCCAACGTCGACGAGATCATCGCGCTGATCAAGGCTTCCGAAGCGCCGCCGCAGGCCAAGGCGGCACTGATGGGTCGCGCCTGGCGCTCGGAGCTGGTGGAAGGCATGCTGTCGCGCGTCGACCAGAGCTACGCCCGCCCGGATGGCCTGGCAGCCGAGTACGGTCTGCACGCCGACGGCTACCGCCTGTCCGAAGTGCAGGCCCAGGCGATTCTGGATTTGCGCCTGCAGCGCCTGACCGGGCTGGAACAGGACAAGATCGTCGGCGAATACCGCGAGATCATGGACACCATCCTGGACCTGATCGACATCCTGGCGCGTCCGGAACGCATCAACCAGATCATCCATGACGAGCTGACCGCGGTGAAGCTGCAGTACGGCGACAAGCGCCGCTCCGAGATCGAGCCGTTCGGCGGCGACATCAATATCGAAGACCTGATCACGCCGCAGGAGATGGTGGTGACCCTGTCGCACACCGGCTACCTCAAGGCGCAGCCGGTCGACGACTACCAGTCGCAGCGCCGTGGCGGCCGCGGCAAGCAGGCGGCGGCAACCAAGGACGACGACTTCATCAACACGCTGTTCGTGGCCAATACCCACGACTACGTGTTGTGCTACTCCTCGTTTGGCCGTTGCTACTGGATCAAGGTCTACGACATGCCGCAGGGAGGCCGTACCAGCCGCGGCAAGCCGATTGTCAACGTGCTGCCGCTGGCGGAAGGCGAGAAGATCAACGCCATGCTGCCGGTGAAGGCGTTTACCGGCAACGACAGTACCGAGCTGGACGACGACATCGAAGTCAGCGACAAGGTCAAGGGCCCGTTCGTGTTCATGTGTACCGCCAACGGCACCGTGAAGAAGACGCCGCTGGAAGCGTTCTCGCGCCCGCGCAGCGCCGGCATTATCGCCGTCAAGCTGGACGAGGGCGACAAGCTGGTTGGCGTGGCGCTGACCAGCGGCAATGACCAGATCATGCTGTTCTCCAATGCCGGCAAGGCGGTGCGCTTCGACGAAAGCGGCGTGCGTGCCATGGGTCGTAACGCCACCGGCGTGCGCGGCATGGCGCTGGGCGAAGGCCAGCAGGTGATTTCGCTGCTGGTGGCCAACAGCGACGAGCAGCAAGTGCTGACCGCCAGCGATGGCGGCTACGGCAAGCGTACCCGTGTCGGCGAGTTCCGCCACACCAGTCGCGGCACCCAGGGCGTGATCGCCATGGACCTGACCGACAAGACCGGCCTCGCGCTGGTGACCGCCAGCCTGGTGGAAGACAGCGACGACGTGATGCTGATCACCACCGGCGGCGTGCTGATCCGTACCAAGGTCGACCAGGTGCGCGAGACCGGCCGTGCGGCGCAGGGTGTGCGCCTGATCAACCTGGACGACGGCGAGAAGCTGATCTGCCTGGTCAAGGTTGCCGAAAGCGAAGACGACGCCGCGGAAGAGGGCGACGAGGCTGCGGCCAACCTTGAGGCGGGCGAGGGCGCGGCAGAATGACGGACGCGGCACCGGCCAACGAAAAGCTGCTGGCGACGGCGGGCGCGCTGTTCGTGTCCTTCCCGCACTGCGTGACGCTGGGCATGCAATACCTTGGCAGCGTTGGCCGCAAGCCGACGCTGAAGGTGGACTGGCGCGACGATCTGGTCGGCAATCCGGCCAGCGGCGTGCTGCATGGCGGAGTGATCACCTCCATCGTCGACACCACCAGCGCCATCGCGGTGACCGCGCACATGACCGAGCTGGAAACCATCGCCACGCTGGACCTGCGCATCGACTACCTGAAGGCGGCCACGCCGGGCAAGGCCATCTACTGCACCGCCGAGTGCTACCGCCTGGCCAGCCAGATCGCGTTCACCCGTGCCGTGTGCTACCACGACAGCCCGGATGACCCGATCGCCCATGGCGTCGCCACCTTCATGCGCGACTCCAACCCGAAGCCGATGCTGGTGGAGGGCGCGGCATGAGCCAGTTCATGGAAACCTTCCTCGCGCTGCGCGACGAGAAACGCTTCGCCGACATCATCGCCGCGGTGCCGTACGCCCGGCTGATGGGTGTGGCGTGCGGCGAAGACGAGAGCGGCGAGCTGCTGTTCTCGCTGCCGTTCGCCGAGCGCAATGTCGGCAACACCACGCTGCCGGCGCTGCATGGCGGCCTGATTGGCGGCTTTCTGGAAAATGCGGCCTTGCTGCACCTGATGTGGAACCGCGAGTCGCTGGAAGCGCCTAAGATCGTGGACTTCTCGCTGGATTACCTGCGTTCCGGCAAGGCCACCACGCTGTATGCGCAGTGCGAAATCACCAAGCAGGGCAAGCGCGTGGCGCACGTGCTGATCGAGGCCTGGCAGGAAGACCGCCGCAAGCCGGTCGCTGTCGCCCGTGCGCACTTCCTGCTCAGCACTCCTTCCTGATTTTGACGAGAAATAGAGGATAGTCATGGCCAAGGTGTACAACTTCTCAGCCGGTCCTGCCGTATTGCCCCACGAAGTGCTGGCAACCGCCCAGGCGGAAATGCTGGACTGGCACGGCTCCGGCATGTGCGTGATGGAAATGAGTCATCGCGGCAAGGAGTTCATGGAGATCATCCACGATGCCGAGCAGGATTTGCGCGCATTGATGGCGATCCCGGCCGGTTACAAGGTCTTGTTCCTGCAAGGCGGTGCCTCGCAGCAATTCTCCATGGTGCCGCTGAACCTGGCGCCGGTGGACGGCCACATCGACGTGCTGGATACCGGCCACTGGTCGAAGCTGGCGGTCAAGGAAGCGCGCCGCTACACCGGCGTCAACGTGGTGGCCAGCAGCAGCGACAGCAACTACGCCGTGGTGCCGGATGTTGCCAGCTGGCAGCGCACGCCGGACGCCGCCTACTTCCATTACACCTCCAACGAGACCATCGGCGGCCTGCAGTGCCCGTTCGTGCCGGAAGTGGGCGATACCCCGCTGGTGTGCGACATGTCGTCCGACTTCCTGTCGCGCGAAGTGGACGTGTCCAAATTCGGTCTGATCTACGCCGGTGCACAGAAGAACATCGGTCCGTCCGGCCTGACCGTGGTCATCGTGCGCGAAGACCTGCTCGGTCACGCCCAGGCGCAGACGCCGACCATGCTCGACTACCGCGTGCACGCCGACGCCGACTCGATGTACAACACCCCGGCCACCTATCCGATCTACATCGCCGGCCTGGTGTTCAAGTGGCTGAAGACGCGGGGCGGCATCAAGGGCATGCAGGCACGCAATGACGAAAAAGCCGGCCTGCTGTACCACATGATCGATAGCAGCAACGGCTTCTACTACAGCCATGTGCAGGCGCCGTACCGCTCGAAGATGAACGTGGTGTTCCGCCTGAAGGACGAGGCACTGGAAGACGTGTTCCTGTCCGAGGCAAAAAAGAACGGCCTGATGCAGCTCAAGGGCCATCGCTCGGTCGGCGGCATGCGCGCCTCGATCTACAACGCGATGCCGATCGAAGGCGTGAAGGCGCTGGTGCACTTCATGGAAGACTTCGCCCGCCAGCACGGCTGAGCGACAAGGTTGGCCGCAACGCAAAACCCGTCCTTGTGACGGGTTTTTTCATTGTTCGCAATCCGGATCAGTGTTTTTGCCGTGGAGACTGGCCGGCGGCGCATGAAGCAAGCATCATGTCGTTCTTGCTCCGGAGTTCCCATGACAGCCAATCGCCCCCTGATGTTCTTGTTGCTTGCCGCCGGTACCGTGGTCACCCTCAGCATGGGTATCCGCCACGGCTTCGGTTTTTTCCTGCCGCCGATGACGCAATCGTTCGGCTGGACGCGTGAAACCTTTGCCTTTGCACTGGGTTTGCAGAACCTGGTGTGGGGGCTGGCGCAGCCGTTTTCCGGCGCGCTGGCCGACCGGCACGGCCCCGGGCGCGTGCTGCTGGCCGGTGGCGTGCTGTACGCCGCCGGGCTGGCGCTGATGACGCTGTCCAGTAGCGGCGTGCTGCTTTCCGGTTCCGCCGGCCTGCTGATCGGCCTTGCCCTGTCGTGTACCACCTATAGCGTGGTGTTCTCGGTGATCGTGCGGGCGGTGGCGCCGGAATTCCGCTCCCGCGCCATGGGCCTGACGGCGGCGGCCGGCTCTTTCGGCCAGTTCATCATGGTGCCGGTCGAGCGCGGCCTGATCGACGGCCTGGGGTGGATGCCGGCGCTGTTGGTGCTGGCGGTCACCGCCGCCTTGCTTCTGCCGCTGGCGGCGCCGCTGGAAAAGGCCTATCGGCAGGCGCCGGCGCTGCCGTTGTCGCCGGGCAGTATGCTGCGCGGCATGAGCGACACCTTTGCCATGGCCTGGCAGCAGCGTTCGTTCCGGCTGCTGATGGTCGGCTATTTTGTCTGCGGCTTCCAGGTGGTGTTTGTCGGCGTGCACCTGCCGGCCTATCTGCGCGATCACGGCCTGTCCGGCGAGGTGGCCAGTCTGGCGCTGGCGCTGATCGGCTTGTTCAACATCGCCGGCACCTACGTCGCCGGCCACCTCGGCAGCAGCCGGCCGAAGCCGATGCTGCTGGCCGGGATCTACTTCCTGCGCAGCATCGTGGTCACCATCTTCATTCTGGCACCGCTGACGCCGTGGTCGGTGGCGCTGTTTGCCGCGGCGATGGGCTTCTTGTGGCTGTCAACGGTGCCGCTGACCAATGGCGTGCTGGTCAGCCTTTTCGGCGTACGTCACCTGGGCATGTTGTCGGGCGCGGTCTTCTTCTCGCACCAGGTCGGCAGCTTCCTCGGGGTGTGGCTGGGTGGGCTGCTGTACGATCGTACCGGCAGCTACGACGTGGTGTGGTGGTTGACGGTGTTGCTGGGGTTGCTGGCCACTGCGGCCAACCTGCCGGTGCGCGAGCAACCGGTGCCGGCGGTGGCGGCGCAGTCATGAACTGGCTGGCGGCAGCGTGCGGCGTGCTGGTGCTGGTGGCGGGGCTGTGGGCGTACCTGCGCCCGGATTTCGTGGTCGATGCGGCAAACCTGATTGCCGCCTGTTTCTGAAGGGGATGACATGTTGACTGGGGAGCGGCTCGCGCGGCTGCAGCAATTGTGGGAAGACAACGAGGCACACGACCGCCATGCGGCCGCCCGTGCCGAGAAGCGGCTGACCATTACGCCGCAGACCGGGCGTTTCCTGTACCAGCTGTCACGCACCCGCCGTGCACGTATCACGCTCGAAATCGGCACCTCCAGCGGCTATTCCACGCTGTGGCTGGCACTGGCGGCGCAGGCGCACAAGGGGCAGGTGGTGTCGGTCGATCATTCCGCGCACAAGATCGCGCTGGCGCATGCCAACCTGCAGGCTTTCGCGCTGGAACCGGTAGTGACGCTGCACACCGACGACGCGTTCGCGGTGCTGGCCAATACCGCCGACGAATCGGTCGATCTGCTGTTTCTCGACGCCGACCGGCAGCGTTATCCCGGCTACTGGCCGGAGATCACGCGCATCCTGGCGCCCGGCGCCTTGCTGGTGATGGACAACGCCTTATCCCATGTCGAAGAATGTGCGCCTTTTGTACAAGCAGTGCTTGCTACGCGTGGCTATCTCGCGGAAACTTACCCCATCGGAAAAGGCCAGTTTGTCATACTGAAAGACTTGTAAATCGTGTCGGAACAACAGCTCAAGCAACACCGCGATGCCATCGACCGCATCGACATCGAGATTCTCCATCTTCTCAACCAGCGCGCCCAGCACGCCCGTGAAATCGGCGAGATCAAGGGTGGCGGCATCATCTACCGTCCGGAGCGCGAGGCGCAGGTGCTGCGCCGCATCAAGGAGCAGAACCCCGGGCCGCTGCCCGGCGAATCCGTGGCGCGCCTGTTCCGCGAAATCATGTCGGAATGCCTGGCGCTGGAAAAGCCGCTGTCCATTGCCTACCTCGGCCCGGAGGGTACTTTCAGCCAGCTGGCGACGCTGAAGCACTTCGGCCATGCCGCACGCACCGTCGCCTGTTCCTCCATCGACGAAGCCTTCCGGCTGGTGGAAGCGCGGGCGCTGGATTACGTGGTGGCACCGGTGGAAAACTCCACCGAGGGCGCGGTTGGCCGCACGCTGGACCTGATGGTCAGCACGCCGCTGAAAGTGTGCGGCGAAGTGGTGCTACGCATCCACCACCACCTGCTGCGCAATAGCGCCGGCACCGACGGCATTCGCCGCGTCTATGCCCACGCCCAGGCGCTGGCTCAGTGCCACGAGTGGCTGAACAAGAACCTGCCGGCCGATGTCGAGCGGGTGTCGGTGGCCAGCAATGCCGAGGCGGCAAGGTTGGCCGCAGAGGATGGCAGCTGTGCTGCGATTGCCGGCCAGGCGGCGGCGGAGCGCTTCAACCTGCTGAAGCTGGCGGAAAACATCGAGGACGAGCCGAACAACACCACCCGCTTCCTGGTGCTGGGGCATCAGGATGTCGGCCAGACCGGCCAAGACAAGACCTCGCTGATCGTGTCGGCGCCGAACCGTCCGGGTGCGGTGCACTACCTGTTGGCGCCGATTGCCGACAACGGCGTATCGATGACCAAGTTCGAATCGCGGCCATCGCGTGCCGGGCTGTGGGACTACGTGTTCTTCATCGATGTCGAAGGCCACCACGACGATCCGAATGTCGCCAAGGCGCTGCAGGGGCTGATGGAGCGTACCTCCTTCGTGAAGGTGCTGGGCGCCTACCCGCAAGCCGTTCTCTGACATATTGCCAGGCCGGCATCGTGCCGGCCGTTGATGGATTAAATGTATGACTATCCAGTCTGTTTGCCTGTTTTGTGGTTCCAACAAGGGTTCGCGCGCCGCTTACGAGCAGGCGGCGGTCGAGCTGGGCCGGACGCTGGCGCAGCGCGACATCGCGCTGGTGTACGGCGGCGGCAATGTTGGCCTGATGGGGGCTGCCGCGGATGCGGCGCTGGCGGCCGGCGGCCGCGTGATCGGCGTGATCCCGGGCTTTTTGCGCGAGAAAGAACTGGCGCACCAGGGCCTGTCCGAGCTGCATGTCACGCAAACCATGCACGAGCGCAAGGCGCTGATGGAAGACCTGTCCGGCGGCTTTGTCGCCTTGCCCGGCGGCTTCGGCACCTACGACGAACTGTTCGAGATGCTGACCTGGGGCCAGCTGTCGGTGCACAGCAAGCCGATCGGGCTGCTGAATGTAGACGGCTTCTTCGACCCCTTGCTGGCGATGATCCGTCACAGTGTAGCCGAGGGCTTTGTCGCGGAAGGCAATCTGCAGCTGTTCGTGGTGGCGGATAATATTGACGAGCTGCTGGCCAGGATGAACGCCTACCGGCCAGCACCGGTCAACAAGTGGTTGTCGCACGACCGCATCTGAGTTTGTCGCCGGCCTCGCCGGCTTTTCTGTTTATACGGGGACGGTTTTCATGATTATCGTGATGTCGCCAGCCGCCAGTGCGCAAAGCATTGAAGACGTGATCGGCAAGATCCGTGCGGCGGGCTTGAGCGAGCACGTGTCGCGCGGCACCGAGCGCACCATTATCGGCGCCGTCGGTGACGAGCGTTCGCTGCAGCCGAGCATGTTCGAGATGATGCCCGGGGTGGAGCGGGCGCTGCGGGTGCTGAAAGACTATCGCATCGTGTCGCGCGAGGTGCAGCCGGACAATACGGTGGTGCACGTGCGCGGGCTGGCCATCGGCGGTGCCGCGGTGCAGGTGATTGCCGGGCCGTGTGCGGTGGAAACCGCGCCGCAGATGCAGCAGGCGGCCAGGCTGGTGCGCGAGGGCGGCGCCCGCTTGCTGCGCGCTGGCGCCTTCAAGCCGCGCACCAGTCCGTACAGCTTCCAGGGGCTGGGCGTGGTCGGGCTGGACTATCTGCAGGAGGCGGCGCGGCAGCAGGGGCTGCCGGTGGTGTCGGAGCTGATGGACATCCGCCTGCTGGACACTTTTCTTGAGTACGACATCGACGTGATCGAGATCGGTGCACGCAATATGCAGAACACCGATCTGCTGAAAGAGGTTGGCCGCATCAACAAGCCGGTGATCCTCAAGCGCGGCCTGTCGGCGACGGTCAGCGAGTGGCTGATGGCCGCCGAGTACATCGCCATCGGCGGCAACCACAACATCATCTTTTGCGAGCGCGGCGTGCGCAGCTTTGACCCGGCGGCGCGCAACACGCTGGACGTGACCGCGATTCCGCTGCTGAAGCGCGAGACGCACCTGCCGGTGATCGTCGACCCCAGTCATGCCGGCGGCAAGGCGTGGCTGGTGCCGGCGCTGTCGTGTGCGGCGCTGGCGGCGGGTGCCGACGGCCTGATGCTGGAGGTGCATCCCGATCCGGCGCAGGCGTGGTGTGATGGTGATCAGGCGCTGGATGGCGCGGCGTTTGGCAGTCTGATGGCGCAACTGCGCCCGTTGGCCCAGGTGTTGGGTCGCAGCTTGGCATAAGGGGAGCGTGATGAGCGACCAGGAACAGGAAATTGTAAGGCTGACCCAGATCGACAACTACCGCTTCGACAATCGCTTTGAAGGTGGGGACTATCAGTTGCTGACCGATGAGCCGGCGCCGCTGGGCGACAATAGCGGGCCGTCACCGTCGCAGCTGCTGGTGGCCGCCGCGGCCAACTGTCTGTGCGCTAGCCTGTTGTTCTCGTCGCGCAAGTTCCACCTCGATGTCGCGCCGCTGTCGTGCGAGGCGGTAGCCACCATCAGCCGCAATGAACGCAAGCGGCTGCGGGTGACGCGCATCGATGTCACGCTGCAGTGTGGCAAGCCGCTGCAGGGGCAGCCCAATCTGGAGCGGCTGTTGACCAGCTTCGAAGATTTTTGCACCGTATCACAGAGCATCAGCCAGGGCATTACCATTGCGCTGACGGTGCTGGATAAGGATGGCACGGTACTGAAGTCGCCCGCCGCCTGAGCTGCCTGAGCGCGGCACCAACAAAAAACCGGATGGGGTAACCATCCGGTTTTTTTGCATTTACAGGTAGCGCAAGAACAGCGGCACCAGGATCTCGGCGATCCAGCCCAGCAGCAGCGGCGGCACCAGCAGCGCGAACAGGATGCCCCACCATGGCGTGCGCTGTTGCGGCCGGCTGATGGCAAGCAGGGTGCGGTACAGCGCGTAGCCGGTAAGCGCGACAAATGGCGGCAGCGTGGCCAGCGCCTGCAGCGGGCGTCCGGCCAGCAGCGGGTTGAGCAGCAGCATGCCGGCCAACAGGCAGGCCTGGCTGAGGAAGTAGCTGCCCATCTTCAGCGACAGTCCGCGCAGCAGCACGCCGGAGCGGCGGTATTCGCCGCAGCCGAGCAGCGCCAGTGCGCCGGCCAGCCCCAGCCACAGGTAGGCATAGAACAGTGGCAGCCATACCGGCACCAGCGCCAGCGACGGCAGGTACAGCCGGAAGAAGACGGCGCTGACGACATAGGCCGACACCACGGCCAGTACGGCGGTCACGCTATCGCTGGCGATCAGTCGCCACAGTGCGTGCAGCACATAGAGCAGCAGTGGCGACAGCAGGATCAGGCTGGAGAGGGAGGGCGTCATGCCGCGGCCAGCACCCGTTGCAGCGCCACGGCGACCAGTTCGCCCATCTGCGCCAGGTAGTGGGTCTGCATGTCCTGCGAGAAGCGCTGACTGTCCTCGCTGCCCAGTACCAGCAGGCCGAAGGCATCGCCCTGCTGGTGCAGCGCGATGGTGGCAAACGATTGCAGTACCGGCTGGGTCGGGAACCAGCTCAGGATTTCGTCGTTGACGTAAGGGCCGCAGTACGGTGCGCACAGGTTGCCGGCCAGCAGGCGGATGTCCTGCTTGGCGTTGTAGAACGGGCTGGGGTTGGCCGCATCGTGCCATAGCCGCAGCGCCACGCGTTGCAGGCCGAACTGCTTGTCGAAGGTGCGCACGATGGCGTCAACGGCCTGTTCCAGGGTGTCGGCCTGCATTAGCGCCAGGCTCAGCTGGTGACAGCGCGACAGGATCAGGTCGTTCTGCTCGCCATGCCTTACCAGCTGCACCAGCCGCGCTTCCAACTGGCGGTTCTGGTCTTTCATTTCCAGCAGCTGGCGCTCGGCGAAGGACACCACCACCCGGTCGTGGCTGCTTTTCAGGCCGAAGCGCGGTGCATGCTGGTTGAGGAAGTCCGGATGGGCATCAAGAAAGGCAAGAACATCATCATTTTGCACGCTGCGACTCCGCTATCAGGTCAGATTTCAATTTCACCGGTAAATACGGTCACCGCCGGGCCGGTCATCTTCACCGGATGGCCGGGGCCGCCCCATTCGATATTCAGGTCGCCTCCACGGGTATGCACCAGCACGCGGCTGTCGAGCTGGCCGCGCTGGATGCCGGCCACCACCGCGGCACAGGCGCCGGTGCCGCAGGCCAGGGTTTCACCCGCACCGCGCTCGTAGACGCGCAGGCGGATTTCGCCGCGGTTCACGATCTGCATGAAGCCGGCGTTGACCTTTTCCGGGAAGCGCGGGTGCGACTCCACCAGCGGGCCTTGCTGTGCTACCGGTGCGCTGTCCACGTTATTGACGACGCAAACTGCGTGCGGGTTCCCCATCGACACCACGGTGACGTCGATCGAGTCGTCGCCGATGGCCAGCGGGTGGGTGATGGCATCGCCGTCGGCGATGAACGGTACCTCCAGCGATTTCAGTCGCGGCACGCCCATGTCCACCGTGATCAAGCCGTTGCTGTGGTATTCCGGCACGATCACGCCCTTGGCGGTTTCAACGCGGATGGCGCGCTTGTTGGTCAGCTTTTGCTCGGTGACGAACTTCACGAAACAGCGGGCGCCATTGCCGCACTGTTCCACTTCGCTGCCGTCGTTGTTGAAGATGCGGTAGCGGAAGTCGTTTTCGCCGGCGTGCGGGGCTTCCACCAGCAGCAACTGGTCAAAGCCGATGCCCAGGTGACGGTCACCAAGCTGGCGCAGGCGCTCCGGCGTCAGGCCTACCGTCTGGCGGATGCCATCCACCACCACAAAGTCGTTGCCGAGGCCGTGCATTTTGCTGAACTTGAGTTTCATGGGAGGTACGCGTGTGAGGTACGGCAAAGTAAAAGGCCATCATAACCGAATAATTTGGCGGCAAACAGCATCGCGACATGGCGTGCATTGACACCTTACTGATCAGTAAGTAAAGTCGCGGAATGAAGCCTGAAACCGACGCCCGTATTACCGATACGCGCAAAAAAATCCTCGACCTGGCGGAAGCACTGATGCTCTCGCGCGGGTTCAATGCCTTCAGCTACCAGCACATCAGTGCCGAGCTGGGGGTGCGCAATGCCGCCATCCACTATCACTTCCCGAAAAAGAGCGATCTGGGCGTGGCGCTGATCGAGCGCTACTGCCGCCGCTTCGAGCGCTTCACCCAAGCACAGGCCGAACTGTCGCCGGGCGAGCAGCTGGAAAAGTATTTCGAGCTGGCCGACCGCTATTTCGGGCAGCAGCAGATCTGCCCGAGCGGCATCCTGTCGGCCGAGCTGCAGACCCTGCCCGACGACATGCGGCTGCAGACGCAGGCCTTTGTCGCGCTGATGCGCGGCTGGGCGGCGGACATCGTGCGCCGTGGCCGCGCCGCCGGGGTGATGCACTATCCCGGCACCGCCGAGGGCATGGGTGACGTGGTCTTTGCCGCGATGCAGGGCGCGCTGCAGCTGGCACGTTTCGACCAGCAGGCGCTGCAAGCGGTCAAGCTGCAGATACGGCTGCTGCTGGGCTGCCAGTAGTCATTCAGATAACAAGCAAATAACAACACGACAACACGAGAAGAGGGTTTGATGGAACAACAAAAAAACAGCATGTGCCGCATGGTGGACAAGACCGCGGCGCTGCCGGGCGGGCTGCGCTCCTGGGCGATCACCAAGCTATTCGGTAACTTCGTCCCGTTCCTCGGGACCGCCGGCCTGCGTTTCGACGAGGTCAGCCGCGAGCGCATGGTGGTCAGTATCCGTAACCGCAAGAAGGTGCAGAACCACATCAAGGGCCTGCACGCGGCGGCGATGGCGCTGCTGGCGGAAACGGCGACCGGTTTCGTGGTCGGCATGAACGTGCCGGACGACAAGCTGATGCTGCTGAAATCGATGAAGGTCGAGTACCTGAAGCGGGCGCAGGGCGACATGAAGGCAGTCGCGACGCTGGACCGCACCCAGGTTGGCCGCATGGCGACGGAAGAGAAGGGCGACGTGCTGGTGGAAGTGGTGGTGACCGACGAGTCCGGCGAATCCCCGATCCGCTGCGAGATGGTGTGGGCGTGGGTGCCCAAGAAGCGCAACTGAGGGCGACACGATGAGCTATGACACGATCACCGTCGAGGTGCGGCAGCAGGTCGCCCACGTGGCGCTGAACCGTCCGGACAAGGCCAACTCGCTCAACGAGGCGATGTGGCAGGAGTTGCAGCAGGCGATGGAGTGGTGCGATGCACAGTCGGAGGTGCGCGCCGTGGTGCTGTCCGGCAACGGCAAGCATTTCTGCGCCGGCATTGACCTCGCGATGCTGATGAACATGCAACGCGCCATCGAGGACAGCTGCGAGGCGCGCAAGCGCGACAAGTTGCGGCGGCTGATCGTCGGCCTGCAGGCCAATGTCAGCAGCCTGGAGCTGTGCCGCAAGCCGGTGATCGCCGCCATCCACGGCGCCTGTGTCGGCGGCGCGCTGGACATCGTGCTGGCCGCCGACATCCGCCTTGCCGCCGAGGGCGCCGTATTCAGCGTGCGCGAGGTCGATGTCGGCATGGTTGCCGATGTCGGCAGCCTGCAGCGTCTGGCGCGGGTGGTGGGCGAGGGCAATGCCCGCGAGCTGGCGCTGACCGCGCGCGACGTGCCGGCGGACGAGGCGCGGGCGATGCAGCTGGTCAATCGCGTGCTGCCGGATCGCGAGGCGCTGTTGCAGGCGGCGGAGGCGATGGCGCTGCAGATCGCGGCCAAATCGCCGCTGGCGGTGCAGGGCACCAAGGAGATCCTCAACTACAGCCGCGACCATAGCGTGGCCGAGGGACTGAATTACGTGGCGACCTGGAACGCGGCGATGTTGATGTCGGAAGACATCCAGGTGGCGGTGATGGCGGCGGTCAGCGGCGAGCGGCCGGTGTTCCGCGACTAGTTGGTAGCGCTCTGTCGCCGCGGCAGAAGTCTACGCGTCGCGGCCGGCGTCGTTCACGGCTTGCGGCCAACCTTGTCGCCAAGGTTGGCCGCAATGTTTTTAGGGGTGGCTGGCGGCCACTGCCGGCGGCCGATCAATGAAAAACGGGCCACGAGGGCCCGTTGTTGTTGCCGGCGTCGCGCCGCTGTTACAGCTTGATCAGCGTCGACTTCAGCTCGGTGTACTTCTCCAGCGCGTGCAGCGACTTGTCGCGGCCGTTGCCGGACTGCTTGAAGCCGCCGAACGGGAAGTTCATGTCGCCGCCTTCGTCGTAGCAGTTGACCCACACCGTGCCGGCGCGCAGGCGGCGCGACACCTTGTGCGCGGTGCTCAGGTCGCTGGTCCACACCGCGGCGGCGAGGCCGTACTCGCTGTCGTTGGCGATGCGGATCGCCTCGTCCACGTCCTTGAAGGTGATGATGGCCAGCACCGGTCCGAAGATTTCCTCGCGGCAGATGGTCATGTCCGGCCCGGTGCAGACAAAGGCGGTCGGCTCGATGAACAGGCCCTTGTCGGTATGCGCGGCCTTGCCGCCACACACCAGTTGCGCACCTTCGGTCAGGCCCTTGTCGATATAGGACAGCACCTTGTCGTACTGCACGCGGTCGACGATGGCGCCCATGCTGGTGGTCGGATCCAGCGGGTCGGCCGGCTGGTAGTGCGCGGCCGCTTTCTTGAATTCGGCGATGAAGGCGTCCTTGATGTCTTGATGAACCAGCAGGCGCGAGCCGGCGGTGCACATCTCGCCCATGTTGTAGAAGATGGCGCCGGCGGCGGCGCGTGCTGCCTTGGCCAGATCCGGGCAGTCCGGCAGCACGATGTTGGGCGACTTGCCACCCAGCTCCAGCCAGGCGCGCTTGAGGTTGGATTGCGCGGCATCGGTGGCGATCAGCTTGCCGACACCGGTGGAGCCGGTAAAGGCGATGCAGTCGATGTCCATGTGCATCGCCAGTGCCTTGCCGACGTCGCCGGCACCCGGCAGCACCTGGAACACGCCGTCCGGCATGCCGGCCTGTTTGGCCAGTGCTGCGAGGCGGATGGCGGTCAGCGGCGATTTTTCCGACGGCTTGACGATCACGGCGTTGCCGGCGGCCAGCGCCGGGCCGAATTTCCAGCTTGCCATCAGGATCGGGAAGTTCCACGGCACCACGGCGGCGACCACGCCGATGGCTTCACGGGTGACCAGGCCGACGATTTTCGGGTCCACCGGGGCGACTTCACCGCCGATCTTGTCGATGGCCTCGGCGAACCACTCCACGCAGTAGGCGGCACCGGGCACGTCCACGCTGGTGGTGTCGCCGATCGGCTTGCCGGCGTCCAGCGTTTCCAGTAGTGCCAGTTCGTCACCATGCTCGCGGATCAGCGCGGCGAAGCGCTTCAGGATGCGGCCGCGGGCCAGCGGCGCCAGCTCCGACCATTTGCCGCTGTCGAAGGCGCGGCGCGCGGCCTTGACCGCCTGTTCCACTTCCGGCGCGCCGGCCCAGCTGATGCTGGCCAGGTGCTGGCCATTGGCCGGGTTGATGCAGTCGAAGGTGCGCCCGTCTGCTGCTGCAACATACTGGCCGTCGATGAAGGCGCGGCCTTCGATGGTGAGCGTGCTGGCAAAAGCTTGCCATTCTGCATGGGTGCGAGCCATGGTGTTTCTCCTTTGTTGTGTCGGGTCCGCCCCGTAGCAGGAGGCGGTTCAGAACGTCGGCGGAGAGCTGGCGCTGACGATCTCGCAGCACTCGTCGCTGACGTTGCGGAAGCGGTGCGGCTGGCGACTGTCGAAGTAATAGGCGTCGCCGGGGCCGAGGATGCGGGCTTCGTTATTGACGGTGATCTCGATCTGGCCGCGAATGATCACGCCACCCTCCTGACCGTCATGGGTCAGCATGTCCGGCCCGGTATCGGCAAACGGCTCGTACACTTCGCGCAGGATGGCGATGTCGCGCCGCTCGTGCGAGGTGCCGACCAGCAGCAGCTGGATCTGGTCGTTGCCGAGGTTGGGCAGTTCGTCCTTGTTGTAGAACACGCGTGGTGCTTGCGGGTCTGCATCGAAGGTGAAAAAGTCGGAGAGGGTCATCGGCAGACCCTCCAGCACTTTTCGCAGTGAACTGATCGACGGGCTGACGCGGTTTTGCTCGATCAGCGAGATCGTACCGTTGGTGACGCCCGCTCTTTTGGCCAGTTCACGCTGCGAAAGACCCATGCGTTCGCGAACCATCCTTAATCGTGCTCCAACATCCATGCTTCCTGTCCAATCTGTATGTTAATAATTTTAGACGTACAACGATGAGGATTTTGACCACTTTAAGCCCGTCTGTTGCGCCGCAATAACGAAATTTCTTTGCAACCCGTGCATTTTATAGTCAAAATCAGTGTGTGATTGCAAGTTTGTTGTATATTTTTTTAAACAACTGTTGCTCAGAGCTTCACGACATCACCCAAAGGAGAGTGCTATGTTAATCGGCGTTCCGAAGGAGATCAAAAATCATGAGTACCGTGTCGGCCTGACGCCGTCCGGTGCGCGTGAACTGGTGGCTCATGGCCACAAGGTGCTGGTGCAAAGTCAGGCCGGACTCGGCATCGGCTTTGCCGACGAGCAGTACCTGCAGGCCGGCGCCACCATCGTGTCGCGGCCGGAAGAAATCTTTGCCAGGGCCGAGATGATCATCAAGGTCAAGGAGCCGCAGCCGGCCGAGTGTCGCATGTTGCGCCCGGGGCAGTTGCTGTTTACCTATCTGCATCTGGCGCCGGATCCGGAACAGGCGCAGTTGTTGCTGGAATCCGGTGCCGTGGCCATCGCCTACGAGACGGTGACCGACGAGCGTGGCGGCTTGCCACTGTTGGCGCCGATGTCGGAAGTGGCCGGCCGCATGGCGGTACAGGCCGGTGCCCACGCGCTGGAAAAGGCGCAGGGTGGCCGCGGCGTGCTGCTCGGCGGTGTGCCCGGTGTGGCGCCGGCGCGGGTGGTGGTGCTGGGCGGCGGGGTGGTTGGCCTCAATGCAGCGCGGATGGCGCTGGGACTGGGCGCCGATGTGACCTTGCTGGACAAGTCGCTGGCGCGGCTGAAAGAGATCGACATGCTGTTCGGCAGCGGCATCAAGACGCTGATGTCCAACAGCAGCAATATCGAGGAAGCGGTGCGCGATGCGGACCTGATCATCGGCGCGGTGCTGGTGCCGGGTGCGGCGGCGCCGAAACTGCTCAACCGCGCGATGCTGAAACAACTGCGCGCCGGGGCGGTGCTGGTGGATGTCGCCATCGACCAGGGCGGCTGCTTTGAGACCAGCCGGCCGACCACGCACCAGCACCCGACCTATATTGTTGACGGCATCGTGCACTACTGCGTTGCCAACATGCCAGGTGGTGTCGCCAGAACCGCCACCATGGCGCTGACCAATGCCACGCTGCCGTATGCACTGGAGCTGGCGGACAAAGGTTGGCCGCAGGCCCTGCATGACAATGTCCATCTGCGTCACGGCCTGAACATCTGTTGTGGCAAAGTGACTTATGCGGCGGTAGCGCGCGATCTCGGTTACGACTACGTCGATCCGCTGACCGCGCTGAAGACGGCGCTGTAAAACCAACCGAGGTAACCATGCAAGCGATTATCGGCATCCCTTGTGATGTCAAAACCATAGGCCTGTTTCCCTTCCACGCGGTGGGCGAGAAGTACATCACCGCGGCGGTGGGGGCGGCCGGCGGCGTGGCCGTGCTGATCCCGTCGCTGGGTGACGCGGCGCAGCTGGACACTATTATTAATCTGGTGGACGGCATCCTGCTGCCGGGCTCGCCGTCCAATATCGAGCCGCACCACTATCAGGGTGTGCCCAGCCGCCCCGGCACCCTGCACGACAAGGCGCGCGACGCCACCACGCTGCCGCTGGTGCGGCGGGTGATCGACGCCGGCATCCCGCTGCTGGGTATCTGCCGCGGCTTTCAGGAGATCAACGTGGTGCTGGGCGGCGAGCTGCACCAGCACGTGCAGGAGCAGCCGGGGCTGAATGACCACCGCGAGCCGCAGACCGAGGACCTGGACCTGATGTACGGCCCGGCGCACAGCGTGCAGTTCACCGCCGGCAGCTGGCTGCAGTTCTGGCTCGGCCGCGACAGCGCCAGGGTCAACTCCATCCATCAGCAGGGCATCAAGCGGCTGGCCGACGGCCTGATCGCCGAGGCGGTGGCCGAGGACGGGCTGATCGAGGCCTACCGCGTCGGCAGCGCCAGCAACTTTGCCTATGCCGTGCAGTGGCATCCAGAATGGAAGTACTGGGACAACGACGTGTCCCAGGCAATTTTCGAGGCTTTCGGCGCAGCTTGCCGGGAGCGCCGTATGCGTCGCAACCAATAGACGTACTCGGCAAAACCGCCGGCAAGACCGGTAAAAAAGAGGAAATGCATCATGAATCACCAATTGTTTGAATGGCTGCGCGACAACCGTATCACCGAGATGGAATGTATCGTTCCGGACATGACCGGTGTCGCCCGCGGCAAGATCGTCCCGAAAGACAAGTTTGTTTCCGACCAGGAAATGCGCCTGCCGGAAGCCGTGCTGATCCAGACCGTCACCGGTGACTATCCCGATGACAGCATGCTGGACCTGACCGACCCGGACATGGTGCTGATGCCGGATCCGAACACCATGCGCTTCGTGCCGTGGGCCACCGATCCGACCGCGCAGCTGATCTACGATGCGCTGCGTCCGGATGGCTCGATGGTGGAAGTCGCCCCGCGCAACGTGCTCAAGCGCGTGCTGGCGTTGTATGAGGCCCAAGGTTGGGAGCCGGTGGTGGCACCGGAGATGGAGTTTTACCTGCTGTCGCCCAACCCTGATCCTGATATTCCACTGGCACCGCCTATCGGTCGTACCGGCCGTGCCGAATTCGGTCGCCGCTCCTACGCCATCGACGCGGTCAACGAGTTCGATCCGCTGTTCGAGGACATCTACGACTACTGCCACGCGCAGAATCTGGAAGTCGACACGCTGATTCACGAAATCGGCACCGCGCAGATGGAAATCAACTTCATGCACGGCAATGCGCTGGATCTGTCCGACCAGGTGTTCCTGTTCAAGCGCACCGTGCGCGAGGCTGCTTTCCGTCACGGCATGTACGCCACCTTCATGGCCAAGCCGATGGAAGCGGAGCCGGGCAGCGCGATGCACATTCACCAGAGCGTGCTCAACAAGCACACCGGCAAGAACCTGTTCTCCGGTGAAGACGGCAAGCCGACCGAGCACTTCTTCCACTTCATCGGCGGTCTGCAGCACTACCTGCCGGAGTGCATGCCGTTCTTCGCGCCGTACGTGAACTCCTTCCGTCGCCTGTCGCCGTACACCGCGGCACCGACCAACGTGGAGTGGGGCTACGACAACCGTACCGTTGGCCTGCGCGTGCCGCACTCGTCGCCGGCCGCGCGCCGCGTGGAAAACCGTGTGCCGGGCGTGGACGTCAACCCGTACATCGCCATGGCCGCCACCCTGGCCTGCGGCTATCTCGGCATGATGAACAAGATCAAGCCGCGCGACCCGCTGGCCAGCGACGCCTACGAGCTGCCGTTCCAGTTCCCGCACGGCACCGAGGAGGCACTGGTGCGCCTCAAGGCCTGCACCGACGTGGCCGAGGTGATGGGGCCGCGCTTCGTCGAGATGTATGTCGGCATGAAGGAAAAGGAATTCGCCGAATACTTCCGCGTCATCAGCCCGTGGGAACGCAAGTTCCTGCTGCTGCACGTGTAATTGAGTAGCAAGCGGGAGGCGCAGACCTCCCGTTATTCAAACCAGGAGAGATTTCATGAAGCATCAGCGCAGCACAGCCCAATGGCGGGAAATGGACGCCGCACATCACCTGCACCCGTTTACCGACACCGCCTCCCTGAACGAACAGGGGGTACGCATGATTACCCATGCGGACGGCATCTACCTGTGGGATAGCGAAGGCAACAAGATTCTCGACGGCATGGCCGGTCTGTGGTGCGTCAACATCGGCTACGGCCGCAAGGACCTGCCGGAAGTCGCCAAGCGCCAGATGGAAGAGCTGGCTTATTACAATACCTTCTTCAAAACCTCGCACCCGGCGGTGGTCGAACTGTCGCACCTGCTGGCGGAAGTGGCGCCCAAGGGCTTTGACCATGTGTTCTACACCAACTCCGGCTCGGAGTCGGTGGACACGATGATCCGCATGGTGCGTCGCTACTGGGACGTGAAGGGCAAGCCGCAGAAGAAAACCCTGATCGGGCGCTGGAACGGCTATCACGGCTCCACCATCGGCGGCGCCAGCCTGGGTGGCATGAGCTATATGCACGAACAGGGCGACCTGCCGATTCCGGGCATCGTGCACGTGCAGCAGCCGTGGCACTACAAGTACGGCAAGGGCATGAGTGCCGACGAGTTCGGCCTGCTTGCCGCCAGCTGGATCGAGGACAAGATTCTGGAAGTGGGCGCCGACAAGGTGGCCGCCTTCGTTGGCGAGCCGATCCAGGGTGCCGGCGGCGTGATCATCCCGCCGGCCAGCTACTGGCCGGAAGTGGAGCGCATCTGCCGCAAGTACGACATCCTGCTGGTCGCTGACGAGGTGATCTGCGGCTTCGGCCGTACTGGCCACTGGTTCGGCCAGCAGCAATTCGGCTTCACCCCGGACATCTTCACCACCGCCAAGGGCCTGTCGTCCGGCTACATGCCGATCGGCGCAGTGTTCGTCAACAACGAGGTGGCGACAACGTTGGCCGCAGGCGGCGATTTCAACCACGGCTTTACCTACTCCGGTCACCCGGTGGCGGCGGCGGTGGCCCACGCCAACGTCAAGGCGCTGCGTGACGAGGGTATCGTCGCCGCCGTGCACGAGGACACTGGCCCGTACATGCAAAAACGCTGGCGCGAGGCGTTCTCCCGCTTCGAGCATGTCGACGACGTGCGCGGTGTCGGCCTGATCCAGGCGTTCACCCTGGTCAAGGACAAGGCCAGCCAGACACTGTTCGACAACTGGGGCGAGATCGGCCTGATGTGCCGCGACATCTTCTTCAAGCATGGCCTGATCATGCGTGCCTGCGGCGATCATATCGTGTCGGCACCGCCGCTGGTCATCAGCAAGGACCAGATCGACGAGCTGATCACCACCGCGGTCAAGTGCATGGAAATCTTCGAGCAGCAGCTGAAGGAACGCGGCCTGGCCTGAGCCTGAGGCCGTGACGGCGCGGCTTTTACGAGCAGCAAAGCGGGTTTGATTATACAATCGACCCGCTTTTTTCATTGCCGGACGGCTAGCGTGCGGCCGGCGGCCATGCCAGTGACGTGACTGCGCGGCTGGCAAGCACCGGCGGCTTTGGTTATGCTGATACGGCATGCTGCTTTCCTGATACTCCAGACTCAAAACGAGGCCACGGCTGACAATGGCTGACGAATCGCAACGCCCCATCATCGTAAAACGCATCAAGAAAGGCCACGGCGGCCACCACGGCGGTGCCTGGAAGATCGCCTACGCCGACTTCGTGACCGCGATGATGGCTTTTTTCCTGTTGATGTGGCTGCTGGGCTCGACTTCGGCCGGCGCTCTCAGCGGCATCTCGCAGTATTTCCAGATGCCGCTGAAGCTGGCGCTGCAGGGCGGCGAGGGGGCTGGCGACGCCACCGCGGTGATCCCCGGCGGCGGCACCGATCTAACGCGGCAGTCCGGCCAGGTCAAGCGTGGCAATCCGGACCCGGCCAGCGGGCAGAAGCGGGCAGAACTGAGCAAGCTGCAGCAGCGCATCCAGCAAAAGCTGCAGCAGAAGATGGAGCAGAGCGCGGTACTGAAGTCGTTCAAGGACCAGGTCAAGCTGGAGATGACGCCGGAAGGGCTGCGCATCCAGCTGATCGATGAGCAGAACCGGCCGATGTTCCAGTCCGGCGGCGCGCTGCCGATGGAGCACACCCGCGTGCTGCTGCAGGAAATCGGCCGTGAGCTGAACGAAGTGACCAACAAGATCAGCATCTCCGGCCATACCGACGCCACCCGCTTTGCCGGGGCGGCCACCGGCTATACCAACTGGGAGCTGTCGGCCGACCGTGCCAATGCCGCGCGCCGCGAGCTGATCGCCGGCGGCATGCTGGATGAGAAAGTATTGCGCGTGGTCGGGCTGGCGTCGGCGGATCCGCTGAACAAGCAGAACGTGTTCAGCTCGGAAAACCGCCGTATCGCCATCGTGATTCTGAATGAGGAAACCGAGAGCCAGATTCGTGGTCAGGGACCTGTTGCAGAAGCGGCGCCGATGGCGGCGGCTCCAGGAGCACCGGCAGCGCCATGAGGCTGACCGCCTTGCTGCGTCATGCCGGCATCCAGCTGCTGGCGGTGCTGCTGGCCTGGGTGTTCTGGGCGCCGTTGCCGACGCCGCTGCCCTGGCTGGCGGCGCAGTGCCTGCTGGCGCTGCTGCTGGCCAGCGTGCTGCGCTGTTCGCTGCCGCAGCGCCTGCTGCACCTGCTGTTCATGCCGCTGGTGGTGCTGGCGCTGTGGCAGCAGTGGGCGCCGTGGCTGTATCTGTGCGGCTTCGTGCTGCTGTTTGCGCTCAGTCGCAATGCGCTGACCGAGCGGGTACCCTTGTACCTGTCGTCGCAGGAAAGCATCGCCACGCTGGCGCACTGGCTGCCGCCGGGCGCGGCGGTGCTGGATCTGGGTAGCGGTGACGGCCGGGTGGTGCTGCAACTGGCGCGACAGCGTGCCGACCTGCAGCTGTGCGGTGTGGAAAACGCGCTGCTGCCGTGGCTGTGGTCGCGCTGGCGCTACCTGCGCGCCGGGCGGCCGGCCAATGTCAGCCTGCATTACGGCAATTTCTGGGATCTGGACTGGTCACGTTTCGACGTGATCCATGCCTTCCTGTCGCCGGCGCCGATGGCGCGGGTGTGGGCGCACTTCCAGCAGCATGCGGCCAACCATGCGCAGCTGGTGAGCAACAGCTTCGGGATCGCGGCGGTGCCGCCGCAGCAACGGCTGCCACTGAACGGGCCATTACAAAAAGAACTCCTCATCTGGGGACACAATCATGGACATCGCTAACTGGCTGTCATCGCTGTCGGAAAACCGCTGGCCGATCCTGCCGGCCACCGCGGTCGAGGTGCGGCAGATGCTGTCGCTGCCCGGCGATCGCATCGTGTTTTCCGAGCTGGCCAACCTGACCCTGTCCGATCCCTTCCTGCTGCTGGACCTGATGCGGCTGGTCGGCGCCTCGCGCGCACTGCAGCGCAGCGAGGCGCACCCCACCGTCGAGCAGATGCTGATGATGCTGGGACTGGAGGTGATCACCGCGCGCTATCGCCAGATTCCGGCGCTCTCCACGGTGCACGGCAAACTGGACCAGGAGGTGGTCGATGCCGTCGGCGACTGGCTGGGGCGCTCGCGGGTCGCCGCCTTCATCATCAAGGAATGGCTGGCGATCACTGGTGAATACAAGGTCGAGGACTGCTTCATCGCGGCGCTGGTGTACAACCTGCCGGCCTGCCTGTACCTGATCTATCGTAACCGCATTCCGGGCGGGCCGTTGCTGCACGAGGTATCGGATGTGTTCGCGCTGGACTATCCCAAGATCGTCGAGCAGTTCATCCAGCGCATGCCGTTGCCGTCCGGCCTGCTCAACACCCTCGGCGCCGGGCCGGTCAACCGCCGCAAGCAGCTGCTGAAGCTGGCGATTGCCACCGCCAACGCGGTGGACCAGGGCTGGTGGCGGCCGCAGTGGAATATCGGCATCGAGGCGGCGGCCAAGCTGATCGGCTGCCGGGTCGACGACGCGCAGCAGGTGGTGCAGCAGGCGGTCCTGCAGGTGGCACGCCACCCGCGCGCGCTGGGCTACACCTATCCGGCGCGAGCCTACCTGTACATTCCCGGCCCGTTCCCGGAGCGAAACAAGCAGGATGAAGTCGCCTCCCTCACCGGCGAGCAGCAGCTGGAAAAGGCGCTGCTGGAGTCGCTGCGCCATCTCGCCAACGACATCCAGTTCGAACGCATCATGTTCCTGCGCTACGACCAGCCCAGCCATTCGCTGAAAATGCGCTACCAGATCGGGCTGGAAGACAACCACCCGCTGCGCAAGCACATCGTGGCGCTGGAGCCGGGCTCGTTCTTCGCGCTGCTCACCAGCCGGCCGCAGAGCTTCCATGCGCCGGCCTCGACGCGCGCGCAGCTGGCGCGCAAATACCAGGACGAATTCTTCACCCATCTCGGCGAAGGCCACTTCGCCTGCATGTCGGTGTTTTCCGGCCACAAGCTGGCCGGAGTCTTCTTTGTTGACAACTATCGCAGCAACAAGGCGATCGACGACGACACCTACCACCGCTTCAAGGAAACGGTATTCCGGGTGTCGCAACTCACTTTCTAGGCATGACATTCCATAAAATCATTACCTCGGCTGCCAATGACGAGATGAAGTCGCTGGCGCGGCTGCTGGACAACGCCCGCGAGCGGCGCAAGCAACAACTGCTGGTACTGGAAGGACTGCACCTGCTGCAGGCCGCGCTGGACGCCGGGCTGCCACTGCACGCGGTGTACGTCAACGAGGCGGCGCAGCAGCATCCGGAATGGCTGGCGCTGCAGAGTCGCATCGACCGTGCCGTGCCGTGCAGCCTGGTCAGTACCGCGGTGCTGGCCAAGGTCACCGCGCTGGCGACACCGGCGGAAGTGCTGGTGCTGTGCCCGCGGCCACAGGGCAGCGCCGCGCAGCAGGAGGCGGCGGTGCTGCTGGACGACGTACAGGACCCGGGCAATATGGGAACCATCCTGCGCTGTGCCGCTGCGGCCAACGTGCGCCAGGTGTACCTGTCCAAGGGCTGCGTCGATGTCTATTCGCCCAAGGTGCTGCGCGCCGGCATGGGCGCCCACTTCGTGCTGCAGATCCACGAGCAGGCCGATCTCGTCGCCGAGCTGGCGCGCTGGCCCGGCGCCCGGCTGGCGACACACCTGGAAGGCAGCGTGTCGCTGTACAGCGAAGACCTGCGCGGTGCGGTGGCCTTCGTGTTTGGCAACGAGGGCAAGGGCGTGTCGGCGCCGGTGCTGGCCGCCTGCGACCGCCGCGTGCGCATTCCGATGCCCGGCCACGCCGAATCGCTGAACGTGGCGATGGCGGCCACCGTCTGCCTGTTCGAACGCGTGCGCCAGGGCGAGTCGGCGGCCCCCGGCGCCACGTAATCAGCGCTTTGCCAATCGGGCGGCGCTCACTACAATACGCGGCCTGTTATTACACGCGCGGTGCCGCTTGCGGCCTGACGCTACTCCGGAGTGAAGAATGGAACCCGTACGACTTTCAAAACGCATGGCTGAAATGGGGCTTTGTTCTCGCCGCGAGGCCGACAGCTATATCGAGCAGGGCTGGGTCAAGGTCAACGGCAGCGTGGCGGTGCTGGGGCAGAAGGTGGTGACCGGCGACGACATCCAGCTCGACAAGAAAATGACCCAGGCGCAGGAGCGCCGCGTCACCATCCTGATCAACAAGCCGATGGGCTACGTCTCCGGCCAGGCCGAGATGGGCTACCTGCCTGCGGCGGCGCTGATCACGCCGGACAACCACTGGGAAGACGACAAATCCGGATTGCGCTTCTCGCGCGACCACATGAAAGGGCTGGCACCGGCCGGCCGCCTCGACATCGACTCGGTCGGCCTGCTGGTGCTGACTCAGGACGGCCGCGTGGCGAAAGAGCTGATCGGCGAAACCTCCGACGTGGAAAAGGAGTACCTGGTGCGCGTCGAGGGCGATCTGTCCGACGAAGGCCTGCGCCTGCTCAACCACGGCCTGTCGCTGGACGGCAAGGCGCTGATCCCGGCCAAGGTGTGGTGGCAGAACGACGACCAGCTGCGCTTCATCCTGAAGGAAGGCAAGAAGCGCCAGATCCGCCGCATGTGCGAGGCCGTCGGCCTGCACGTGGTCGGCCTCAAGCGTATCCGCATCGGCAAGGTGATGCTGGGCGACCTGCCGACCGGCAAGTGGCGCTACCTGGCGGCGGACGAACAGTTCTCCTGATTCCTGGCCTTGCGGCCAACCTTGTTGGTCGCCATTTCACGCAGCCGGCAGGGACACAGTCACGATAAAGCGGGCAGGGTGATGAGCTTCTTTTTGCAGCGGTGGTTGGGCGGCGGCGGCCCCTGGGGGCGGCAGGAGGTGTCGCAGGCGGTGGAGCGGCTGATCGACGAGGTCGATCCCAAGGTGCGGCTGCTGCCGCGCAGCCAGCAACAGCTGCAGCGCGGCGTGCGCGACACCCTGCGCTACGCCAGCGAGCTGATCGAGCACTTGCCGGCGCCGCTGGATCTCAGCCCCGCCGGCTACACCACCGACCGCCGCGTCGGCCTGCTGTTCGCGTCGCCGGAAAGCCTGTGTCGCGTGCTGCAGGGCAGCGAGGCGCTGCAGCAGTACTTCTCCCATCCTTCCAATCCCGACACCGCCTACCTGCTGCTGGTAATGCAGCCACAGGCGCGCCAGCGCCTCGGCAGCCAGCTGCTGCCCGATGGCCAGGTACAGAACGACGTGCCGCAGCAGGTGATCAGCTTCGAGCAGCACCGTGTGGTGGCAGCCTACGACAGCCTGAAAAACCTGCGGCAACTGGCCGGCATGGAGGCGTTCAACGCCTTGTGCCGCGACCTGGCGCGGCGGGTGGCGCTGTTCGATGCCCGCCGTCAGCAGCTGGAGGCCGAGCGCCAGCGCGTGCTGTTGCGGCTGGCGGCCGGCGGCCAGACGCTGATCAACGCCGCCGCACTGCGCGGCCGCGACGACGTCAGGGATGACGAGCTGCCGCAACGCTTGCAGCAACTGGATGCGGAACTGGCGGTGATGGGCAAGCAGCTGTCGCTGCCGGGCAAGCTGGATTACCTGCGTCAAGTGCTGCGCCAGCCGCAGCAATACATCAAGGCCGGGCTGGAGTCGACATGGCTGGACCGCATGGGGGTGGTGACACCACCGGACCTGGGTGGCGCACAGCTGGACTTCGGCCTGATGAAGCTGGGCGAGGCCGAGGACAGTGTGCGCGAACGGGTGGTGTTCCCCGGCAGCATCACGCGCCGCGACCTGCAGCAGTGGCGCGAACGTTGGCCGCAGTGAGGCGGCCAACGGCGGCAGTCAGACCGGTTCAGGGTCGCTGACAAAGCCCCGCGCCGCAGCTGAGCCAAGGCGGCGCAATACAGAGCCAGGGGTTTGTTAGCGACGCCTATTCCTGTGGCAGGGTCGCCTTGCCGTAGTGCAGGAACACCTCGTCGCGCACCCAGCCCTTGGTGTGGTACAGCTTTTGCGCGGCCTGGTTGTCGCGGGCGGTGGACAGCTCCAGCCGCACGAAGCCGTTGTCGCGGGCGTAGCGTTCGATGTGGCCGAGCAGGCCGCTGGCAATGCCGCGCTGTCGATCCTGCGGCCGGGTGAACAGGTCGTACAGCACGTAGATCGGCGCCGCCGCCAGCGAGCAGAACGACGGGTACAGCTGGCAGAAGCCGAGCACCTCGCCGTCGCTGTGTTCCGCCAGGAAAATCACCGATTCGTTCTTGGTCATGCGCGCCTGCAGGAAGCGCCGTGCCAGCTCGCGGTCGCTGCTTTCGCCGTAGAACTGGCGGTACTCGTCAAACAGCACCGCCAGTGCGGTCAGGTCGTTGTGTCCGGCGCGGCGTATCGTCGGGTCACTCATCACTTGCTACTCCTTCTTTTCCGTCAATCACGATCAGCGGCACCATCATCTCGGCGGCAGACAGCCCGCCGTGGTTGCCCAGCAGTTTGGGCAGCGGGGCGTCGGCCGGCGAATCCAGCAGTCCCCAGTCCTCTTTCAGCAGCAGCACATAGTCGCCGACGCGTGCGGCCAACCTCGGGTCGTTTGCGTCGGCCCCGGGGCCGAACCAGGCCTCGTCCAGCAGCTGCGTCGCCGGCAGGCACCACGCGGCATGGCCGAGCAGGCGTGCGGCCAGTTGCGGGAAGTCCGCCAGCCGTTCCGGCTTCACGTGGCAGAACGCCACCCGTGGTTCGCCGGACAGCGGCTGGCGCAGGCAGGCGGCCAGCTCCGGGAAGTCGCGCAGCTGCAGCAGGCGCGGCGGCGGGATGTCCATCTGGCCGTGATCGGCGCTGATGCACAGCACCGCGTCGCGGCCGGACAGCGTGGCGGCAAAGGCGGCGCAGTGCGCTTCGATACGCTGCAACAGCTGGCGGCAACGCGGGTGCGTGGTGCCCTTGTGGTGCATGATCGAATCCAGGTCCGGGATGTAGGCGTAGATGAACTGCGGCACGCTGGCCTCGCGCAGCAGCGTGTCCAGTTGACGGAACAGGTCTTCGTAGGAACTCCAGCCCTGGCGCGCTGCGCTGCCGCCGTGGTGCAGGCTGTAGGCGGAATCGAGAATGTAGTTCGGCTGCAGCACGATCTGGCGTCGCGGCCCGGTGAGCGCCGATGGCGTGCGGTACACCGCGCGCGCCAGCTCCGCCGGGTCGTCCGGGGTGTGGCGGCCGCGGTGGCGCACCGTCAGCGGCAAGGGCGTGACCACGGCGTCGACCTCCGGCGCTGCCAGATGCCAGCCGGTGAGGGTGTGCACGCTGGGCGGCAGCCCGGTGAGGTAAGTAGTGATGGCGCTGGTGGTGGTGCTGGGAAACACCGACGTCAGCGCAAGCGTTTGCTGCTGGCGCAACCAGCCGCCGGGCGACAGCTCGGCCAGTTGCTGGCAGCCCATGCCATCGATGACCAGCAGGATGATGGTTTGCGCCTGCTCCAGTCGTGCCAGCGACGGGTGCTGCAGCGGCGGGCAGGGGCTGTGGCTGCCGTGCAGGCGGGCGGCGAGGTTTGCGATGCCGTGTTCCGGGTGCGGGAACACCAGGCCGGCGGCGGTCAGCTGTGGTCGGGTCGGTTGCGTCACTTGCGGCGATGGCCAGGTTGCGGTAATACCTGTACTTTTACCATTTTCACCGCATTCCAGATAGCCGATGGCCGCTTATCCTGTTTCCTGTACCAGTTGCGGCGCCTGTTGCGCCGCGTTCCGGGTGTCGTTTCACCGCACCGAACTGGCCGGCCCCGAGCGCCGCGGCGTGCCGCCGGGCATGGCGGTAGTCGAGATCGGCAACACCATGCGCATGTGCGGCACCGACGAGCACACCCTGCGCTGCGTTGCGCTGCAGGGCACTGTCGGCGAGTCGGTCAGCTGCAGCATCTACGCCGACCGGCCGTCGCCGTGCCGCGAATTCGGCGCGCTGGCCGATGTCGGCATCTACGAGCGCGCCTGCAACCGCGCCCGTGCGCGCCACGGCCTGCCGGCGCTGCCGGTGGACGACTAGGGCCGGCGCCACGGTTAAACCACCGGCCTCAAATCACAACAGCACCAGATGGTTGTCCCACTTCACCGGGAAGCGCTGGCTGCGCGCGGCGACGATCTGCAGCTGCTGGCTGTCGATCCACACGATGTCGCCCAGTTCGTTGCTGACGATGAAGTGGCGCTGGTCCGGCGTCGCGGCGATGCCGGCCGGTTTGCTCAGCGCCACCGCCCCCAGAAACTCGCCGGCGGCTGACCAGAACACCACCTGGTCGCCCTTGGTGGCGGTGCAGGCGATGCGGGTCGGCGTCGCCGCCACGCTGGCGGCGTAGCCGTTGCAGGTGGCGGCCAGTTCCGGCGGCAGCGGCAGGTTGCGCAGCCCGCTGTTTTCGTGCCACAGGCTGGCCAGCGGCGCGCTGCCTTCGCCCTCGTACTGCAGGGCTACCGCGTAGTGGCCGTCGGCCACCGCCGCCAGATGGCGCAGCGACAGCTTGTTGTCCGGCAGGCGGAAGCTCGCCACGCTGCGGCCAACGTTGAGATCGATGATGTCCAGGCTGGGCTGCATGCTGTGCACGTTGAGCTTGATGCGGCCACTCTCCGGCAGCGTCAGGATGCCGCCGTTGGCGACCAGGATGCGGCCGTCAGGCAGCGGCAGCAGCTGGTGCGGGCCGATGCCGCCGGACGGCAGCTCGTGCAGCGGTGCCAGCGTCAGCGCGTCGCGCAGGGTCAGGATGCCGTCGCCGCTGTCGATATTGCTGTCGGTGGTGGCCAGCACGCCGCCGGGCAGCACGATGCCGTGGCCGAAGCCGTGGCGGTCGTCGGGATAGTCGTACCACGCCAGTGTCGCGCCGCTGTGCCAGTCGAGGCGCGCGATGAAGCTGCCGGGGCGGCGCGCGAACACCAGGCACTCGTGCGGCCGGCCGGGCAGCAGCGCGATGTGGTGGCCGCGCTGCGGCAGGGTGCCGGCTGTGCTGCGGCCGGCGGCGCCAACGCGGTGCTCGTTGCGGCCAACGTCGTAGGCCGACAGCAGCTGCAGCGCTGTCTCGCCGGCCAGGCTGCGCAGCGGCCATGCCAGCAGGCCGGCGGCCACGCCCTGCAGCAGGCTGCGGCGTTGCGGATCAGTCGCCATCGGATTCATTGAAGCTGAGCGTGATGTCCAGGCTGTCGGCAACCGGGCCTTCCAGCAGGGTCAGCAGCGCGGCCAGCGCCTGCACTGCCGCCTTCTCCTTGCCGCTGCGGCCAACCTGCACCAGGTCGTCCGGCAGCAGCGCCAGCCCCTTGCCCACCGCTGCTACCCGCTGTCGCAGCTGCTGCGCCAGCGCTGGCTGTGGGCCCTGCGCCAGCAGCTGGGCCAGCGCAAAGTCCTTGCCCTTGCCGCCGATCAAGAGCTGTTGCAGCAGGTCGAACTGCGCCTGCAGCAGCGGCTTGCCGCTGTGGCTGCGCTGGCCGCTGACCAGCTCCGGCTTCTGGCTAGCCAGTCGCGACAATTCCTTGTGCAGCTCGTTGTTGCCGGCCAGGGTCAGGTTGATGATTTCCTCCAGCGCCTGCTGGCTGGACGGCAGGTCGTCGGCGCTTTCGCCGGCACTGATGCGCGCGGCAAAACGCTGCCACTGGCGCTGCAGCTCGGCGCTGTGCTCGCCGATGTCGTCGGCGTTGCGTTGCAGCCAGGTGCAGACGCCGGGCGTGGCCAGGCTGGCGGCGGGGCGGTACAGCAGGTATTCGATGGCGGTGTAGCCCTTGGCCGCGGTGCCGGTGGTGTCGAAGACGTCGGCCTCCTGCGCGGCGCTGCGACTGACTGCGCTGTCGACCAGCGCGGTGCGCGTCGGCTTGAAGGCGATGGTGCGCTGGCTGCGCAGCTGCGCCGTCGGCCCCCAGTTCAGCGCCGCGACGCGCATCCAGCTGCCGTAGGCCTGTTGCCACTGCTGGCGTACCGCCGCCAGGCCGGCATCACCAGGCTGGGCGCAGCTGTGCTGCAGCTGGCTGGCCAGCGCACGGTTGGCGGTGGCCAGCTGCTGGTAGCGCGGCAGCAGGGTGTCGTTGAGCACGTACTGCACGTAGCGCGGCGTCGCATCCTGCGGCGCGGCGGTGTCGGCGTGGGCCGCGCCGGCGAGCAGCAAGGCCGACAGGGTCAAAACGGATTTCAGTTGCATGATCGCTCCGCTGTCGCCGGCACCAGGGTGGGGTGCCGGCTTCAGGTTCAAAGGGATTCGAGGAAGCGCAGCAGGGCGGCGCGGTCGGTCTTGTTGAAGGCCATGAAGCGCTGTTTGGCGGCCTCGGCCTCGCCGCCGTGCCACAGAATGGCTTCGCTCAGGTTGCGCGCGCGGCCATCATGCAGGTAGCGGGTGTGGCCGTTGACGTCGGCAAACAGCCCGATGCCCCACAGCGGCGGCGTTTTCCACTCCTGGCCATTGGCCAGTCCGTCGGGGCGGCCGTCGGCCAGGCCCGGGCCCATGTTGTGCAGCAGCAGGTCGGTGTAGGGGCTGATCTTCTGGCCGGATACTTCCGGCAGGCCGCGCAGCGGGCCGGTGGTGTAGCTGGCCACGTGGCAGCTGCTGCACTGTGCCTGGCTGAACAGCCACTTGCCGCGCCGCACCTCGGCGCTGTCGGCCTCGCGCTGTGCCGGCACCGCCAGCGTGCGGCTGTAGAAGATCACCGCATCCAGCTTGTCGGCCGGGATTTCCGGCTTGCCGCCGCGCGCGGCCTGGCGGCAGTCGCGCTGCGCGGGTAGGCATTCTTCCTGCGCGAAGTGGCGCGAGGTGATGCCGATGTCGCCATTGAAGGCGCCGGCGGACTGGTGGGCGATGGTGGCGACGTTGGCCTTCCAGCCGAAGCGGCCGATCAGGGTTTTGCCGGCGTAGGCATCGGGCACGTAGTTGGCGCGGCCGGACACGCCAAGGTTGGCCGCAGCCTGCGCGCGGGCGTTGGCGAGGATGTCCTGCTCGCGGATCGCCTCCAGCAGGCCGAGACCGATCATCTGCGGCGCGATGCGCGGCGATACCTGCAGCTGCGGATGCAGCGGGCCGTAGCCCAGCTCGGTAAAGCGGTACTGCGGCTGCAGCAACTCGAACGGCTCGCCATCGGGGAAGCTGCCCGTTTGCGGCTGGTAGATGATCTGTACCTTACCTTCCGGCTTCACGCCGGGAATGGCGTCGTTGTTGAACTGGCCGCCGTAGTTCGGTTCCGGCTGCGGGTCGCTGGCGCCGGGGACGGACAGGCGGAACAGCAGTGCCATCGGTTGCTCGGCCTGCAGCTGCTTGTCGAACTGCGGCGGTGCGCCGCGGCCGTCCAGCGCGTGACAGGCGCCACAGGAACGGGCGATGAAGTGTGGTCCCAGCCCGTCGCGGGCGGTGGTCGACGACGGCGCCTCGACCCAGGCCTTCTTGAAGAAGGAGTTGCCGACAAAGAAGCGCGTCTGCCGTTCCGACGCCATATTGGCGGCCGACAGCGAGAAGGCGTTGCGGCCGGTCTCGTACACGGTGGTATCGCCGCCCAGCTTTTCATCACCGTCGTGATACGGTGCCAGCTCCGGCAGCGAGGTAAAGCCGACCAGCCCGCCGAGGATCAGGCCGGCGGCTAGCCACGAGGCGGGGCGCAGAAAGAGTTTTGTCATGGTGCATTCCGAATAGGCAAAAACCCGCCCGGCGAACCGGGCGGGGTGATGGCGATGGCCGATGGCAGGTGTGCTTAGCCGTTGACGTTCAGCTTCTTGATGCCGATGGCCTTGGCGGCTTCCACCAGGCTGCTGGCCTGTTTCTTCAGCGCGGCGACGGTGGCCTGCACCCGGCTGCGGCCGTCCTTGTTGACGATTTCCTGGTCGAACGGCGCCTTGATCGCCTCGGCGCGGGCCTGGGTGGCGGCCATGTCGGCGGTCACGCGCTCGGCTGCCTTGGCATTGCTGGCGGCGACCAGATCACGCAGGCTGGCACCCTTGAGCAGGCTGCCGTCCACGCGGGTGTACTCGCCCAGCCACACGTTCTGGATGCCACGGGCGTTGGTGGCGATGTCGCGGTGGGTGTTGTCGGAGAAGCAGGAGTGCTCGTCTTCCTGGTTGCGGCTGTCCAGCGCCACTTCGATACGCTCGCCGGCCAGTTCTGCCCGCGACAGCACGCCGATGCCAACCAGCATCTGGCGCAGCGCGTCCGGCTTTTTCTCGAACCTGGCGCGGAAGTTGTTGCTGTTCGGCTGCCAGGCGGCAACCAGATAGCCCAGGTCGTCGACCAGCAGCTCGGCGGCGGTTTTCAGGTACTCGCGGCGGCGGTCGGCGTTGTTGCCCTGGCCGTCGACAAAGTCGGTGTAGCTGCGCTTGCCGGCGCCGTTGCTGTCGAAGTCCTGGCCCCACAGCAGGAATTCGATGGCGTGGTAGCCGGTGGAGATGTTTTCTTCACCGCCGCGCTCGTTCAGCGAGCTGAGCAGCTTCTTGCTGATTACCACCTTGCGGTTGTTGACCACGCCTGCGCTCGGCTTGCCCTTGACGCCATCGATATAGGCTTCGTCCAGCGGCCAGGCGTTGATCTGGCCTTCCGGGCCACGGGCGTCGTCGATCGGGCCGCCGTAGAAGCGGAAGGCTTCGGTCTGGCCGTATGGCTCGCGTGCGGCCAACCATGCCTGGCGTGCCTGGTTCAGGCCGGCTTCGCTCGGGGCGGCGACAAAGGCGTTGATCGCGTTCTGCAGTGCCTTGGCGGTGAGCAGCGAATCTTCGTAGCTGGCGAACACGATCTGGCTGTATTGCTGTACCACTGCCTCGCGGCTGACCTCGGCGGCCGAGGCGTGGACAGGAGAGAGCAGGGCGCCGAGCAAGGCGGCCGCGAGCAGGGTTTTGCGCATGATGGAATCCGGCGTGATGAATGGGTAGTGAAACGAAGGATTCATGATAATCACTCGCAGTTAGTGTGGTCAATTTAATCGAGAATCGTTCTTGTTTTTGTGCCATTTTGTCATATTGCGCGGGCGTTCGCGCCGCGGGCTGGCTTCGTGGTATCCTTGCGCCCCTTTCAAATTACCCCGCCCCGGCATGCGAGACCCCTGCGACCACTACACCATGGACCTAATCGGCGGCAGCCGCGCCAAACCCGGGCGCAAGCCGCTGGGCGAGCGCGCGATGACGGCTGCCGAGCGCAAGCGTCGTTCGCGCGAGCTGCGTCGCAACCGCCTGCAGGAACTGTCGGTGACGGTGGAGCTGTCGCGCGACGCGCAAAAGGCGCTCGACAAGATGATCGAGTGGTGGGGGGTCAGCAAGAAAGAGGCGATCAACCGGGCGATGCTGATCGCCTGCCAGTCGCAGACCGGGCGCACCGGCATGCTGTTCGACCTTGATCCCGCCTTTTTGCTGACCGAACGCGGTAACAAGCGCCGCCAGCGCTGAGGCGGCGGCCGGCAGCCGGGGTGGCTGTCTTCGCCCTGTGTTGCTGACTGGTGATGCCGGTCAGGCCGTATGTCCGCTGCCTTTTCCCTAGCCTGTTGTTTCCGCCTGCCGCCACGGCAAGGTTGGCCGCTCGCTGCTATTCCCGAAAAATCAGATCAGACGTCACGTGGCTGACACCTACCGCCACGTCCGTCATGCCACGTCAGTTCATGACGTCGCTATATCGCGACAGCCCACTCCCGTGCTTGACGCAGATCAAGCGAGCCATGCCATTTGGAATTAATAATGGCCGATTGTTTCAATAGGAAGTGGCTGCCATGGCACTCAAACAGCTTTCGCCCGCCGATGTGATGCTGGGCAAACCGCTGGAGCAGGCGGTGTACAACGCGGATGGCCATCTGCTGCTGAACAAGGGCTCGGTGCTGCGCGACCCCGGCGCCAAGCAAAAACTGCTGGCCATGGGCCACAAGGAAGTGGTGCCCGGAGCTGCGCCGGTGGCGCCGGCTGCCAGCACGCCGCGGGCGGAACAGCTGCGCGAGCCGGTGTTCGCGCTGGTGCAGCACGCGGCGGTGACGCTGAACGCGATGCTGGTCGACCAGCAGGCCGATGTCCATCGCGATCAGTTCATCGCCCGTATCCGCTCGCTGGCCGGCCGCCTGCAGGCCGCCTGCCAGCAGGACCCGGAAGCCGCCATCGCCGCCATCCACCTGTTTCACGAAGGCGAGTACGCGCTGCGCCACCACCTGTCGGTGGGCGTGGTCAGCGCGCTGCTGGCCGAAGCCGACGGCCGTCTGGACAAAGCACAGCAGCATTCGCTGATCTGCGCCGCGCTCACCCACGACATCGGCATCTACAGCCTTGCCAACCACAGTGGCGGGCTGACCGAGGAAAAACGCCGCGAGATCAACCAGCACCCGATCACCAGCTGCGCCATCCTCAAGGACATCGGTGTCGACGACGAGCTGTGGCTGGAGGCGGTGCTGCAGCACCACGAACGCCAGGACGGCAGCGGCTACCCGCTGAGCCTGTCCGGCGGCGCCATCTCGCTGCACGGCAGCCTGCTGGCGGTGGCCGATGTCTACTGCGCGATGACCCGGCCACGGCCGTACCGGCCCAAGGCCTACTTCCCGATGGCGGCGATGCGCGACCTGTATGTCGGGCAGAGCCAGCAGCTGGACAATGCGCTGATCCAGAAGCTGATCAAGGCGCTGGGACTGATCCCGCCCGGCACCATCGTCAAGCTGAAAAACGGTGAAATCGCGGTGGTGAAGAAGCGCAGCACCAATAACGCGCCGCAGGCCTACTGCCTGTACAACCGCCAGGGCATGCCGATGGCGTCGCCTGAGGCGCGCAATACCGCGCTGCCGGACTACGCGATCCAGGGGCGGGTCGACTACGACGACTGCCGCAATGTCGAGGCCGCGATGCGCCGCATCTGGGCCTGACTAAATCCCGCCGTTGCGGCCAACCTTGGCCGCAGTCTCGCCGGAGGGCGAGGCGGTACACAGACAAACAGGCCCGGCGCCGCTGCGCCGGGCCTGTTTGTTTTCGGGGTGTGCTCGGAACCGGTTCAAAGTCTCGCTAGCCAGGGCGAGACAAGGCAAAAACGACTGAGGAAGCGGCGTTTAACTGGATATAAACCAGCATGCCGAAGGCGTTTTTAACGCCGGATCGTCCCATTGAGATCCGTTGCGGCGACATTGAGCAGGTGCTCAGTCCGCGCCGAACCAGCCCTGCTGCTGTGCGTGGGCCAGCCGCTCGATCAGGTAGTCCCACAGCGCCGGACAGCCGCTCTGGATCGGCGGGCCGATGCGCCGCACCACGCGTGCGTGGCTGATGCCGTTTTCGCGCCAGCTCTGGCCGTTGTTGGCCAGGTTCAGCAGCACCGGCATCGCGCGGTCGGCGGCGTGGGCAAAGCGCGCCTCGGCGGTCTCGCCGTCCTCGAACTCCAGCCATAGCGCCATGAAACGCTGCGCCTGCGTTTCCGGCAACAGGCCGAAAATCCGCGTCACCGCCGCCAGCTCCGCCGCTTTGCGCTCTTCCCAGCCGTCCTCGGCGTAGACGATGGTGTCGCCGGTGTCGATCTCGCCGATGTCGTGCACCAGCAGCATCGCCACCACGTGGCTGATGTCAACCGGCTCCGCCGCGTACGGCGCCAGCGACGCCGCCAGCATTGCGATCTGCCAGCTGTGCTCGGCGGAGTTTTCCTGCCGTTCCAGCCCCAGCGGCCGCGTCTTGCGGGTGACGCCCTTCAGTTTGTCCAGTTCCAGGATGAAATCGATGATCTGCTGCATGGTGTTTTCCTTGTGAACAGCCTGCGATTCTAGCGCCGCGCGGCGCCGCGGTCGAACCGCAGGCGCGCTGCAGCGGCGAGAAGGGCGGCGGGCGCTACCGGGGTGATGGTCGAGGCCGACTGCGTTGCCGGGCGGCGGTCAGCTAGCGGTATTTTGCCAAGATGCGCGGCACGGTGTCGTCGTGCAGCAGTCGGGCGATGGCGCGATTGAGCTGCGGCAGGCTGATCCGGCTGTGGCGGGATAGCGCACAGCCGGCGCGGTAGCTATTGAGTACCAGTGGCGGGTGCAGTGCGACCGGTAATTGTCCCAGTTTTTGCTGGTAGCGCAGGTAGAGCTGGTTGACGGCGGCGTGGCGGGTGCGACCGGCTTCCAGCTTTTTCAGGTTGCTGCTGGCGTTGGGTGCGTCGTCGCGGACAAGATTGCTGCCGAGGCGGGCTTCCAGTTCCGGGTAGTGGAAGCCGTGAATGGTGCCGATGCTTTGTCCGGCCAGCGCGGCGATGCTGCCGGGGCGTGGCTGGTCGCGGCGGGTGACCAGCAGGTCGGCATTGGGCAGGAACGGCCGGGACCAGCGGAACGGGCCGGGCAGCCACTCGGGCAGGTACAGGCACACCAGGTCGGCATCGCCGTTTTGCAGGCTGCTGCTGATCCGCTTGCGCGGCAATACCCGGAAACTGGCCTGCTTGCCCAGTTCGCTGGCCAGCGCCTGGCCCAGGTCAAGATGAATGCCGGCCAGCAGTGTGGCGCCTTGCAGGCTGGCCAGTGGCATCTCGGTGCTGTCGTCGAGCAGGATCACCAGTTTACCGGGGTTGGCGAGGGCCAGTGGTGCGACCAGCAGCCAGCCGGCCATCCGTAGATGTTTTTTCATGGGTAATCGCTGCGGTTGTGCGCTGAGGTGCCGAATCTAACACGCCTGTATCGGCGCGAGAATGCTGCTGGCGTGCTATCCGCCAGTGGTCGTCGTGAACAAGACAAAGGCCGGCTCACTTGTGGGTGAGCCGGCCTGTTTCGGTCGTGCACTATCGGCAAGGTTGGCCGCAACGGTGTGGCCCGGGGCGCAACGGCTTGCCGCTGCTTACAGGATGTCGCCGGGTACCCGTACCCAGCCTTCCATCAGCACCCGCGCGCTGCGGCTCATGATGGCCTTGGTGACCTTCCATTGGCCGTTTTCTTGCACTGCCTCGGCGCCGACGCGCAGGGTGCCGGACGGATGACCGAAGCGCACCGCGCTGCGTTCGCCGCCACCGGCGGCCAGGTTTACCAGCGTGCCGGGAATGGCGGCGGCAGTGCCGATGGCCACCGCGCAGGTGCCCATCATGGCGTGGTGCAGCTTGCCCATGGACAGCGCCCGCACCAGCAGGTCTACATCACCGGCGGCAATGGCCTTGCCGCTGGACGCGGTGTAGTCGCGCGGCGGCGCGACAAAGGCAATCTTGGGCGTGTGCTGCCGGGTGGCGGCTTCTTCCGCGGTCTTGATCAGGCCCATGCGCAGCGCGCCGGCCACGCGGATGGCCTCGAAGCGGGCCAGCGCCGCCGGGTCGCTGTTGATGGCCTCGCGCAGCTCGGTGCCGGTATAGCCGATGTCGGCCGCGTTGACGAATACGGTGGGGATGCCGGCGCTGATCATGGTGGCCTTGAAGGTGCCGACGCCGGGGACTTCCAGCTCGTCCACCAGTTTGCCGGTGGGGAACATGGCGCTGCCGTCGTCGCCGTCATCCGACGGATCCATGAACTCCAGCACGATCTCGGCGGCCGGGAAGGTGACACCGTCCAGTTCGAAATCACCGGTTTCTTGTACCTGGCCATTGGTCACTGGCACGTGGGCGATGATGGTTTTCCGGATATTGGCCTGCCAGATGCGTACCACACACACGCCGTTGTCCGGAATGCGTGCCGGGTCCACCAGGCCTGCGTGGATGGCGAAGGCGCCGGCAGCGGTGGACAGGTTGCCGCAGTTGCCGCTCCAGTCGACGAAGGCCTTGTCGATGGCGACCTGGCCGTACAGGTAGTCGACGTCGTGATCGGGCTGGGTGCTTTTGGACAGGATCACGCATTTGCTGGTGCTGGAGGTGGCGCCGCCCATGCCGTCGATGTGGGCGGAGTAGGGGTCCGGGCTGCCGATCACCCGCATGAACAGCGCATCGCGCGCCGGGCCGGGCTGCTGGCAGCTGGCGGGCAGGTCCTGCAGGCGGAAGAACACGCCCTTGCTGGTGCCGCCGCGGATGTAGGTAGCGGCAATGCGGGCTTGAGCTTGATGAGTCATGACTATCCTCAAAGGTGGGCAAACACCGCCGGTGGCCGATCCCAGTGCTCGTCACGACCATCCACATAGGTGATGGGGGCTTGTGCCAGTTCTGTGTCGCTGACATCGTCGAGGCAACCCAGATTGACGCCATACATGAGGCCGGACGGGGTCTCGGTGCCGATGCCGAAGCAACGCACGCCACAGTGTTTGCAGAAGTAATGCTGATTTTTCCGGGTATTGAACAGGTACTGGGTCAGCTCGGCTTGCCCGGTCAGCAGGCGGAACTGCCCGGCCCGGGCGATGGCGGGCCAGAAGCGGGTGCGTCGGCAGATTGAACAGTTGCAACGGTAGGTGGGTTGGCTCAGGTCGAGGTCTGCTTCAAAGGTGACAGCCCCGCAATGGCAACTGCCATGATAGGTCTTTTCCATATTGCCTGTTCCCGGTTACGTGGCAGGCACCACTGGACGGTGCCTGCCGCTTGATGCTCAAGCCGGTTGGCCGGCCAGGAAATCCTGGGCGAAGCGCTGCAGTACGCCGCCGGCCTGGTAGACGCGCACTTCGGCGGCGGTGTCCAGACGGCAGGTCATCGGCACCGCCACGCGCTCGCCATTTTGGCGGTGGATCACCAGCGTCAGCTCGCCGCGCGGCGCGATGTCGCCCTGCACGTCGTAGGTTTCGCTGCCGTCGAGGTTCAGCGTCTTGCGGTTGACGCCGGGTTTGAACTCCAGCGGCAGCACGCCCATGCCCACCAGGTTGGTGCGGTGAATGCGCTCGAAACCCTCGGCGGCAATCGCCTCCACCCCGGCCAGACGCACGCCCTTGGCCGCCCAGTCACGCGAGCTGCCCTGGCCGTAGTCGGCACCGGCGACGATGATCAGCGGCTGCTTGCGCTGCATATAGGTCTCGATCGCTTCCCACATCCGCATCACCTGGCCGTCCGGTTCGACGCGGGCCAGCGAGCCTTTTTTCACTTCGCCGTTCACCACCGCCATCTCGTTGACCAGCTGCGGGTTGGCGAAGGTGGCGCGCTGCGCGGTGAGGTGGTCGCCGCGGTGGGTGGCGTAGGAGTTGAAGTCCTCTTCCGGCAGGCCCATTTTCGCCAGGTATTCGCCGGCGGCGCTGTTGGCTAGGATGGCGTTGGACGGCGACAGGTGATCGGTGGTGATGTTGTCCGGCAGCAGCGCCAGCGGGCGCATGCCGCGCAAGGTGCGTTCGCCGGCCAGAGCGCCTTCCCAGTACGGCGGACGGCGGATGTAGGTGGACTGCGGGCGCCAGTCGTACAGCGGGCTCTTGGCCTGCTCGGCGGTGCCCAGATCGAACATCGGGATGTAGATCTGCTGGAACTGTTCCGGCTTCACGCTGGCGGCGACGATGGCGTCGATCTCCTCGTCGCTCGGCCACAGGTCCTTCAGACGGATTTCGCGGCCGTCGACCACACCCAGCACGTCACGCTCGATGTCGAAGCGCATGGTGCCGGCGATGGCGTAGGCCACCACCAGCGGCGGCGAGGCAAGGAAGGCCTGCTTGGCGTAGGGGTGGATGCGGCCGTCGAAGTTGCGGTTACCGGACAGCACCGCGGTGGCGTACAGGTCGCGGTCTATGATTTCCTGCTGGATGGCTGGATCCAGCGCGCCGGACATGCCGTTACAGGTGGTGCAGGCGTAGGCGACGATGCCGAAGCCGAGCTGCTCCAGCTCGCCGAGCAGGCCGGCGTCTTCCAGGTACAGCTTGGCCACCTTGGAGCCGGGGGCGAACGAGGTCTTCACCCACGGCTTGCGCGTCAGGCCCAGCTGGTTAGCCTTCTTGGCCAGCAGCGCGGCGGCGACCACGTTGCGCGGGTTGCTGGTGTTGGTGCAGCTGGTGATGGCGGCGATGATCACCGCGCCGTCCGGCAGCAGCCCTTGCGCTTCCTGCTCGCGCGCCGCGGCAAGGTTGGCCGCAATGCCGCGCTCGGCCAGTGCCGAGGTCGGCAGGCGTTTGTGTGGGTTGGACGGGCCGGCCATGTTGCGCTCCACGCTCGACAGGTCGAATTCCAGCACCCGTTGGTACTGCGCGGTGGCCAGGTCGTCAGCCCACAGGCCGGTGAGTCTGGCGTAGTTTTCCACCAGCGCCACCTGTTCCGGTTCGCGGCCGGTGAGCTTCAGGTAGTCGATGGTCTGGCCGTCGATGTAGAACATGGCGGCGGTGGCGCCGTACTCCGGGCACATATTGGAGATGGTGGCGCGGTCGCCGATGGACAGGCTGTCGGCGCCTTCGCCGAAGAACTCCACCCACGCGCCGACCACGCGCTCCTTGCGCAGGAACTCGGTCAGTGCCAGCACGATGTCGGTGGCGGTGATGCCGCTCTGGCGCTGGCCGGTGAGCTCTACGCCCACGATGTCGGGCAGGCGCATCATGGACGGGTGGCCCAGCATCACGGTTTCGGCTTCCAGGCCGCCGACGCCGATGGCGATCACGCCCAGCGCGTCCACGTGCGGGGTGTGGCTGTCGGTGCCGACGCAGGTGTCGGGGAAGGCGACGCCGTCGCGCGCCTGGATCACCGGCGACATCTTCTCCAGATTGATCTGGTGCATGATGCCGTTGCCGGCCGGGATCACGTCCACGTTCTTGAACGCGGTGCGCGTCCAGTTGATGAAGTGGAAACGGTCCTCGTTGCGGCGGTCTTCGATGGCACGGTTCTTGGCGAAGGCATCGGGGTCGAAGCCGCCGCACTCCACCGCCAGCGAGTGGTCGACGATCAGCTGCGTCGGCACCACCGGGTTGACCTGCGACGGGTCGCCGCCCTTGTCGGCGATGGCGTCGCGGAGGCCGGCCAGATCCACCAGCGCGGTCTGGCCGAGGATGTCGTGGCACACCACTCGTGCCGGATACCACGGGAAATCCAGGTCCTGGCGGCGTTCGATCAGTTGCGTCAGCGCGTCGGTGAGCAGCGCCGGCTCGCAGCGGCGAACCAGCTGTTCGGCCAGCACGCGGGAAACGTAGGGCAGGGTGGCGTAGGCACCGGGCTTGATGGCATCCACCGCGGCGCGGGTGTCAAAGTAGTCAAGGCGGGTGCCGGGCAGCGGCTTGCGGTATTGGCTATTCATGGCGTGGGCACGAGGGTGAGGTTGGAGATCACCCTGCGGCCAACGTTGGCCGCAGGGCGCCGTTCCTGTTTTATGGTGATCACCTGCCGGTCGCTGCCGGCAGGGGGGGGTGCGTCAGCGCTGTGCCAGTGGCACGAATTCCTGGTCTTCCGGGCCGATGTAGTTGGCGCTCGGGCGGATGATCTTGCCGTCGATGCGCTGTTCGATCACGTGTGCGCTCCAGCCGCTGGTACGGGCAATCACGAACAGCGGGGTGAACATCGCGGTCGGCACGCCCATCATGTGATAGCTCACCGCGCTGAACCAGTCCAGGTTGGGGAACATCTTCTTGATGTCCCACATCACGCTTTCCAGACGCTCGGCGATGTCGAACATCTTGCTGTCGCCGGCGCTGTTGGACAGCTCGCGCGCCACTTCCTTGATCACCTTGTTGCGCGGGTCGCTGATGGTGTACACCGGGTGACCGAAGCCGATCACCACTTCCTTGCGCTCGACGCGGGCCTTGATGTCGGCCTCGGCTTCGTCCGGGTTTTCGTAGCGCTTTTGCACTTCGAACGCCACCTCGTTGGCACCGCCGTGTTTCGGGCCGCGCAGCGCGCCGATGGCGCCGGTGATGGCGCTATACATGTCGGAGCCGGTGCCGGCGATGACGCGGGCGGTGAAGGTGGAGGCGTTGAACTCGTGCTCGGCGTACAGGTTGAGCGAGGTGTGCATCGCGCGCACCCACTGTGCGGACGGCTTCTGGCCGTGCAGCAGGTGCAGGAAGTGGCCGCCGATGGAGTCGTCGTCGGTTTCCACCTCGATGCGCTTGCCGTTGTGGCTGAAGTGATACCAGTACAGCAGCATCGAACCCAGCGATGCCATCAGGCGGTCGGCGATGTCGCGTGCACCCGGCACGTTGTGGTCGTCCTTTTCCGGCAGCGTGCAGCCTAGTGCCGACACGCCGCTGCGCATCACGTCCATCGGGTGCGAGGCGGCTGGCAGCGCTTCCAGCACCGCTTTCACCGACGCCGGCAGGCCACGCAGCGATTTCAGCTTCTTCTTGTAGCCGGTGAGTTCGGCCTGGTTCGGCAGCTTGCCGTGTACCAGCAGGTAGGCCACTTCCTCAAATTCGGTATCGGCGGCCAGATCCAAAATGTCGTAGCCGCGGTAGTGCAGGTCGTTGCCGCTGCGGCCAACGGTGCACAGCTCGGTATTGCCGGCGGCGACGCCGGACAGGGCGACGGATTTCTTGGCTTTGGGAAGCACTTGGAGTGATTCGGTCATTTCTTCTCTTCTCCTGCTGCTGGTATTGACTGGGTTGTGCGTTATCGGATTATTTTTCGCTGAAAAAAATGGCCAGCCAGACGCTGTCCTGTGCCGGTGTGGTCCACGCCACGCGGTGACGGCAATGGGCCGGAATCAGCACCGCATCACCGGGGGCCAGCTGCTGGCGGCGGGGCGGGTCGGCGTACGCCAGTTCTGCGGCGCCGGCCAGCAACAGCACCCACTCGTGTTCGTCCTGGTCGTACCAGAAGTCCTCGGGTGAGGCGTGCCCGCGCGACACGATGCGTTCCACGCGAAAACCGGCGCTGCCGGAGAACAGCGTCTGGAACAGCTCTTGCGGCAGATCGGCCGGAATGTCCGCTAGCAGATTGGGCATGGTGTACGCCGCCGCGCCGCTTGCCAGGCCGCTTACTTGCCTTGGCTGAACAGGGCGTCCAGCTTCTGCTCGTAGGCGTGGTAATCAAGGTGTTCGTACAGGTCCATCCGCGTCTGCATGGTGTCGACCACGTTCTGCTGCGTGCCGTCGCGGCGGATGGCACCGTAGACATTGAGTGCCGCCTGGCTCATGGCGCGGAACGCCGACAGTGGGTACAGCACCAGCCCGACGCCGTTGGCGCCCAGCTGTTCGGTGGTGTACAGCGGGGTGGCGCCGAATTCGGTGATGTTGGCCAGCACCGGCACCTTCACCGCTTCGGCGAACTGCTTGTACATCGCCAGATCGGTGATTGCTTCCGGGAAGATCATGTCGGCGCCGGCTTCGACGCAAGCCACCGCGCGCTCGATCGCTGCCTCCAGCCCTTCGACCGCCAGCGCGTCGGTACGCGCCATGATCACCATGCCGTGCTTGCGGGCGTCTACTGCGGCCTTCACGCGGTCGACCATTTCTTCCTGGCTGACGATGGCCTTGTTCGGGCGGTGGCCGCAGCGTTTCTGCTGCACCTGGTCTTCGATGTGCACCGCGGCGGCACCGGCTTTTTCCAGGTTGCGCACGGCGCGGGCGATGTTGAAGGCGCCACCCCAGCCGGTATCGATGTCCACCAACAGCGGCAGCTCGGTGACGTCGGTAATGCGGCGCACGTCGATCAGCACGTCTTCCAGCGTGGTGATGCCAAGGTCGGGGATGCCGCAGGAGCAGGCAGCGACACCGCCACCGGACAGGTACAGCGCCTTGAAGCCGCTGTGCTCGGCCAGACGGGCGGCGTAGGCATTGACCGCGCCGACGACTTGCAAGGGTTTTTCGTTGGCAACTACATCGCGGAAACGTTGGCCGGGTGTCGTCATCGGGTTTCTCCTGTCTTCGGGTTCGGGTGTGAGGTTCTGGTGTTTTGTGTTCTGGAGTGGTTGTTCATATTCTAGCAAGTGCTTGGTAAATTGGTAAACGAATTTCTGCGCGCTTTTTTGCTAGATGCAGACAGCTTTGTTATAAGTGCAACGGCTTGTACGGTGAACTTATCCTGAACAAGGCAGGTCACAGTTTCTGTCCTGTGTTGGCCCAGCGTTGGCCACAACAAAAACAAGCAGGACGAATCAGGGAGATAACGGCAACGATGAGTGATCGTGATATCGATCAGCAATTGGTCGAGCGCGCGCAGCGTGGTGAAAAACGCGCGTTCGATCTGTTGGTGGCAAAGTACCAGCGACGGCTTTCCCGCCTGTTGTCACGCTTTATCCGCGATTCGGCGGATATTGAGGATGTGACGCAAGAAGCGTTTGTAAAGGCCTATCGTGCACTGCCTTCGTTTCGCGGTGAAAGTGCGTTTTATACCTGGCTATATCGTATTGGCATCAATACGGCCAAGAACTTTTTGACTTCCGCCGGCCGCCGGCCGGTAATCAGCGCCGAGTTCGAGGATGAGGACGGCGAAAGCCTGGACATGGCCTCGCAGGTGCCGGATTACCACACGCCGGAAGCCGAGATGATGAACCAGCAGATCCTCGCCGCGGTCAATGCCGCGGTGGAGCGGCTGCCGGAAGAGTTGCGCACGGCCATTTCGCTGCGCGAGATGGAAGGTCTCAGCTACGACGAAATTGCCAGTGCCATGAACTGTCCAATCGGTACCGTGCGGTCGCGGATCTTCCGTGCCCGCGAAGCGATCGCGGCAGAGTTGCGTCCCTTGCTGGATACGGCAAAAAACAAAAGATGGTGAACCGATTATGAAACAAAACCTTTCTTCCTTGATGGATGGGGAGCTGGACGACGCGGCTTCCACTCAGTGTATTCGTGCGCTGGACGCTGATCCGGAGTTGAAAGCGGCATGGAATGAATACCATCTGATTGGTGATGCAATTCGCGGCTCTGCGCTGTTGTCTGTCGATGTGCGTGCCGAAGTCGGGCAGGCGCTGCAGCAGGAGCCGACGGTGCTGGCGCCCAAGCCCAAGCGCGGTTCGGCATCGGGCCTGATGCGCTACGCCATGGCGGCGTCCTTCGCGCTGGCCGGGGTGGTCGGCTGGGCGGTGTGGCAGAGCCAGCCGGAACCGGTGCCGGGCCTGATGGCACAGGCGGTGTCGACGCCGCAGGGCGGGGCGGTGCAGGTATCGGCCGAGCAGGCGTCCACCCGCAACTCCTATTTGCAGGCTCATCGCGACATGATGGCCGCCGAAGGGCTGGAACGTGTCAATCTGGCGGAACCGGTGTCGGGGGTGGCGCGCTGATGGTCAAGTTTGCCGGTTATCTGTTGCTGGGCATTCCATTGTTGGCGGCCGCGGAGTCGGATTGGGATCTGTTGCAAAAAGCCGCGCAGGCGGGCCGTCACCAGGCGCTGAGCGGTAGCTATACCCATCACGTCGATGACGAGCTGGAAACCTTCCGCCTGTATCGCGCGCAGGAAGGTGGTGTGGTGCGCGAGCGGCGCGAGTCGATGGACGGCATGCCGCGCGAACTGGTGCGCGACGACAACGAGCTGACCTGCTATGCGCCGGACACCAAGGCGCTGAGTGCGGCCAAGGTCAATGCCATCAAGCTGTTTCCGGCGATCCTGCCGGAGCGTTCGCAAGACCTGAAGTCGGCCTATGTGCTGAGCCGCGGCAAGCTGGACCGTGTCGCGCGCCGCGATTGCCAGTGGCTGTTGCTGACGCCGAAAGAGGCCAACCTGCGCTACGGCCTGAAGGTGTGCGTGGACCCGGCCAGCGCCTTGCCGCTGAAGACGGTGACCCACGATGCCAAGGGCGCGGTGATCGAGCAGTTTGCCTTCAGCGACCTGACGCTGGGCAACCCGAAAGAGCGCGCCCTGTTGCGGCCGCGCTTCAAGTACAGTCTGGCACTGGGCGCCGCGGTCAGCGCGCCGCAGGAAGTGGTGCCGGCCGATTTCGAGATCCGTGGCATGCCGACCGGCTTCCGCCTGTTGCGCTACGCGACCCGCCAGTTGCCGGGACATGACTCCCCGGTGTCACATTTTGTCTATACCGATGGTCTGGCCAAGCTGTCGCTGTTTGTCGAGGCCGGCAAGGGCGAGGCCGATTCGCATCCGGCGGTGATCGGTCCAGGTGGGCTGGGGCTGGCGTCGCGCCGGCTGGGCAACCAGGTGCTGACCGTGGTCGGTGATCTGCCGGAGCAGGGCCTGGAAAACGTGATCAACACCGTGCGCGTAATCAAGAAATAAGCATGCTGGAAACCGAAGCCCAGGTGGTGTCCCTCCATGGCGGCGAAGCCATGGTGCGGCCAACCCCGCATTCCCCGTGCGGGCAGTGCGATCCGGTGCACGGCTGCCGTTCGCTGTCGCTGGCGCGGATGTTTGTGCTGCGCGAGCCGCTGTTCCGCGTGCGCAATCCGTCCGCGGCCGGTGTCGGCGACAAGGTGATCGTCGCCGTGCACGAGCGCGCGCTGCTGGTGTCGACTGCCCTGTTGTACTGCCTGCCCTTGCTGGCGCTGCTGGCGGGGGCGGTGCTGGGGCGGGCGCTGGGCGAGTTGTCGTCGGTGCTCTTGGCTTTTTCCCTGTTTGCCCTGACCTTGTGGTGGGTCAAACGCTATGCCGCAGTCGTGACCGCCCGGCAGTTCTTCATGCCCAGCATCGTGCGCCGGGTCGATCCGTCACTGATCATTCAGGAGAAAACAGAAACATGCCGTTCAAGAAACTGATCCTGTGTTCTGCCATGTTGGCCGCATTGGGTGCCACGGCGCCCGCGCTGGCTGCGCCGCAGGTACTGCCCGACTTTACCCAGCTGGTCGAGCAGCACGGGCGCGCGGTGGTGAATATCCGTACCGTGCAGACGGTGCGTGAGATGGTGCGCCAGATCCCGGAGGGGATGCAGAACGATCCGTTTGCCGAGTTCTTCCGCCGTTTTGCGCCGCCGCAGCTGCGTGAATACCGCACCGGCGGCTTGGGCTCCGGTTTCATCCTGTCGGCCGATGGCTTCATCCTGACCAATGCCCACGTGGTGGCCGAGGCGGACGAGATGATCGTCACCCTCAGCGACAAGCGTGAGCTGAAGGCGCGCCTGATCGGCTCGGATGCGCGTACCGATGTCGCGCTGCTGAAGGTCGATGCGGCTAACCTGCCGACGGTAAAACTCGGCAGGTCGGAAAAGCTGAAGGTCGGTGAGTGGGTGCTGGCAATCGGCTCACCCTTCGGCTTCGAGAGCACGGTGACTTCCGGCATCGTCTCGGCCAAGGGGCGCCAGCTGCCGGACGAGAGCTATGTGCCGTTCATTCAGACCGATGCCGCGATCAATCCCGGTAACTCCGGTGGCCCGCTGTTCAATCTGGACGGCGAGGTGGTTGGTATCAATTCGCAGATCTACAGCCGCTCCGGCGGTTTCATGGGTATTTCCTTTGCCATTCCGATCGATGTCGCGCTGAATGTCGCCGAACAGCTGAAAAAGGACGGCAAGGTCAACCGCAGCCGCCTTGGGGTCAGCATCCAGGAGCTGACGCGTGAACTGGCCGCCTCGTTCGGCTTGAAAGAGCCGCAGGGCGCGTTGATCAATTCGGTGGAGAAGGGCGGTCCGGCGGAGCTGGCCGGCCTGCGTGCCGGCGACGTGGTGCTGAGCGTCAACCGCGACAGTGTGCAGGCCTCGGCCGATCTGCCGCGGCTGATCGGCGCGATCAAGCCGGGCTCGCGCGTAGAGCTGGGCGTGTGGCGTAACCGTGCGCTGTCACGGGTGACGGTGTTGACCGTCGCGCTGCAGGAAGAGGACCCGCGTACCGTCGACCGTGCTTATCACGGACACCAGCAGCAGGACGGTGACGCGATGAACCGCACCGGCCTGTCGGTGCAGTTGCTGGCGCCGCAGCTGGCGCAGCAGCTGGGCGTCAAGTTCGGGCTGCAGGTGCGCCAGGTCGAGGGTCCGGCGCAACGGGCCGGCATCGTGGTCGGTGACGTGATCATTGGTGTTGCCGGCAGCGAGCTTACCAGCGTCAAGCAGCTGCAGGATGCCATCGCGGCGACGCCGGCGGGGCAGGCGCTGCCGATGCGCCTGTTGCGACAAGGTAATCCGCTGTTCGTGGCGCTGGTGCCGGAGAAAAAAACGCAATGAGGCAGCTGACACTCTATTTTCGCGAATACTGCAGTCTGTGCCACGACATGCTGGCACAGCTGCAGCCGCTGCAGCAGCAACATGGCTTTGCGCTGGACGTCGTCGACGTCGATGCCGACCCGCTGCTGGAAGAAAAGTACAACGAGCTGGTGCCGGTATTGATGGAAGGGGCGACCGAAATCTGCCACTGGCATCTCGACCTGCCGCGACTGCTTGCACGATTGGCTGCACAGCCAGGCGAAATCGGCTAAAATCCGCGCCAGTGTGAGTTATCAAGGGCACAAACCAGTGCCCTTAATTTTTGCTGGATTCTGATGAAAAATATCCGAAATTTCTCGATCATTGCCCATATTGACCATGGCAAATCGACCTTGGCCGACCGCTTTATCCAGTATTGCGGTGGCTTGGACATGCGTGAAATGAGTGCGCAGGTGCTCGATTCGATGGACATCGAAAAAGAGCGCGGCATTACCATCAAGGCGCAAACCGCCGCGCTGACCTACAAGGCGCGTGATGGCCAGGTCTACAACCTGAACCTGATCGACACCCCGGGACACGTTGACTTCAGCTACGAAGTCAGCCGTTCGCTGTCGGCGTGCGAAGGCGCGCTGCTGGTGGTCGATGCCTCGCAAGGTGTCGAGGCCCAGACCGTGGCCAACTGCTACACCGCCATCGAACTGGGCGTGGAAGTGGTGCCGGTACTGAACAAGATCGACCTGCCGGCGGCCGATCCCGACCGCATCGCGCAGGAAATCGAGGACATCATCGGCATCGAGGCGGTGGACGCGGTGCGTGCCTCGGCCAAATCCGGCATCGGCATCGAGGACATCCTCGAAACCGTGGTCAGCAAGATTCCGCCGCCGGAAGGCAATCCGGACGGCCCGCTGAAGGCGCTGATCATCGACTCGTGGTTCGACAACTACGTTGGCGTGGTGATGCTGGTGCGCGTGATTGACGGCCAGCTGAAGCCGAAAGACAAGATCAAGTTCATGGCCACCCAGGCCGAACACCTGTGCGAACAGGTCGGCGTGTTCACGCCGAAGTCGGTGCAGCGCCCGAGCCTGAACGCCGGTGAAGTGGGCTTTGTCATCGCCGGTATCAAGGAGCTGAAATCGGCCAAGGTCGGCGACACCATTACTCTGGTGAACAAGCCGGCGGATGCGCCGTTGCCAGGCTTCAAGGAGGTACAGTCGCAGGTGTTTGCCGGCCTGTACCCGGTGGAAAGCCACGACTACGAGTCGCTGCGCGATGCGCTGGAAAAACTGCAGCTGAACGATGCCTCGCTCAAGTACGAGCCGGAAGTGTCGCAGGCGCTGGGCTTCGGCTTCCGTTGCGGCTTCCTCGGCCTGTTGCACCTGGAAATCGTGCAGGAACGTCTCGAACGCGAGTTCGACATGGACCTGATCACCACCGCGCCGACGGTGATCTACGAAGTGGTGATGAAGGACGGCACCATCAGCGAGGTGTCCAACCCGTCGAAGATGCCGGAAGCGGGCAAGTACGAAGAACTGCGCGAGCCGATCATCACCGCCACCATTCTGGTGCCGCAGGACTATGTCGGCTCGGTGATGACGCTGTGTAACCAGAAGCGCGGCGTGCAGCGCAATATGCAGTACATGGGCCGTCAGGTGATGCTGACCTACGATCTGCCGATGAATGAAGTGGTGATGGATTTCTTCGACAAGCTGAAGTCCACCAGCCGCGGCTATGCCTCGCTGGATTACGAGTTCAAGGAATTCCAGGCCTCGGATCTGGTGAAGCTGGACGTGCTGGTCAACAGCGAAAAAGTCGATGCACTGAGCCTGATCGTGCACCGCGCCACCAGCGTGTACCGCGGTCGCGAGCTGGTGTCGAAGATGCGTGAGCTGATTCCGCGTCAGATGTTCGACATCGCGGTGCAGGCGGCCATCGGCGGCCACATCATCTCCCGTGAAACGGTGAAGGCGCTGCGCAAAAACGTGCTGGCCAAGTGCTACGGTGGCGACATTACCCGTAAGAAAAAGCTGCTGGAAAAGCAGAAGGCCGGTAAGAAGCGGATGAAGCAGGTCGGCAACGTGGAGATTCCACAGGAAGCCTTCCTCGCGATCTTGCAAGTTGGGGACAAATAAATGGGGGCAAACCTGTTCTGGGTATGGATGGTGCTGCTGGCGGTCGGCGTGATGCTGATCGCGTTTGGCGGCAAGCGTGATGACGGTACCCACGCTTCATCCATCGAGTGGGGATATCTGGCGATTCTGGGCGGGGCTTTCGGCCTGCTCTCCGACCACATGAGCTTCACCGCGGTGATGCTGCTGGTAGTGGTGGTGACCGGTGGCGTGTGGCTGTTCGACAAGCTGGTGCTGGCCAAGCGCCGGCAGCCGGGCGTGGTGGTGCCGCACTACATCGACTTCCCGCGCGGCTTCTTCCCTGTGATCGCGGTGGTGTTCCTGCTGCGTGCCTTCGTGGTGGAGCCGTTCCAGATCCCTTCCAGCTCGATGCGCCCGGGACTGGTGGTTGGTGACTTCATCCTGGTCAACAAGTTCGGCTACGGCCTGCGCGTGCCGGTGCTGAACAAGGTGTTCGTGCCGGTCGGCACGGTCGAACATGGCGACGTGGTGGTGTTTACCTATCCTGAAAACGAGAAGGTCAGCTTCATCAAGCGCGCCATCGGTTTGCCGGGTGACACGGTGGAATATCGCAACAAGCAGCTGTCGGTGAACGGCAAGCCGCTGCCGCGCCTGAGCGTCGGCGAGCACAGCTACCTGGAACAGGGCTTGATGTTGGTGCAGAACCAGCGCTATACCGAAACCCTGGGCAAGGTCAGCTACGATACGCTGGTCATTCCGGAGGCGCCGGTTTACAACCCGGCCGGTGTGCGTTCCTTCGCGCTGCGCGAAAATTGCGAATACCGTGATGACGGCTTCAGCTGCAAGGTGCCGCAGGGACACTATTTCATGATGGGTGACAACCGCGACAACAGCGAAGACAGCCGCTACTGGGGCTTTGTCGAGGACCGCTTGCTGGTTGGCAGGGCGTTCCTGATCTGGCTGAACCTTGGTGACTTCTCGCGTATTGGCAAATCCATCCATTAATCCGGGTGCAGGAGCATGATATGAAGCAGCAACGTGGTTTTTCCCTGTTGGTGGTGCTGGCGCTGGCCATCGTGTTGTCGGTGGTGCTGCTGGCCTTCTTCAAGCTGCTGCCGGTGTATACCGAGTATTTTGCGATCAAGAAAACGATCGACGAAATGGTGGTGACCCCGGGTAAAACCGAAGGTGAATTGCGCCGCGAATTCAGGGACCGCACCACGGTGCACGGCATTGTCTCGATCAAGCCGGAGGACCTGCTGATCCTGACGACACCGACCGCGGTCGGCATCGGCGTGCGTTATCGCCGCGAAGTGCCCCTGGTCGATCATCTCGGCCTGATCCTTTCTTTTGAACATGAGGCAGGTACCCCTGTCCTGGAATCGAATCCCTAAATATAGTGAATCAGTCTGATCAACGTTTCCGGCGCCTGTGTACGGCGCTGGATTATTCTTTTAGCCGCTTCGAATTGCTGCGTCAGGCGGTGACCCATCGCAGCTTTGGCGCGCCGAACAACGAACGTTTCGAGTTCGTTGGCGACAGCATTCTCAACTACACCGTTGCCAAGATGCTGTTCGATCACTTTCCGAAACTGTCGGAGGGCGAGCTGTCGCGCTTGCGGGCCAACCTGGTAAACCAGAGCACGCTGGCCGAGATCGCGCAGCAGCTGAAGCTGGGCGATTACCTGTACCTGGGCGAGGGCGAGCTGAAGAGCGGCGGTTTCAACCGGCCGTCGATCCTGGCCGATGCGGTGGAGGCCATCTTTGCCGCCATCAGCTTCGATACCGACTTCATGGCGGCGGAGCGTGTAGTGCGCCGCCTGTACCAGGAGCGCGTGGTCGCCATCGACCCCAGCAAGCACGCCAAGGATGCCAAGACCCGGTTGCAGGAGGCGCTGCAGGCGCGCCGGCTGTCACTGCCGCGTTACAGTATCCTGTCGCAGAGCGGCGAAGCGCACGAGCAGAGCTTCCGCGTGCAGTGCGATCTGGCCGAGCTGAGCATCATTACCACCGGTGACGGCATCAGCCGTCGCGGGGCAGAGCAGCAGGCGGCCGATGCTGCACTGCTGCTGCTTGAACAACACTTTGCCGCAGGCAAGAAATAAGCCATGACCGATACCGATTTCCGCTGTGGCTTTGTCGCCATCGTTGGCCGCCCCAATGTGGGCAAATCCACGCTGATGAACCATCTCATCGGCCAGAAGATCAGCATTACCTCGAAAAAGGCGCAGACCACGCGCCACCGCGTCAACGGCATCCATACCGAGCCGAACGCGCAGTTCGTGTTCGTCGATACCCCCGGCTTCCAGACCTTTCACAAGGGCGCGCTCAATGCCACGCTGAACCAGTCGGTGAAAGACACCCTGGGCAGCGTCGATTGCGTGCTGTTCGTGCTGGAAGCGATGCGGCTGTCCAACGCCGACCGCGAGGTGATGGCGCTGCTGCCGAAGAATACGCCGGTAATCCTGGTGCTGAACAAGGTCGACAAGGCCAAGGACAGCCTGATGCTGAACGCCTTCATCCAGCAGGTGCGTGAGGAGTTCGAGTTTGCCGATGCCGAAGTGGTCAGTGCCAAGCACGGCCAGCGCCTGGCCGAGCTGCTGGACAAGGTGCGCCCGCACCTGCCGGCCTCGGTGCCGCTGTACCCGGAAGACATGATCACCGACAAGAGCCAGCGCTTCCTCGCCGCCGAGATCGTGCGCGAGAAGCTGTTCCGCTACCTGGGTGAAGAGCTGCCGTACGAGATGAACGTGGAAGTCGAGGCGTTCGAGGTCGACGGTCACATGTTCCGCATCCACGTCGCCATTCTGGTGGACAAGGAAGGGCAGAAGCCGATCGTGATCGGCCGTGGTGGCGAGAAACTGAAGAAGATTTCTACCGAGGCCCGTCTCGACATGGAGCAGCTGTTTGACTGCAAGGTGTTCCTCGAGGTGTGGGTGAAGGTGAAATCCGGCTGGGCCGACGACGTGCGCTTCCTGCGCGATTTCGGCCTGAACTGAGACTGAGCAAAGGTTGGCCGCATGTTTGCCCGTACCCCGACACCGCCCTACTGGGCGGTGATTTTTAGCAGCCAGCGCAGCGCTGTCGAACAGGGCTACGCCGACATGGGCGAGCGCATGGTCGAGCTGGCGGCCGAGCAGCCCGGCTTTCTCGGCGTGGAAAGCGTGCGCGATGCCGACGGTTTCGGCATCACCGTGTCGTACTGGGACAGCGAGGCGGCCATCGCGGCGTGGAAGGCCAATAGCGAGCACCAGCTGGCGCAGCGGCAGGGTTTTGCGCAGTGGTACGCCGGCTTCGAGCTGCGCGTGGCGCAGGTTGGCCGCGTGCACAGCTGGCGCAAGCCGCAGGCAGGGACGGATGCAGCAGGGCAGGGTTGATCGCCAGCCGGCCTACGTGCTGCACACCCAGCCCTACCGCGAGACCAGCCTGCTGGTGGAAGTGCTGACCCGCGATTACGGCCGTTTCACGCTGGTGGCGCGCGGCGCAAGGCGGCCGCGTTCCGACTTGCGTGGACTGTTGCTGCCGTTCCAGCCCTTGCAGCTGGCCTGGTTCGGCAAGGGTGAATTGCGCACCCTGCACACCGCCGACTGGCGCGGCGGTGTGCCACAGTTTGCCGGCGCGCGGCTGGTGACCGGTTTCTATCTCAACGAGCTGGTGCTGCGCCTGGCGGCCCGCGACGACCCGTCGCCGGCGCTGTTCAAACTGTACGATCGCGCGGTGCGCAGCCTGGTCGACCATGCGCTGACTGCCACCGTGCTGCGCCGCTTTGAGCTGGCGCTGCTGGAAGAGCTGGGCTACGCGCCGGCGCTGACGCAGGATACTCTGGCGCAGGCCATTGCACCGCAGGCGCGCTATCTGTGCCGCTTCGGAGCCGCGCCGGAGCCCACCGACGGCGAGCAGGCGCCACGCGGTGCGGCCAACGTCAGCGGCGCCACCTTGCTGGCGCTGGCCGCCGCCGATTTCGAGCAGCCGCAAACCCGGCGCGAAGCGCGCCTGCTGTTGCGGCTGTTGCTGGATGAATTGCTGGGCCCGGAGCCGCTGGCTTCGCGCGAACTGCTGACTACCCTCTACGCGCTGTCCGACTGACGGCGCGCCTTGCCGGAGATACAGAATGATACTGCTAGGTGTGAACATCGATCATGTGGCGACGCTGCGTCAGGCGCGCGGTACCCGTTTCCCCAGCCCGATCGAAGCGGCGCTGGTGGCCGAATCCAGCGGTGCCGACCTGATCACGCTGCATCTGCGTGAAGACCGCCGCCATATCCAGGACCACGATGTCGACACCATGCGCCGTGTGATCAAGACGCGCATGAACCTGGAAATGGCGCTGACCGACGAGATGCTGGCCAATGCGCTGCGCGTGCAGCCGGAAGACGTGTGCCTGGTGCCGGAAAAGCGCGAGGAAGTGACCACCGAGGGCGGCCTCGACGTGATCCGCTACTTTGACCAGGTGCGCGACTTCACCCGCCAGCTGACGGCCGCCGGCAGTCGGGTGTCGATCTTCATCGATCCTGACCGCGAGCAGATCCAGGCCGCGTTCGATGCCGGTGCCCGTGTCATCGAGCTGCACACCGGCGCCTACGCCCACGCCGATTTCAAGCATGACGAGCAGCAGGCTGAGCTCGCGCGCATCCGCGAGGCGGCGGTGTTCGGCAGCCATCTCGGCATGGTGGTCAACGCCGGCCACGGCCTCAACTACCACAACGTGAAACCGATCGCCGCGATTGCGGAGATCGCCGAGCTGAACATCGGTCACGCGCTGGTCAGCCATGCGCTGTTTGTCGGCTTTGCCGAGGCGGTGCGCCAGATGAAGGCGCTGATGATCGAAGGTCGTCAGGGGCTGTAATGATTTACGGCATCGGCACCGACATGGCGCGCATCGAGCGCTTCGACGCGATGCTGGCACGTCACGGCCTGCGTTGCGGCCAACGTTTGCTGGCCGAATCCGAGCGGGCCGAACTGGCGCAGGCGAAACAGCCGGCGCGCTTTCTCGCCAAGCGCTTCGCCGCCAAGGAAGCGCTGGGCAAGGCGCTGGGTACCGGCGTGCGCGCGCCGGTGCTGCTGACGGCGATTGCCGTGGTGCACGATGCGCTGGGCAAGCCGATGTTTGCCTTTTCCGATCCGCTGCAGGCTTTCCTGCACCAGCGTGGCATCTGCGCGGTGCACCTGTCGATCAGCGATGAACAACAACACGCGTTCGCTTTCGTGGTCTGCGAAAGCGCGCTTGCGGCCAACCCTTGATGGCGTTTTCTTTATGAACAAGCTTCCCCTGCAATTGCCTCGCGGCCCTGTGATGATCGACGTCGCGGCCTTTACCCTGACCGCTGCCGAGCGCGAGCGCCTGTGCCACCCGCTGGTCGGCGGCGTGATCCTGTTCCGTCGCAATTTCCAGAATATCGAACAACTGCAGGCGCTGACCGCCGAGATCCGCGCGCTGCGCGAGCCGCAGCTGCTGATCGCCGTCGATCACGAAGGCGGCCGCGTGCAGCGCTTCATCGACGGCTTCACCCGCCTGCCGCCGATGCGGGTGCTGGGCGAGGCGTGGGAGCATGAGGGTGTCTCGGTCGGCCGTGCGGCGACTGAGAACGTGGGCTACGTGCTGGCCGCCGAGCTGCGTGCCTGTGGTATCGACCTCAGCTTCACGCCGGTGCTGGATCTGGACTGGGGGCAGTGCGCGGTGATCGGCAACCGCAGTTTCCATCGCGCCCCAGCAGTGGTGTCGGATCTGGCGCTGGCGCTGCAACATGGCCTGCAGCGTGGCGGCATGAGCAGTTGCGGCAAGCACTTTCCGGGGCACGGCTTTGTCGAGGGCGACAGCCATCACGTGATTCCGGTCGATCAGCGCAGTCTGGCACAATTGCAGGCCGACGATCTGCAACCGTTTGCGCAGCTGGCGGCGGCCGGCATGGCCTCGGTGATGCCGGCGCACGTGGTGTATCCGGCGGTGGATGCGCAGCCGGCTGGCTTTTCCAAAGTCTGGCTGCAGGACATCCTGCGCGGCGAGCTGGGCTTCGATGGCGTGATCTTCTCCGACGACCTGACCATGGAAGGCGCCGCCGGCGTCGGCAACATCGTCGAGCGTGCTCGTGCCGCCTTCGACGCTGGCTGCGACATGGCGCTGGTGTGCAACCGTCCGGATCTGGCCGACCAGCTGCTGGCCGAGCTGGCCGATCCGCAGCTGCCAGGGTTGGCCGCACGGTTGCAGAAAATGGCCGGGCGGGGCGCGCAGGCGGACTGGCAGGCGCTGCTGGCTACCGACAGCTTCGCGCAGGCGCGCGCGGCGGTGCAGCAGCTGAGCATGCCCAAGGATGCGCTGGCCGGGCCGGCGGTGGGCGAGGCCTGCTGAGTCCGGGCGAGGTTAACCCGTCCGCAGCAAGAGAAAAGGGCAGCCAACGGCTGCCCTTTTTCACGTCTACTTTACGGCTACTTTCACGCTTAGGCCGATTGCTGCGCGGTGCGTCGAGGCATTGCAGCTCAGGCCCACACCACGCCGGCGGTGAGCACCTCTTCTGCGTGCTGCAGCGCAGTGGTCAGATCGGGCTGGATGTTGCGATTGCCCATCTCGCGGGCGAGGCGCGCCTGTTTCAGCATTTGCATCACCTCGGTACCGGCACCGCACAGGATCAGCGTGCGCCCCTGCGTCTTCAGGTGCCGGTTCAGCGCCGACAGCGCCAGCAGGCCGGTGGTGTCCAGCATCACCAGCCGGTGCAGTTGCAGTATGATGACCCGCGCCTCGGGATGGGCGTTGGCGATGGCCTCGATGCGGTCGGTGGCGCCGAAGAACAGCGCGCCCTCGATGCGGTAGGCGATGCAGCCGTCGGGGATGTGCTTGCCGGCGATGGAGTGGCGTTCGTACAGCTGCTGATGTTCGGCTTTCAGCTCCTGCACGCTGGTGCTGCCGGCCATGCGCTGGATGAAGAACACCGCCGCCATCATCAGTCCGATCTGCACCGCGATGGTGAGGTCGAAGATGACCGTCAGCGCGAAGGTCACCACCAGCACCAGCGTGTCGCGCTTCGGAAACTGCGCCGCCTTGCGGATGTCCCAGTCACCCATCTTGATGGCGACCGCGATCAGGATGGCGGCCAGCACCGCCAGCGGGATGTAGGCCGCCAGCGGCGCCGCGATCAGGATCACCAGCAGCAGGAACAGTGCATGCACGATGCCGGACACCGGCGTCTTGCCGCCGTTGTTGATGTTGGTGGCGGTGCGGGCGATGGCGCCGGTGGCGGGAATGCCGCCGAAGAACGGCACCACCATGTTGGCGATGCCCTGCGCGATCAGCTCCTGGTTGGCGTCGTGCTTGTCACCGGTCAGGTTGTCGGCGACCACGGCACACAGTAGCGACTCGATGGCGCCGAGCAGCGCGATGGTGAAGGCCGGGGCCAGCAGGTCGGACAGGTGTTCCGGGTCGAAGGCCAGGCCGTGCAGCTCGGGCAGCCCTTGCGGAATGCCGCCGAACTTGCTGCCGATGGTGGCCAGCGGCAGCGAGAACAGGCTGACGGTCAGCGTGGCCAGCACCAGCGCCACGAACGGCCCCGGCAGCTTCTGGTTCAGTGATTTCGGCCACAGCAGGATCAGCAGCAGCGAGGCGGCGGAGACGGCCAGCGTCAGCGGATCGAGCTGATTGATGGTGTGGCGCAGGAGGTCGACGACGGCGAAGAAGCCGCTGGGCATGCTGCCGATCGGCAGGCCGAAGAAATCCTTCAGCTGGGTGAGCAGGATCAGCACCGCGATGCCGTTGGTGAAGCCGGTAATCAGCGGCATCGGGAAGAACTTGATCACCTGCCCCAGTCGCAGCAGCCCCATCAGCACCAGCATTACCCCGGCCATGAAGGTGCAGATGATCAGGTTGGCGATGCCGTATTTGACCACGATGCCGTAGATGATGACGATGAAGGCGCCGGTCGGGCCGCTGACCGAGGTCTTGCTGCCGCCGAGCAGTGAGGTCAGGAAGCCGGCGATGACGGCGGTAAAGATGCCGGCCTGTGGTGGCACGCCGCTGGCAATGGCAAACGCCATCGCCAGTGGCAGCGCGACGATGCCGACGGTAATGCCGGCCATCAGGTCCTGGCGCAAGGTGGCCTTGTCGTAGCGGCGCAGGGTGTGCAGCAGGGCGGGGTGGAAGCGGACGGTGGCCATGGGGCGCTCTGGGCGACAGTTGGAGAGCTACAGACTAGTAAAATCCCCATTGACGCTCAAGGGTTTTATGCAAACGCGGCGCCGAAAGTGGCAAGGCCTTGCCGCCGGAATGGCTCAGTGACGTTCGGCGCGGACGTTGATCAGCTGGTAGTAGGCGGTCTGCAGCAGTAGGCGGGTGGCCTTGACCGGCAGTACGCCCTGCGGCTGGTGGATCTCGAACTGGCGCAGCGCCTGGTACGGCTTGCCGTACATCACCAGCACGTCCTGCGGGTTGAGGCGGGCATTGGCGGCCAGCCGGATCGCGTTTTGCGCCTGTTCGGTGGCGTAGGTGACCACCGGCTTCACCTGGATCGCTTCCGGGTTCTTGCCGACGATCTCGATACCGCATTCGGTATCGCCGCACGGGCTGTGGCGGTTGATCCAGCGCACCACGCCGAGGAAAGGGTCGCGGCCGGGACGGCGGATCAGCACCAGCTCGCCGCTGCGTAGCGGCATGGTCGGCAGTTGGCCGCGCAGCAGGTAGCCGCTGGCGCTCATATTGCACACCTGCATCTGCGCCACTGGCGGTGGTGTATCGTCGCTGTCGGCTTGCAGTGCCTGCCAGCAGTGGTCGAGGGTGGCGTGCAGCTGCACGAACTCTTCGCTCTTGCTGTGCAGGCGCAGGTAGCGCCGCTGCGGCGGATAGACCAGTTCCTGGCGCAGTTTCAGGATCAGCTGCTGCTCCAGCTGTGCCGCGGCATCCAGTTGCGGGGTGGCTTGGCTTTTTTCTTCCCAGCTCTGCAGCACGCGGTGCACGCCGAGCAGCAGCTGGGCATGCTCCTGCCCCGGTTTGCCGCGGATGCTGCTGTGACGCGGCGCGGCATCGCGCGCCAGGTCGACGATGAAGCCGTTACCGTCCACTGCCGACGCCAGTGGCAGCAGCTGGGCATGCTTGCCGCCTTCGCGCACCAGCCGCACCAGGCACTCGATGCGCGCCGGATCCAGCCGGTTGCTGGCGGTGACGCCGAGCAGCAGCAGCTGGCGGTACAGCGCGCCGAGGGTATCGTTCTTGCCGGCGGCAGTTTTGCTTTCCCAGCCGCCATCCAGCAGGTAGCGGTACAGGCGGTGGCAATCCTGCCAGAAACCGGGTGGCAGGCTGCTGTAGCCTAGTGCATGGGTGCGCAGCACTTCGATGGCACAGGCGAGGCAGTCGGCGCAGGAGTCGATCTTGCTTTTGTTGCTGCTGAAAAAGCCGTTGCGGCCCGCTTCCTGCTGCAGTCCCCGTTTTGCCTGGTGCAGCAGGCTGGTGGCAAGCGCCTGGGCCAGCACCATGGCGAACAATGCCTGCTGCGGCTGCGAGGCATCCAGACGGCGGGCCAGTTCCAGCAGGGCCGGCAGCAGGCTGTCGGCCTGGGCCCGCTGTGCCGGCAGCAGGGACGTGCTGTTGCCGGTTAGTGTGGCATGCAGCTCGCGCAGCAGGGTCTCGGCGGCGGCAAGGGTCTGCCGCGCGCCGTGCTCGCGGGCATGCTCGCCGCTGGCGCGCATCAGGTCGGCAAATTCGACTGCTTCGGCCAGATCGATGGCCATGACGAGGGTCAGCACATTCAACGCACTAGCTTGGGAGGTGGGGAGGGGGGCGTGCTCTGGGCGCGCCGGCTGCAGGGCATTGTGCCTGCTTAGTGGCGGAAAAAAAGGGGGACTGGCCGCTTTTTGGCGGGAATGTGCATATTCACGCAAAAGGCCGGACATTCAGTCCGGCCTCGTTAACGCTGCTGCAGCTTATTTCCACACCGGTTTCGGCGGGGTGCCGTCGGAGGTGGTCATGATTTCGTAGCCGGTTTCGGTGACCAGCACGGTGTGTTCCCACTGCGCCGACAGGCTGCGGTCCTTGGTGACCACGGTCCAGCCATCGGCCAGCAGGCGCAGGTGGCGCTTGCCCTGGTTGATCATCGGCTCGATGGTGAAAATCATGCCGGCCTTCAGTTCCATGCCGGTGCCCGGCTGGCCGTAGTGCAGCACTTGCGGCTCTTCGTGGAACTTGGTGCCGATGCCGTGGCCGCAGAATTCCTGCACCACGCTGTAGCCGGCGCCTTCGGCGTGGCGCTGGATGGCGTTGCCGATGTCACCGAGACGAGCGCCCGGCTTGACCTTCTCGATACCCTTCCACATGCACTCGTAGGTGACCTTGCACAGGCGGCGCGCAAAGTCGCTGACCTGGCCGACGTAGTACATGCGGCTGTTGTCGCCGTGGTAGCCATCCTTGATCACGGTGATGTCCATGTTGAGGATGTCGCCGTTTTTCAGTGGTTTGTCGTCGGGGATGCCGTGGCAGATCACGTGGTTGATCGAGGTGCAGATCGATTTCGGATACGGAATGCCGCCATCCGGCGCGTAGTTCAGTGGCGCCGGGATGGTGCCCTGCACATTGACCATGTAGTCGTGGCAGAGCTGGTTCAGTTCGTTGGTGGTGACGCCGGGTTTGACGAAGGGCGTAATGTAGTCGAGCACTTCCGCTGCGAGCCGTCCGGCAACGCGCATTTTTTCGATATCTTGCTGGCTTTTGATCAGTGTGGACATGCGTTCATCGCTTGATGGGTTCAAGCCGTCATGATAGCAAACATCACGTTAGCGGACGACCCGCGCCGTCTGCTGCGTGCTGCCAGCATGTCAGGCCAGAAACTGGTTCGGGTAGATTTCGTCGATCAAGGTGCGGCAATCCACGATGCGCAGATCGTTGTCCTTGGCAAAATCCATCAGAAAGCGGAATACCTGCGGCTGGTTTTTTTCCAGCTTCTTGTCCACTGCGACGCAGCGGACGTTGTCCAGCATCATCGGGCGTACAAACTGGTGATAGGCCAGCTTCTGGTCGTCGCCAAACGACGAGAGGATGCCGGCGAGACGTTCGGCCCAGTCGCTGGGGCGGAACGTGCGGCCTTCGGATGTCAGGCCTTGGATAACGATTTCGTATGGATTACAGATCATGGCTTAACCGGGCGCGTTCTTTTGAGTGGGTGTGGTCTCTTGCCCTGTGCTGAATTGTTATGTGGCAGAGCAAACAGTTCTGCGATGTCAGTCACGGTTCGGGTTTACCCTCCATTCTACCGTAAAACCGGGTGGGCATCATCCTGCGCGGTGGCGGCAGGATGGCGGCTTTCCCCAATATCAAATCCGGCGGAATGGTGGCAGGGCGGCCAGCAGGCGTTTGCCATAGTTCTGGCGCACGATGCGGGTGTCAAGGATGGTGACGCGGCCATAGTCCTGTTCGGTACGGATCAGGCGGCCGACGGCCTGGATCAGTTTGATCGACGCCTCCGGCACCGTCAGCTCCACGAACGGGTTGCCGCCGCGTTTTTCGATCCAGCGCGACAGGGTGCGGCCGACCGGATCATCCGGCATCGCGAACGGCAGCTTGGCGATAATGACGTGCACGCAGGCTTCACCCGGCAGATCCAGCCCCTCGGAGAACGAGTCCAGCCCGAACAGCACGCTGGCGCGGCCGGCCTGCAGTGCGTCGCGGTGATTCTGCAGCAGCACCGCCTTGGGCAGCTCGCCCTGCATCTGTACCCGTTCGCGCAGGTTGGCCGCAAGCCCTTCCGCCACTTCCTGCATCTGCTTGCGCGAGGTGAACAGCACCAGCGTGCCGACCGCCTCGTTGAGGTCGACCAGCTTGGGTAGCCAGTCGATGATTTCGCGGGTGTGACCGGCCGGGTCTTTCGGGGTGCTGAGCAGCGGCGGCACGTACAGCTCGCCCTGTTCGCTGAAGTTGAACGGCGAATCCAGCGCCACGGTCTGCACCTGCTCCAGCCACTTGAGGCCGGTCTGCGACAGCAGCAGGTCGAAGCTGCCCAGCGAGCGCAGCGTGGCCGAGGTCAGCACCGCGCCGGCGGCACGGCGCCACAGCGTGGCGGCGAGGCTGCCTGCCGCGCTCACCGGCGAGGCGGAGAACAGGTAGTCGCCCTTGCCGTCGGCGCGGCGGGTCACCCACTTGGCGATCGGCGGCGCGTTTTCTTCCGGCTCCTTCTCGAACAGGTCCCACAGCGCCATCAGCTGTTCGCACTTGCCGACCATGAAGCCGACATCGGAGCTGGTCTTGTCGATCAGCAGCGTCTCCTGCTGCTTGTCCTTGCGCAACTGGCCGAGGCCATCGCTCATGCCGGTCAGGTTTTTGTACAGCATGCGTGCCGACAGCGCCATGTTGGCCGCCGGGATCTTCATCGATTCCGGCAGCACGCCGTCCTCGACCAGCCACGACGGTTCCAGGTTGTCGCTGCTGGCTTCCAGCGACGGCTCGGTCTGCAGCAGCCACAGCCATTCGGTGAGGCTTTCCATGCAGGCCGCCGCCGCCTCGCAGGCGTTGCTGGCCAGCTCCGGCTTGTCGATCAGGCTCTCGACGCGGGTCGCCAGCGGCGTGACCTTGTCCAGCCACGCCATCGCCTGCGCCAGACTGTGCTCGGCGGCGAACTGGTTGACCGCCTTCTTGGCCAGGTGGTGCGCCTCGTCGATGCAGTAAAAGCTGTTTTCCGGCGCCGGCAGGATCACGCCACCGCCCATCGCCACGTCAGCCAGCATCAGGTCGTGGTTGGCGACCACGATGTCGACGGTTTCCAGTGTTTCGCGCGCCAGGTAGAACGGGCACTCCGGACGGTTGGGACAGCCGGCTTTCAGGCAGCCGTGGCGGTCGTTGGTGACGCGGCGCCACAGCTCGTCATTGATCATTTCCGGCCAGCTGTCGCGGTCGCCGTTCCACTTGCGGTAGTAAAACGCGTCGGCCAGCTGGCGCAGCGCCTCGATCTCGCCCTGTTCCGGCTTGCGCTCCCACAGCGCCAGCGCCGGGTCCTGCGCGATCAGCTCGCCCTGCGCGTTGTCGGCGGTGAGCTGGTACAGGCGGTACGGGCACAGGTAGCGGCCGCGGCCCTTGGCCAGTGCGAAGGTGGCCGGCAGGCCGCTTTTCTCGATGGCGAACGGCAGGTCGCGATTGACCAGCTGTTCCTGCAGCGCGATGGTGGCGCTGGTGACCACCAGCTTCTTGCCGCGCGACTTGGCCATCACGCCGCCGGCCAGCAGGTAGGCCAGGCTCTTGCCGACGCCGGTCGGGCCTTCGATCACGGCGATGCTCTCGCCGTTGCGCTCCGGCGCGTCGTCGCTGTCCTCGGCCTTGCTCAGGGTGCTGCCAAAGGCGTTGGCGACGGTGGCCAGCATTTGTCGCTGGGCGGCGCGCGGGCGGAAGCCCGGCAGGTTGTCGGCAATGGCGCGATAGTACTCGCGCAGGGAATCTTTTTCGGCGTCGGTCAGCATCCGCGCATTGTAGCGGATTGGCCGCCCGCCTGCTTTGCCGCGTCGCCGGCACGGGCATCTGGCATCGCCGCTGCATGCCGCTTAGCAGCCTGTCATCGGGGCGGCTAGACTGGGAACACGGCCGGCGCCGCAGGAGAAAACCATGACACCAGTAAGCCGGGTCTTGATCGTCAGCAACGACGCACGCTGGCAGGCCAGCGTGCTGGCGGGGCTGAACGCCGCCGCCGCCAGACTGCACAATCCGCTGGGCCTGTGCTTCGCCAGCGTCGCCTGCAGCAGCGACGCGCTGGCGCAGGTGGCGCACGACGGCGAGCTGCAGTTCGTGCTGCTGGACAAGGGCATGAAGGAGCAGGGGCTGACGCAGCCGGCGGTGGAGCTGGCCAACCAGATTTCCGCGCTGCGGCCGGAGTTGTCGCTGTACATCCTGCTGCAGGACGACGACGAGAAGGTGCTGATGGAGACGCTGGCCAGCCATGCGGTTGACGGTTATTTCTACCGCGACGAGCAGGATTTTCACGGCTGGTTCCGCATCCTCGCCGCCGAGCTGGCGGAGAAGTCGGCGACGCCGTTCTACGACCGCCTCAAGCTGTACGTCAGCATGGCCAAGGACTCGTGGCATACCCCCGGTCACTCCGGCGGCGATTCGTTCAAGAACAGCCCGTGGGTGGGCGATTTCTACGATTTCGTCGGTGAGGAAATGCTGCGCGCCGACCTGTCGGTATCGGTGCCGATGCTGGATTCGCTGCTGCACCCGACCGGGGTGATCGCCGACGCGCAAACGTTGGCCGCAAAGGCGTTTGGCGCGCGCAAGACCTATTTCGCCACCAACGGCACCTCCACCTCCAACAAGGTGATCTTCCAGACGCTGCTGGCGCCGGGCGACAAGCTGCTGCTGGACCGCAACTGTCACAAATCGGTGCACCACGGCGTGATCCTGTCCGGTGCGCTGCCGCTGTATCTCGACTCCTCGGTCAACCGCCACTACGGCATCTTCGGGCCGGTGCCCAAGACGGTGATCTTCGACGCCATTGCGGCCAACCCTGACGCGCGGGTGCTGATCCTGACTTCCTGCACCTACGACGGCCTGCGCTACGACCTGCCGCCCATCATCGCCGCCGCCCACGCCGCCGGCATCAAGGTGGTCGTTGACGAGGCCTGGTACGGTCACGCCCGGTTTCACCACGCGCTGCGGCCAACAGCGCTGGAATCCGGCGCCGACTATGTCACGCAAAGCACGCACAAGGTGCTGTCGGCGTTCTCGCAGGCGAGCATGATCCACGTCAACGACCCGGCTTTCGACGAGCACCTGTTCCGCGAAAACTTCAATATGCACGCCTCCACCAGCCCGCAGTACAACCTGATCGCCAGCCTCGACGTGGCGCGCAAGCAGGCGGTGACCGAGGGCTTCCGCCTGCTCGATCGCGCGCTGAAGCTGGCGCAGGAGTTGCGGCAGAAGATCAACTCCACCGGCGCCTTCCGCGTGCTGGAGCTGGAAGACCTGCTGCCACAGAGCGTATGCGGTGACGGCATCCGGCTGGACCCGACCAAGCTGACGGTGGACATCTCGCAAGCCGGCTACAGTGCCGACGAGTTGCAGCGCGCGCTGTTCGAACGCTTCAATATCCAGTTCGAGAAGTCCACGTTCAATACCATCACCCTGTTGCTGACGGTGGGCACCACGCGCAGCAAGGTGTCGCGGCTGTTCGATGCGCTGCTGCGACTGGCCAAGGAGCAGCGCCCGCCGCGACTGTTGGGGCGGATGCCGGAGATCCCCGGTTTTACCCGCCTGGCCTGTCTGCCGCGCGATGCCTTCTACGAAACAGGTGAACGTCTGCCGCTGTTCGACGACGAGGGACGGGCCAATCCGCAGCTGACCGGTCGCGTCTGTTGCGACCAGATCGTGCCCTATCCGCCGGGCATTCCGGTGCTGGTGCCGGGGCAGGTGATCGACGATGGCATCATCGCCTATCTGGCGCGGCTGTTGAAAACGCAGAAGCGCATCGAGATGCATGGTCTGGACGAGGAGGGTGGCGAGTACCGGGTGCGGGTGCTGACGGCGGCGGAACTGGCAGCATTGCCGGGGCAGGCTAGTGCAGCGGCGCGAGAATGAGCGCCGGCGCTGTCGTGTTGATTATGCTAAACACCGGAAATTGTCTAGCCGTCTGATTCATATAGGTTTTTTTGAAAAAATGCGTGCGAACGCTGGCGCGTAAATGCCACACAGACTTGTCACCAGATTGGATTTCGGATACATATAACCATGTCGCAATTCTGTAAAACATGAAATGGACATGGGCAGATATTGCGACAATCCGAGCCAGGCAACGCCAGTTTGCGTGTAGTAATGTGCCACTGCGCATGAAAACGCCACGTTTTCACGCTGCCGTGGCATTCATTTTTTCCGGAATTCAACATGACCAAAACCAGACATTTTTTACAATTCAGTGACCTGACAGCCGAAGAGTGCCAGCACATCTTCCACCGAGCACAGGTTCTGAAGCGACGACATGTCTCTGGCGAGCTGTACCGTCCGCTGCTGGGCAAGGTCATGACCATGATTTTCGAGAAGAATTCCACGCGCACCCGCGTGTCGTTCGAGGCCGGCATGTCGCAGCTGGGCGGCCACGCCATGTTCCTCGACGGCAAGAGCTCGCAGATCGGTCGCGGCGAACCGGTGGAAGACACCGCGCGCGTGCTGTCGCGCATGAGCGACATCATCATGATCCGCACCTTCGAGCAGAACATGGTGGAAACGCTGGCCGCCAACTCGCGCGTGCCGGTGATTAACGGCCTGACCAACGAATACCATCCGTGCCAGATTCTGGCCGACATCCTGACCTATATTGAACACCGTGGTGACATCCGCGGCAAAACCGTGGCCTGGATCGGCGATGGCAACAACATGAGCCGCACCTGGCTGCAGGCGGCCAAGCTGCTAGGCTTCAAGCTGCAGATCGCCACTCCGGTTGGTTACGAGCTGACGGTGCTGGACGGCCAGGACTACGGCGCGGACTGCTTCGCGGCGTCGCACGACCCGCTGGCCGCCGCGCGCGGCGCCGATCTGGTGACCACCGACGTGTTCACCAGCATGGGCTACGAGGGCGAGGCCGAGGCGCGCCGCCAGGCATTTGACGGTTTCATGGTCACCAGCGAGCTGATGGCTGCGGCCAACCCTGACGCGCTGTTCATGCACTGCCTGCCGGCGCACCGCGGCGAAGAGGTGGCTGCCGCTGTCATTGACGGCCCGCAAAGCGTAGTATGGGACGAGGCAGAAAACCGCATGCACGCACAAAAAGCCCTGATTGAATACTTGATGCTGGGTCGTATTGACGACTGATCCGGCGGCAACCCAAGCGTATCTGAAAGAGAAAACGATGTCTGATATCAACAAAGTCGTACTTGCCTATTCCGGCGGCCTCGATACTTCGGTGATCCTGAAGTGGCTGCAAGACACCTACCAGTGCGAAGTGGTGACCTTCACCGCCGACCTGGGCCAGGGCGAAGAACTGGAACCGGCACGCCAGAAGGCGCTGCAGTTCGGCATCAAGCCGGAAAACATCTTCATCGACGACCTGCGCGAAGAATTCGTGCGTGACTTCGTGTTCCCGATGTTCCGTGCCAACACCGTGTACGAAGGCGAGTACCTGCTGGGTACCTCCATCGCCCGTCCGCTGATCGCCAAGCGCCAGATCGAGATCGCCAACCTGACCGGTGCCGACGCGGTATCGCACGGCGCGACCGGCAAGGGTAACGACCAGGTGCGTTTTGAGTTGGGCTACTACGGCCTGAAGCCGGACGTGAAAGTGATCGCGCCGTGGCGCGAGTGGGACCTGCTATCCCGCGAAAAACTGCTGGCCTATGCCGAGAAGAACGGCATTCCGGTCGACATGAAGCACAAGAACGGTGGCGCGCCATACTCGATGGATGCCAACCTGCTACACATCTCCTTCGAAGGCCGTCACCTGGAAAACCCGTCGGCCGAAGCCGAGGAATCGATGTGGCGCTGGAGCGTGTCGCCGGAAGCGGCACCGGATGCACCGGAATACCTGGACGTCGAATTCGAGCGCGGCGACATCGTGGCGCTGAACGGCGTGCGCCTGAAGGCCCACGAAGTGCTGGCCAAGCTGAACGAGCTGGGCGGCAAGCACGGTATCGGCCGTCTTGATCTGGTGGAAAACCGCTACGTCGGCATGAAGTCGCGCGGCTGCTACGAAACCCCGGGCGGCACCATCATCCTCAAGGCGCACCGCGCCATCGAGTCGATCACCCTGGACCGCGAAGTGGCACACCTGAAGGACGACCTGATGCCACGCTACGCCAGCATGATCTATAACGGCTACTGGTGGGCACCGGAGCGCAAGGCGCTGCAGACCCTGATCGACTACACCCAGCAGAGCGTCAACGGCTGGGTGCGTCTGAAGCTGTACAAGGGCAACGTGATCGTGGTCAGCCGCGACTCGAAGACCAACTCGCTGTTCGACATGAACATCGCGACCTTCGACGACGACGGCGGTGCCTACAACCAGGCCGACGCCGGCGGCTTCATCAAGCTGAACGCACTGCGCATGCGCATTGCCGGCCGCATGAACAAGTAAGCCGGACTGATCTGGCTCATGAAACCGCACCTCTTCGGGTGCGGTTTTTTATTGCCGCTTTTATAATCTGCGGCCAACCTTACCGATCCGTATGCAGGGGACAGCATGAGCGAAGAAGAATTCACCAACTGGTCGATGGGCATCCTGCTCACCGGCCTGATCATTTTCATGGGCTTCATCATCTGGGATCTGGGCAAGAAATCCGGCGCCGGCAAGACCGGCATGATCGCGCTGTTCGTGGTGCTGGGCTTTGGCGTGATGGGCTTCGTGTTCAAGAACATCCTGGTTGAATTCCTGGTGATGAAATGAGCGGCGGCGCGCGACAGGAAAAGGGCGTCATCAGCCGCTGGCAGGACGAGCGCGGTTTCGGCTTCATCCAGCCGGAGCAGGGCGCGGCGCTGTTTGTGCACGTCAGCGCCTTTGCCGCCACGCCACGACGGCCGGCGGTGGGGGACGCGGTGTATTTCCTGCGCGCGCGGGACGACAAGGGCAAGCCGCGCGCCAGTTGGGCCGCGTTCGCCGGTGTGCCGCAGCAGGCGGTGACGGCGCGGGCGCTGCCGGACAACACGCCGCGGCCGTGGCTGGCGGTGCTGTTCGTGATCGTACTGTGCGCGCTGTACGTGCGCGGCCTGCTGCCGCGCGACGTGCTGATGCTGTACGCGGTGATCAGCGTGCTGACGGTGCTGGTCTACCACCGCGACAAGGCGGCGGCGCTGCGCAACCGCTGGCGCACGCCGGAGCGCACGCTGCACTGGCTGGCGCTGCTCGGCGGCTGGCCGGGCGCAATGCTGGCGCAATACTGGTTCCGCCACAAGTCGACCAAGCCGGCCTTCCGCCGCTGGTTCTGGGCGACGGTGCTGGGCAATGGCGCGCTGCTGGGCTGCGGCCTGTACCAGGGCGAGCGGCTGCTGGCGTTGCTGCGCTGACAATTGCCGGGCGCGGCGCTAGAATAAGCGGCAATTTTGATAAGGAAGATGTGATGCCGTCATTTGATACCGTTTCCGAAGTGGATACCGTTGAAGTTCGCAACGCGGTCGACCAGACCAGCAAGGAAGTGGCGACCCGCTACGATTTCAAGGGCACCAGCGCCAGCCTGGAGCTGAAGGAAAAAGTGATTACCCTGCACGGTGACGCCGAATTCCAGATCCAGCAGATCATGGACATCCTGCTGGGCAAGCTGGCCAAGCGCGGCATCGACGTGCGCTGCCTGGAGTACGGCGACGTGAAGCAGGTCGGCGGTAACAAGGCCACCCAGACCGTGACCGTCAAGGAAGGCATCGAGACCGAGCTGGCGAAAAAGATCGTCAAGCTGATCAAGGATGCCAAGCTCAAGGTGCAGGCCAGCATCCAGGGCGAAGCGGTGCGCGTGACCGGCGCCAAGCGCGACGACCTGCAGGCGGTGATGGCGCTGCTGCGCAAGGAAGTGACCGATTTTCCGCTGCAATTCAACAACTTCCGCGACTGATTGCCGCGCGTTGTCACCAAAAAGGCTGCCCATCGGGCAGCCTTTTTTCATGGTGCCGGCAGCTCGGCGCCGCGCCCGCCGTTGCCGCCGTGCTAGCGCAGCAGGCTGTACGGCCCGCCTTGTGCCAGCGCGCGCTGGTAGGCCGGACGGGCGTGGATCGCCTGCAGCCAGGCCAGCAGCCGCGGTTGCCGCGCATCGATAAAGCCGCGTGCTTGTGCCGCCTCCAGCGGGAAGCTCATCTGGATGTCGGCGGCGCTGAAGGTGTCGCCGGCGAACCAGCCGCTCTCGGCCAGCGCCGCTTCCATGAACGCCACGTGCTGGCGGATCTGCGGCCCGAGGTAGCTTTTCTGCACCCCCTTGGCGATGGCGCCGGCGAGCGGCCGCAGCAGCCACGGCATCGGCGGCAGCGACAGGCGGCTGAACACCAGGTGCATCAGCAGCGGCGGCATCGCCGAGCCTTCGGCGTAGTGCAGCCAGTAGCGGTACTGCCGAGCCGCCTCGCTGTCGGCGGGCGGCTGCAGCTGGCCGTTGCCGTAGCGCGCCAGCAGGTATTCGATGATGGCGCCGGATTCGGCGACGGTGATGTCGCCATCGCTGATCACCGGCGACTTGCCCAGCGGGTGCACCGCTTTCAGCTCCGGCGGCGCCAGCAGGGTAGTGGCGTTGCGCTGGTAGCGCTTGATCTGGTACGGCAGCTGCAGCTCTTCCAGTAGCCACAGGATGCGCTGCGAGCGCGAGTTTTCCAGGTGGTGCAGCGTGATCATGGTCGCTCCTTGCGGTGGGGGTGTTCATGATAGTCAGTTTGGCGGCGCGTGGCACAGGCGCTGAAACAAATGTTTGATTCCGAGGTGGCGTCGGTGCTTGCGGCCAACGTTTGTGGCCCGCGTCGCCGCTGCGGCAAGCCGCCTTGCCATTGACATCACCTCGCTGGGTCAGAACGCCAGCTTAAGCATTTTGCCTATGTGTGCTGCGGAACGGAGCGCGGCGGTAGGCTTGCGCATACTGGCGACACGCTTGCGGCGCGATGGGCCGGGCGGCCGCGGATTTTTCGCGGCCATGCCGCGACTGCCGGCACCGATCCCGGCACGCGCTGCTATGGTTCTGGAGTAGGGGCTGCGACATGGTGCGGCCCGCCGCCAGTCCGCTGCTGCTGTCTTTCGCCTGTCCCGGTGCCGCTTGCCGAGGGCCGGCAGGTATTTCTCATGCGCACTTCGTTCCGACAATGGCTGCCTGATCTTGCTGCCTGGCGCCGGCTGCTGACGCCTCTGGCCGGCTGGCGCTGGACGCTGCAGCGCCATGGCATGCCGGAGTTTCCGCTGGAGGACGAGGCGCCGCTGCGCGCCGAGCTGTTCAGTGCCGAGCAGATGGCGCAGTACGGCCGGCAGCTGGCGGCAACGCACCAGCTGGCCGCCGTGCGCACGCCGGATCCGCTGCTGGCAAGGTTGGCCGCCAACGAGGAAACCCTGCTCGAAGTCTGCAAGCTGCTGACCATTACCGTCTCGGCACGGCATCGCATCTCGCCGGCGGCGGAATGGCTGCTCGACAACTTCTACCTGATCGAAGAACAGATCCGCACCGCGCGCCGCCATCTGCCCAAAGGCTATAGCCGCGAGCTGCCGTGTCTGGCCGCCGGCAACGCCGCCGCCAGCTGCCACCCCCGTGTCTACGACATCGCGCTGGAAATCGTCACCCACAGCGACAGCCGTGTCGATGGCGACAGCCTGCGCCGCTTTGTCGCCGCCTATCAGGGCGTGACGCCGCTGCAGCTGGGCGAGCTGTGGGCGATCCCGATCATGCTGCGCCTGGCGGTGATCGAGAACCTGCGCCGTGTCGCGGTGCGCATTGCCGCCGGCTGGTCGGCGCGCAATCTGGCCGATTCCTGGGCCGACCAGATGCGCGAGGCGGCGGAAAAGGACCCGAAAAGCCTGATCCTGGTGGTCGCCGACATGGCGCGTTCCAATCCGCCGATGATCAGCACCTTTGTCGCCGAACTGGCACGCCGGCTGCAGGGGCGCGGCCCGGCGCTGGCGCTGCCGCTGACCTGGATCGCGCAGCGGCTGAGTGAATCCGGCTTCACCATCGAGCAGCTGGTGCAGTCGGAAAACCAGCAGCAGGCGGCCGACCAGGTGACGATCAGCAACAGCATCGGCAGCCTGCGCGCGCTGGGGGCGCTGAACTGGCGCGACTTTGTCGAGAGCATGAGCGCGGTGGAGCAGGTGCTGCAGCAGGACCCGTATGGCGTGTACGGGCTGATGGACTTCGCCACCCGCGACCGATATCGCCACGCGGTCGAGGCCATCGCCAAACGCAGTGCGCTGAGCGAAGTGGCGGTGGCGCAACTGGTGGTGACGCTGGCACGCGGCGTCGCGGTCGAGGATCTGGGGCGGCGGCTGAGCGAGCCGAGCAGCCATGTCGGCTATTACCTGATCGGCAACGGGCTGCCGCAGCTGGAACGGGCGGCCGCGGTGCGCTTTTCCCTGTTGGCCGCAGTGTGCCACGCCGGCTTCCGCCACGCGCTGCCGCTGTTCCTGGGCGGCATCGCGCTGCTGACCGCGCTGTTCAGCGGCCTACTGCTGTGGCAGGCCCAGGCCAGCGGCCTCGGCCTGTGGCCGCTGCTGTTGCTGGGGCTGCTGGCGACCCTGTCCACCAGCCAGCTGGCGGTCACGCTGATGAACTGGCTGGCGACGCTGACGGTGACGCCGCACCTGCTGCCGCGCATGGATTTCAGCCACGGCCTGCCACCGACGGCGCGCACGCTGGTGGTGATCCCGACCATGCTCAGCAACGACGCCGGCGTCGACAGCCTGCTGGAAGGGCTGGAGGTGCGCTTTCTTGCCAACCGCAGCGCACATCTGCACTTTGGCCTGCTCACCGATCTGTGCGATGCCGTATCGGAAGTGCTGCCTGGCGATGCCGCGCTGATCGCCCGGGCGCAGGCCGGCATCGTCGCCCTCAACCACCGCTACGCAACCGCCACCGCCACCGCCACCGCCACCGCCACCGCGACCGAGGGCGAGGGCGAGGCGGGCGAGCTGTTCTTCCTGTTTCACCGTCCGCGGCGCTGGAATGCCGAGGCCGGGGTGTGGATGGGCTACGAGCGCAAGCGCGGCAAGCTGGCGGACCTGAACACCCTGCTGCGCAGCAGCGCGGCATCGGTGGCCGACAGCGGTTTTGCGCTGGTGGAAGGTGTGCGCCAGGTGCTGAACAGCGTCAAGTATGTGATCACGCTGGACACCGATACCCAGCTGCCGCGCGACGCGGCGCAGCAGTTTGTCGCGGCGATGGCGCACCCGCTCAACCAGCCGCACTACGACGCGCGCAAGCGCTGCGTGGTGGCCGGTTACGGCATCCTGCAGCCGCGGGTGGCGGTGAGCCTGCCCAGCACCAACCGCTCGCGCTATGCGCGGCTGTACGGCGGCGATACCGGCATCGATCCCTACACCCGCGCGGTGTCGGATGTGTACCAGGACGTGTTCGGCGAAGGTTCCTTCATCGGCAAGGGCATCTACGACGTGGACATGTTCGCGCTGGCGCTGGACGGCCGCTTTCCGGAAAACCGGGTGCTGAGCCACGACCTGCTGGAAGGCTGCTACCTGCGCGCCGGCCTGCTCAGCGATGTGCAGCTGTACGAGGACTACCCGGCGCGCTACAGCGCCGATGTCAGCCGCCGCTACCGCTGGATCCGCGGCGACTGGCAGCTGGTGTCGTGGTTGCGGCGCAAGGTGCCGGACGCGACGCAGGCGAGCTGCAGCGGCAAGGGGCGGCCCTGCCAGGCCAACCCGCTGTCGGTGCTGTCGCAGTGGAAGCTGCTGGACAACCTGCGCCGCAGCCTGACCCCGGGCGGGCTGATGTTGCTGCTGCTGTTCGGCTGGCTGCTGCTGCCGGCGGCCGGGCTGTGGACGCTGTCGGTAATCGGCGTGATGCTGGTGACCTCGCTCAGCGCCGCGATCCTGGACCTGTTCCGCAAGCCGCAGGATGTGCTGCTGCGCCAGCATCTGCAGGCGGTGGTACGCGTCGCGCTGCGCCACATGCAGCAGGTGGCATTCGAGCTGGCCTGCCTGCCGTTCGAGGCCGCCTACAGCCTGGGTGCCGCCACGCGCACCCTGTGGCGGGTACTGGTGTCGCGGCGGCGGTTGCTGGAATGGAATCCGTCCAGCGAGGTCGAGCGCCTGCTGGCGACGCGCGACCGCAGCAGCCTTGCGGCCAGCTATCGCAGCATGTGGCAGGCACCGGGCAGCGCGCTGCTGGTGGCGGCGCTGTTGCTGCGGCTGAACCCGGCGGTGCTGCCGGTGGCGCTGCCCTTGCTGCTGCTATGGTTGGCCGCACCGCTGCTGGCGTGGTGGCTGAGCCGGCCGTTGTCGACGCAGCCGCCGCAGCTGACGGCCGAGCAGACCCGCTTCCTGCGCCAGCTGTCGCGGCGGACCTGGGCGTTTTTTGCGCGCTACGTCACCGCCGCCGATCACTGGCTGCCGCCGGACAATGTGCAGGCGTCGCGGGCCGACGCCATCGCGCACCGCACCTCGCCGACCAATATCGGCCTGGCGCTGCTGGCCAACCTGGCGGCGCATGACTTTGGCTACATCCCCACCAGCGTGCTGCTGGAGCGCAGCGACAACACCCTGCGCAGCATGCTCCGGCTGGCGCGCCATCGCGGCCATTTTTACAACTGGTACGACACGCAGACGCTGCAGCCCTTGCCGCCCTTGTACGTGTCCAGCGTCGATAGCGGCAATCTGGCGGCGCATCTGCTGGTACTGCGCGCCGGGCTGCTGGCGCTGGCGGATGCACCGCTGCTGTCGCCACGGCTGCTGGACGGCCTCGGCGACACCTTGCTGCTGCTGGCCGGCAGCGGTAGCGGCGCCAGTGCGGCACGGGCCGGCCAGCTGTACCAGGCGCTGGATGATCGCCCCCTGACCGCCAACACCCCGCTGGGCGCCCTGCAGCAGCGGCTGCAACACCTGCAGGGGGAGGCCGACGAGCTGGTGGCGCTGGCGGCGCGCGAGCTGGGCAGCGGCAGCGATATCGACGCCGGCAACGAGGCGCACGACTGGGCGCTGGCGCTGCAGCAGCAATGCCAGCAGGCACACGACCAGCTGCTGTGGCTGGCGCCGTGGCTGGCACTGCCGTCGCCGCCACCCGGGCTGGACGAGGTGGAGCTGCCATCCACCGCCAGCACGCTGCAGCAACTGGCGACACCGCAACAGGACATCCGCCTGCCGGAGGCGGCCACCCCGGTCCAGCGCAACTGGCTGGCCGAGCTGCAGCAGGCGCTGGTCACCGGCCGGCAGCGCGCCGCGCTACAGCTGCAGCAGGCCAACCAGCTGGCGCAGCTGGCCGGGGAACTGGCGCAGATGGATTACGACTTTCTGTTCGACCCCACCCGCAAGCTGCTCAGCATCGGCTACAACGTCAGCGACGGGCGCAGCGATGCCGGCTTTTATGACCTGCTCGCCTCCGAGGCGCGGCTGAGCAGTTTCGTCGCCATCGCCCAGGGGCAGTTGCCACAGGACAGCTGGTTTGCGCTGGGGCGGCTGCTGACCGGCAGCAGCGGCGAGCCGGTGCTGCTGTCGTGGAGCGGCTCGATGTTCGAATACCTGATGCCGCTGCTGGTGATGCCCAGCTACGAGCACACCCTGCTGGACCAGACCTGCAAGGGCGCCGTGGCGCGGCAAATCCAGTACGGCGCACAACGCGGCGTGCCATGGGGGGTGTCCGAATCCGGCTATAACGCGGTCGATCCGCAGCGCAATTACCAGTATCACGCCTTCGGCGTGCCCGGGCTGGGGCTGAAGCGCGGCCTGGCCGACGATCTGGTGATCGCACCGTACGCCGCGGTGATGGCGCTGATGGTGGCGCCGGAGGCGGCCTGCAGCAACCTGCAAAGGTTGGCCGCAGAAGGCGTGCTTGGCCGCGACGGCTTTTTCGAGGCGGTGGACTACACCCCGCTGCGCCAGCTGCGCGGCCAGACGCGCACGGTGGTGCGCTCGTTCATGGCCCACCATCAGGGCATGAGCCTGCTGGCGCTGGCGCACTGGCTGCTGGCACAGCCGATGCAGCGCCGCTTTGTCGCCGATCCGCTGCTGCAGTCCAGTCTGCTGCTGCTGCAGGAACGGGTGCCGAAGGCCACGGCGCTATTTGCCCACCACGTCCGCCGTTTCGACGCGGTGGCGGTGGCGGAGCCGGCGCAGACCCCGACGCGGCACTTCACCTCGCCGCAGACCCCGGCGCCGGCGGTGCAGCTGCTGTCCAACGGCCGCTACCACGTGATGCTGACCCAGGCCGGCGGCGGTTACAGCCGCTGGAAAGGGCTGGCGGTCAGCCGCTGGAACGAGGACCCCACCTGCGACAACTGGGGCAGCTTCTGCTACATCCGCGATCTGGCCAGCGGCGTGTTCTGGTCCGGCGGCTTCCAGCCGACGCTGAAGCAGCCGGAGCAGTTCGAGGCGATCTTTTCCGAAGGCCGCGCCGAATACCGCCGCCACGACACGCTGGGCGCCAACGAGGGCCACTTCGAAACCTATACCGAGATTGTGGTGTCGCCGGAAGACGATATCGAGCTGCGCCGCCTGCGCATCACCAACCGCTCGGCACAGCCGCGCGAGCTGGACATCACCAGCTACGCCGAGGTGGTGATCGCGCCGCCGGTCGCCGACGCGCTGCATCCGGCGTTCAGCAAGCTGTTCGTGCAGAGCGAGATCCTCGCCGCGCGCCACGCGATACTGTGCACGCGCCGGCCGCGCGCGCAGGACGAGGCGGTGCCGTACCTGCTGCACCTGATGCAGGTGCACGGCGTGGCGGCGGAAATGTCCTACGAAACCGACCGCCTGCGCTTTATCGGCCGCGGCCGCAGCACGGTGTCGCCGGCGGCGCTGCACGGCACCGCGCCGCTGTCCGGCAGCGACGGCGCGGTGCTGGACCCGATCGTGGCCATCCGCGGTCGCCTGGTACTGGCGCCGCAGCAGGCGGTTACCGTCGATCTGGTCACCGGCATGGCCGACAGCCGCAGCGCGGCCGAGGCGCTGATCGACAAATACCAGGACCGGCATCTGGCCGACCGCGTGTTCGACCTGGCGTGGACGCACAATCAGGTGATGCTGCGCCAGCTCAATGCCAGCGAGACCGAGGCGCAGCTGTACGGGCGGCTGGCCGGCGCCATCCTGTACGCCCATGGCGCGCTGCGCGCCAGCCCGGCGATCCTGGCCAGCAACCGTCGCAGCCAGTCCGGGCTGTGGGGCTACGCCATTTCCGGCGATCTGCCCATCGTGCTGTTGCAGATTGCCGATGCAGCCAACATTGCGCTGGTGCGGCAGCTGGTGCAGGCCCACAGCTACTGGCGGCTGAAAGGGCTGCCGGTGGATCTGGTGATCTGGAACGAAGACCACGCCGGCTATCGCCAGCAATTGCAGGAGCAGATCCTCGGGCTGATCGCCGCCGGGGTCGAGGCCAGCGTGATCGACCGTCCCGGCGGCATTTTCGTGCGCTCGGCCGAGCATATCTCCGCCGAAGACCGCATCCTGCTGCAGGCCGTGGCGCGGGTGGTGCTCAGCGACAGCCGCGGCACGCTGGCCGAGCAGCTGGAGCAGATTCCGGCGCGGCTGCCGCTGCCGGCGCCGCTGTTGCCGGCGCAGCGCTACCGTCCGGTGCTGCCGGCCAGTCCGGAGCCGCCGCCGCGCGAACTGCTGCTGGACAACGGCCTCGGCGGTTTCAGTGCCGATGGCCGCGAGTACGTGATCCGGCTGCGCGCCGGGCAGAGCACGCCCGCGCCGTGGGCCAACGTGCTGGCCAACGAGCAGTTCGGCACCGTGCTGTCGGAAAGCGGCGCCGGTTACACCTGGTACGGCAATGCCCACGAATACCGGCTGTCGCCGTGGCATAACGATCCGGTCAGCGACGCCAGCGGCGAGGCGATCTACCTGCGCGACGAGGAAAGCGGCCACTTCTGGTCGCCGACGCCGCTGCCGGCGTGCACGCCCTTGCCCTACGTCATCCGCCACGGCTTTGGCTACAGCGTGTTCGAGACGGTGACGGACGGCATCGAATCGGCGCTGTGGGTGTATGTCGCCAGCGACGCGGCGGTGAAGTTCTCGGTGCTGAAGCTGCGCAATGTCTCCGGCCGTGCGCGGCGGCTGTCGGTGACCGGCTACGTGGAGTGGGTGCTGGGCGATTTGCGCGCCAAGTCGGCGCTGCATGTTGCCACCGAGATCGCGCCGCAAAGCGGGGCGCTGTACGCGCGCAATGTCTACAACAGCGAGTTTGCCGCGCTGGTGGCGTTTTTCGATGTCGACGACAGCACGCGCAAGCTCACCGCCGACCGCGGCGAATTCCTCGGCCGCAACGGCTGCCTGCGCCACCCGGCGGCGCTGCAGCGCAGCACGCTGTCCGGCAAGGTCGGCGCCGGGCTGGATCCGTGCGCGGCGATGCAGCTGCAGCTGACGCTGCAGGCGGACGAGGGGCGCGAGGTGATCTTCCGCCTGGGGGTTGGCCGCAGCAGCGAGGAGGCGGCGGCACTGGTGCAGCGCTATCGCGGCAGTGACGCCGCCAGGCTGGCGCTGGATGCGGTGCGCGGCCACTGGCTGCAGACGCTGGGCGTGCTGCAGGTGCAGACGCCGGATGCCTCGCTGAACGTGCTGGCCAATGGCTGGCTGCTGTACCAGACGCTGGCGTGCCGGGTGTGGGCGCGCAGTGGCTACTACCAGTCCGGCGGCGCCTTCGGATTCCGTGACCAGCTGCAGGACATGATGGCACTGGTGTACGCGGCGCCGGCGCGGGTGCGTGCGCACCTGCTGCTGTGCGCCAGCCGCCAGTTCCGCGAGGGCGACGTGCAGCACTGGTGGCATCCGCCGCTGGGGCGCGGCGTGCGCACCCGCTGCTCGGACGACTACCTGTGGCTGCCGCTGGCGGTGTGCCGCTATGTCGCGGTGACCGGCGATGCAGCGCTGCTGGGCGAATCGGTGCTGTTCCTGGAAGGGCGGCCGCTGACGGCGGAAGAGGACTCCTACTACGATCTGCCCGGCGGCGGGGTGGAGGCGGCCAGCCTGTACCGGCACTGTGTGCTGGCGATCCGCCACGGCTGGCGCCTGGGCGCGCACGGCCTGCCGCTGATCGGCTCCGGCGACTGGAACGACGGCATGGATCGCGTCGGGGTGCAGGGCCGGGGCGAGAGCGTGTGGCTCGGCTTTTTCCTGTGCGAGGTGCTGCGCCAGTTTGCGCCGCTGGCGCGCGGGCAGGGCGACGCCACCTTTGCCGACGAGTGCGAGGCACAGCGCGCGCAACTGGCCGCCAGCCTGGCGACGCACGGCTGGGACGGCGCCTGGTATCGCCGCGCCTACTTTGACGATGGCACGCCGCTGGGCTCGGCCAGCAACGAGGAGTGCCGCATCGATTCCATCTCGCAGAGCTGGGCGGTGCTGTCCGGCGTGGCCGATGCCGTGCGCGGCCGGCAGGCGATGGACGAGGTCTACCGCCAGCTGGTGCGGCCGGAGGCGGCGCTGGTGCAGCTGCTCGATCCGCCGTTCGACCACTCCAGCCTGTATCCGGGCTATATCCGCGGCTATGTGCCGGGCGTGCGCGAGAACGGCGGCCAGTACACCCACGGCGCGATCTGGGCGGTGATGGCGTTTGCCGCGCAGGGCGATCAGCAGCGGACGTGGGCGCTGCTGTCGATGATCAACCCGCTGCAGCACAGCCGCAACGCGGCGGAGGTGCAGCGCTACAAGGTGGAACCGTATGTGATGGCGGCGGACGTGTACGCGATGGCGCCGCACACCGGCCGTGGCGGCTGGAGCTGGTATACCGGCTCTGCCGGCTGGATGTACCGGCTGATACTGGAATCGGTGCTGGGGCTGACGCTGCACGGCGCCCGGCTGCGCATCGTGCCGTGCCTGCCGCCGGCGTGGCCGGGCTATACCCTGACGTACCGCTATCACGACACCCCGTACCGGATCGAGGTGCAGCGCGCGGCGGTGGCGGGCATCACGCTGGATGGCGTGCCGCAGGCCGGCGACGAGGTGTTGCTGCAGGATGACGGCCAGCCGCACCTGCTGCAGGTGAACTGGACGCCCGCGCCCTAGGGCCTGATGACGCAAGGTTGGCCGCAAGCATGGCTGTGTACGATGGCGTACCGACCGCCGCCGCGGTGCTGGCTAGCATGCCTTATTGCCCGTGCGACTGCCGCCGGGCATCCAGCCACGGAGCGCCCTGCCATGAAGCTGTTTGTCCTGGAACACGAAAAAGCGGCCTACCGTATCGATTTTGCGCTGTACGGCGTGGCGATTGGCGCGCTGCTGCTGTTTCTGCTGCTGAGCGGCAGCGGTGGCCACCGGCTGGACAGCACGGTGCTGGTGATCGCCGGCCTGCTGGTATGGAGCGCGCTGGAGTATGCGTCGCACCGCTTTGTGCTGCACGGTATCGCCCCGTTCTCGCGCTGGCATGCCGAGCATCACCGGCGGCCGGCGGCGCTGATCTATACCCCGACGCTGCTCAGCGGCTTGCTGTTTGCATTATTGGTGTTCCTGCCGGTGTGGTGGCTGGGCGACCTGCGTCGTGCCAGTGCGCTGACGCTGGGCGTGCTGCTGGGCTATGTCGGCTATGCGCTGACCCATCACGCGCTGCATCACCTGCGCCGCGACCACGGTGCGCTGTATCGGCTGAAGTGCCGGCACGCCCGTCATCATCTCGGCAGCGCGCCGACCGTGTGTTACGGCGTCACCAGCCGCTTTTGGGATGTGCTGCTGCTGACCGACGGCCCACGGCACGGGGTGCCGCGCTGGCGGCGGCTGGCGGGGCCACTGCTGTCCGGCTTGCTGCTGGCGGCGCTGTTGCTGCTGCTGTACCGGCCGCTGGACTGAGCCAGGGTTGGCCGCAGCGTGCGTTTTGGCCATGAACGGCTAATGTTGATGGAGACACCGGCGTGCCAAGGTTGGCCGCACGCCCGGTGCCGGCCCGGACCTGCGCCGTGGCCGTTTGCCCGGCAACCGGAGGCAGCAGCATGGAGTATTCACCCGCAATTGGCCGGCTGTGCCGGCACTGGCTGCTGGCGGTGGCGTTGCTGCTGGCCGGCTGCGCGTCGCTGCCGCCGGGGGCCGACTACGCCAAAACGCCGTCGGTGGCGCTGGCTGCACCGGAAACGACGCAGCTGGGGCGGCAGTTTGCCGCGCTGGCGCGCGGCCACGACGGTCAGTCCGGCTTTCGCATCATCCCGGTCGGCGCCGATGGTTTCCTGCTGCGCATGCAGATGATCAACGCCGCGGAACGGGCGCTCGACCTGCAGTACTTCATCTTCCGTGGTGACGACACCGGCCGCCTGCTGACCGGTGCCGTGCTGCGCGCTGCCGACCGTGGCGTACGGGTGCGGGTGCTGCTCGACGATGGCGAAACCGAGGCCGGCGACGAGCAGATCATCAAGCTGGCCGCGCACCCGATGATCGAGGTGCGCATCTTCAATCCGTTCGCCTACCGTGGCCACTCGCTGGCGCTGAAGGCGGTCGAGTTCATGTTCAACGCGGCGCGGCTAGACTACCGCATGCACAACAAGCTGCTGGTGGTCGACAACGCCGCGGCGCTGCTGGGCGGGCGCAATATCGGCGACCAGTACTTCCAGATCGATCCCGAATCACAGTTTGCCGACGACGACGTGTTTGCCGGCGGCCCCATCGTGCGGCCGCTGTCGGCCAGCTTCGACGAGTTCTGGAACAGCGCGCTGGCTATCCCGGTAGAGGCGCTGGCCGGCGGCGGATCGTCGCACACCGAGCTGCAGGAACACCGCGGCCAGCTGCAGGCGGAGCACCGCCAGTCGCAATCCGCGGGCGTCGACTATGTGGCGCGGCTGGCCAGCGGCGAGCCGTTCGCGGCGATGGTGAGCGGGCGCTTGCCGCTGGTCTGGGCGCCTGCGCAGCTGGTCTACGACAGCCCGGACAAGAAGAAGGTGCTCAGTGGCGCGATGGTGGGGCGGCTGATGCAGCGCCAGGTGGCCGGCGCCACGCTGGCGGTGCAGCGCGAGCTGCTGATGGTGACCCCGTACCTGATCCCCGGCCACGAGGGCATGCAACTGTTCAGTGCGCTGCGCCAGCGCCAGGTGCAGGTCCGCATCCTGACCAGCTCGCTGGAATCGACCACGGTGCTGGTGGCGCATTCCGGCTACATGCACTACCGGCGGCCCTTGCTGCAGGATGGCGTCGCGCTGCACGAAATCCGCGCGCTGCTGGGCAATAGCAAGGGTAGCGGCCAGAGCCACGCCATCTCGCGGCACGGCAATTATTCGCTGCACGCCAAACTGTTCGTATTCGACCGGCAGCGGCTTTATGTCGGGTCGATGAATTTTGACCAGCGCTCGATGCACCTCAATACCGAGATCGGCCTGATCATCGACAGCCCGCAGCTGGCGCAGCAGGTGGCCGCGCGCTTCGAGGCGATGGCGCAGCCGGAAAACGCCTACCAGTTGCTGCTGCGGCCGCCAGCGGCGGGCGGTGCGCCGCAACTGGTGTGGCGGACACGGGAAAACGGCGAGCTTGTCGAATACCGGCGCGAGCCGGCGCGCAGCGACTGGCAGCGGCTGGCGGTGCGGCTGCTGTCGCTGCTGCCGCTGGACAAAGAGCTGTGACGCGGCGCGGGTGGTGGCTACTGCTGCCGTGGCTGGCGGCGATGAGCCAGGCGCAGCCGCAGCCGCTGGTGCAGCAGGAGGTCAGCCTGTTGCTGGCCGAGGTGGCGGCCAGCGGCTGCGAGTTTTACCGCAATGGCGGCTGGTACGACGCGACGGCGGCGGCGCGCCATTTGCGCGACAAGTACCAGTACCTGCAGGCCCGCCGGCCGCTCAAGCGCACCGAAGACTTCATCGAGCAGGCGGCCAGCCGCAGCAGCTTCAGCGGCAACGCCTACCGGGTGCGCTGCCCGGGACAGGCCACGGTTGCCAGCCGGCAATGGCTGCTGGCACGGCTGGCACGCTTGCGCGGCGGCTGAAGCCGGACTGGCCAACGGGGCGGGCACAAACGGCTGCCGACCTGCTCGCGGGCGAGGAGGTCGGCAGGGTCAGGAGCGCCGGGCGGCAATGCCGCCGGCAGGGTGCTTAGCGGTCGTTCTGGTAGCCGTCGTTATTGTTGTTGTACCAGGGCGCGGTGCCTTGCTGGCGGTAGTCGCGGTTGTCCGGGTTGTTGTCGTAGCGGTACTGGTCCTGGCGCTGGCGGCGCTGGTGCTGGCGATCACGCTGATAGCGCTGGTAGCGCGGCACGTACTCGTTGTTGTACCAGCGATCCTGCACGAAGTAGACCCGTTCGCCACAGGCGTTGTAGGTACGGCAATGGCGCGCCCAGTTGCGGGCGTGGCCCGGCGGTACCCGCAGATAGATCGGCGGGCGGGCGACAGGGACACGGCGGATGGCGATCGGCTCGCGGTAGAGCACGCGCGGCGGCGGGTAGCCGCCGATGTCGAGGCGGCCGTAGAAGCCGGGCTGGCCGATGCTGATCGAGACGCCAACGTCGGCAGCAAGGGCCGGGGTGGCGATGACGGTGACGGCGGCAATGGCCGTGGCAAGCAGAATACGTTTCATGTTGACTCTCCTGTGGCCCGCTGCGGGCGGCTGCGTCTGCCGGGGGCAGGTGGACGACGGCGGGGCTGGCCCGGGGTGTCCGGTCGCGCCTGGCGCTGCGGGCGGGGTAGGGCTTGAAAGATTGCGGTGTGGCGTGGCATGCCGGGGTTGTCTGATGGTGCGCCTGGCCACGCGGCCTGTGCCGGCGTTGCTGTGGCGCGGACAGGATCATCATCGCGCCAGGGTTGGCCGCAGTCTGTTCGTTGCCATACATAGCTGCCTGACCGCTGCTGGCCACGAGATGGGGCACTTGATGTCGTAACCGGGCCCAAGCGCCAGACCGGCGCCCGCGGCCGGCCCTCCTTCCGTTTTCCCCGCGCGTTCCCTTTCCTGATCGCCGCACCGCATGCGGCCAGCCACTTGCCGGTCATGCCGTGGCGATTCCCCTTGTCTGTGTGCTAGCAGACAGACGGCCTGTAGGTGGCGCTTTTAAGCTGTATCCATTGGCGCCAATACCACTGCACCTGTTGCAGCGAGCCATACCGGCCTGACGGCCGCATGGTGCTGGCGACGAGCAGTGCGTGCGGTGGCTCCTGCCGGCATGGCACTGCCCATTCACGCAAAGGAGTCAACGTGAGCCGCGGCCCGCATCTGGTGCCGGTCAGCCCGGCCAGGACGTCAGCGACGTCCATGCCGCTGCGGCTCACCCGAAACACCCTGTTCAGGAAAAAGGTAACCCCATGAAAACAATGCAGAGATTGACACTCGGTGCAGTCAGCGTAGCCATGCTGCTGAGCCTGGGTGGGTGTGCCGGCATGTCGCGCCAAGGGCAGAACACCGCCGTCGGTGCTGGCGTGGGCGCTATCGGCGGTGCAGTGCTGACCGGTGGCAGTACGCTCGGTACCCTGGGTGGCGCCGCCATCGGCGGTGTCATCGGCCATGAAATGGATGACCGCCGTTAACTGAACGGCCTGCCCCGGCCGTCGTGGCCGGGCAGCGTCGCCGATTCCGGCGCCGGCGCAGTCATTGCGCCGGCGCCGTCCTTCCCTGAGGCCACCCGTTGCGGGTGGTTTCCTTCACGACGCCAGCACGGCTGGTGGCTTTGCCAGGCAGCCTGCTGCCAGCCGCCGCCGCGGTGTCGTCGCCATGGGTCTTGCCATTGCGTTGCGCTTGTCGCATTGCCGGCCGGGGCCCGCCTGCTGTTGATGGTTTCAAAGTAATGAGGAATAACAACATGCTACCGAAAAAACTTCCCGTGGCACTGGCGCTGCTTGGCCTTGCCGGCAGTGCGGTCGCCGCCTCGACCGACGAACCGTGGTATTTCGGCGCCAAGGCCGGCCATGGCGAATTCCAGGGCATCAAGTACGGCGACAGCGTGATGAATCCGCGCCATGTCGACAAATCCGGCGTCGCCGGCGGGCTGTTCCTCGGCTACCAGTTCAACGACTGGCTGGGCGTGGAGGCCGGTTACGATTATCTGGGCAAGCTCAAGTTCGATTTCGGCGCGGCCAACCATGCCGACCTGAAGGTGCAGGGCCTGCAGCTGGCGGCCAAGCTGGGCATGCCGGTGTCGGAGTCGTTTGATGTCTACACCCGCCTCGGGGTGATGGCCAGCCGCATGAGCGGTAACGGGGACAATATGCACCGTACCGCCCCGCTGGCTGCCGTCGGGCTGGAATACGCGCTCAACCGCAACTGGGCGACGCGGCTGGAATACCAGTGGGTCGGGCGACTGGGCAGCAAGGACGACGCCGGCGTGCGTGCCAACAACGGCCAGCTGGCGCTGGGCGTGCTGTACAAGTTCGGCGGCACGCCGCGTGCGGCACCGGCACCGGTGGCAATGACGGAGCCGGCCCCGCCGCCAGCACCGGCCCCAGTGGCCGCCGTGGTGCCGCAGGCGCGCGCGTTCACGCTCAATGCCGACACCCTGTTCGACTTTGACCTAGCGCTGCTGCGGCCGGGGGCCGAACAGGCGCTGTTCGCGCTGATGCGGCAGATCCGTGCCGAAGCCGCGACCGATGCCAGCCTGTCCATCGTCGGCCATACCGACCGTCTCGGCAGCGACCAGTACAACCTTGACCTGTCCCGTCGCCGGGCGCAGACGGTGGCCGATTTCCTGGTCAGCAACGGCGTGCCGCGCAATCTGGTTACGGTCGAGGGCGCCGGTGAGGCGATGCCGGTCAGCGGCGCGCAGTGCAATGCACTGCAAAACCGTGCCGCGCTGATTGCCTGTCTGGCACCGGACCGTCGCGTGGTGGTGCTGGTGCGCGGTACCACGATGTCTTAACCACGGTGACTGCCACCCAAAAAAGCGTCCCCGCACCTCGGTGCGGGGACGCTTTTGTCTGGCTGGGGTGGCCGGCGGGCTACAAGCGCCCCATCAGCCACAGGATCAGCAGCACCAGCAAGACCAGTCCAAGCCCGCCACTGGGGCCGTAACCCCAGCTGCGGCTATGCGGCCAACTGGGAATGGCGCCGATCAGCAGTATCACCACCACGATCAGCAGTATGGTTCCTAAGCTCATTTTGTCTCTCCTAACGATAAGTCGTAGCTTTGCAGCGCGCGGGAGAATTCCCGCAGCGCGTCAATGCCGCTTCCCTCGGCGCGGCGGCACCAGTCTTCCAGCTGGGCAAGCAGCTGCTCCTTCGAGGTGCCGGAACGGCGCCACAGGGCGGTAAGATCCTGTCGCATCAGTTCAATGGTGTTCAGCTTGCGGTTGTGGCGCAGCGCCTGTTCCAGCGCGGCGCGCTGCGGCAACGGCAGGGCGCGGCTGCCGCGTTGCAGCCACTGGCGCACCGCCGCGTGCGGCAGTGGCGGTGGCAGCGCCGCACCGCTGCCCAGTTCGGCGACGGCGACGGGGTGCAGCAGGCGGGCAAAGCGCGCCAGCACGTGATGGCGATGTACGATCACCGCCTGCAGCGTGTCGGCATCGCACGCCGTCTTGGCGCGGTTGTAGCGCAGCGGCGGCGCCAGCTTGTGCACGGTGGCCAGCCGCAGCGCGGCCAGCAGGCGGATGTACAGCCAGCCGATGTCGAACTCCCAGCGCCGGCTGGACAGCCGGGCAGAGGCGGCATAGGCGTGGTGATTGTTGTGCAGCTCTTCGCCGCCGATCAGGATGCCCCACGGTACGACATTGCGTGAGCAGTCGTCGGGCGCGAAATTGCGGTAGCCCCAGTAGTGGCCGACGCCGTTGATGACGCCGGCGGCAAACAACGGGATCCACAACATCTGCACCGCCCACACGCTGAGGCCGAGCGGGCCGAACAGCAGCAGGTCGATGACCAGCATCAGGCTCACGCCCAGCGCGCTGTAGCGGGCGTACAGGTGGCGTTCGATCCAGTCGTCGGGGGTGTGGTGGCCGTACTTTTCCAGCAGCGCCGGGTCGGTGGCGGCCCGGCGGTACAGCTCGGCGCCCTGCAGCAACACCGTACGCAGGCCGTACACCTGCGGGCTGTGCGGATCGTCCGCGCTTTCGCAGGCGGCGTGGTGCTTGCGGTGGATCGCCACCCACTCGCGGGTGACCATGCCGGTGGTCAGCCACAGCCAGAAACGGAACAGGTGGCTGACGACCGGGTGCAGCGCCAGCGCGTGGTGCGCCTGGTGGCGGTGCAAGAAGATGGTCACCGCGGCAATGGTGACGTGGGTCAGTCCCAGCGTGACCAGCAGTGTGCCCCACCAGGGCAGATCAAGCAGGCCGAGTTGCATATTCCGCTCCTTTGCAATCGTGCACCGCGCACGGCCGGCGTCTGCGGCCAACCTTGGGCGTGCCATTCCATGCTACGACAACCGGCGCCGCCGTCTGTTCGCCAGCGCACCCAACGCCGTCGGCGCCATCCACACCATCAGTATCGGCCATTCGCGCCACAGCACACGCGGTGGCGGTATGTATGCCAGCGAACGGTGGCCGCCGCCGCGACAGCGTAGCTTGGACTGACAAGGCCGGCGGTTGGTCCACGCCTGGGCTTGTCCTTAACCCAAGCGAAGGAATGATCATGAAAAATTCGATGAAGATGTCAGGGGCACTGATGGTGCTGGCCCTGACCGCCTGCGAACGGCCGACGCCGGTGGTGGTGACCCAACCGGCGGCGCCGACCGTGGTGGTGCCGGGGCCGGCTGGCCCGGCCGGCGCCTCGGGGCCTGCCGGTGCCATCGGTTATAGCGGCGACACCGGCGCCACGGGTGATACCGGCGCCACGGGTGATACCGGCGCCACCGGCGGTGCCGGCGCGACGGGCAATACCGGCGCGACAGGAGATACCGGTGCGACCGGTGACACTGGCGAGCGCGGCAAAACGGGGGGCGATGTGGTGGTCGTGGTGCCGGCACCGGCGGCCGAGCCTTGAGCCGCAGCAGGCAGCGCGTGGCGGACTATCATCAAACTATGTCTGCCAGCGTACCGACAGGGCCGCCGGCGCTGACTATCCTTGAACCTGTAACCGGCTTATCCATCAGCGCAGCACAAACGATGGCCAACCTTGGCCGCAGTATCCTGTCCTTGCATGAGTGCACCCGCGGTGCACGGCCGGCTGCATCATTGGCGGCCTGACTGGCGATGCCAGCATCCGGGCACCATGCGGAAGGAACAATAATGGACTGGAACAGGGTAGAGGGAAACTGGAAGGAATTCAGGGGCAAGGTGAAAGCCGAGTGGAGCAATCTGCCCGACGATTGTCTTGACATGATTGCCGGCAAACGCGTGGCGTTGTCGGGCAGGCTTCAGGAGGCCTACGGCATCAGCCGGAACGAGGCCGAGCAGCTGATCAAGCGTTTTGAACGGCAGCAGCATGGCCGGTTCCTGAAGTAAAGGGCAATGCGCCGAGCACTGCGCCGGGGCGGCAACCGAGTTGCCGGCTCCGGCTGGCGGGCCGGCGCCGGAAAAGGAGTACGAAGCATGCTTACCACCATTGCAGTGATCCTGCTGATTCTGTGGTTGCTGGGTCTGGTGTCGTCATACACCCTCGGCGGTTTCATTCACATCTTGCTGGTCATCGCCGTCGTGATGTTCCTGGTGCGGCTGACCACCGGTCGTCTTTAAGCCGCGGCACGCGGTGCGCGCCGCTGCGGTTCAGCCGCCAAAGGTTGGCCGCAGCCGCGCGCCCGCTGTCCGGCTTGTCAATTGCAGCCCGCGGTGAGCCACCGGCGTCACAGAGGAGCGAGCGTGGATCTCTATCTCAAGGGTTTTGTCATCGCGGTCGCCACCCTGTGCGGCCTGGCGCTGTACTGGATGCTGGCGCCGTTCTGGGATGCGCTGGCGTGGGGCATCTGTCTGGCCTTTCTGCTGGCGCCGTTGCAGCGCTGGCTGACGCACAAGCTGCGCGGGCGCGACGGCTTGTCCGCCGGCATCATCACCGTGCTGGTGCCGCTGGTGCTGGCCGGGCCGCTGGTCAGCCTCGGCGTGGCCTTTGCCAACCAGTTTGCCGAGCTGGTCACCCGCCTGCAAAAACAGCCGCTGCGTTTCGATCTCGACCTGCTGATGCAGCTGGAGCGCTATCCGCTGCTCGGCAGCCTGTCGGCGTGGCTGCGTCACAATTTCACCACCAGTCACGATCAGCTGCAGGGCTGGCTGGACAGCGGCGCCCGGCTGCTGCTGCAGTCGCTGGCCAGCACCGGCGGCCAGGTGGTGCTCGGCACCCTCGACATGGTGATCCACTTCTTCATGATGCTGTTCCTGCTGTTCTTCCTGCTGCGCGACGGCCGCGTGTTGCTCAATCGCGCGGTGCGGCTGGTACCGATGGAGCCGCAACGGCGCGGCCGCCTGCTGCAGCTGATCGGCAACACCACCCGCGCCGTGGTCTACGGCACCGGCCTGACCGCGCTGGCGCAGGGTGTGCTGGTCGCCATCGGCTTTGCCATCAGCGGCCTGCCGTCGCCGGTGGTGTTCGGCGTGCTGGCGGCCTCGCTGGCGTTGCTGCCGATGGGCGGCGCGGCGCTGGTGTGGGCGCCGGCGGTGCTGGCGCTGGCGCTGATGTCGCAGTGGGGCTGGGCGATTTTCATGCTGGTGTGGGGGCTGGGGGTGTCGGTATCCGACAACCTGCTGCGGCCGCTGCTGATTTCCAGCCGGGAGCCGGTGTCGATGCTGGCGGTGTTCATCGGCGTGATCGGCGGCCTGTCCGCCTTTGGCATGATCGGCATCATCATCGGCCCGGTGCTGCTGACGGTGATGGCGGCGCTGCTGCGCTTTGTCGACGAAACGCTGTCCGGCACGCCGTGACGGCGACGTGTGGCCTTAGCGGTGCGGGGTGACGGTGTAGGGCAGCAGGCGGTCGGTTTCCTTCTTGACCACCGCGTAGCACTCGCAGCACAGCTGCTCCAGCTGCGGCCGGTCCAGCACGGTGATGTGGCCGCGGCTGTATTCGATGACGCCCAGCTTTTGCAGCTTGCCGGCGGCGTCGGTGACGCCCTCGCGGCGCACGCCCAGCATGTTGGCGATCAGTTCCTGGGTCATGGTCAGCTGGTTGCTGGGCAGCCTGTCCAGCGACAGCAGCAGCCAGCGGCACAGCTGCTGGTCGATGGAGTGGTGGCGGTTGCACACCGCGGTCTGCGCCATCTGCGTGATCAGCGCCTGGGTGTAGCGCAACATCAGCTGCAGCAGCTCGGCGTGGCGGTTGACCTCGTTCTTGAAGTGGCTGCCGGACAAGCGGAAGGCGTAGCCGGCGCTTTGCACGATGGCGCGGCTGGGGGTGCTTTCGCCGCCCATGAACACCGCGATGCCGACCATGCCCTCGTTGCCGACCACCGAGATTTCCGCCGAGGAGCCGCTTTCCATCACGTATAGCAGCGACACGATGGCATCGGTGGGAAAGAACACGTGGCGCAAGGCGTCGCCGGATTCGTACAGCACCTTGCCCAGCGGCAGCTCGATCAGCTCGAAATGGGGCAGCAGGCGCTCGAGCACCTCTGCCGGCAGGGCGCCCAGCAGGTGGTTTTGCTGTGGCGTGATGGTCGCGAACATGGCCGGCTCCTGATGGTGGTGACCCTCATAAAAGCAATATAGATCAGCCGCCGCCGATTTATGCCCCGTCACTGCGCCAGCACAGGGAGCTACGCCTGACGGGCAGGCTGCCCGTTACGGCACGCCGCCGCGCGGTGCTGCCGGCGGCCGTGGTGGCCGGTTGCAGCGGTGTGGCCACAATGTGGCGCAGCGTACCGACAGCACCGCGCCGTGGCCGCAACATGGTGACACTGTCCGGTACGGATGCGGCCCAGCACGAACGTAGTGCGCGCTGCCGGTGCCGGGGGCAGCGGATGCCAACTTGACCATCTTGTCAGCCGCATCCGGCGTCAAAAGGAGCAAGTCATGAACTGGGACATCATCGAAGGTAACTGGAAACAGTACAAAGGCAAGGTGCGCGAACAGTGGGGTGATCTGACCGATGATCATCTGGATGTGATTGCCGGCAAACGGACCATCCTCGCCGGCAAGCTGCAGGAAGCCTACGGCATCTCCAAGCAGGCTGCCGAGGATCAGATCCGCCGTTTCGAGGAAAGCAACAAGGACTCCGATTCCGAGTCTTGATGCCGACGGCGGCGGCGAGTGGCAACGCTGCCGCCCCGCCGCGTTAAACCCTGCAAACTGCTGCCCGCCGCGCGCTATTGAGCCGCGGATGGCGGCAGTGGTGGCCGGCTGGCCAGCAACACGCCGCCGGCACGCGCAACCATTGTGGAGCATCCATCATGAAAGCATTAAACAAGTATCTGTCCGCGTTTTTCGTGGTCGCCTCGCTGATGTCGGTGGCGGCCTGTTCCGCGACCCGCGAACATCAAAGCACCGGCCAGTACATGGACGACAGCGTGATTACCGGCCGCGTGAAAACCGCGATCTTCAACGATCCGGTGCTGAAAGTGACCGAAATCAACGTCGAAACCTATATGGGGCGTGTGCAGCTGAGCGGCTTTGTACGTTCGGATGCGGATGCCGACCGGGCGGTGCAGCTGACCCGTGGCATCAGTGGCGTGAAGTCGGTCAAAGACGACATGCAGGTCAAGTAAACATCGTCCGCGGCCACCTCCGGGTGGCGTGACCCCTGTTGCCAGTCCGGACAGGGGTCTTTTCATGCCGCTAGCCGCGGCGCTGCCTGCCGGTCACGCCAGGCCCGCGCTGCCGCCGGCTCAGCCGCTATTTGAACGTGATATTGATTTTGCATCGTAAACCCGCGATGCTTGCCGGCTTTGCGGCCAACGTTGGCCGCAGTCACGGACGGGGGTGGCGGGTGAAGAGGGCAATCAGGCTGGGGCTGGCGCTGCTGTTGCTGGCGGCGTTGCTGTTCGGCGCGCAGTACGCGCTGACACGGATGGCGCTGAACGCCAAGGCGGCGCGCGGCGCGGTGATCGACAGCTTCAACGGCGTGGCGGTGTACTACAACGGTGGCGTCAATGAAACCCACGGCCGCCATCTGACGGCCGACGGCTACAATCTCGGCCTCAAGTACCAGTGCGTGGAGTTCGTGAAACGCTACTACCACGCCCGCTTCGGCCACCGCATGGCGGACGCTTACGGCCACGCGAAGGCGTTCTTCCAGCCGGGGCTGGCCAGCGGCGCGCTCAACCGCCAGCGCGGCCTGCTGCAGTTTGCCAATGACGGCAGCGAGCCGCCGCGGGTGGAAGACATCCTGGTGTTCGGCCCGTCGCTGTTCAATCCCTACGGCCATGTCGCCATCGTGGCGGAGGTGAATGCCCACGCGGTGATCGTGGTGCAGCAGAACGCCGGGCCGCTGCTGTCGTCGCGCGAGGCGTTTCCGTACCGGCGCCATGGCGCGCGGCTGTGGCTGGCCGATGAGCGGGTGCTGGGCTGGTTGCGGCTGCCGCCGCCCGCGGCGCTGGCCTCGGCGCCGCTGGCACTGGCGCCATCGTCCGCCGCCGCGCTCAGCGTTACAGCGCGCTGACGCAGACCCGGTTGCGGCCCTGTTCCTTGGCCGCGTACAGCTGCAGGTCGGCCTGCAGGAACAGCTCGCGCAGCGGGGTGCGGCCGCGCGCTGCGACCACCAGCCCGGTGCTCACCGTCTGCTGCAGCGTGTTGCCGTCGCTGGTGGTGATCGGCTCGGCGGCCAGGGTCTGGCGCAGCGTTTCCGCCAGCACCGGCGCGTGCGGCACCGCGCTGCCGCTGAGCAGCACCGAGAATTCCTCGCCGCCGTTGCGGCCGTACACCGCATCGAAATGGCCGAAGTGGCGATCCAGCAGCGCGGCAAAGTGCACCAGCACCTCGTCGCCGGCGAGGTGGCCGTGGCTGTCGTTGACGCGCTTGAACCAGTCCAGGTCCATCACCAGCAGCGCCACCGGCGCATCGGGATTGGCCGCCAGCCGCTGCTCGGCCTGCTCGTGAAAGGCGCGGCGGTTGGCCAGCCCGGTCAGGCTGTCCAGCATCGCCTGCTGGTAGAGGCGGATTTCCAGCCGCTCAAAGCAGATGAAGATGAAGCACAGGAGCTTGGCATACTCCAGCCACATCGCCTGGTAGTCGAGGTAGGCAAACAGCGCCGAATTGGCCAGCCAGCCGCTGCTGACGGCGCTGGAGTACAGCAGGCGCACGCTGTAGGTCAGCATCAGCAGCAGCACGATCAGCCGGCCAAGACGGTAGCCCAGCCGCGCCTGGTGCGGGCTGCGGCGCAGGCTGCGCCACAGCAGCGCGTGGAACAGCAGGTAGGCGGCGCTGAACAGCAGGATGCGCCAGGCGAAGGCCTCGGGCCCGAACGGCAGCAGCAGGAACACACCGCTGACCGCGCCCGCCAGCAGCAGTCCCGGCCGCCACGGCAGCCGCGTGTGCTCCAGCGCCACACCGCCGACCCAGGTCAGCATCAGCGAGAAAAACAGCAGGCAGTTGGCGAGGCCGACGCCCAGCCACGGCGACAGGTAGGGGCGCAGCGCGATCAGCGCGATGCCGGCGCAGGCCAGCACGCCGGCCACGCCCCAGATGCGCAGCGCCTGCTCCTGACGATAGCGCAGGCCGATCAGCAGCAGGATGGTGGTCATCAGCACAAAGGTGGTGACGTGTCCGACATACAGGGTGTAGAGATCGAGTTTCATGCGGCCGTTTGCAAAGGCGGGATGCGGTGATGGTAAGGGATGCTGCCGGCAATCGGCGGGTGTTCATGGCCGGCAAATCACCAAGGTTGGCCGCAAGCTTGACGCGTTGCGGCCAACCTTGCGGCCGGGGGCGGCCTCAGCCGGCCAGTTGGCTGGCCACCTGCTGCAGCGTGGCGTCGTCCAGTGCCGGTACCGTCAGCGGCTGCACCGCCTGCGTGTAGTGCTTGCCCTGCGAGCGCAGGTACAGCGGGTCGTAGTGGCCGGTCAGCAGCTCGCCGACCAGGGTGTCGAAATCGCCACCGCGTGCCATCGCCGCCCACGCCTCCAGCTGTGCCTTGCCGTGCACATTGCGCAGGAAGCCCAGCTGGGTCACCAGCCGTTCCGGCTCGCTGAGGTAGAAGTCGTAGTCGCGCTTGAGGAACTCCACCCGCGCCGCCAGCGGCACCTCCAGCTGCAGGCACTCGCTGTCGTGCATGCGGCCGTACAGCGCGTCCGGCAGTGACACGAAGCCGATCTTCTTGCTTTCCGCCTCCACGAACACCGGCCGCGTCGGGTCGAAAGCCTGCAGCGCGACATCGAGCAGGCTGTCGAAGCGCTTTTGCGACGGCTGCATCACGTCCGGCAGCCGCCCCAGCACCGAGCCGCGGTGCGCGGCGAGACCTTCCAGGTCCAGCACCTGTGCGCCCTGTGCCGCCAGCGCCGCCAGCAGCCGGCTCTTGCCGCTGCCGGTGGGGCCGCTGATCACGCGGAAACGGAATTGCTGCGGCAGGGTGGCGAGATCTTCCAGCACTTGGTGGCGATAGGCCTTGTAGCCGCCTTCCAGCTGGTGCGCGGCCCAGCCGATCTGCGCCAGGATGATGGCCATCGAGCCGGAGCGCTGCCCGCCGCGCCAGCAGTACACCAGCGGCCGCCACGACTTGGGGTGGCGCGCGAACTGCTCGTCGAGGTGGCGCGCGATATTGCGCGCGGCGATGGCGGCGCCGACCTTGCGCGCCTCGAACGGCGACACCTGCTTGTACAGGGTGCCGACGCGCACGCGCTCCTCGTCGCTCATCACCGGGCAGTTGATGGCGCCGGGGATGTGGTCTTCGGCAAATTCTGCCGGGGTGCGCACGTCGATGATCTCGTCAAATTGGTGGCGCTGTGCTACGGTCGCGAGCTTGAAAAACATAGATAGGAAGGCGTGGGCCATGACAGGAATCAGATTGACGCAATTGTCGCACGGTGGCGGATGTGGCTGCAAAATTGCACCGTCGGTATTGCAGGCGATCCTGTCCGGCGCCCGCGACAAGCTGCCGTACCCGGAGCTGCTGGTCGGCGCCGAAACCAGCGACGACGCCGCGGTATACCGCCTCAACGACAGCCAGGCGCTGGTGGCGACCACCGACTTCTTCCTGCCTATCGTCGATGACGCGCGCGACTTCGGCCGCATCGCCGCCACCAATGCGATCTCCGACATCTACGCGATGGGCGCCACGCCGATCATGGCGCTGGCCATCGTCGGCATGCCGGTGAACACGCTGCCGGTGGAAACCATCCGCGACATCCTGCAGGGCGGCGAATCGGTATGCCGCGAGGCCGGCATCCCCATCGCCGGTGGCCACTCCATCGACGCGCCGGAGCCGATCTACGGCCTGGTGGTGATGGGGCTGATGCATCCCGAGCAGATCAAGCGCAACTGCGATGCAAAAGACGGCGACGTGCTGATCCTCGGCAAGGGCCTGGGCGTCGGCATCCTGGCGCAGGCGATGAAGAAGGGCGAGCTGGACGACGCCGGCTATCAGGCGCTGATCGCCTCCACCACGCAGCTGAACAAGGTCGGCAGCCAGCTGGCGGCCATGCCCGAGGTGCACGCGCTGACCGACGTCACCGGCTTCGGCCTGCTCGGCCACCTGCTGGAAATCTGCCGCGGCTCGCAACTGGCCGCGCATCTGGACATGGCGCAGGTGCCGGTGATCCGCGAGGCGCAGGCGTGGGCGGAAAAAGGCTACGGCCCCGGCGCCATCGAGCGCAACCTGGCCAGCTTTGGCGAGGACGTGCACTGCGCCGCCAGCGTGGCCGAGTGGCAGCTGCGGGTGCTGGCCGATGCGCAGACCAGCGGCGGCCTGCTGGTGGCGGTCGCGCCGGAAGCGGCCGACAGCGTGCTGGCGCAGTTCCATGCCACCGGCTTCGGCTACGCCAGCATCATCGGTAGCCTGCAGCAGGGCGAGGCGAAGATCCACGTGCGCTGAGCCATCGGCGCAGGCATGAAAAAAGGTTGGCCGCAGCGATGCGGCCAACCTTTTTATTTGCCTGCTGCCGGGCTTACAGCTGTTCCAGCGCCAGCAGCTCTTCCACTGTCTGGCGGCGGCGGATCAGGCGGTCGGCATCGCCATCCACCAGCACCTCGGCGATCAGCGGGCGGGTGTTGTAGTTGCTGGACATCGACGCGCCGTAGGCGCCGGTGTCGTGGAACACCAGCAGGTCGCCGACATTGGCCGCCGGCAGGCGGCGCGGCAGTACCACGCCGCCGTCGCCCTGGGTGAACACGTCGCCGGATTCGCACAGCGGGCCGCCGACCACGGTGTCTTTTTCCGGCTTCTGCACGCCGTCCTGCGGTACCACGGTGATGTGGTGGTAGCTGCCGTACATCGACGGCCGCATCAGCTCGTTGAAGCCGGCGTCGACCAGCACGAAGTGGTTGCTGCCGGCGTCCTTGGCGGCGCGCACCTCGGCCAGCAGGTTGCCGGATTCGGCCACCAGATAGCGGCCCGGCTCGATCTCCAGCGCCAGCGGATGGCCGATCACGGCGGCGGCGTCCTGCCGCGCGGCATCCCACAGCGTGAAGTAGTGGTCGGTGTCGATGCTGGCGTCGCCGTCGCGGTACGGGATCGACAGCCCGCCACCGGCGGAAATGGCGTGCAGGTCGTGGCCGTGGGCTTTCACCTGCTGTACCAGCTCGACCATGGTGCCGCACACTTGCTGCAGGTGGCTGTAGTCGACGCCGGAGCCGATGTGCATGTGCAGGCCGACCAGCTGCAGGTCGTGCTGGCGGATCACGTCCAGTGCCGCCGGCAGGTCGCTGTGCCAGATGCCGTGCTTGCTGTGCTCGCCGCCGGTATTGGTCTTGTTGCTGTGGCCGTGGCCGAAGCCGGGGTTGATGCGCAGCCACACGCGGTGGCCTGGGGACGCGGCGCCCAGCTGGTGCAGCATGTCGATGGAGCCGGCGTTGACCGGAATGCGGTGCTCGATCACCGTCGCCAGCGTGTCGCGGTCGATCAGGTCGGCGGTGAACACGATGCCGGACGGCTCGCCGGCGGCGTCATAGCCGGCGGCCAGCGCGCGCAGGATCTCGCCGCGCGACACCGCGTCCACCTTCACCCCCTGTTCGCGCATCAGGCGCAGGATGTGGGTGTTGCTGCACGCCTTCTGCGCAAAACGGATGGTGTCGAATTGGCGCAGCGCGGCGATGCGCTGGCGGATGACCGCGGCGTCATAAGTCCACAGCGGGGTGCCGTAGTGCTGGGCGATGGCGGCGAGGCGGTCGGTGTCGGGGGTCTGCATCTCTGTATGATCCTTGGCGATTGGGAGCCGGCCCGTGCGGTGCGGGGCGGCGGTATCGGGGGCCTGGCGGGGGCAAACTGCGGGTACGTCCCGCCAGGCTGAGGGTGCCTTCTGTCTCGTCGGCGTTTTGGCGGCCTGTTGCGCTTGCGCCAGGGTTGGCCGCAAGGGAACACGATTGCGGTCTGTGCCGCGCTGCGTGCTCCACCGTTAGCGGCATCATGCCCTTGGTGGGTGATTCAGTAAAATGCTAATATTTTGCCTGGTAATTCATTTTTGATATGGAGTGCGCCGTGAGCATCAGCCATCGTCACATCGAAGTGTTCCGCGCGGTGATGACCAGCGGCAGCGTCACCGGCGCCGCCAGCCTGTTGTACACCTCGCAGCCGACGGTCAGCCGCGAGCTGGCACGGCTGGAGCAGCTGCTGGGCTTTGCGCTGTTCGAGCGCCAGCGTGGCCGGCTGCAGCCGACGGCACCGGCGCTGGCGCTGTTCGACGAGGTGCAGCGCTCCTATATCGGGCTGGAGCGCATCGCCGGCGTGGCGGCCAACCTTGGGCGCCAGGATCGCGGGCAGCTGTCGCTGCTGTGCCTGCCGGCGTTCGCCCACGCGCTGCTGCCGGCGGTGTGCCGCCGCTTTGCCGCCGGCCACCACGGCGTCGGCATCGCCATCACGCCGCAGGAGTCGCCGCTGCTGGAAGAATGGCTGTCGGCGCAGCGCTACGATCTGGGACTGACCGAGCACGAGGCCGCGCCGCCGGGCACCCGGCTGCAGGCGCAATGGCTGGCCGACGAGGTGTGCGTGCTGCCGGACGGCCATCCGCTGCTGGCGCGCACGGTGCTGGCGCCGCAGGATTTTGCCGGCCAGGCCTTTGTCAGCCTGTCGCCGGACGATCCCTACCGCGTGCAGCTGGATCGCGTGTTTGCCGATGCCGGCGTGGCGCGACAGATGCTGCTGGAGACGCACAGCGCGGTGGCGGTGTGCGCGATGGTGGCCGCTGGGCTGGGGGTGGCCATCGTCAACCCGCTGACCGCCTTGTCGCTGGCCGGGCAGGGGGTGCAGCTGCGCCGCTTCGCGGTGTCGGTGCCGTTCCGCGTCAGCCTGGTGCTGCCGGAGTTCCGCCCGGCTACGCCGCTGACCGGTGCCTTTGCCGATGCGGTGGTCGCCGAGCTGACGCACGCCACCGCCGCGCTGGCCGAGGCGCTGGCTTGAGCCTGATGGAGGCGGGGAGCGATTGTTGCTGCATTGCAAAAAATGTTGTGCCGCACTATGTGATTGATTAAAAATAAAAAATCCTGATTTTGATTGGCGTTCCTAGCGGGCGGGCCGCTATCCTGCTGGAATTTTTTGACGCGACGCGCGGTCAGACGCTGTTATACCCTGCAGTTCGTGCCGCCATTGCCCGCCGCGGCACCCTCCCATCGCAACGTGTCAAACGTGACGCAAACTGTCCAACGGATGACTTATGGATCAAATACTTTCCCAATTGGCCAACCGCCACAGTGATGCCCCGCCGGTACCGTATCTGGCGCGGCTGGTGGCGCAGGTCCGCCCCGAAGACGCCGGCGATTTCGTGCAGGCCACCAGCAATCTACGCGCGCTGACCTATCTGCTGTCGCGCCACGCCAGCTACCGCGCCGGTCTGCGCCAGGCGCTGATCGACCTGCTCGGCTCCACCCGCCAGGTGCAGCTGTATACCGATACCGGCACGCTGTCCAACGAGACCTTTTCCCAGGCGCTGCGCCGTCGCATCGGCGAGCGCCTGCTGCCGCCGGCACGCTCAGGCGCCCACCTGGCCGACCAGTTCGGCGTGATCTTCTGCCAGCGCGAGGACTACCGCTGGGTGGCCGCGCTGTCGCAGGAAGTGTGGCAGGAGCTGTGGCAGGCGCTGGCGTGGGACGAGGAGCGGCAGATAGTCGCCAACCCGACACGGCTGCAGCTGCTGGAGGCGGTGCAGGTGCTGACGGCGCGCATTACCGCCATCGGGCTGGAGCCGGAGCTGGTGAAGACCTATCCCGACATCGAGCGCTTCGAGTCGCCGTTCCTGCACCTGTCCGCCGAGGCGCAGCGCTATGTCGAATCGGCGCGCGCGGCGATGGTGGACGAGACCTGCCCCGACGAGGACGACCGCCAGATGCTGGTGCTGCTGGAGCAGTGCGAGGACGTGATCGCCCGCCTGCGCAAGGCGGCGGCCAACCGTGGCGTGTCGGTGAGCCTGACCTACCACGTCACCCGCCTGCGCCAGCACATCCAGCGCCTGCGCACGCTGCTGGCACTGCTGGACCCGGAGCGCAGCCCGGCGCGCGACGCCACGCTGTTTCACCTCTTGGCCGAGTTGGTGCGCGCGGAAAACCGCAAGTACAGCCTGCGCGACGTGTTCGCCAGCAATACCGAGCTGCTGGCGCGGCAGGTCACCGAACACGCCGGCCGCCACGGCGAGCACTACATCGCGGAAAACCGCAGCCAGTGGCTGGCGATGGGCAAGGCGGCGATGGGCGCCGGCGTCATCGTCGGCTTCATGGCGCTGTTCAAGCTGCTGATCGCCACGCTGCACCTGCCGCTGATCTGGGAGGCGCTGGCCTTCGGTCTCAACTACTCGCTGGGTTTCATGCTGGTGCACGTGCTGCACTTCACCATCGCCACCAAGCAGCCGGCGATGACGGCGGCACGCATCGCCGCCGCCATCCACGAGGCCGGCGGCAAGGCCGACATGGCCGAACTGGCCGAGCTGGTGGTGAAGGTGATGCGCACCCAGTTCGTGGCCATTCTCGGCAACGTGCTGCTGGCCATCCCGGTGGCGTGGGCGATCGCCGAGGCCTGGCTGTGGCTGGCCGGCACACCGGTGATCAACGAGGGCAAGGCGGCGCACCTGCTGCACGACCTGCATCCGCTGTCCAGCCTGGCGCTGTTCCACGCCGCCATTGCCGGTGTGTACCTGTTCCTGTCCGGCCTGATCGCCGGCTACTACGACAACAAGGCGATCTACCGCCAGATCCCGCAGCGGCTGGCCGCGGTGCCGTGGCTGAACCGGCTGCTGGGCGAGGTGCGCACCCGCCGCTTTGCCCACTATGTCGAGCACAACCTCGGCGGCCTGGCCGGCAATTTTTACTTCGGCATGTTCCTCGGCGTCACCGGCACCATCGGCTTTCTGCTTGGCCTGCCGCTGGATATCCGCCACATCACCTTCTCCTCGGCCTATCTGTCCTACGCCGCAGTCACCTACGACTACGCGCTGCCGCTGGCGACGGTGCTGTGGTCGGTGGCTGGGGTGGCGCTGATCGGCATGACCAACCTGCTGGTCAGCTTCAGCCTGGCGCTGTGGGTGGCACTGCGCTCGCGCAAGCTGCGCGGCAGCGACGCCTTGCCGCTGCTGCCGGCGGTGCTCAAGCGCTTCCTGCGCGGGCCGAAGGCGTTCTTCATCCCGCCGCGGGAACGGGCGGAAGAGCCGGCGGAGGAGGCCGCGCCGCCGGCCTGAGGGCCAGTCCACGATCTGCTGCGCTTCGTGAAACGTTACATGGTGAGTACGCCTTCGGCATGCTTGTTTATATCCAGCTCAACGCCGCTTCCTCAGCCGTTTTCGCCTTGTCTCGCGTGAGCGTGCGAGATCGTGAACAGGCTCTGAACCTTTGCGGCTTGATGCCGCGTTTGCCGTCACGCCCCGCCTGCGCGGGGCGTTTTGCTGCCGGCAACAAGCGGAGCGGGCGGCTTGTCCCTGCTCGTGTCAGCGTTTTTATTGTGATGGTTAAAGTGTATATTTTAAACATCTTCAATTAGCCGGCCGTGACGGGAAATCAAGATGAACATCGTAGAAACGGAAGTGATCCGCGTGCAGCACTGCTCCGCGCGCGGCGTCACCCTGCTGACCAGCAAGCCGGAAGGCTTTGCCTTCCAGGCCGGACATTACGCGCGGCTGTCGGTGCCGGCACTGGCCGAGCCGGTGTGGCGCGCCTATTCCATCGTGTCGGCGCCGCACGAGCCGTGGCTGGAATACTTTTTTACCGTCATCCCCGGCGGCGCGCTGTCGCCGCATCTGGGCGCGCTGCAGCCGGGCGACACGGTGCTGATGGCGAAGGCGGCGATGGGCTTCTTCCTGGCCGACAGCCTGGCCGACGGCGAGGTGCTGTGGCTGCTGGCCACCGGCACCGGCATCGGCCCCTATCTGGCCATGCTGCGGCAGCAGGGCGTGCTGCAGCGCTTTGCCCGCGTCAACCTGGTGTGCAGCGTGCGCGAGGCGGCGGATCTGGCCTACGACGCCGAATGCCGCGCCTGGGCGGCGCAACACGCGCACTGCCACTACGTACCGGTGGTGACGCGCGGCGAGGTGGCCGGCGGCCTGCACGAGCGCATCCCGACACTGTTGAAGAGCGGCGCGCTGGAACAGCATCTGGCGATGACGCCGCTCGATCCGCAGCGTGACCGGGTGATGGTGTGCGGCAACCCCGATTTCACCGCCGACATGCGCGCGCTGCTCAACGAGCGCGGCTTCACCCCGTGCCGGCGCGGGCTGAGCGGCAACATGCTGTTCGAAAACTACTGGCAGAAGGCGACGCCATGAGCAGCATCGCCCAGCGCCTCGGCCGCGAGACGATCGACACCGTCAGCCGCCAGTTTTACGCGCAGATCCGCGTCCATCCGCAGCTGGCGCCGATCTTCGCGGTGGTGCACGACTGGCCGCAGCACGAGGCGCACATCGGCCACTTCTGGTGGACGCTGCTCGGCGGCGACGCCTACCTCGACACCCAGTACAACGTGGCGCGCAAACACCTCGACATCGGCGTCACCCCGGCGCTGGTCGACGAGTGGCTGGCGCTGTTCGAGCCCATCGTACGCCGCCATGTCGCCTCGCCCGACGCCGACGAATGGCTGCGCAAGGCGCGCATGATCGGGCAATCGATCGCGCTGATGAACACGCCGCTGGATTGAAACCGGCTGCTGAAACCGGCTTGCGGCCAACGTTGGCCGCAAGCCGGCTCGGCACCGTGCCGGCCGCGTGAGCGTGGCGGTTCGGTGCCAAACCCAGCATCCACCACGCCGACGCGGCTAGACGCTGCCTTCCTGTTCGATCACCAGAATGCGCGCCTCGCCGTGCGGATGGGCGACGTGCTCGCAGCCGGCGCCGGCGTAGAAGATGTCGCCGCACTGCAGCGCGATCACCCGCACGCTGCCGTCCGCGTCGCGCACATGCATGTCCACCGCCCCGTCCAGCAGCACGAACACTTCCTCGCCGTCGTTGATGTGCCAGCGGTAGGGCTGGTCGGTCCAGTGCAGGCGGGTGCTGATGCCGTTCATGCAGGCGATGGTGCGCGCGCCCCAGGCGCGCTCGGCGGTGAAACCGGCGGGGCGGATGTGCTGTGTGTTCATGTTGCTCTCCTGTGCGGGCTGACCAATGCCGCCATTGTCCGCGCAGTCATGGCGCTTGCCACTGGCTGGCTACGCCAGGATGCGGACCGATCCGGCCGAGATGCACTGCGGCCGGATCGCGCCTTGTTCCGACCGCCGCTTCCCCCGATACCCCGCCGGCTACGCCAAAAGCATCATATTTTTATATCCCGTTTATACCGCCGCCCGGCCTTTTAACCGCTTTTTTGCACCGCAAAACCTACAGTGGCAGTGTCTGTGACCAACAAGGGGAATGTGATGCAAGACCTGATCTGGCTGGCAGGGTTGGCCGCACTGTATCTGGCAGTGCTCGGCCTGCTGCGGCTGTATGCGACCACGTCGCAGGGGGTGGCGCGATGAGCGTGCTATCGAGTTTGTGCGCGCTGGTGGCGCTGCTGTTGGCGGTGTGGCTGCTGTTCGCGCTGCTGCATGCGGAGGAGATGTGATGATGACCGCTTTTTTCTGGTTGCTGGCGCTGTTCATGCTGCTGCTGACGCTGAGCGTGCGGCCGATGGGTGCCTGGCTGGCACCGCTGGCCAGCGGCAGCTTGCCGCGTCGCTGGCAGGCGTTTGACGCCGCCTTGCTGCGCCGGCTGGGGCTGAACGATGCCGGCATGGGCTGGCGTGACTACACGCTGGCGCTGCTGGCGTTCAATGTGCTGGGCGCCGTGTTGCTGTACGGCCTGCAGCGCTTGCAGGGTGCGCTGCCGTTCAATCCGCAGCAGCTGGGCGCGGTGGAGGTCGGTTCGGCGTTCAACACCGCGGTGAGCTTTGTCGCCAATACCAACTGGCAGGGCTATGCCGGCGAAACGACCATGAGCTATCTCACGCAGATGGCTGGCCTCGCGGTGCAGAACTTCCTGTCCGCGGCCACCGGTATCGCGGTGGCGTTTGCGCTGATGCGCGGCTTTGCGCGGCGCGAGAGCGGCGACATCGGCAATTTCTGGGCCGACGTGCTGCGCATCACGCTGTACCTGCTGCTGCCGCTGTCCATCGTGCTGGCGCTGCTGCTGGTCAGCCAGGGCGTGCTGCAGAACCTGTCCGGCTACCTCGGCTTCGAGGCGCTGGCCGGCCACGGGCAGACGCTGGCAATGGGGCCGGTGGCGTCGCAGGAGGCGATCAAGCTGCTGGGCACCAATGGAGGCGGCTTTTTCAATGCCAACTCCGCGCATCCGTTCGAGAACCCGACCGAGCTGTCCAACCTGCTGCAGATGCTGGCCATCTTCCTGATCCCGGCCGGGCTGTGCCATGCCTTCGGCCGCGTGGTCGGCGATCGCCGCCAGGGCTGGGCGATCTACATCGCGATGAGCGTGCTGTTCGTCGTCGCCGCCAGCGCCATCGCCTGGTTCGAGGCGCAGGGCAATCCGCTGTTGGCCGCACTGGGCGCCGACGGCGGCAGCGGCAACCTGGAAGGCAAGGACATGCGCTTCGGTATCGCCGGCAGCAGCCTGTTTGCCGCCGTCACTACCGCCGCCAGCTGCGGCGCGGTCAACGCGATGCACGATTCGTTCACCGCGCTGGGTGGCATGGTGCCAATGCTGCTGATGCAGCTGGGCGAGGTGGTGTTCGGCGGTGTCGGCTCCGGCCTGTACGGCATGCTGGTGTTCGCGGTGCTGGCGGTGTTCGTCGCCGGGCTGATGGTTGGCCGCACCCCGGAATACCTGGGCAAGAAGATCGAACCGTTCGACATGAAAATGGTGGCGCTGACCATCCTGGTCACCCCGCTGCTGGTGTTGGCCGGTACCGCCGTGGCGGTGGTGGTGGCACCGGGGCTGGCTGGCCTGGCCAATCCGGGCGCGCACGGTTTTTCCGAGGTGCTGTACGCGTTTTCGTCGGCGGCCAACAACAATGGCAGCGCCTTCGCCGGGCTGTCGGCCAATACCCCGTTCTATAACGCCATGCTGGGCATCGCGATGTGGCTGGGCCGCTTCGCGGTGATCGTGCCGGTGCTGGCGCTGGCCGGCTCGCTGGCGGCGAAAAAACGGCTGTCGCCGACTCTGGGCTCGATGCCGACCCACGACGGGCTGTTCATCGGCCTCTTGATCGGCAGCGTGCTGCTGGTCGGTGCACTGACCTACCTGCCAGCGCTGGCGCTGGGGCCGGTGGTCGAGCATCTGGCGATCTGGGCGACCCACTAGGAGAACAATATGTCCCATCATAAAAAAATGGTCTTGCCGCTGCTGGACGGCGCACTGCTGCGCCCGGCGCTGCGCGACACCTTTCTCAAGCTCGGGCTGCGTGCGCAGCTGAAAAACCCGGTGATGTTCGTGGTGTACCTGGGCAGCATCCTGTGCAGCGTGCTGTGGGTGCAGGCGCTGCTGGGCCACGGCCAGGCGCCGGCGTGGCTGACCGGCAGCATCGCGGTGTGGCTGTGGTTCACCGTGCTGTTTGCCAACTTCGCCGAGGCGCTGGCCGAGGGCCGCAGCAAGGCGCAGGCGGCCAGCCTCAAGGGCCTGCAGAAATCGACGTGGGCGAAAAAGCTGGCCGCGCCGCAGCGTTACGGTGCCGAGTTCGCCATGGTGGAGTCGTTTGACCTGCGCCGTGACGACGTGGTGCTGGTGCAGCACGGCGACGTGATCCCGTGCGACGGCGAGGTGATCGAGGGCATCGCCAGTGTCGACGAGTCGGCGATTACCGGCGAATCGGCACCGGTGATCCGCGAATCCGGCGGCGACTTCAGCTCGGTCACCGGCGGCACCCGCGTGCTATCGGACTGGATCGTGGTGCGCATCAGCGTCAACCCCGGCGAGACCTTCATCGACCGCATGATCGCGATGGTGGAGGGCGCCAAGCGCCGCAAGACGCCGAACGAGATCGCGCTGACCATCCTGCTCCTGGCGCTGACGCTGATCTTTTTGCTGGTGACGGTCACCCTGCTGCCGTTTTCCGCCTACAGCGTGAACGCGGCCGGTAGCGGCGAAGTGGTGTCGCTGCCGGTGCTGATTGCGCTCTTGGTGTGCCTGATCCCGACCACCATCGGCGGCCTGCTGTCGGCCATCGGCGTCGCCGGCATGAGCCGGCTGATGGCGGCCAACGTGATCGCCACCTCTGGCCGCGCGGTAGAGGCCGCCGGCGACGTGGACGTGCTGCTCTTGGACAAGACCGGCACCATCACCTTCGGCAACCGTCAGGCGTCCGCCTTTGTCGCCGCCGCCGGCGTCAGCCAGGCGACACTGGCCGAGGCGGCGTGGCTGGCCTCGCTGGCCGACGACACCCCGGAAGGCAAGAGCATCGTGGTGCTGGCGCAGCGGCTGACCGACGGCGCCGGCGGCCATCTCGGTGACGACGCCAAGGTTGGCCGCAAGCCGCTGGCCGACCTGCACGCCGGGCTGACCCCGGCGGGCGCCAGCTTCGTGCCGTTCACCGCGCAATCGCGCATGTCCGGCATCAACCTCGACGGTCGTCACATCCGCAAGGGCGCCGCCGACGCGATCCGCCGCCATGTCGAGGCGCTGGGCGGCAGCGTGCCGCGCAGCCTGCTGCAACAGGTCGACACCATCGCCAGCCGTGGCAGCACGCCGCTGGTGGTGGCGGAGGGCGCGCAGGTGCTGGGCGTGGTCGAGCTGAAGGACGTGGTGAAGCCCGGCATCCGCGAGCGCTTTGCCCAGTTGCGGCAGATGGGCATCAAGACGGTGATGATCACCGGCGACAACCGCCTGACCGCCGCCGCCATCGCCGCCGAGGCCGGGGTGGACGACTTCCTGGCCGAGGCGACGCCGGAAAACAAGCTGGCGATGATCCGCGACTACCAGGCGCGCGGCCAGCTGGTGGCGATGACCGGTGACGGCACCAACGACGCGCCGGCGCTGGCGCAGGCCGACGTGGCGGTGGCGATGAACAGCGGCACCCAGGCGGCGCGCGAGGCGGCCAATATGGTGGACCTCGATTCCAGCCCCACCAAGCTGATCGAGGTGGTGGAGATCGGCAAGCAGATGCTGATGACGCGCGGCGCGCTGACCACCTTCAGCCTGGCCAACGACGTGGCCAAGTACTTCGCCATCATCCCGGCCGCGTTTGCCGTCACCTATCCGCAGCTGAACGCGCTGAACGTGATGCAGCTGGCCAGCCCGGCCTCGGCGCTGCTGTCGGCGGTGATCTTCAACGCGCTGATCATCATCGCGCTGATCCCGCTGGCGCTGAAAGGCGTGCGCTACCGCGCGCTGGGGGCGGCCGAACTGCTGCGCCGCAACCTGCTGCTGTACGGTGTCGGCGGGCTGTTGCTGCCGTTTGCCGGCATCAAGCTGATCGACATGCTGCTGTCCCTGCTGGGACTGGTCTGACCCTGCTGCCGGGCGGTCAACAACGCCCGGCAACCGTAACCAAGGAGTGCCATTATGGCCACCACGACTTATCATCCCGCAGCCGCCGTCACGCTGCCACGCGCGGCAGTGCTGCGCCCGGCGCTGACCCTGCTCTTGTTTTTCACCCTCTTGCTGGGGCTGCTCTATCCGCTGGCGGTCACCGGCCTCGCGCAATGGCTGCTGCCGGCACAGGCCAACGGCTCGCTGCTGCGCGACACAAACGGCAAGGTAGTCGGCTCGGCGCTGATCGGCCAGGCCTTCCACGGCCGCGGAGAATTCTGGAGCCGCCCGTCGGCCACCGGCGGCAGCGCCTACAACGGCGCCGCCTCCGGCGGCAGCAACCAGGGGCCGAGCAATCCTGCGCTGCAACAGGCGGTCGCCGCGCGCATCGCCGCGCTGCGCGCCGCCCACCCCGGGCAGCAGGGCCCGGTGCCGCTGGACCTGGTTACCGCCTCGGCCAGCGGGCTGGACCCGCACATCAGCCTGGCCGCCGCGCTGTATCAGGCGCCGCGCGTGGCGCGCGAGCTGAAGTGGCCGCTGCCGCAGGTCGAGGCGCTGATCGCCGCGCAGCGCGAGCAGGGCTGGTTCGGCAGCGCGCAGCAGGCGCGCGTCAATGTGCTACAGCTGAATCTGGCGCTGCGCAGGCTGGCGGCGGGCTAGGACCTGTTAACACTTGTTTGATCGCGGCCGCCGCCCCGGCGGCCGCACCCCTCTTGACCGCCGCAAGGTTGGCCGCAATCGTTGCGGCCAACCTTGTGGCACGCTGGAGCAATGAATGATGGATGACGATTTGCGGCCCGATCCGGACGCGCTGCTGGCGGCGCTGCCGGCACCGCGCGGCAAGCTGAAGCTGTTCTTCGGTGCCGCGCCGGGGGTGGGCAAGACCTACGCCATGCTGGCCGAGGCGCAGGAAAAGCGCGCCGCCGGGCTGGACGTGGTGGTGGGCTGGGTCGATACCCACGGCCGCGCCGAGACCGAGGCGCTGCTGGCCGGGCTGGACGTGCTGCCGCGCAAGCAGATCGCTTACCGCGGCAAGCAGGTGGCGGAATTCGATATCGACGCGGTGCTGGCGCGCCGGCCGGCGCTGGTGGTGGTCGACGAGCTGCCGCACAGCAATGCACCCGGCAGCCGCCATCCCAAGCGCTGGCAGGATGTCGACGAGCTGCTGGCCGCCGGCATCGACGTGTACAGCGCGATGAACGTGCAGCACCTGGACAGCCTCAACGACGTGGTCAGCGGCGTCACCGGCGTGGCGGTGGCGGAGACGGTGCCGGACCACGTGTTCGACCGCGCCAGCGAAGTGCGGCTGGTGGACCTGCCGCCGGACGACCTGCTGCTGCGCCTGGCCGCCGGCAAGGTGTACCTGCCGGAAGTGGCGGAACGCGCCGCCGGCCATTTTTTCCGCAAGGGCAACCTGATCGCGCTGCGCGAGCTGGCACTGCGCCGGCTGGCCGACCGTGTGGACGGCCAGATGCGCGCGCAGCGCGAGGTGCAAAGCCGCGCGCCGGTGTGGGCCACCTCGCTGGGCGTGCTGCTGGTGCTGGGCCACGGCGACGAAGACAGTGCGGTGCGCCAGGCGGCGCGGCTGGCGCGCGCGCTGTCGGCGCCGTGGCACGCGGTGTGGGTCGATCGCGGCCATGCCGGCGCGGCGGCGCGCAGTAGCGTGCTGGCGGCGCTGGCACAGGCGGCGGAGCAGGGCGCGCACACGCTGGTGCTGGCCGGGCCGGCACCGGCCAGCCTGATCGCCGACTACGCGCGGCGCCACAATCTGTCGCTGCTGGCACTGAGCCAGCGCGGCAACCGGCCGCGCTGGTTCTGGCGCACCAGCCTGCAGCAGCAGCTGGCACAACGCGCGCCGGAGCTGAACTGCCTGATCCTGGCCGCCGGCGAACGCAGGCCCGCCGCCACGGCCGGTTGGCGCTGGCCGCGTGCGGGTGCCGGTGGCGGCTGGTGGCAAACCACGCTGGCCAGCCTCGCGCTCACCGCGGCCATGCTACCGCTGCGCGGTGTGCTGGATGCGGCCAACCTGGTGATGCTGTACCTGCTGCTGGTGCTGCTGGCGGCGGTGCGCTACGGCCGCGCGCCGGCGGCGTGGGCGGCGGTGCTGTCGGTGGCGCTGTTCGATTTCTTCTTTGTCGCGCCGCACTGGTCGTTCGCGGTGTCGGACATCCAGTACCTGATCACCTTCGCCGTGATGCTGACGGTGGGGCTGGTTGCCGGCCAGCTGGTTGCCAGTCAGCGGCAGTCGGCGGCGCAGGCGCGTCAGCGCGAGGCGCACACTCGCTACCTGTACGAGATGGCGCGCGAGCTGGGCAGCGCGCTCATGCCGGAGCAGGTCGGCGAGATTACCGGCCGCTTCCTGCAGGCCAGCCTGAACGCGCAGATCAGCCTGTGGCTGCCGGATGCGGAGGAACAGCTGGAGGCGCTGCCGGACACGCCGCTGGCGGTGGACGCGGCGCTGGTGCGCTGGTGCTTCGACCACCAGCAGGCGGCCGGGCAGGGCACGCACACGCTGCCGGATGCACCGCAGCTGTACCTGCCGTTGCAGGCGCCGATGCGCACCCGCGGCGTGCTGGTGGTGGCGGTGCCAGACGTGCTGGCACTGGCCGACCCGGACAACCGCCGCCTGTGCGAGGCGGTGGCGGCGCTGGCGGCGCAGACGCTGGAGCGGCTGCACTATATTGAAGTGGCGCAGCAGACGCTGCTGTCGATGGAGTCGGAACGGCTGCGCCATTCGCTGCTGGCGGCGCTGTCGCACGACCTGCGCACGCCGCTGACCGCGCTGTCCGGCAACGCCGAGACCCTGCTGCTGGCCCTGCAGCGCGGCGGCCGCGCCGAGCAGGAGCAGGCGGCGCTGCTGCTGGCGCAGTCGCAGCGCATCACGCGGCTGGTGACCAATTTGCTGGAAATGGCGCGGCTGCAGGCGGGCGGCGTCACCCTGCACCAGGACTGGCTGCCGGCGGACGAGGTGATTGGCACCGCCATCGCGGCGCTGGGCAACACGCTGGACGCACACCCGCTGCAGCTGGACATTGATCCGGCCTGCCCGATGCTGTACGGCGATGCCATCCTGCTGGAGCGGCTGCTGGTCAACCTGCTGGAGAACGCGGCCAAGTACAGCCCGGCCGGCAGCCCTATCCGCATCAGCGCCGCCGCCGAGGACGGCCGCATCCTGCTGCGCGTCGCCGATCGCGGCCCCGGCCTGCCGCCGGGCGATCCGGCGCGGCTGTTCGACGCCTTCAGCCGCGGCGAGCGCGAGTCGGCGATCAGCGGCGTCGGGCTGGGGCTGGCGATTTGCCGTACCATTGCCGATGTCCACGGCGCGCGCCTGAGCGCGGCCAACCGCCACGACGGTGGCGCCTGTTTCACCCTGTCCCTGCCGCTGCGTCCGCCGCCGGCACTGGATTTTGACCTGGAGAACCTGCCCTGATGCACGCCCTGACGGCACTGATCATCGAGGACGAAGCCGCCATCCGCCGCTTCGTCAGAAGCGCACTGGAAGACGAGGGCTACCGCGTGTTCGAGGCCGACACCGTGGCGCGCGGCCTGATCGAGGCCGGCACCCGCAAGCCGGACGTGCTGGTGCTGGACCTCGGCCTGCCCGATGGCGACGGTGTCAGCCTGCTGCTGGACCTGCGCAGCTGGAGCAAGGTGCCGGTGATCGTGCTGTCGGCGCGCGTGGACGAGATCGACAAGATCGCGGCGCTGGACGCCGGCGCCGACGACTACCTGACCAAGCCGTTCGGCGTCGGCGAGCTGCAGGCACGGGTGCGCGCGCTGCAGCGGCGGCGCAGCGGCGACGCCGGCGAGGGCAACGGCAGCCTGGTTCGCCTGGGCGATACGGTGACGGTGGACCTGGCCAACCGCAGCGTGAGCCGCGACGGCGAGCCGCTGCACCTGACGCAGCTGGAATACCGGCTGCTGGCCACGCTGCTGGCCCATCGCGGCAAGGTGCTGACCCACCGCCAGCTGCTGCAGGAGGTGTGGGGCCCCGGCTACGTGGAACACAGCCACTATCTGCGCATCTATATGGCACACCTGCGGCAAAAGCTGGAGGCCGATCCGGCGCAGCCGCGCTTTTTGCGCACCGAAACCGGCGTCGGCTACCGCCTGCTGTAGACCGCAGCGCGTCGTCAACGTGGAGGAAACAGGCATGAGCAAGCAAGCACGATGGCCAGCGTGGGCGCTGGCGCTGCTGGCGCTGACCAATCCGGCGCAGGCCGCGCCGCGGGCGGAGCTGGTCGCCAGCGGACTGGAACACCCGTGGGCGGTGGCGTTCATCGATGGCGGGCGCATGCTGGTCACCGAGCGCCCTGGTCGCCTGCGGCTGGTGAGTGCCGGTGGGCAGCTGGGCAAGCCGCTGGCCGGGCTGCCGCGTATCGACGCCGCCGGGCAGGGCGGCCTGCTGGATCTGATCACCGACCGCGACTTCGCCCGCAACCGCACGCTGTACTTCTGCTACGCCGAGCCGGCCTCCAGCGGCTACGGCAATTCCACCGCGCTGGCCAGCGCCCGGCTGGCGGACGACGCCAGCCGCCTGGAGCAGGTGAAGGTGCTGTTCAGCCAGCAGCCGAAATTCAGCAGCCGCGCCCACTTCGGCTGCCGCATCGTCGAGGCCGCCGACGGCATGTTGTTCCTGACGCTGGGCGACCGCTTCCAGCGCATGGCCGACGCGCAGACGCTGGACAACCACCACGGCAAGGTGGTGCGTGTGCGCAAGGACGGCGGCATTCCAGCGGACAATCCCTTCGTCGGCCGTGCCGGCGCGCGTCCGGAAATCTGGAGCCTTGGCCACCGCAATGTGCAGGGCGCCGCGCTGGGGCCGGCTGGCCGGCTGTGGACGCACGAGCACGGGCCGCAGGGCGGCGACGAGCTGAACCGCCCCGAGGCCGGCAAGAACTACGGCTGGCCGGTGATCACCTACGGCGAAAACTACGGCGGCGGCCCGGTCGGCGCCGGCCTTACCCGCAAGGCGGGTATGGAGCAGCCGCTGTGGCAATGGACGCCGTCGATCGCGCCATCCGGCATGGCCTTCGTGCGCGGCACGCGCTACGGCAAGGCGTGGCAGGGTAGCCTGCTGCTTGGCTCGCTGAAATTCCGCTACCTGCTGCGGCTGGAGCTGGCCGGCACGCGCGTGCTGCGCGAGGAAAAGCTGCTCACCGGCCTTGGTCAGCGCATCCGCGACGTGCGCGAAGGCCCGGACGGTTTCATCTACCTGCTCACCGACGAGGACAACGGCCAGCTGCTGCGGCTGTTGCCGGGCTGAGTCCGGGGCTGGCTCGGTTGTGTGCGGCGGCCGGGCGGCAAGCGCAAAAACAACGCGGCCAACCTTCAAAGGTTGGCCGCAGAGCTATCCGTTGCCGCTGCTTAATCGAACAGTTCTTCCCAGAAGCTCTTCTTGCGCTTGTAGTGACGGTTGTCGCCGTACTTGTCGTGCTGTGGGTAAGGCTGTTGTTGATAGGGCTGTTGCTGCGGCTGGCGTGGCGGGTAGCTGGGCTGGGTGGTCTGTGCTGCGACCGGCTGCGCGGCTTGTGGCGCGGCAGTGGCGGCGGCCATATTGCCCAGCGAATGCTGGATGATCTTGTCCAGCTCGCCACGATCCAGCCACACGCCGCGGCACTGCGGGCAGTAGTCGATCTCGATCCCCTGGCGTTCGCTCATCACCAGCGTCGTATCCTTGCAAACCGGGCACTGCATGGCTGTTCTCCTTGTTGATGGTGCCGGCCGCCACTTTGGCGCCGGTGTGTCACAGACCGCGGCGGCGGGCTATGGTTCCGCCGCGACGGCTGCGGCCAACGTTGGCCGCAGGCGGCAACGGCTTACGGCAGTGCCGGCGCCGCTGTGCTGTCGGCAGGTGGCGGGCTGCTCGCGGCCAGTTCGATGCGGTTGCGGCCCTTGTGCTTGGCCAGATACATCGCCTCGTCCGCGCGATGCAGCAGCGCTTGCGGCGCTTCCTGCGGCTGGCGTTGCGCCACGCCGATGCTGGCGGTCAGAGCGATGGCGGCCTCGCCGTGGCGCAGCGGCTGCATTTCCAGTGCGCTGCGCAGGCGGCTGGCGATGGTTTCGGCCTGTGCCAGCCGGGCGTTGGGCAGGAAAATCGCAAATTCCTCGCCGCCGAGACGGCCGGTCACGTCGCCATCGCGCAGGCAGGCTTGTACCACCGTCACGAAATGGTGCAGCGCACGGTCGCCGAGCTGGTGGCCCCAGCTGTCGTTGATCTTCTTGAAGTGGTCCAGATCGATCAGCAGTACCGACAGCGGAAACGCCATGCGTTCGGCGTAGTGGCTGCCCTTGTCCAGCAGGGCGAGGAAAGCGCGGCGGTTGAACACGCCGGTCAGCGGGTCGCGGTCGGCGATGCGGCGCAACTCCAGCGTCACCTGCTCGTTGGCCAGCATCACGATGCCGAACGCCATCAGCACGATGGCGACGATGGATTCCACCACCACCAGGTGCGATACCGCGATGGCGTGCTGCGCGTCGAACAGGCCGTGGTTGCCGACGCGGAACAGCCACGGGCGCAGCAGCAGGAACAGCCCGTGCCCGCCGCTGGCCAGCGCGTACAGGTAGCGGGCAGGGTGATCCTGCAGCCGGCCTTGGGCGATGGTGCGTGCGCACAGCAGGAACAGCGTGCCCACCACCAGGCTCATCAGCGTGAAGCGGGTCGTCTGCTCCGGCTGCACCACGGTAAACCAGGCCGCGGCCGCCAGCAGCAGGGCGGCACCCAGCACGCCGTAGCGCCGTGGCACCGGTGCGGCGCCGACATAGGCACGGGTGCCCACCCAGTTCAGCCACGCCATCAGGTAGGCCGACAGCTGCGCCAGCAGCACCAGCAGCAGTTCCGGCGCCACCGCGCGCAGTAGCAGGTTGACGCAGACCAGCAGCCCGAAGAAATAGGACAGCGTCCAGGCGCCCAGCCCGGCGATGCGCGGGTTGAAGCGCCAGGCAGCGGCCAGCATCAGGGTCATCACGACCATGAGGATTGCGGCAATGGCGACAAGGGTGGGACTGTGCACGTGCGGGGGTTCCTGGCAAAGCGGTTGGGGCAAGCAGACAGCCACCTAGCATAGCATCGGCATTGTGCGGGCATGGCCTTAATCAACGTCATTTTGGCCGAGATCAAGCAATACAATTTGCATATGTGGTACGGCAGGGCGCGCGCCGTGCCGTGGGTACAACAGCCGCGCCGGCGCAGCGGGTGCTTGCCCGGTGCGCCCGGCCGGCCGCCGGTTGCGGTTGCCGGGCCGTCTCCTACACTTAGGGCACACCGGCTGTGCTGCCGCGCCTTGTGTTTGCCCGCTCCCGGCTGTCAGCGGGCAACAGCGACAGCTTGCCGCCTTGTTCTCACCCGCCAGGTGTCATACGCAGACATTGCGGCAGCCGGGTAGACACCCGTTGCATTGCAAGAAGGAGTGATCATGTCGACATCGACCTTGACACACCGTTGTCTGACCATCGCCATGGCGCTCGCCGTCATCGGCCAGGTGCCGGCGGTGATGGCCGCCAGCGATACCCAAATGATCAAGAGCGCGATGAGCGCCGCCCCGAAAAAGGTCAGCGCCGCGGCGACCGTCGTCGCCATGGAGGCCGACGGCAAGATGCGCACCCTGCGCCAGGGCAGTAACGGCTTCACCTGCATGCCGGACAACCCGGCCACCCCCGGCCCGGACCCGATGTGCATGGACAAGGCGGCGATGGCGTGGGCGATGGCCTGGATTGGCCACACCACACCGGTCGCCGGCCAGATCGGTTTCATGTACATGCTGTCGGGGGGCACCGATGCCAGCAATACCGACCCGTACGCGGCGAAGCCGGATGCCGGCAACCACTGGGTCAAGACCGGGCCGCACGTGATGATCGTCGGCGCGGAGCCGGCGTTCTATGACATGTACCCCAAGAGTGCCACGCCGGATACCAGCGTGCCGTACGTGATGTGGCCGGGTACGCCTTACCAGCACCTGATGATCCCGGTGGACTAAGCGACCGTATGCGATGGGTGATGGCAGGCGGGCAGGCAGTGGCCGTTGCGGCGTGCCCGTCTGGCCATCGGCCCTTCAATCCGGCAACGCGGGCGCACCCCGGTGCGGCGCGGGCTGTGTGCCGTGCGCTTACAGCTCGCCGGCGTCCAGCGCCTGGGCGATGCGCCGCAATAGCGCGGTCTCGCGCACGATAGACAGCCCCATGCCGGCCGCGCCGCGCGCCTGCACCGCCTGGTTGTGGGCAATGGCGGCGTCCACGTCCAGCCAGCGCGGCTGCATGCGGTTGTTGATCTCGTAGGCTTCCATTTGCGGTGCGGCCAACGTGGCCGCGATGCGGCACACATAGCAGTAGGACAGCATGTGCAGCACGTCGTAGTCGCCGCGCGGCGGGCGGAACTCGTCGATCAACCCGAACGGGCGCAGGATGCGGACATCGCGGGCGCCGGTTTCCTCTGCCAGCTCGCGTGCCAGCGCCAGCGCGTGGTCCTCGTTTGCCTCCACCCCGCCGCCCGGCAGGCTGTAGTCGTCGTAGCGGCCGGTATACAGCAGCAACAGCTCGCGTCCGCGCGCCACGATGCCGCGCACCGCCAGCCGCTGCTGCACCCGCGCAGTCGGCGTCGGTTGCAGGTGGTAAATGGTTTGCAGGTGGTTCATCTGTCGCCTCTCAAGCAAGGCGCTGTTTGTGCCGCAGCAGGCAGGGCGGCGTCAAGTGGCGGACAAAAGAAAAGCGGCCAGGGTTGGCCGCGTCAGGTGTCGTCCGCCGCCCGCCAGGGGCGCCGTCATTGAAGCTCGGTCAGTGCCACCTCGTACGATTGGCTGTCGGGGCGGTAGCTCACGCGATAGCCGGCGGGGTAGCTGCCACTCTTGCTGTAGCGGGCCGGGCGCGCCACCGGTGCGGAAAATACCGGCTTCGACTGCAGAAAAGCCAGTGACACCATCGGCTCGATGAAGGTCTGCTTCTTGTTGTGGTAGCCGTAGATCAGCGTGGCGGTGAACGGCGGTTGCTGGAATTCCGCCGCCTGGGGGTTGATGGCGTGCACGCCCATTTTCGGGACGGCCGTGCCCGGCGGCAAGATGTAGCCGGCGGGCAGCAGCTCGGCCGGCGGTTGCTGGCTCGGATCGGCCGATTCGGCGTCGCTGTTGAAATGCACCTTCATCGTCTCCGCCCGTTTTACCAGATAGAAGTGGAAATCGAAATGCGGCACGTCGTAGACCTTGGGTGGCGGGTGGCCGACGGCTTCCCAGTTGATGACCACGTGGTCGACTACCGTGCGCGGCCCCTTGGCCGGCATGCGCAGCAGGTAGGCCGGTGCCATGGCGGCGCCCGGCAGCCCGGCGAGCGCCTGTTCACTGAACACGATGCTGACGGCGACCGCCTTGCCGGCGGCGTCGGTGCGGACTTCGGTGTGCGCCTGGCCCTGGCCGAAGGGCACCGGCTTGCCGCGGTAAGTGGCGGACAGGTCGCCGGCGCTGGCCAGCAGCGGGCTGGCGGCCATCACCACGACGGCCAGCCAGGCCGGTGTTGCCGGTCTGGCGGATGCTTGCAGTGTCTTCATATTGCGTACCTCTTGCTGGTGGTGAGAGGAATGCGGAGCGTGTCACCAGAAGCTGGTGTGTTTGCATCTTAGTGAATGAGTCTGCTTTTGCCAGTACCGGCTACCGGGTGGGCGCAGCGAGGTAGTGGCTACCTGCCGGTGCGCCATTGCGGCCAACCTTTTGCCGCTTGCCTGCGGGCAATGTTGGCCTGGGGCAGGACGCCAGCCGCCGGCCGGCACGCTGTCTGCCCCGGCCGCTCCGGCGCGACCGGTTCAGCCGGCCAGGCTAGGCAGCAGGCTGAAGCCGTTGCGGCTGCCGGTGGTGACGTAGCCGACCAGCTTGCTGTCGCGATGGGCGAGCGCGGTGAGGCCGTCGTCGCCCTCGCTGATCTGCCAGTCCAGCGCCGGCCCGTGGGTGACGCCCGCCAGCTGGATCGGATAGTGCGGCGTTTTCACCGCCACCGGCAGCGGGCCGAAGCGCACCGGCTGCGGCGTGCCGGCCAGGGTGCTGGCCAGTGCCCGCGCCGACAGCGTGATCGGCTGCAGGTAGGGCAGGATCTGGCCCTCGATTTCGGCGCAGTCGCCCAGCGCATAGACATTGGCCTGCGAGGTGCGCAGATAGCGGTCGACGGTGATGCCGCGCCCTGTCGCCAGCCCGCCGGCCAGCTCCAGCCGCGGTTTCAGCCCCGCTGCGCAGATCACGGCGTCCACGCTGAGGGTTTCGCCATTGCTGAGCTTCACGTGGTAACCCGTCGCCGCGCGGTCGATGCGGTCTACTGCGGTACCGAAACGCATCGTCACCGGCGCCATGGCATGGTGCAGGCGCTGGCTGACCACCTCGGGCACCAGCCGCTCCAGCAGCCGGCTGCCGATGTCCACCAGCGTTACCTGCTTGTGGCGCGCGATGTCGTGGGCGATCTCGGTGCCGATCAGGCCGCCGCCGATGACCAGCACGCGCTCGCTGCGCTCAAGCTGCGCAAAGTAGCGGCGGTACTGCTCCAGGTTGTTCAGGGTCAGGATGTCCTGCACCGCGTCGCCGCGTATGGCCGGCACGAAGGGCTCGGCGCCCACCGCCAGCACCAGGTCGCTGTAGGGGATGCGCGCGTCGCCGGCGTGGACGAGTCTGGCGTCGAAGTCGATCGCGGTGACGAGGGTATTGGGGCGCACCATGATTTTCAGCTCGGCGACGACGGCGGTGGCGTGCTGCTGCACCAGCTGCTCGGCTGCCATTTGTCGGCCGAAGCCGTGGCTGAGCTGTGGCTTGGGATACTGCTCGCCGCCGTCCTGGGTCAGGATGATGACGGGGGTGCTGGTATCAAGCTGGCGGAACGCCCGGGCCAGGGTGTAGCCGGCGTGGCCGCTACCGATGATGACGAGGGGTTTTTTCATCAGGAATCTCCGGGGACGGTTGTTTACGCGGGAACAAAGTCGCTCTTACCCATGAAGCACACCGGGCACAGGAAGCTCTCCGCGACATCCGGCCAGGCGGTGCCGGCGGCCACGCCTTGCGAGGCTTCGCCCTGTTGCGGGTCATAGGCCCACGAGCAGGTCTTGCAGCGCATCTTGCCGCTGCCACAGCTGCCGGTATCACTCGCCGCCAGCGGCTCGCGCTGGCCCAGCTGCCCGATGAAGGCCTCGCCAAAGCGCACCGCCTGCGAGAGCGCATCGTCGGTTGGTCGCCATTCCGCGGCGATGCCCTGGTTAAGGACACGGAAGCCAGCGTCGTCCAGGCGTTTGGCGATGCGTTCCACCGCGCCGCCGCTCCAGCCGTGGGTGCCGAAGGCCGCCGCCGCCTTGTTCCTGAAGCGCAGGCCGGTCATTTCTTCGAGCAGGGCGGCGACGTGCGGCAGCATCACGTTGTTGACGGTCGGGCTGCCGACCAGGATGGCCTTGGACTTGAATACGTGGGTGAGCACGTCGTTCTTGTCGCTGTTGGACAGGTTGAACAGCTTGATCACGACATCCTGATCGGCGTTGCGGATGCCCTCGGCAATTGCCTCGGCCATCATGCGGGTGCCGTTCCACATGGTGTCGTAGACCAGGGTGATCTGGTTTTCCTGGTAGTCGTCAGCCCATTTCAGGTACTGCTCGACGATCTGGGTCGGCTTGTCGCGCCAGATGATGCCGTGGCTGGTGGCGATCATGTCGATCGGCAGATTCAAGGCCAGCACTTCGTGGATTTTCTGGGTCACCAGCGCGCTGAACGGGGTCAGGATGTTGGCGTAATACTTGATGCACTCTTCCTGCAGCTCGACCGGGTCGCACTGGTCGTTGAACATCTGCGCGCTGGCGTAGTGCTGGCCAAAGGCGTCGTTGCTGAACAGCACGGCGTCGCCGGTCATATAGGTGGCCATGCTGTCCGGCCAGTGCAGCATCGGCATCTCGACGAATACCAGCTGCTTGCCGTTGCCAAGATCCAGGCTGTCGCCGGTCTTGACGATCTTGAAGTTCCAGTCTTGGTGATAGTGGCCGCGCAGTGACTTGGCGCCGTTGGCGGTGCAGTAGATCGGGGTGTCGGGGATGCGCGCCATCAGCGCCGGCAGGGCACCGCTGTGGTCGATCTCGCCGTGGTTGGCGATGATGTAGTCGATGGCGCCGAGATCGACTTCTTTTGCCAGGTTGGCGACGAATTCTTCGGCATACGGCGCCCACACGGTGTCGATCAGCGCGATCTTTTCTTCCTTGATCAGGTAGCTGTTGTAGCTGGAACCGCGGTGGGTGCTGTATTCGCTGCCGTGAAATTCGCGCAGCTCCCAGTCCTGTTTGCCGACCCAGCGGATATTGTTCTTGACGGTGAAAGCCATGGTGATGCTCCTTGAGGGGGTATAAGATTCGTCTGAGATGAATCTTATACCCGATAACATTCATAGAAAATGAATGTTATCGAGCAAAGTCCATTCGCTTGAGGCGCATCAAGAACGCGCGTTTCCGGCCGGCTTTTACCGCAACGGCAGGCCGGCGTGACGCAAACCGCCGCAACCGGGCGCTGGCCGGCAGGGTAGAATGGCGGCCCGAGTCCGACTGCATAAGCCGCCGGATTGAACAACACTATGGAATGGTCCCGACCGTGCGATTGACCGCCTTTACCGACTACTGCCTGCGGGTAATGATGTACAGCGCGCTGGCGGGCGAGCGCCTGGTGACCATCGGCGAGATCGCCCACGCCTACGACATTTCCGCCAGCCACCTGACCAAGGTGGTGCATTTTCTGGGGCAGCAGGGCTATCTCACCACGGTGCGCGGCAAGGGCGGCGGCATGCGCCTGACGCACGCGCCGCAGCAGGTCAACCTCGGCCAGCTGGTGCGGGCGGCGGAGGCAGACAACGTGCTGGTCGAGTGTTTCGACGCGCAGCACTCGCACTGCCGCATTGCCGCGTGCTGTCGGCTGTATCGCGTGCTGCACGCCGCGCAAGAGGCCTTCTACGGCGAGCTGTCACGCCACACCCTGGCCGATCTGCTGATCCAGCCGGCGGGCCTTGGGCGCGCGCTCGGCATCGAGATTCATCCCGTCTCCGACTGAGCGATACGCGCTGCGGCCAACCTTGCGTGGCTGCGTTCTGCTACGGCAGCAGCGGCGGCAGCCGGCGCAGCACCGGGCTGGCCTTGACGATGCTGGTGGCGGTGGTGGCCAGCTCGGCAAAGCCGTCCAGGATCTCGTCCAGCTGGCCGATGTCGCGCAGCAGCAGGCGGGCGATGTAGCAATCCTCGCCGGTGACCTTGTCACACTCGGTGAACTGCGGCGTGGCGACGAGGCGCGCCTCCAGCGCCTTGAGCTGGCCCGGCAGCGGGCGCAGCCGCACGATGGCCTGCAGGGTGTAGCCCCACTGCGGCCAGTCCAGCTCCGGCGTGTAGCCGCGAATGGCGCCGTGTTCCTCCAGCCGCTTCAGCCGTTCCGACACGCTGGGGCCGGACATCTTCAGCTGCCGAGCCAGCTCGGCAATGCTCTGCCGCGCGTCCTGTTGCAGCAGCCCCACCAGCTGCACGTCGATCCAGTCTTTCATTGCAGGCAATCCTGTCGATTTGGCGATATTTACAAGGTAGCAGGCGGTTTTTGCCTTGCAAAGCCCATTCAACCGGCTGCGCGAGCTGCGTATGCTGTAGCACACTAGCCTGCAAGGAGAACCTGATCATGACACAACAAAATTTACGCACCGGCGTGCTGCAGATGCTGGCCGCCATGGCCCTGTCCGGCACCATCGGCTGGTTCGTGCTGCAGTCGGGGCAGCCGGTCTGGAACGTGGTATTCGTGCGCTGCGTGCTGGGTGCGTTGGGGCTGGGCCTGTACGCCTGGTGGCGCGGGCTGTGGCAAACGTGGCCGTTTACCCGGGCCAGCCTGCTGTGGTGCATTGCCGGCGGCGTGGCGCTGGTGGGCAACTGGCTGCTGCTGTTCAACGCCTATCACTACAGCTCGATCGGCATCGCCACCGTGGTGTATCACACCCAGCCGTTCTGGCTGCTGTTGCTGGGTCGGTTGCTGTTGGGCGAGGCGCTGACGGTGCGCAAGTTGGCCGCGGTGGCGGTGGCGTTTGCCGGCATGCTGCTGATCGTGCAGCCGGGGCAGGGTGCCGGCGGCGGGCTGCTGGGCATCCTGCTGGCGCTGGGCGCCGCCATGCTGTACGCGGTGGTGACGCTGATCAGCAAACAGCTGCCGAAGACGCTGGCGCCCACCCACATCGCCTGCGTGCAGACGCTGACCGGCGTGCTGCTGCTGTGGCCGCTGCTGGACAACGCCAGCCTGTGGGTGGCCGGCAGCCATTGGGGCTATCTGGCCACGCTGGGGCTGGTGCACACCACGCTGATGTACATCATCATGTACGCCGCCTTCCGCCAGCTGCCCACCCACTGGATCGGCCTGCTCGGTTTCAGTTACCCGGTGGTGGCGCTGCTGGTGGATTACCTCGCCTACGGCCGGTTGCTGGATGGCTGGCAGCTGCTGGGCGTGTTGCTGATTATTGCGGCCAACGTGTGGGGGCTGCAGCGGGTGCCGGTAGCGGCTGCCCCGCAAGTGGCAAAGGCCGGTGCCTGATCCTGAATAAATTGGCGGCAGGCGGGCAATCCGTCTGCCGCCATGCTGCCGGCACGGCGGGCTTGCTACAATCGGCCACATTGCCACCGCTCCCGTATCCCTCATGCGCATTCTTCACACCTCTGATTGGCACCTCGGCCAGCACTTCATGGGCAAGACCCGCCAGGCAGAGCATCAGGCCTTCATCGACTGGCTGCTGCGGCAAGTGCGCGAGCACGCCGTCGACGCCGTCATCGTCGCCGGCGACCTGTTCGATACCGGTGCGCCGCCCAGCTACGCGCGCGAGCTGTACAACCGGCTGGTGGTGGCGCTGCACGGCAGCGGCACCGCGCTCGTGCTGCTGGGCGGCAACCACGACTCGGTGGCGACGCTGGCGGAAAGCCGGCCGCTGCTGACTTGCCTGGGCACCCACGTCATCCCGGCGGTGGAGGCCGACCTTGAGCAGCAGGTGCTGGTGTTGCCGCAGCGCGACGGCATGCCCGGCGCCATCGTCTGTGCGATCCCGTTCATCCGTCCGCGCGACGTGATGCAAAGCCAGGCCGGACAGAGCGCCGAGGAAAAGCAGCTCACGCTGCAGGAGGCCATCCACCAGCACTATCAGGCGCTGTACCGGCTGGCCTGCGCCCGGCGCGACGCGCTGCAGTTGCCGCTGCCCATCATCGCCACCGGCCACCTCACCACCGTCGGCGCCAGCGCCAGCGAATCGGTGCGCGAGATCTACGTTGGCGCGCTGGAAGCGTTTCCCAGCAGTGCCTTTCCGCCGGCCGACTACATCGCGCTGGGCCACATCCACCGCCCGCAGCAGGTGGGTGGGCTGGAACACATCCGCTACAGCGGCTCGCCGATCCCGCTCAGCTTCGACGAAGCCGGCCAGCAGAAGCAGGTGCTGCTGGTGGATGTGGACGCCATCGGCCTGCTGGGGGTGACGCCGCTGCCGGTGCCGCGCTTCCAGCAGCTGGTGTCGGTGAAGGGGGATCTCTCAACCTTGACCGCCGCCATCGCCGAGGCCGCCACGCTGGGCAGCGCCGTGCAGCCGGTGTGGCTGGAGGTGCTGGTGCAGGGTGACGATTACCTGTCCGATCTGCAGGCGCGCATCCAGAGCATCACCGCCGAGCTGCCGGTCGAGGTGCTGCGCATCCGCCGCGAGCGCGGCAATGCCGCGGCCACGCTGCAGGCCGCTGCGCGCGAGACACTGGACGAGCTGACGCCGTTCGACGTGTTCGACAAGCGGCTGCAACTGGAAACGCTGGACGAAACGTTGGCCGCACAGCTGCAGGCGTGTTACCGCGACATTGTCGCCAGCCTGCAGGAGGGCGAGGCATGAAGATACTGACCCTGCGCCTGAAGAACCTCAACTCGCTGCAAGGCGAGTGGAAGATCGACTTCACCCGGCCGCCATTCAAGGACAATGGCCTGTTTGCCATCACCGGCCCCACCGGCGCCGGCAAATCCACGCTGCTGGACGCCATTTGTCTCGCGCTGTACCACGAAACGCCGCGGCTGAAGACCATCTCCGCCAGCAGCAACGAGATCATGAGCCGCCACACCGCCGATTGCCTGGCCGAGGTGGAGTTCGAGGTCAAGGGCCAGCTGTACCGCGCGTTCTGGAGCCAGCGCCGCGCGCGCGACAAGGCCGACGGCCAGCTGCAGGCGCCGAAGGTGGAGCTGGCCGACGCCAGCGGCACCATCCTCACCACCCACATCAACGACAAGCTGAAGCGCATCGAGGCGATCACCGGGCTGGATTTCGCGCGCTTTACCAAGTCGATGCTGCTGGCGCAGGGCGGTTTTGCCGCATTCCTGAATGCCAGCGCCAACGAGCGCGCCGAGCTGCTGGAAGAGCTGACCGGCAGCGACATCTACGGCCAGATTTCGCAGCGCGTGTTCGAACAGGCGCGCGATGCCAAGCAGGCGCTGGAGCAATTGCAGGCCCGCGCCGACGGCGTGGAGCTGCTGCCGGAAGCGCAGCGGCAGACGATGCAGCAGCAGACCACGGAATTGACGTCGCAGCTGGCCGCATTGCAGCAGCAACAGCAGCAGACGCAGGTGCTGCGCCAGTGGCGGCATGAGCTGACGCAGGCCGAACTGGCCGAGCAGCAGGCGCAGCTTGCCGAGCAGGCGGCGCAGCAGGCGATCGAGCAGGCGCGGCCAACCTTGCAGCGCCTGCAGCACAGCGAGCCGGCGGCGGCGCTGCAGCCGCTCTATCAGGCCTGGCAGGACGCCGCCGCGCGCCAGCAACAAACCCGGGCGGCCGGCGACAGCTTGCAGGCGCAGCTTGCCGACAGCCGGCAGCAGTCGGTCGCCGCCCACTGGCAGGCCACGGCCATCGCCGCCGCGCTGGCCTCCGGCGCCCGGCTGCAGTGCCAGGTGCTGCAGGAGGAGTTGCAGGCTCGGCAGGCGTGGCTGGCGCAGCACGCCCATTTTGCGGTGCTGGGTGAACGCCTCAGCGGCTGGCACAGCGAGCACAAGCAGCTGCAACAGGCGCAGCAGACGTTGCGACAGCTGCAAAACCAGCGGCAGGCGCAGCAGGACGGGCTGGCCGCCACCGAGCGCCGCTTGGGCGAGCTGGACAAGGCGCTGCAGCACGCGACTATCCAGCACCAGCAAAGCCGGCACGCCACGCAAGCGGCCGAGCACGCGGCGGCCGAGCTGTTGCAGGGCCAGACGCTGGCCAGCCTGCGCGAGCGCTGGCAACTTGGCCAGCAACAGCTGCAATCGTGGCGGCAGCTGGGCCAGCTGGCCAGCCAGCTGCGCCAGCACGCCGCACAAGACACGCAGCTGCAAGGCGCGCTGGCCGATGCCCGTCAGCAGCTGGCGGCGCAGCAAGCACGGCGCGACGGCTTGCGGCAGGACTACCGTACGCTGAAGGAGCAGGTGGACGACAAGCGCCGGCTGTTGCTGCTGGAACAGCGTATCCAGAGCCTGGAAGCGCACCGCGCCGCGCTGCAGCCGGGCGAGGCCTGCCCCTTGTGCGGCTCGCTGGAACACCCCGGCATTCACGCCTATCAAGCGCTGACCGTCTCCGACACCGCCCGCGCGCTGCAGGAAAAGGAAGCCGCGCTGCAGCTGCTGGAGGAGCAGGGCCGCGCCGTCAACGGTGAGCTGGTCAAGCTGGAAGAACGCCTTGTCCAGCTGCAGGGCGCACTGGACACCCTGGCCGACAACCGGCAGCAAGCGCAAGCCGCCTGGCAGGCACAGGCCGCGCCGCTGGGGCTGGATGACAGCGGCTGGGCGCAGCAGGAACCATTGCAGCAAGGGCTGCTCGGCGCCGAGCAGCACGACGTCGCCCTCAACCGCACGCTGCAACAAGCGGAGCTGGCGCAGCAAAGCCTGGCCACCGCCCGTCAGCAAGAGGCACAGCAGGCCGCGCAATTGCAGCAAGCCGGCCAGCAGCACCAGTTGCTGCTGCAGGAAAAGGCGCATGCGGAACAAGGCGTGGCCGAGCTGCAGCGCCAGCTGGCCGCCACCGCGCAACACGTCGAACAGGCCGGTGCAACGTTGGCCGCGGCCATCGCCGCCGCCGGTTTTAGCGCCGACGGGTCTGCCACCGATGACGACATGGCGGCGTGGCTGGCCGCCCGCCAGCTCGACTGGCAACGCTGGCAGGCGCAGCAGCAGGCGCAACAGCAGCAACAGGGCGCGCTGCTGCAACAGCAGGCGCGCAGCGAACAGGCCGCCACGGTGGCGCAAGGCTGGCAGGCGCGCTGGGACAAGCTGGCCGCCTCCGCGCCGGCGGACAGCGACGCGGTCGCCGGCGATGAGCCGGCACTGGCGCACTTCGCCGCGCAAGTGGAGCAGCTGATGGCGCAGATTGCCAGCCTGCAGGGGCAGCAGGCGCAGCTGGCGGCCGATCGGCAGACGCAACAGCAGCAGCACGAGCGCGCCGAACAGGCATGGTTGGCCGCACTGGCCGCCAGCCCGTTTGCCGATCCGGCCGCCTTCCTGCAGGCGCTGTTGCCGGCGGAGGAGCGCCAGCGGCTACAGGCGCAGCAGCAACAGCTGGAACAGGCGCTGCAACGCAGCCAGGCGGTGCGGCAAACCGCACTCTCCGCGCTGAAATCGCTGCAGCAACAGGCGCTTAGCCCGCTGTCGCTGGCCGAGCTGGACGCCGCACTGGCGGCGCTGGATGCACAGCGCCAGGCGCTGTCCGGCCAGCAGGGCGCGTTGCAGGCGCTGCTGCACGACGACGCGCAGCGCCGCGACAACCAGCAGGCGCTGTTCTTGCAGATCAAGCAGCACAGCGCCGATGCCGACATCTGGCAGCGGCTCAACAGCCTGATCGGTTCGAAAGAGGGCGACAAGTACCGCAAGTTTGCGCAGGGGCTGACGCTGGATCACCTGATGCACCTCGCCAACCGCCATCTGGCGCGCCTGCACGGCCGCTACCTGCTGCAGCGCAAGGTCGGCGGCGAGCTGGAACTGGCGATCGTCGACACCTGGCAGGCCGACGCCACCCGCGATACCCGCACCCTGTCCGGCGGCGAGAGCTTTCTGGTCAGCTTGGCGCTGGCACTGGCGCTGTCCGACCTGGTGAGCCACAAGACCTCCATCGACTCGCTGTTCCTCGATGAGGGCTTCGGCACGCTGGACGGCGACACGCTGGAAGTGGCGCTGGACGCGCTGGACAGCATCAACGCCAGTGGCAAATCCATCGGCGTCATCAGCCACGTGACGGGCATGCAGCAGCGCATCGCGGTGCAGATCGTGGTGAAGAAGGGCAGCGGGCTGGGGCAGTCCAGCCTGCAGGTGGTGGGCTAGGGCAATGCGGCCAACCTTGCGGCAGGGTTGGCCGCAAAGCCTTACAGGCGGGTGATGGTCTGCGCGGCCGGTAGCCGCGACTTGGGCAGTGTGGCGTTGAAGTCGTCGGCAGCACGGCGTCCCAGCGCGATGATCAGCGACGGCACCAGCCCTTGCGCCCGCAGATCCAGTGCCCCGGACAGCGCCTGCTGATCGAAACCCTCTATCGGGCAGGCATCCAGCCCCATGGCGGCAGCGCCCAGCAGCAGGGTGCCGGCGGCGAGATAGGTCTGTTTTTCCATCCAGTGCGCGGCGTCCCGCAGTTCGTAGCGGTGCAGGTTGACGAAGTGGCTGCGGCCGCGGTGTTGGCCGGCGCGGATGTCTGCATTGGCAAAGCGGCCGTCACGGTCTTCCTGCTCCAGCAGGGTGGCCAGATGGGCGTCGTCCAGCTGGGCGCGGGTGCAGAACACCACCACCCGCGCCGCGTTCAGGATCTTGCCTTCATTGAAGCTGTAGAAACCTTGCGTCGCCTGCGCGACACGCGCCTTGCCCTCGGCGCTGTCGGCCAGCACGAAGTGCCACGGCTGGGCATTGGTGGACGACGGGCTGAAGCGCAGCAGGCTCTCGATGTCGGCGGCTTGTACGGCAGTCAGGCGGAATGACGGATCAAAGGATTTGGTGGTGTAACGGGTTTGGACCAGATCGGCGATGTGCATGATGACTCCTTGCTGTCAGTGTGCGTGCCATCATGCTTGTGAAAATTTATTTGATAAACAGCGTATGATTTGCATAACTATCAAATAAAATTTGAATATGAAAGCACTGCATCCTCTCGACATCATGGTGCGTACCGCCGAAACCGGCAGTCTGACCGCCGCCGCGCACGCGCTGGGGCTGACGCCGGCGGCGGCCAGTGCCGCATTGAAACGGCTGGAGGCGGAGCTGGGCGCGCGCCTGTTCGTGCGCTCCACCCGCCATCTGCGGCTCACCCCGCAGGGCGAACAGTTCCTGCCGCAGGCGCAGCAGATGCTGGCGCTGTGGGCGTCGGCACAGCAGGCGGCGCAAGGTCAGGCGGCGCTGCGCGGCCTGCTGCAGTTGTCGCTGCCCTCCGACCTTGGCCGCAACGTGCTGTTGCCGTGGCTGGACGATTTCCTGGTGCAGCATCCGCAACTGTCGCTGCGCCTGCAGATGGGTGACCGGCTGGCCGACGTGTATCGCCAGCCGGTGGATCTGGCCATCCGCTACGGCACGCCGGCCGATTCCTCGCTGGTGGCCTTGCCCCTGCTGCCGGACAACCGCCGCGTGCTGTGTGCGGCTCCTGACTACCTTGCACGCCACGGTACGCCCCGTACGCCGGCCGACCTGAATGGTCATGTCTGTCTCAGCTACATGCTGGGCGATAGCCTGCATCAGCAGTGGTCGTTTGACCGCGACGGGCAACAGGAAAGCATCACGCTGCCTGGCCAGCGCATGGCCGACGACGGTGATGTGGTGCGGCGCTGGGCGCTGGCCGGCAAGGGCATCGCCTACAAGTCGATGCTGGACGTGGCCGACGACCTGCTTGCCGGCCGGCTGTTGCCGCTGTGTCCCCACTGGCAGGGCGAGGCGGCGCCGCTATGGCTGATCTGCGCCGACCGCCGCGCGTCCGGCACGCTGGCGCAGGCGCTGCGGGCATTTTTGCTACCGCGTATGCAGGCGCGCTGGCAGGGCGTGCAAAACCTGCTGGCCGCTGCCGCCGAGCCACGGCGCTGACTCGCACCCAGCCGGCAGACCACAGGGCGCCACAAAAACCGCCATCCGTTAACGGCTGGCGGTTTTTTCTGGGACAGATGCGGACATGTCTGGTTTAGTTGGCGGCCGGCAGCGGGCGATACCACCACGGCGAATCGGCCGGCAGCAGCCTGCCCGCATCGATCATCGGGTTATCCAGCTCGATGACGCGCCGCTGCGACAGCCTGGCCCGCTGCAGCAGCGTGTCGAAGTGGGCATGGAACAGCCGGTCGAAGCTGCCGTCGGCCTGGGCGCGGAGCAGGCCCTGCCAGATGTGTTCGGCCAGATAAGGCTTGCGCGGCGTGACAAAAAAGTATTCGGCGGCCGGGTAGCGCAGCACGATGAAACGGTCGACCGTCAGGCCGAGTTCGGGGCGCGCATCCACCTCGGCCCAGGCCTCGGCCACGCCGCGCGGAAAGTAGTCGAAGCGTTTGACCACCAGCATCCTGAACAGCGAGTCGTACTGGCTGGCCGTCATCACCGGTAGGCCGCTTTCCCGCAAAATGCGGGTGTCCGGCCAGTCGTGCTCCTGGCCGGCGGTAAAGTAGCGCAAGTCCTGCACCGTCTGCACATTGGCAAACTGTGCCGCCTTGTCCTGCCGCACGATGGCTATCCGCCAACCCAGCAGGCCCTTGTCCACGGGAAAGCGCACCGGCAGCAGCAAGGCTTCGCGTTCGCGGGTGGTCATGGTCCACAACACGTCGATGTCGCCGCCAGCGCCCATGGCGCGCGCAATCGACCGCCCTTGCAGCATCTGCGGCAAGACCGGCATCAGCGTATAGGCCTGGCCGCTTTTATCCAGTGCCAGTTGCAGCGCGGCACGGAAGAAGCGCTTGTTCGGGTCCGGATAGTCGGGAAAGCGAACGATTTCCGCCGCCAGTGCGGTGGCGGCCCAGCAAGCGGCCAGTATCAGTAGTACCCGGTGGGCAAGCTTGCGCATGGCGAGGCATTCCGGTCAGAGTCTGCTTCATCATATGGCGGCAGCAACCATACCGCCAGGCGGGTTGCTCAGTCCGCTTGCCTGGCCTGGTCGCTGCGATTGCGGCGCAGCAGGCGGCTGTGGTCGATGACGTCGGCGGCGCGGGCACGCAGTTGGCCGCAGCCGCCGTCGATATCCTGGCCGGCGGAATCGCGCACCTTGGTCAGCACGCCGTTGTCGTGCAGGTAGCGCTTGATCTGCTGGATGCGTTCGGCGGACGGGCGCTGGTAGTGGTCGCCGTCCACACTGTTGTACGGGATGATATTGAGCACACCGTACTTGCCGCGCAGCAGCTGCACCGCGGCGTCCATTTCTTCCTGTGTGTCGTTGATGCCGGCCAGCAGCGTCCACTGGTACTGGATCGGGTAGCCGACACGGCGCGCGTAGTCCTCGCCCAGCGCCACCAGCTCCGCCGGCTCGTAACGCGGTGCGCGCGGCAGCAATTGCGCGCGCAGCTCGGCATTGGTGGTGTGTAGCGACAGCGCCAGCGCCGGCTTGACCTGCTGCTGTGGCAGGCGCTCGAACACGCGCGGATCGCCGACGGTGGAGAACACCAGATTCTTGTGGCCGATATTGCCGTCGGTGCCCAGCAGGTTGATGGCGTCCAGCACGTTGTCGATATTGTGCGCCGGCTCACCCATGCCCATGAACACCACCTTCTTTACCGGGCGGATGCGCCGCGCCAGCGCCACCTGCGCCACGATCTCGGCGCTGCCCAGCTGGCGCAGCAGCCCGCTCTTGCCGGTCATGCAGAAGGTACAGCCCACCGCACAGCCCACCTGGCTGGACACGCACAGCCCGTCGCGCGGTAGCAGCACGCTTTCCACCATCTGGCCGTCATTCAGCGCCACCAGCAGCCGCAGCGAGCCATCCGCCGCCGGGTGTTGTGATTCGATGCGCGCCAGCCCATCCAGCTGCGCCGTGAGCGGCGGCAGGCCGTTACGTACCGCCAGCGGAAAGTAGTGCTCGCCCTTCTGGTGACGGGTGCCGCTATCCAGCGGCTGGCCTTTCAGCCACGCACGGTTGATGCGGCCGATATGGCAGGGACGGGCGCCGAGATCGGCGAGGGCTTGGTGGAATTCCTGGAGTCGCATGGGATCGGTTCTGTAAAGCCGCGCAAGCCTGGCCGCGCGTTGGAAAACAAGGCGCACAGGGTACAGCAAGGCGGGGTAGAACGGGCGGGGGATTACGGATTGGCGGGCGGGCTGCGCTTGCGGCCAACGTTGGCCGCAAGCGTATCGGACTAGCGTGCGATCAGAACCTGTCTACGATCTCGCGAGCTAGAGCGAGACAAGGAAAAAACGACTGAGGAAGCGGAGTTTACAAGTCGTAAATGAGCATTCCGAAGGCGTTTTTAACGCCGTTTCGCCGAAGCGCAGCAGATCGTAAACAGGTTCTTAGGCCGGCGTGGCGGCCTCTTGCGCCTGCAGCTTGTCCTGGGTGCGGGTATCGAAATCGCTGGCGGCGTGGCGCTCGTGCAGCTGCTCGCTCAATTCGCCGCGCAGGCGGTTCACCATGCGCCCGCGCTGCACCGCCGGCCGCGCCGCCATCTCGTTTGCCCAGCGCAGCACGTGCGGGTAGTCCTGCACCTGCAGGAACTCCGCCGCGCCATACAGGTTGCCGCGCACCAGCTCGCCATACCACGGCCACACCGCGATATCGGCAATGCTGTACTCGTCGCCCGCCAGCCAGCGGTTTTTCGCCAGGTGCCGGTCCAGCACGTCCAGCTGCCGCTTGGCCTCCATTGCGAAGCGGTTGATCGCGTATTCGAACTTCTCCGGCGCGTAGACGTAGAAATGGCCGAAACCGCCGCCCAGGAACGGCGCGCTGCCCATCTGCCAGAACAGCCACGACAGGCATTCGGTGCGGGCCGCCAGATCCTGCGGCAACAGCGCGCCGAACTTCTCCGCCAGATACAGCAGGATGGCGCCGGATTCGAACACCCGCTGCGGCTCGGCACCGCTGCGATCCTGCAGCACCGGGATTTTCGAATTCGGGTTCAGCCCGACAAAGCCGCTGCCGAACTGCTCACCCTCGTGGATGCGGATCAGCCACGCATCGTACTCGGCGCCGCGATGGCCCAGCGCCAGCAGCTCCTCCAGCATGATGGTCACCTTCACGCCATTGGGCGTGGCCAGTGAATACAGCTGCAGCGGGTGCTCGCCCACCGGCAACGCCTGCTCGTGGGTCGGCCCGGCGATCGGGCGGTTGATGTTGGCAAACTGGCCGCCATTGGCCTGATCCCATGTCCAGACGCGGGGCGGGGTGTAGCGCGATTCGCTCATGAGCAGAAGTCCTGTCGGTGTGCCGCTAAGGGCGGGGAAGGAAAGGCGGCCACGGCCGCCACATGCTGGACAGATGGGGCTGGCGGGCGACAATTAAAGGCGCGGTCAGTGGCGCGATACAGAACAGTGTGTGCTGCAGGAGGGCTTGCGGCTAAGGGTGGTGGCATCCGTGGTGGTATAAATAAAGGTGCGTCGCCCGGCTGGCCGGGTGACGGTACTCTACGGGGTGGCGCGCGGTACGGCTGGGCTAGTTCAGCAGGCCGGCTTTCCGATGGCAGATGATCCAAAAAATATCAACATGCCTAAAATGGCGACAGCAGAAAGCAGGAATGATAAAGGTATTTTGTCTCTTAGGAGTTTGAACTTCAAATGATCATCAATCCAGTCAATCTGATGTTCCCAAAAAAATTTATAGTGGGCATACCAATTGCTAAACATAATTTGATGATGCATGCTGGTATTGTTGTACTCCTTTTCCAGTTGATCAAGTTCAGCTACGTAAGCATCAAGTGGACCTTGCTCTGCGCGTACCTTTCCATGAAGAATTTTTAGTGCGTTAAATAGTTTAGTTAGGTGTTTTCCTGCGTTTGCATATTCCGATTTTTTTGGGTCGTATACGGTTATGTACATACCTATCACGCCCAAAATAATGAATGTGGCTGAAAAGAATTTGGCATTTAATGCTTCAAATATCAATGCATAAATACCAAATACCAATGATATAAATCCAATTAGACCAGGCATTTTGGCTACAATATCATAGGTGGCAAAATTCTTTTTTGCACCGAAACCGACGTTGTATGCAGTTTGTGCAATGTGTTTTAAAAGATCGTCTTTATTCATGATGGTCACTCAATTGGAACATCGATCCTGTTTCTGGCAACAACTACATTGTTTTTGACAATATAGCACTCAACAATGTGCTCGCCTTTGAAGTCACTATTTTCAATTTTCTGTAGGTTGCCTGAGTCCAGTTGAATCTGCCCGCGAATGCAATTTCGGCGTTGAGCTTCTGTGCCTCTATTTAGCACCTTCCATTTTAAAGTGTATGGGTGCGGTATGTTTATTGGCTCAGCAGTGAATTTTAGATTTTTATTTGGTTTTAAAGCTATTTTTCGCGTGAGCCAATAGCTCAGTGGGTGTTCACGAAAACCATTCTGAGATATGTCACAATCAAGATTTATTTCGTAACGGACATCGATAGGGTGAAGATCTTCGATAAATTCTTCAGTGTTGTTCCATGACCTCGCCCTTGCACTTTCTGTTGTGACTGCAGGCTTGGTAGGGAATGGTCTTCCATATACTTTTTTCCATTTTTCGTAAGCGGCATCAGTGCCGTCTGCTTCAATAGCCGCTAGGCAAGCTTCGTATGCTTTCTTAGCTTTCTTTTGAAATGGCTTTTTCACTTTTACATCTTGACCACTACCTAGCGCCTGATAGTGATCTCGATTGGGTTGATCCATTAAGTATTTGAAGAAATCGCGACTCATCCAGTCGTAGTAGGCGTAGCTCTTATCATCGTATTCATTGGTGGATTTTAAGAAATTATATGCCAAAGTATCAATTAAAAGCCCTCCCATGCCAACACCGTGCTTGTTTTTCCAAGATCTCATCATTTTGCAAAGTTTACGAAGGTTTTTGTTTTTTTGATTGACAAATTCCGTCATTGCTGCGATTTCTTGTCTTGGCTTGGTGTTCTTCCAGCTGCCACCGTTATAGGTGTCTGGATATTTGAAGTAGCTCTGACCTTTGTCATCATACTCTTCAAAAACAGGCTGAACTTCAACATGGAAGTTAGTATAGGTAACGGTAACAACTAAGCGATCTACACGAATATCTGTCTTGGGATATCGATCTTTGATTGCATTCTTTGTGTCGTTCAGTAGTTTGGTCTGGCCGCCAGTTCCTTTGTAGTTTTCCCACTCGCTTTTCGGCATAATGTAAAGCATATCTAAATCAGAAATGCCCTTGATGCCGGTGTGCCGGCCATATGATCCAACCTGAAGGCTGTTGGCCGTTTTTGAATCGGTGTCACGAAATTTTTGATTTAGGCTGGAAGTGATCTCGCCATAGCGATAACTAATATCCTCAGCATTATTGATCTGGATATTACTTAGAAAGTCTTGAAACATAGTCGATGTAGACATTATCACTCCCTTGCTTTGAAAAATTGGCACTGAATCAACGCAAGCTTCTCAATTTAGCAAAATGCCAAACAATATAACATTGTACTAATAATATTCTATATTCATGTAGGCAAAAAAAGGCATGGGGTTCCCATGCCTTAAAAATTAATCCCAGCTCAGCGCCCCGCCAGTCTGATATTCAGTCACCCTCGTCTCAAAGAAATTCTTCTCTTTCTTCAGGTCGATCATCTCGCTCATCCATGGGAACGGGTTGTTCACGCCGGGGAACAGCTGTTCCAGGCCGATCTGCTGCATGCGGCGGTTGGCGATGAAGCGCAGGTATTCCTTGAACATGCTGGCGTTCAGGCCCAGCACGCCGCGCGGCATGGTGTCTTCGGCGTAGGCGTATTCCAGCTCGACCGCGTGCTTGAACAGTTCGGTGATCTCGGCCTTGAATTCTTCGGTCCACACTTCCGGCTGTTCCAGCTTGATGGTGTTGATCAGGTCGATGCCGAAGTTGCAGTGCATGGACTCGTCGCGCAGGATGTACTGGTACTGTTCGGCGGCGCCGGTCATCTTGTTCTGGCGGCCCAGCGCGAGGATCTGCACGAAGCCGACGTAGAAGAACAGGCCTTCCATGATGCAGGCGAACACGATCAGCGATTTGAGCAGGGTCTGGTCGGTTTCCAGGGTGCCGGTCTTGAATTCCGGATGGCACAGCACGTTGATGAACGGCAGCAGGAATTCATCTTTGTCACGGATGGATTTGATTTCGTTGTAGGCGTTGAACACTTCGCCTTCGTCCAGACCCAGGCTTTCCACGATGTACTGGTAGGCGTGGGTGTGGATGGCTTCGTCGAAGGCCTGGCGCAGCAGGAACTGGCGGCATTCCGGGCTGGTGATCTGGCGGTAGGTGCCGAGCACGATGTTGTTGGCGGCGAGCGAATCGGCGGTGACGAAGAAGCCGAGGTTGCGCTTCACGATGCGCATTTCGTCTTCGGTCAGCTGGCCGGTTTTCCACTGTTCGATGTCACGCTGCATGTTCACTTCTTGTGGCATCCAGTGGTTAGCGCACTGGGCCAGGTATTTTTCCCACGCCCATTTGTGCTTGAATGGCACCAGCTGGTTGACGTCGGTGGTGCCGTTGATCACGCGCTTGTCGGCGGCGCTGACGCGCTTGGTGCCGTGGGTGTCCAGGGTGTTGGCCGGGGTTGCGGTCGGGATCGGGTCTTCAAAGCTCAGCATGTAGGCTCCAGTAATATTTCAGGTGTTCACGTATTGTTTGCGGCCAACCTTGGGTTGGCCGCCTGTTTTTCAGGTGGCAGCGCACGGCTGTCACCGGTGATTCAGTTGCTGCGCCCGGCCTTGCCGCTGAATGGCTGCAGGCGGATGGCGCTCAGGTCATTGATCTTCCACACGCGGCGCATGTGGCCGAAGTCGCGTTTTTGCTCGTCGCCAAATTCCACGTCCGGCCGGTAGTCCAGATTGAAGCGCAGCTGGCCGAGGTAGACGGTTTCGCCGGTGCGTACTTCAAACGGCTTGTCGAGGCGAAAGCTGGCGTAGCCCTTGTAATTGAACACAAGGTCGTCGCCCGGATCGTCGTTCCAGCGCGCGTAGCCGGTTTGCAGCTGGTAGCGGCCCGGTGGCAGCGCTAGCATTTGCAGCTTGCCGTCTACCGGCGTCATGCCTTCTTCGCCAAATACGGTATCGGTGCCGAAGTTGGCGTACACGATGCCGTGCTGGCCGTTGTCCAGCCCGCGCCAGCTCAGGTTGGCCGTAGCGTAGCCAGGGTTGTAGGTGCGCACGGTCATGGAAAACACGGCGTAGCCCAGGCCCGCGGGCGGCGTCAGCGACCCGTGCAGGGTGTCGGCCATGGTGGTGCAGCCTGCCAGCAGGGCGACGGCACATAGTGTCGGTAAGTGGCGCATGGTGCTCTCCTTGACGACTTGTTCCTGCTGCTTGGACTGGACGACAGCTTGCCGGGTTCGGCTCATTCCTCAGCCGCCTCGCGGGAAGCGGCTGAGGGATGAAGGTTGGCCGCATGCGGCCAACCTTGGGCGGGACACAGCCTTGCGGCCGTGCCCACGCGGGGACAACTTACTGGCAGCTCTCGCAGTCAGGGTTGTCGATGGAGCAGAACTTGGCGTCGGTGGCCGGGGTGTTGTCCACTTCGGCTGCCGCAGCAACCGGGGCCGAGGCCACGGCGTTCAGCTCGCCGCCACGACCGGTGGATTTCTCCGCCGAGCTGGCGCCCAGGGTGCGCAGGTAGTAGGTGGTCTTCAGGCCACGAATCCATGCGTACTTGTACAGCTCGTCCAGCTTCTTGCCCGATGCGCCGGCCAGGTACAGGTTCAGCGATTGCGCCTGGTCGATCCACTTCTGGCGACGCGAGGCGGCATCCACCAGCCATTTCGGGTCCACTTCGAACGCGGTGGCGTAGATGGCTTTCAGCTCGGCCGGTACGCGGTCGATGCGGCCCAGGCTGCCGTCGAAGTATTTCAGGTCGGCGACCATCACTTCGTCCCACAGGCCCAGTTTCTTCAGGTCACGCACCAGGTATTCGTTGGTGACGGTGAATTCGCCGGACAGGTTGGATTTCACGAACAGGTTCTGGTAGGTCGGCTCGATCGAGGCGGACACGCCGATGATGTTGGCGATGGTCGCGGTCGGGGCGATAGCCAGGCAGTTGCTGTTACGCATGCCGTGTTCGGCGATGCGCTTGCGCAGCACGCTCCAGTCCATGCGCTCGCTGCGGTCCACTTCCAGGTAGCCGCCGCGTTCGGCCGCCAGCAGGTTGATGCTGTCGTGCGGCAGGATGCCGCGATCCCACAGGCTGCCCTTGTACGACGGGTAGCGGCCACGCTCTTCGGCCAGCTCGGTGGAGGCGAGGTAGGCGTAGTAGGCGACGGCTTCCATCGATACGTCGGCGAATTCCACCGCCGCGTCGGAGGCGTAGGCGATGCGCATCTGGTGCAGGCAGTCCTGGAAGCCCATGATGCCCATGCCGACCGGACGGTGCTTCAGGTTGGAGTTGCGCGCCTTCTTCACCGGGTAGAAGTTGATGTCGATCACGTTGTCCAGCATGCGCAGTGCCACGCGCACGGTACGGGCCACCTTCTCGGTGTCCAGCTCCAGCTTGCCGCCCACGTCCTTCATGTGGCGCGACAGGTTGACCGAACCCAGGTTGCAGACGGCGATTTCGTCGTCGTTGGTGTTGAGGGTGATCTCGGTGCACAGGTTGGAGCTATGGACCACGCCCATGTGCTGCTGCGGGCTGCGGATGTTGCACGGATCCTTGAACGTCACCCACGGGTGGCCGGTCTCGAACAGCATGGTCAGCATCTTGCGCCACAGGGTGAGCGCCGGGATCTGCTTGAACACTTTCAGCTCGCCGCGACGGCCCTTGGCTTCGTAGGCGACGTAGGCTTTTTCAAACGCCTGGCCGAACAGGTCGTGCAGGTCCGGGGTTTCGGACGGCGAGAACAGTGTCCACTCGCCACCTTCCATCACCCGCTTCATGAACAGGTCCGGAATCCAGTTAGCGGTGTTCATGTCGTGGGTGCGGCGACGGTCATCACCGGTGTTCTTGCGCAGTTCGAGGAATTCCTCGATGTCGGCGTGCCAGGTTTCCAGGTAGGCACATACCGCGCCCTTGCGCTTGCCACCCTGGTTGACCGCCACGGCGGTGTCGTTGACCACTTTCAGAAACGGCACCACGCCTTGCGATTTGCCGTTGGTGCCCTTGATGTGGCTGCCCATGGCGCGCACCGGCGTCCAGTCGTTGCCGAGGCCACCGGCGAACTTGGACAGCAGCGCGTTTTCCTTGATGCCTTCGTAGATGCCGTCGAGGTCATCGGCGATGGTGGTCAGGTAGCAGCTGGACAGCTGGCTGCGACGGGTGCCGGCGTTGAACAGGGTCGGGGTCGACGACATGAAGTCGAAGCTGGACAGCACGTTGTAGAACTCGATGGCGCGGTTTTCGCGGTCCACTTCGTTCAGCGCCAGGCCCATGGCGACACGCATGTAGAACGCCTGTGGCATTTCGATGCGGGTGCCGTCGATGTGCAGGAAGTAGCGGTCGTACAGGGTTTGCAGGCCGAGGTAGCCGAACTGCAGGTCGCGCTCCGGCTTCAGCGCGGCGCCGAGTTTTTTTAGGTCGAATTCGGCCAGCTTTTCGTCCAGCAGTTCTGCCTCGATCCCTTTCTTGATGAAGGTCGGGAAGTACAGCGGGTAGTGGCTGCCCATTTCTTCCTGGGCGATGGCTTCGCCGAGGATTTCCAGGCGGATGTTGCCCAGCAGCAGGCGGGCGGTCACGTAGTCGTAGGCCGGGTCCTGCTCGATCAGCGCGCGGGCGGCGAGGATGGCGGACTTGTTGACTTCTTCTTCCGGCACGCCGTCGTAGATGTTCTTCAGCGTCTCGGACAGGATGGCGTCCACGTCGGTGGCGGCCAGGCCCTGGCAGGCGGATTCGATGCTGGCGCGCAGGCGGGCCACGTCCAGCGGCTGCTTGCGGCCGTCCTTGCGGATCACGTTGATCTGGATCTGGTGCAGTGCTTCGCCACGGGCGGCTCGCTCCTGGGTGCGCTGCTCGCGGTACAGCACGTAGGCGCGGGCGACGTCGTGTTCGCCGGAGCGCATCAGCGACAGTTCAACCTGGTCCTGGATGTCTTCGATGTGGATGGCGCCGCCTTCCGGCTTGCGACGCATCAGCGCGCTGACCACGCCTTCGGTCAGCTGCGCGACCTTGTCGCGGATGCTGGCGGAGTTGGCACCCTGGGCGCCCATTACCGCGAGGAAGGTCTTGGTCATGGCGATGGAGATCTTGACCGGCTCGAACGCGACCACGGCGCCGTTGCGGCGGATGGTCTTGTACTGGCTGTAGTCGTCCTGGGGAGCGGCGGCGCGGCCCAGTTCGGCAGCCATTTGCCCGTCAAAAGTAGTGGTTTGCATTGTCATGTTTCCCTCGTGGTGGGGTGGGGTTGTTCGGATGACCCTGCGGCCTGCCTTGCAACAGCGGACGGCCCCGGGTTGGCCGGGTGGGTGGCCCGCGTTGCTCGGGTTTGTCACGGCTGTGGACAACTCTGTTGAAAAGCTGTGCGTGAGCTGTGTACAAACACAAGATGTACTGTCGTGACGCGAGAATGGCGCAAATTCTAGTGGTTAAGGCGGTGCCGAACAAGTCTTGACAGGCGACGGAAACGCGCAAACCCGCGCCGTTATTGGCTTTGCGGTGGCAGAAATATTTTCGGGAATTTTCGGCACTTGTGGCGCCGCTGGCGGATGCCTTGCAAAGACAAGGGTTTGCCGCTGCCGCGCCGGCTGTCATTTCATTGCAACATCATAGCGATGTGGCATGGATGCGACGTTTTGCCAAAGAAAAAGGGCAGCCGCAGCTGCCCGTTGACCACAATATCTGGTGTTTTTGTTTACGGCTTGAGCCAGATGAGGCTGGCCATGCGGCCGGTGACGCCGTCGCGGCGATAGGAGAAGTAGCGCTCGCGGTCGATCACCGTGCACTCGTCGCCACCGTAGACTTCCGTGATGCCGATGGCCGCCAGCCGTTGCCGTGCCAGCAGGTAGATGTCTGCCAGGTATTTGTCGTCGCCGATCGGGTCGAACGCCTGCACCGCGTGCACGTCGTGGGCGAGGAAGGCGTCACGCACTTCGGCGCCCACTTCGAACGCGTCCGGGCCGATGGCGGGGCCGAGCCAGGCGACAAGGTTGGCCGCAGGCTCGTTCATTGCTCTGACGGTGGCTTCGATGACGCCGTTCAGCAGGCCGCGCCAGCCGGCGTGGGCGGCGCCGACCACGCTGCCGGCGCGATCGGCCAGCAGTACCGGCAGGCAGTCGGCGGTCATGATGCAGCACACCGCGCCGGGGGTGCGGCTGAAGCTGGCGTCCGCCTGCGGTGGCTGACCGGGGGTGACGCTGGCGGCGTCGACCACGGCGATGCCGTGCACCTGCTGCAACCAGGCCGGTTCCGCCGGCAGCCGTTCGCGCACGCGGGCGCGGTTGGCTGCCACGTTGGCCGCAGTGTCGCCGACGTGGTCGCCCAGGTTCAGGCTGGCGTAGGGTGGCGGGCTGACGCCGCCGTCACGGCTGGTGATCAGCGTGCCGACCTTGCCGGCCAGCGGCCAGCCGGCCTCGCGCCACGACAGGTCGAGCGGCTCGGCGGGGGTGTCAGCGGATGTAATGGGTTTCCACATCGTAGTCGTCCTCGTCCCAGTCATCGTCGTCGTCTTCCATTGCCGCACCGAACGGCGTCTGCGCCTTGGCCTTGTTCAGCTTGATCTCGCGCTCGTCGCGCAGGATCGCCAGCAGCGCCTTCATGTCGTCCGGCAGCGGCGCGCTCCAGCTGTGGGTGGCGCCGGTAACCGGGTGCACCAGCGACAGCTTGTAGGCGTGCAGCGCCTGGCGGCCGAGGCTGCGCACCGCTTCGTCGACGGCTTCGCTGCCGTGATGGCGGGCGTTGCCGTACAGCGGATCGCCGGCCAGCGGATGCTTGGCTTCCTTCATGTGCACGCGGATCTGGTGGGTGCGGCCGGTTTCCAGCTTGCATTCCACGTAGCTGAAGTCGTCGTAGCGTTCCAGTACGCGCAGGTGGGTGATCGCCGGCTTGCCGCCGAAGCGCACCACCGCCATGCGCAGGCGGTTGTGCGGGTCGCGGCCGATCAGGGTTTCGATCTTGCCGTCGTAGGGCACCACGCCGGTGGCGACCGCGCGGTAGATGCGCTTCACGGTGCGCGCCTGCAGTTGGCGCACGAGGTCGGTCTGCGCCTGCAGCGTCTTGGCGACGACCATCAGGCCGGAGGTGTCCTTGTCGAGGCGGTGCACGATGCCGGCGCGCGGGATGTGCGCGAGTTCCGGATGGCGGAACAGCAGGCCGTTGAGCAGGGTGCCGCTCCAGTTGCCGACTGCCGGATGGACCACCATGCCGGCCGGCTTGTTGACCACCAGCAGGTGTTCGTCTTCATAGATGACCGGGAAGGGTACGTCTTCCGGCACGTAGGACAGTGCTTCCGGTGCGGCGACCACTTCCACGCGCACGATCTCGCCGCCCAGCAGCTTGGTCTTGCCGGGTACGTGCTTGCCGTCGACGCTGACCTTGTCGTCCTTGATCCATTGGGTCATGCGGCTGCGCGAGTAGTCCGGCAGCATCTTGGCCAGTGCGGCGTCCAGGCGTTCGCCGGACAGCTCGTAAGGCACGGTAAACTGTTTGGCCTCGCCGCCGGTTTCCGCTTCGCTATCCAGGGTTTCGTCGTCCAGTAGCTCGTCGGGATGGGTGTCGTGTTCGTTCATGTCTTTGCTGGCGTGAGGTAAATCGGGTGATTTTAAAGGAGTCGGGCGGGATTGTCCCGTTGCTGTTTGCGCGCCGCCCTAAACGGCGGGGGTGCGCAAAATGCTGTTTTGGTTATAATCGACGGCAGTCAAACAAGGACACCTCATGAAAAATAGTTTTGTAGCCTTGCTGGCCGTCGTGTTGATGGCAGGTTGCGCCACGGTGGACACCAAAGATGAAACCCGCGGCTGGACAGTAGAACGCATCTACGCCACGGCGCGCGAAGAGCTGGATGGTGGCAACTATCAGCGTTCGCTGAAACTGTATGAAACCTTGCAGGCGCGCTTCCCGTACGGGCGCTACGCGCAGCAGGCGCTGATGGACGAAGCCTATACCCATTACAAGGATGCCGAGCCGGAGCTGGCGATTGCCTCGGCCAACCGCTTCATCCGCCTGTATCCGTCGCATCCGAACCTGGACTACATGTACTACCTGAAGGGCCTGGTATACTTCAACGAGGACAGCTCGTGGATGTCGCGCCTGTCCGGTCAGGACATGAGCGAACGCGATCCGAAAGCTGCGCGCGAATCGTACCAGGCCTTCCAGGAACTGGTGGCGCGCTTCCCTCAGAGTCAGTACAGCGTAGATGCCACCGAGAAGATGGTGCGCCTGATCAACGCGCTGGGTGCCAGCGAAGTGCACGTCGCCCGCTACTACATGAAGCGTGGCGCCTGGCTGGCAGCCATCAACCGCGCGCAGACGGTGGTGAAGGAGTACGCCAACACCGGTCACAATGAAGAGGCGCTGGCCATCATCGTGGTGGCCTACGAGCAGCTGGGGATGAAGGACATGGCGGCCGATGCCCGTCGCGTGCTGCAGCTGAACTTCCCGCAGAGCAACTATCTGCAGACACCGTGGCAGGTGCGCGAGCAGTCGTGGTGGAAGTTCTGGGGTTGATGCCCTTGCGGCCAACCTTGATATCATGAAAAAACGGCACCCTCGGGTGCCGTTTTTCATTGCTGTGTCAGTGGCTTATACAGCGTCTTCGTTGGTTTCGCCGGTGCGGATACGGACCACCTGTTCCACCGCGGTCACGAAAATCTTGCCATCACCGATCTTGCCGGTGCGGGCGGTGCTGACGATAGATTCGATGGCGCGTTCCACCAGATCATCGGCGATGACCACCTCAATCTTGACCTTGGGCAGGAAGTCGACCACGTACTCGGCACCGCGGTACAGTTCGGTGTGTCCCTTCTGGCGGCCGAAGCCCTTGACCTCGGTGACGGTCAGGCCATTGATGCCGATTTCGGACAGCGCTTCGCGCACTTCGTCCAGTTTGAACGGCTTGATGATCGCTTCGACTTTCTTCATTGAAGTAACTCCTTGAATTTTTGCGGGTAAGCGCGTTCGAACGGCGCCTGCTGTCAGACAAAATACGAATTCTGGCCTTATAAAGACAGGGGGTTTCGTGTATTATGACGCGCTTCCCTGATCCTTGTCTTCATTGTTGCGGGTATCCAATGTCGCACGTTCTCAAGCTGCGGGGCGGTGTCGCCCTGTCCCAGTTCCGACTCGATAAACTTCTTGCTGCTGCTCGCGAAGCAGGTCTACCCGATCTGACTATTGCGGCAGAGTACTGGCACTTTACCGAAAGTGAAGCGCCACTGAGCGAGGCGCAAGTCGCCGTGCTGGAAAAATTGCTGACCTACGGCGAACCGCCGCTGGCGCAGCAGCCTACCGGCGATCTTTTCCTGGTTACGCCGCGTCTTGGCACGCTGTCGCCATGGGCTTCCAAGGCTACCGATATCGCACGCCACTGCGGTCTGGAGCAGGTATTGCGCATCGAGCGCGGTATTGCCTTCCACATCACCGCGGCCACCCCATTGACCGAAGAGGCTCGTCAACGTCTGGCGGGCCTCTTGCACGATCGTATGACCGAAACCGTGCTGCCGTCGCTGGCCGATGCCGAGCGCCTGTTCGTGCACATCGAGCCGCAACCGCTGTCCACCGTCGACATCCTCGGCGGCGGCAAGGCGGCGCTGGATGCGGCCAACCTTGACATGGGTCTGGCGCTGTCGCCGGATGAAGTCGACTATCTGGTCGAAAACTTCATCAAGCTGGAGCGCAACCCGACCGACGTCGAACTGATGATGTTCGCGCAGGCCAACTCCGAGCACTGCCGTCACAAGATTTTCAATGCGCAGTTCATCGTCGACGGCGTGGAGCAGGGCAAGTCGCTGTTCCGCATGATCCGCGACACCCACGACGCGCATCCGCAAGGCACCCGCGTGGCCTACAAGGACAACGCCTCGGTAATCGACGGCGCCACCATCGAGCGCTTCTATCCGCAGCCGGACAGCAACACCTACGCCTACAGCGAAGAGCCGACCCACATTCTGATGAAAGTGGAAACGCACAACCACCCGACCGCGATCTCGCCGTTCCCCGGCGCCTCGACCGGTAACGGTGGCGAGATCCGTGACGAAGGCGCTACCGGTCGCGGCTCGCGCCCGAAGGCCGGCCTGTCCGGTTTCACCGTCTCCAATCTGAACATTCCCGGCTTCCAGCAACCGTGGGAAGACGCCAGCTACGGCAAGCCGGGTCGCATCGCCTCGGCACTCGACATCATGCTCGAAGGCCCGATCGGCGGCGCCGCGTTCAACAACGAATTCGGCCGCCCGAACCTGGCCGGCTACTTCCGCACCTTTGAAGACAACTTCCAAGGCGAGCGTCGCGGCTACCACAAGCCGATCATGATCGCCGGCGGCCTGGGCAGCATCCAGGAACAGCAGATCTTCAAGAACGAGATTCCGGAAGGCGCGCTGCTGATCCAGCTTGGCGGCCCGAGCCTGCTGATCGGTCTCGGCGGCGGTGCGGCATCGTCGATGGACACCGGTGCCAACAGCGAAAACCTGGACTTTGATTCGGTGCAGCGTGGCAACCCGGAAATCGAACGCCGTTGCCAGGAAGTGATCGACCGCTGCTGGCAGCGCGGCGCGGCCAACCCGATCGTGTCGATTCACGACGTCGGTGCCGGTGGCCTGTCCAATGCCTTCCCGGAGCTGGTGAACGACGCCGGTCGTGGTGCCATCTTCCATCTGCGCAAGGTGCATCTGGAAGAAAAAGGCATGACCCCGATGCAGATCTGGTCCAACGAATCGCAAGAGCGCTACGTGATGGCCGTGATGCCGGCCGATCTGGAGCTGTTCACCGCCATCTGCGAGCGCGAGCGTTGCCCGTTCGCGGTGCTGGGCGTGGCCACTGATGACGGCCACCTGCAGGTGCGTGACGATCATTTCGACAACAACCCGGTCGACATGCCGCTGGAAGTGCTGCTGGGCAAGCCGCCGCGCATGACCCGCGACGTGACTACCCGTGTCGTGGTGACCGACGCCTTCGACGCCGCGCAATACGACACCAAGGAATCGGCGTACCGCGTGCTGCGCAACCCGACCGTGGCCGACAAGTCCTTCCTGATCACCATCGGCGACCGTACCGTGGGCGGCATGACCGCGCGCGACCAGATGGTCGGCCCGTGGCAGGTGCCAGTGGCTGACGTGGCCGTGACCGCGATGGGCTTCAACACCACCAAGGGCGAGGCGATGGCGATGGGCGAGCGTACGCCGGCGGCGTTGTTCTCCGCTCCGGCCGCCGGCCGCATGTCGGTGGGCGAGTCGCTGCTGAACCTGGCTGCGGCCAACGTTGGCGAGCTGGGCAACGTCAAGCTGTCTGCCAACTGGATGGCCGCTGCCGGTCACCCGGGCGAGGATGCCAATCTGTACGCCACCGTGAAAGCGGTGTCCGACATCTGTATCGACATCGACGTCAGCATTCCGGTAGGCAAGGATTCGCTGTCGATGAAGACGGTATGGGAAGACCAGGGCGAGAAGAAATCGGTGACCGCACCGCTGTCGCTGATCATCTCCGCGTTTGCCCCGGTGGCCGACGTGCGCAAGACGGTGACGCCGCAGCTGCAGGCCGCCGACAGCGCGCTGCTGCTGCTGGATCTGGGGGCTGGTCGCAACCGTCTCGGCGGTTCGATCTTCGGCCAGGTGTGGAACGACATGAACGGCCAGACGCCGGACGTGGATCAGGCTGCCAAACTGGCTGCTGCCTTCCATACCATCCAGTCGCTGGTACAAGATGAACTGCTGCTGGCCTACCACGACCGCTCCGACGGCGGCCTGTTCGCCACGCTGGCGGAAATGTGCTTCGCCGGTCATCTTGGTGCGCAAGTCGAACTGTCGGTGCTGACCGACGACACTGCGGCCAACGTTAACGCGGTGCTGTTCAACGAAGAGCTGGGCGCGGTGATGCAGGTTGCCGTTGACCAGATCGACGAAGTGCTGGCGCGCTTTGCCGCCGCCGGTCTCGGCGCCGAAACCAGCGTCATCGGCGTGCCGACCGACGACAACACCCTGACCCTGTTGCATGGCGAAGAAGTGGTGCTGGCCGAGTCGCGCGTCGCGCTGCAGCAAGCCTGGTCCGAGACCAGCTACCGTCTGCAACGCCTGCGTGACAACCCTGCCGGCGCCGACAGCGAGTATGCGCAGATCGCCGACACCGCCTCGCGCGGCCTGTTTGCCGAGCTGACTTTCGACACCAAGGACAATCCGGCGGCGCCGTTCATCGCTACCGGCGCACGTCCGCGCATCGCCATCCTGCGCGAGCAGGGCGTCAACGGCCAGATCGAGATGGGTGCTGCGTTTACCCGCGCCGGTTTCGAAGCGGTCGACGTGCACATGTCCGACGTGATCGCCGGCCGTATCCAGCTGGCCGACTTCAAGGGTCTGGCGGCGTGCGGCGGCTTCAGCTACGGCGACGTGCTGGGCGCCGGCGAGGGCTGGGCGAAGAGCATCCTGTTCAACGCGCAGGCGCGCGAGCAGTTCGAGGCCTTCTTCGGTCGCGGCGACACCTTCGCACTGGGGGTGTGCAACGGTTGCCAGATGATGTCCAACCTATCGGACATCATTCCGGGCGCGCAGTACTGGCCGAAGCTGAACCGCAACGCTTCCGAGCAGTTCGAAGCCCGTTTCGCGATGGTGGAAGTCACCGAATCGCCATCGATCTTCCTGCAGGACATGATCGGCTCCAAGCTGCCGGTGGTGGTGTCGCACGGCGAAGGCCGCGCGGTGTTTGCCCCGGGCGCACAGGAGCAGGTGCTGACCGCGCTGCGCTACGTGGACTTCAACGGCCAGCCGACCGAGACCTATCCGATGAACCCGAACGGCTCGCCGGCAGGTATCACCGGCGTTACCACGCCGGACGGTCGCTTCACCATCATGATGCCGCACCCTGAGCGCGTGTTCCGCACGCTGCAGAACAGCTGGCATCCGGCGGAGTGGGACGAAAACGGCGCCTGGTTCCGCATGTTCGCCAGTGCCCGTCGCTGGATCGGCTAAGCAATTCGCTGAAAAGCAGACAAAACACCCCGCCACGGCGGGGTGTTTTTTTATGGTGCCTACCGATGACACAAGGTTGGCCGCAATAAAAAACGCCGGCCACATGGCCGGCGTTGTTGTCGGCGGGGCGGGGTTAGTCGCGGTCGCCAGCGAAAGCCATCAGCAGGTGCAGCAGGCTGGTGAACAGGTTGTAGATGCTGATGTAGATGCCCAGCGCCGCGGAAATGTAGCTGGTCTCGCCACCGTCAACGATGGTTTTGACTTGCCACAGGATCATCAGCGAGCTGAACAGCGCGAAGGCGGCGGAAATCACCAGCGACATCAGCGGCAGCTGCAGGAAGATGTTGGCAACCACGGCCACCATCAGCACGACGGCGCCGACCATCAGGAATTTGCCCATGCCGCTCAGGTCACGCTTGGTAGTGGTGGCGATGCCAGCCATCACGGCGAAAACCAGCGTGGTTGCGCCGCCCGCAACCATGATCAGCTGCGAGCCATTGGCCAGCTTGAACGCGGCTTGCAGCAAGGGGCCGAGCAGTACGCCCATCAGCAGGGTGAACAGCAGCATCAGCGGCACGCCCAGTGCGTTGTTGCGGTTGGCTTCGATGGCGAAGGTCAGGCCGTAGAACAGCGCCAGGATGGCGATCATGCTCATGATCGGGCTGCCCGCCATGAAGGCGAAGCTCATGTTGGCGCCCACTGCCGCGCCGATGACGGTCGGTATCATCGATAGGCCGAGCAGGGCGTAAGTATTGCGCAGCACCTTGTGACGGCTGCCACTCAGTGCAGTGCTTTGGTAGGCGGTGTGCAAATTGGGTTGCATGGCGAAGAGACTCCTTGCTGTTGTTGTTTGGGTAATGCAGGTCATGGACAATATACCTGTAGGATAGTTTCGCCATCAAAAAATATTTGGAGCGGGATCTTGCCTAGCGTGGGCTTGTCTACTATTATGCGCACTCTGCTGAAGCAAGGCAGTGAGTCGCGAAAGTGGCGGAATTGGTAGACGCACTGGATTTAGGTTCCAGCGCCGCGAGGCGTGAGAGTTCGAGTCTCTCCTTTCGCACCACTACATTGCTTCATGGAAAACACTAAACCGCTCAAACCCAAGCACAGCAAAGGTTTCGGCGGTTTTTTGTTGTCTACTCAAAATGCAAAATCCCCCAAGAAAATACAATTTAACGCTACCATGTGTCCCATATTTGTCCCGAGGTTTGTCCCATGGCGACGTATGAGAAACGTGGTGACGCGTGGCGCGTCAAGATTCGCAAGGGCGGGGTAAGCCTGTCTGAATCAGGTTTCCGCACCAAGCGCGAGGCGGAAGCCTGGGCGGTGAAGAAAGAAGCCGAAATCTCTGCGCAGGCCGCGGGCCTGATCCCGGACAAAACCTTTGGCGAGTTGCTGGCGCGCTACGCTGAGGAGGTATCACCGCGCAAGCGGGGCGAGCGGGCGGAGCAGATGCGCATCGCGCTCTACCAGCGCGAGTTCCCGGTGTTGATGGCGGTGAAGCTGGCCAGCCTCAGCAATCATCACTTTTCCGATTGGCGTGATCAGCGGCTGAAGATGGTCAGCGCGGCCAGTGTTCGTCGCGAATGGGCGCTGCTGCAGCACGCGCTGAATATCGCGGTGAAGGAGTGGGGCTGGATCAAGTCGAGCCCGCTGGATTCCCTGACCAAGCCGGCGGCGGCGAAGGCGCGTACTCGCCGGCCGACTGATCTGGAGTCGGAGGCAATTTTGCTGGCCACCGGCTATCACCACGAAATGCCCCCATTTCTGATGACTGCCCGGGTTGGTGCTGCGTGGTTGTTTGCGATCGAGACCGGTATGCGGGCTTCCGAGATCTGCGGCCTGACGCGGGAGGCGATCAATTTTGATCGGCGTCTGGCGCACCTGGCGATGACGAAGAATGGCCATGCCCGGGATGTGCCGCTATCTGTCGAGGCGGTGCGCTTACTGAGGCAGGTGATGGAGGCGGTACCGGATGGGCCGGTGTTCGGCCTGCGGCCATCGTTGCTGGATTCGCTGTTCAGGAAGGCGAAGGCGCAGGCGCTGATCGAGGATCTGCACTTTCATGACAGCCGGCGTGAGGCACTGACCCGGCTGGCCAAGAAAGTGGATGTGATGACCCTGGCGAAAATCAGTGGTCATCGTGACTTGCGGATACTGCAGAACACTTACTACGCGCCGGACATGGCCGACGTGGTGGCGCTGCTGGATTAGGCGCGCTTCTTTTCCTGGCGGGCATCTGCCCAGCGCATGATTTCGGCGACCTTCCAGCGGCGGTTGCGGCTGGTGCCGGTGGCGATGTTGATCGCTCGCGGAAAGTCGGGGCTGACGGCGATCCGCTGCATGAAGTGCTGCGAGCTGACGCCCAGGTATTCGGCGCAAGCCGCGGCGTCCCAAAGCTGCTTGTCTGCCGGAATCACCGGCCGCGGTGTGGCCAGCGTGTAGATGAGCTGCTTGATGCTCTGCACCAGCTCGGCCGTGTCGATCGTCGAATTCATTCTGCTTTCCTTTCCAAGTTGGTTGCGGGGCGTGCCGGCCGTTAACCCAACACTTCGCAATCCTGATTTGCCCAGCTGCGCCAGGCGCTGATCGTGGTTTGCTGATCCTGATTGAATTGCACGTGGGTCAGCGTGCCGCGCTGGTTCTGCAGCACGCCGGTGACGTGTCGCGTTACACCGAAGCGGCGCAGCACGTCTCCCTGCTGTGGTTGCTTGCGCGGGTCGCGGCTCATGCCACGCTGCCCGCCGTTGATTGCTGTGCCTGGACGGCTTTCTTCAGGCTCTGGTACAGATCGGCGTGGCTTTTCTTCAGGTACTCCATCACGGCCAGGTCGGTGTTGTTCACCTTGGCCAGATCGATCTGCTCGACGTGCACCAGGCGTACCAGCTCGCGGACGGCTTTTGGCATGTTGCGGCCGGATTCGTAGCGAGAGCCGCCGGACTGGGTAACGCCGACGCGGCTCCAGAATTCACTCTGGTTCAGGCCAAGGTTGTGACGGATCTCGCGAGGGTCGGCGATGGTGGCAAAGTTCATGGTGTTCTCCTGTTGTTAGGTGCGTTGTTCTAGCCGGAAGGTGAATGCGTCGATCGCGGCACCCTCCGGCGGGTTGATCAGGTATTTGCCCTGGTTGTTGATGACAATGTGGCCGGTGGCCTCTATCGCCGGCACGGCATGCTCGATGCTGTTGACGACGATCAGCGGTGCGTAGGCAGTTAGTGGCCAGCTGGGCGGCACAGCGACCGCTGGCACGCCGCAGAGCGACAGGTGGTCCACTAGCTGGTCTGCGCGGTCAAAGTCCTTCCTGTGGACTGCTAGCGTGGCTACAGCGTGGGCGAACTGCTCGCCCAGCCGGATCAGGGTGTCGACATGTAGCGTGCTCATCTCGCAATCCATTCAGCCAAGGTCAACAGGGCGATGAATGCCGCACAGGCGCCTATGCCGCGTGCAAAGGCTTTTCCCATGGCCAGCAGATCCTGCTTAAGTTCCGAGCGCATCACGCCACCTTTCCGGCCGGCTGTGGCCGCTGGAGCTTGCGCACCTCGTGCACCGGCAGGCCAAGCATGCCCCAGCCGATGAAACGCAGGCTGTAACCCCGCTCGCGGAACTGCTCCGCCAGCGCCTCCGGCACATGGCCGATCAGGGTTTCTTTGAAAGACGGTTGCATCATTGCTCTCCCTGTTTTCCTTGCTTCAAGGACATGCCCAGACAGGCGTGCTGCCCGCACTTGGCGTCAAAATTTCCAGGCATGAGACGGCTGGCCGGCGCTCCGCCACGATCTGGCGATATTCACCGCGAGCAGGCTGCTCATTCGTCAGGCTCTGCGCTGTTGGCGCCTTGATGCGCACGGCGCGCTTGTTCCACTCTGCATGGCTAAGGCTGGGCAGGTGGCACAGCAGTAACAGCAGACAAATTCGGGACATGGCGGCCTCCTTGTTGGTGTCCCCTTCGGCGCGGTGCGGTGATGCGTGCACGGCATGGGCGAGGGCGGGTGGGGTTGGCTAGTCCACCTCCGCGCGGCGCAATGAGGCGCAGCGTCTGCCCTGGCTGAAGGGGTGTTATGGGTTGCAGACAAATCGTGTTGCAAATATCAAAACAACACAATATGTGTAAATAATGACATAAACACAAATTGTGTCAACACAAATGGTGTATTTATTTGAGGTGACGAGGAAAGTGTGGCGGAAAGCTGACCAAGTGCATGAGAGAGGCCGTTGGTCTGTGCTCAGTCACCCACTGTGATTTGTGAAACTGGGTGGGTGATTCACATATCAAGATGAGGCAACATCATCTACGATCTATCCCAAGTCACTTGTATGGGGCGGTTGTGCCAAAAGTAATGTGGTTTGGTGAGCAAGAATAATTTTGGGGGTGAAGATGGAGTCTGCGAATTGCGAAGAAGTAGTTAGGCTGGCTGAGATAGCGATCCAAGTGGCAAACAGCCTGGAGCAGCTAGAAAAGTGCGGCTTGTTTTGCGAGGGGGTCGGGCAGCCTCTATGGCTTGAACTGAAAGGGTTGGCCGAGAATTTAATTCCCAAATAGTTTGAGTAATTGCATGCCGAATATCAACCATGCGGATGGTCTTGGTTGTGACTGAATTAAAAAATCTTTTGAAATAAATGAAATGACAGATAAATCCAGTAAAGATACTGAAAAATCTAGCCTTCTATTGCAAGCCAAGGTATGGGCGATTTTTGCTGCAATTGTCACCCCGGGTGCGTTCCTGATCGGTTCCCATTATTACGAAGGCTATCTCTCTGCATTTGGGCTGTCACCTGATGAACTACCCATGGCAACGTCAAATGTCTACGTTCTTTCATATAGTGTCGTTGGCTATTTTCTGTTGGCAGTGGGTGAGGTCTTAGCTAAGTGGGTTAACTCGCTCTTCGACTTTCCTGATGTGCTTTACACGTTGGTACTGCTAGCGGGCTTTGTGCTGGTGGTCTACTTAGGGCTTAAGGGAAGGCGCAAGATTAAGGTAGGGGCAGTCGCGGCCAATGGGCGCTTTGCCCGTACCTTGAGGTGGTTAAACCCCCATGCCAATGATGGTATTAAGGCCGTTTTTATTGTCTTCTTCGCTTCCTATGGTGTAGTTGCGCTGAGTATTGGTTTTGCCGCAATCGCAGTCTTTTGGTGGATTATTCCTGTGGCATCACAGGCGAAGGGAGCTGACAATGCAAGGGAGCGCATTGATTTCTTTCACAAGAGTGGCTGTGTTCTTGAGAAAAAAACCAAATGGAACAATTGCTTTGTCATTTTGGATGAAAGAGGGGCGATTGCCCATCAAGGGATACTTGTTGGTGTGAGTGACAGAGGTATTGCAATGTATAAGAAGGAAGGGCTCGTTATTGTTGCGCGGAAAGATAGCTTGCAGTTGATGCGCAAAAATTCGAACTGAAGAATTTGGACTATATTTTAGGAGAAAAGCCGAACAGTGTTTGCTGTCGGCTTTTCTTTGTTACATCCGTTTGCGAGACGGTAGGGAAATGACTCGTGCCGGCTCGGGGTTGGTCACTGTTGTAGATGTTTGAGCAGGGCGGAAGACGGGAGAGTTGAGCTGGATGACGGAGGCCATCTCGCCAGTCATGTAACCCTCTGGCAAGGAACACAGTCGCTCGATGTCCGCAGCAGGCAAACCGATTGTTTCGATCAGATAAGGCTTGGTGAAGCCACCTTGTTCCAGCAGCATCTTGATGGCCCGGGGCATCAGTCGCGGAGATTCCGGTTCCAAAACATCATCCAGCGGTTCACCTTTGCGCCAGCCACGTGCACTGTAGTTTTTCCAGAGGCGGGTTGTGTAGGCTTCGCCAATCAGGTTAAGTGTCGATGCGCGCATGATCATGGCACCGATCGACACTTTCCAGCGGCGTTTTAGAACCTGCAATGTATCCAGTGTTGGATGGGCCAGTTCCAGGGAAATGCTTTCTGCAGGCATCAGGAAGGCACTTGCGAATAGATGCGCTTGGCGTTCCAGTTCGCTATAGCGCTCTTCTTCGTCGGCCTTGGTCAAATGGCGATGCAAGATCAGGTGGCCAAGTTCATGGGCCGCATCAAACCTGCTACGCACAGCGCTTGCCTTGTCTGCAGCCAGAAACACATAGGGCCGATTGTCTACATCAAACCAACGCGAAACGCCATCCATTTTGATGTAGCCCAGTGGTTCTCGAGTGGTAATTATCCCCGCGCTTTCCATTACCCGGATCACATCATCGATTGGTCCCATGCCCAAGCGCCAATGCTGGCGACACTGTGTGGCAATGTCTTCTATCTCTTCATCAGTAAGAAGTAGTGCTTCTTCGCGAGACAACGATACGGGCAGGTTTACAGCTGGCCAACCTATCCACTCCTGAATCGAAGCTGAAAGCTCATGAAGCCATTCAAGCCGGATGCTAGCTATAGTGCGAGCGGCTTTGGTGAGGGATGTATTGGAGCGGAAGAAGTATCCCGACTTGCCAAAGTCAGGCATGGGACGCAAGAACCAGGTGGCTGGCAGCTCAAGTGCTGTCGCCACCCTTTCCAGTGCGGCAGGCTCCGGAAATTGCTCACCTCGTTCCCATTTGGAAATGGATGGGCTAGACACCCCGGACAGTTCGGATAGAGCGGACTGAGTCATACCACGGGCAGCCCGTGCCTGAATCAATCGCCCCCCCTGAAAACCTGCTACACCTGTGCGCATTCTTACTTCCTAATTTGTTGCATTTTCCAATTCGATTTGACCCAGTCGCTTGAGCAAAATTGGGGCTGGATCGATTGGTGCTGGTGGAACTGGTGGTTCCTTTGCCAGCTGTAAAAGTTCACTGAGCCGGTACTCGGCAAAGCAATTTTTTAGTGATGGGAATGGAATATCAACTGTGACAACTGAGTTTTCGATAGACAAGTAGTCAGCCTTGGCGGAGATAACTGCAAACAGCTTGTCCAGCGGTAAGGAAGACCGGTCTACTACTTCAAATAGGTCCAAGTTGTAAGGCTCCAACCTCCCATTCTGCTTTCCTAATGTTTTGCTGTAATCAGCATTAACAAAAGAAGTTGAATTTTTGTTCCTTGTCGTTATGACAAAGGATGCCGTCAAAATTTTGGGGTAGTGGTACCCTGGCTTGGCTGTGCTTTCCGTGATGTACGCTAGCCCAGATTGCTCGGCACTTTTCAAGCAAGCTGTAGCAATTGCTGAAGGGATGGCAGCGGCAAATGCTTGGCGCCGAATTTGTCTGTCCGAGTGTTGCTTCTCAACCGTCCACTTTAGAGCATCCAAGTCAGACAAGATGTTCTCATCCGCGCGTAACAGAAAGTCCAACCCGAGGTCGCTAACAGCGAGCTGCATGACCTTGGAAGCCAGATCGGCGTGCATGGTAGTCAAAATAACCATTTCCTTCTAGAGAAAAGAATACGTAAACAAAGAAATTGCGGTGGCGAGATTGGTGCCAACCGGAATTATAGGCGTATTTTTTTCGTTAAGAAGAAAATTTACTCATGTCATGCCATAAAATGGCGAAATGCCCACATGGACTGTCTTGCTTCCCTAGCCTGTCACAGCCTTAAGCTCATCCTTCTGGTAGTGGTCACACTAACACGCCATGCACTCATTAAAAACACATATTGTGTTATTTGATGGATTGCTATGCTTTTTGTGTTGCTACAAGGGGACAGGGAGAGTGGTTAAGTGTAGTCAGGAGGGGGAGTGTTCGATAGCCGGGCCAGCGATTTTCTGATGTGGCAGGCCCATGCGTGAGGAAGTTGTATGTGACACGCATTGCCAAGAGGAATATCCTAAACGGATATATCGCCATCACTTCCAGCAAGGAGTTGCCGTGCATTACGACCATAAATCCTACCTGCCGTTTACCGGTCGCTCTCGGCTGGACAAGTCCATCAACTCGCTGATTGGCATCGTGGAAGGCATTGCCATTGACCAGGAGATCAATGCCCGCGAAGTACGGTTCTTGCAAGACTGGGTCAGCGAGCATGCCGAGCTGCAAGGGCGTCATCCTTACAACGAGTTGATGCCAGTCGTGATGGCAGCGCTGGAAGATGGGGTGCTGACTGCGGACGAGCGTGACGACATTCTCTGGCTGTGCAATCAGCTGCGCTCAACCGGCTACTACGATGAGGTGACTGCTGATCTGCAGCGTTTGCACGCACTGCTTGGCGCTATTCTGGCCGATGGTGTCATTACCGAAGCTGAGCTCAGAGGGCTATCAGCCTGGATGGCGGATCATGAGCACCTGAAGCGTTGCTGGCCATACGATGAGATAGACAGCCTGATTGTCACGGTAATGGCTGACAAGAAGATCGATGAGCAGGAGCAAAAGATGCTGCGAAGCTTCTTTGCGGAGTTCATCGGCTTTCTTGATAACACCACGATTGTCAGCCCTATGGTGGAGGCAAGGGGCGAAATCAGCGGCTTGTGCTCCGTGTGCCCTGAAGTTGTATTTCAGGGTGCCAAGTTCTGCTTCACTGGTGCGTCCAGCCGGTACAAGCGCACAGAGATTGCCGAGATTGTGCAGGGGCTGGGTGGTGAGGTCGTCAACGATGTCTCCTCCCGGGTGGACTATCTGGTCATCGGCGCGGACGGGAACCCTTGCTGGGCATACGCTTGCTATGGCCGTAAGGTCGAGAAAGCCGTGCAGCTGCGCAAGAAGGGGGCCCACATCCTGCTGGTACACGAAAACGACTTTCATGATGCGGTGGCGGATGCCTGACAAAGCCCTTGTTTCTACAGGAGGAAACCTTGCTCAAACGTGACGACATGAAAGAACTGGTTATCAAGGCGATCAGGTCCGCCGGCGGCAAGAGCTGGCCCAAGGATGTGGCCAAGTTTATCTGGGATGGCTACGAGAAAGAGCTCAAAGCATCCGGCGATTTTCTTTACACCTGGCAATATGATGTCCGGTGGGCCGCACAAGCATTGCGCAACGAGGGTGTACTGAAACCAGTGAACGGGCGGCGTGATTTGCCTTGGGAGCTGGTCTGAATCAAGCAGCATAGATGGTCGGCGGATGCCGGCCTTTTTGTTGCTGACTTAGGCGTTGATTTCGGGGCCCTACGCTGGGGGATTAAGCTGTCGCCATCAGCCCGCCATTCAAATGACAAATTTATAATTTTTCATTAATGATGATAGGATATTGCTTGATTCGTTCACCACCCATGCGGCTGACATACGGCACAAACTTGAAAACGCGTACCTGGCGATCCTTCGCTTCGTCATCCTGCTGGTAGCCGGGTTGGGAATTTTGCCTTACACCTGGCAAATGCCATGGGAGTAACTTCAAGTCAAGGAGATGTCTAGATGAGAAATGCCCTGAGTTTGTTTATCTGCGTCATTTTCCTGAGTGCATGCGCTACGACCTATCAGCCCTTTCAGTTGTTCGGCACCGGTGGGTACACCGAGAGTCAAGTCGGGGTGGCGACCTATCAGGTTTCGTATTACGGAAATCACGTTACTTCGATGGAAACGCTAAATACCCTGCTGCTTTATCGTTGCGCGGAATTGACGCTTGAGAAGGGCTATGACGGTTTTCAAATAACGAGAGGCTACGGTCGACAGCCTATATCTTCGATGGGAGGCTTCAGATCAGTGAAATACGTAATTGTCATGCACGGGGGCGCACCGCAAGGGCAAGGAGATCAAAGTTACGACGCAAGAGCAGTGCTTCAGGAATTCGGCCCTTATGCCAAGAAGTCATCGTAGTTTGTAGCATCCTGATCGGTTGCGTCATTCAGAAGGGGCTTGGCTGACGGTTTGATTGCCGAGCCATGAAAAGGCCGGGTAGCGAGAGCTGCCCGGTCTTTTTGCGTCTAGCCTTCGGCTTGCTCTTTGGCGTCCTGCAACAAATCCTGGAAGTTTTCGGTTTTCTCCAGCAGCAGGCGGCAGAGGGCGGTGATGTTGGGTGGGCAATCCGGCAGGTGCTCGATGGCCGTGGCCAGTGGGGTGGCGTAGTGGTGGATGAACTCCAGCCCAAGGTTGGCCGCATCGAGGGCGGGGAGGTTGCGCGGGGTCATGATGTCGCTCCGCTGATGGACAGCTCGACACCGTGGCGCCGGGTGAGGGCGAGCAGATCCGGCATGGCATCGCCCAGGGCGGTGGCTTTGGGGAAGTTCGTCAGCACGCGCATGCCGGCGGCAGCGGGCAGCTGCGGTGCGCTGGCGATGGGTGCGGCCAACGTTGGGGTGGCTGGTTCTTTTCTGCCGCAAGGTTGGTATGAGCTGAGTTTTCAGCCCATACAAAGCGATGGCAGCGCCGCGCAGGCTGATGGGCGCAATGCGAGGGAGCGTCCGGTGCGCCACTACCAGGATTGGTGCGGGTTTCGATCGTCGGCGCAAAATTGCGCTGACGAAACTCCTCCGGCAGATCGGGCAACAACACCTCGCGGGTGCGCGGCTATCGCGCATTATTACTTTTGCAATTGACGGGGGTGGGGGTGCGGCCTATCATCGTGATGTCGCGTTCAATAGCGCGGCCGGGATTGGCGTCCCGGTTTCTCTCGGCGAACAAGCCGCCCTGCGGCTATTTTTGTTCGCACGCGCTCGTGCGCGCCCTTCTATGGCGGGCCGGGTGGGGGAGCCTTCGGGCTCACCGGTTCGAGAGACCGGCACGCCAACCCCGCTTCGGTCTGCCACCCCCGATTGGCGTCGTGGGTGGCGGTTAACATACCGCTTCTCTCGGAGGCCATCATGGCTGCTCAATCCCTTGCGCTCAGCGCGCCTGTCGTTTCCATTTCCAATGGTCAAACCACCACTACCAGCAAAGCGGTGGCTGACTACTTCCACAAACAGCACAAGGATGTTCTGCGCAAGATCGAGACGTTATCGCCTGACTTGCCAAGCGATTGGTATCAGCGCAATTTTGCGCCCATACAAATTGAGGTTGATCTTGGTATGGGACGCAAGCGTGTTGATCCCGGGTTTGAAATCACCCGCGACGGCTTCACGCTGCTGGCGATGGGCTTCACCGGCAAGCAGGCACTGCAATGGAAGCTGCGCTACATCGAGGCATTCAATGCTATGGAAGCGCATTTGAACGAGCAGCGGGCACTGCCTGCCGACCATGTGGCTATCCGCAAGGATCGCCTTGAACAGCTCCGCCAACTCCTGACGGACTGGAAGGCGTGTTCATACCGGCTGTATGGCCCGTTGAGTACGTTGGGCGTACCGGATGGCGTGAGGCTCTACACCTATGCCCACGAACTGTCGCTGGTCTGGGGAATTGTCACAAACACCAAACTATTCAACGGCCAGCCGCACACAGAGCCTGCCGCCCCGCCTTTTGTCCCGTAACTAAGGGTGCCCCCACGCCGCTGATGCGTTGGTTTGCCTATTGCGGGCAAACCAACGTATTTCGGGATGCTTTGTGTCGTGTGGAACGAATGAGAAAAGAGTTAGGCAGTGTGTGTAGTGTGTGCCCAGTCATGCTGCACTAGGTAAATAGCTTTCCATTACAAACTTCGTAATGGGAGTGTGCTTAAGTCATGCGACAAAAGCGGCATCACTGCCTAACGCATATGATTATGCCATCATGGGTAAGGGGTTTTCAACTCTTTTTTCATTAATAGACGCTCGATGCTCACTTTTGGGTCCCACTCTGTGAACCATTTTCTATTTGTCAAATAACTGAATTCACTATCAACATTAAGGTGAGAAAAAGCAGGTGCTTTATTGCAGACTGTTTCTATGATTATTTTTTTTGATTCGTTGGTTATGTGAGGGCAACTCATTAGATCGAAGAAGAGTAGTGCACTTTCCGCATGCATAGTAATGCAGTTCTTTTCAAGCATTACTTTTGATGAGTGAATAATGAAATTATGCAACTCAGCGTAAACGCCGTCGTTTTTTATATAATATAGAATGGATATGATTTGAAAATAGTTAAGAATTTTGTTGTTTTTTAGTTCGCCAAAAACAAAGCCGGTGGCAAATTTTGATAAATCGTCATTGGTCATTTTGTTTGATGGGAAAATCTCACTCATTGCTAGAATAAGATTTAAGTTTTCCACTCCGGAAGTTCTAGGGTCTGCGGTTTTTTTCTTCGAAACCAACGAGACTTCATCCTCAATCTTCTTTTGAATGCCATCCATGTGTTCATGATCGAGTTTTTCTGAAATGCGCTTCATGGTCAAAATTATTTGACTGACTAAGTAAGTGCTTCTTACTCTAATGTCGTTGGCATACACAAAAAATAGTACATCCAATAGAAACATCATAAATCGATAAAGTGCATCTTTTTGTTCGAAACTTCCATTGATTTTATTAGAATCATATCGAGATATTTTTGATTTGATCCCGCTGAGGAAATATCCAGTAATGTCCCAGTATGAAATTTCATTGTTTTTAATGATGCACTTGATGTCTCTGATTATTTTATTAGCTAGTTGAGACGGTTGTTTGCATGCTTTGATGTGGATTTTAGATAAATCTAATGGAGGCTCTTTGTTTTCGTCTTCTTGCTCTAATTTACTTAAGTCTGTACTGCTTTCGGAGTCTTCATCTGATGGCTCTTTTTTTGAGTCGAGCATTGGAAATATGTTGTCAAAAATAGATTGAATCTCTTTTTTTGCAACTGTGGTTCCAGTTATGAAGGGCACTTCAGAATCGTTGATTTTTGATTGGTTAATGAATAGTCTGTATTTTTCCAACTCATCAGTAAAGGTGGCATAAACTTCGGTTTTTACGGCGTCATTGTTGTAGAATAAGAAGTAGTCATCAACGTATCGTCTTATGGAGAAATCAACTTCGTGAACTAATGGGGGTTTTTTTTGGGAGAGAATATTTATTGCGGACTGATCTATTCTTTGCAGAATTATTTCTGCAAATATCCTGCTAAATTCAGGGCCAATTACGATGCCATTTTTTCTTCCAAAATTTGCATTTTCCATCAGTGTGGAGAATTTATCTTCGAAAGTTATCGATCCGGAGTTTATTTTTTGATAAATTTCGTCTTTGATTGATATGCCAAGCGAGCGAGTAGATAAACTATCGAAGCATTTTGAAATGTCAAATTTTCGTAGTTTTGAGAATTTTTTTTCGCATCTGTGAAATTCATATGAATCATAGAATTTGTATAGGAAAGAGTATTTTCTGTACGAGAAAAATGAGCTTGCGTGGTTTGGTTCCTTTTCAATTTTTGTTTCTGGTTCAATTTCAATGTCTTCATCTTTTAGCTTGTCGATTTTGTTGGGTTTCTTTCTTGTTTTTTCATAGAAATGAGTTGCGACGGAGCTGGGTGCTCTTAAGCTTGTTGTACATCTTGAGCAGAGACTGGTTATTAGGTCTTTATAGTCGCTATAAAACTTCACAAATGAGATTTGATTTGCCGGATGAATTAAATGTAATGTCCGATATGAGTCTGCATTTTTAATTATTTTATAGGAAAATGGGATGGTTTCTTTTTGGGAAAATACTGTTTTTGCAATGACAGATTTTTCTTTGTTGTCATTGTATTCGTATAGGCCAATGTTTGTGTAAATTATAGGGATTTCATATGGTAGGACTTCTGTTAGCAAAATCCTACGGTAATCAGTTTTCTCTAGTTTAATTTTCATTTTTCCAGCACTTTACAATTTTCGAAAATTTGTTTTTATCAAAAATGAATTCTTTCCGAAATCGATGGCCAATAAGGAAAGAATTCGCTGTTAATTTGCCTTTTCTCGTGGCGTGAAGAATAGCTAGTGCACTGCCGGGGCCTTTTTTTGTATTAATTAACTTCCTTAAAAAATTATCTAAGCTTTTAAGTTGGTCATATTGGTTTATCAATATGTAGCTGTAGTATATTCCTGCTTTTAAGTTCGATGATTCGTTGTTTTTGAATAGAGAGAAATTGCTGGTCAGAAATTTTATTCTATCCAGAAGTAATTCGTAATCTGAATTTTTTTTGTAATCTAGTATGGCAAGAACAATTCTGGTTTTTATCCTGCGTATTCTTTTTTCTGACAAGCTAATCGATATGCTTCTTTCTTGTCCTGCGGGGGTTTTTGATTCAGAGTACTTGTACCCTAAAAATTCAAAGCTATCCGCCAAGTTTTCTATGTTGGAGTTGCAGTTTTTAAAGTGTCTAAAGCTAGTTTTCTTTTTGTTTATGTTTAAATTTACTTCAGATAATTTTTCGTTAATTGTTTTTATGACTTGCTCGTGATTTGATGAGCAAAATATGATTAAGTCGTCAACATATCTAGCGTAGAAGTATACTTGAGGAATGGAGCGTATCTGCCTGTCAAAATCTTCTAGATATATTTCAGAAAGCGGTGCGCTTATGCTTAGTCCTGGCGGGAGTCCTTTTTCGGATGTAAGACTCTTGTGGTTAAATAGTACTGTTAGTAATTTTCGACATTTATAAGAAAGAAGTCTTTTGTCATTAATTGATTTTATTAATCTTTCTCTTTCTACGCTTTCGTAGAATGATTTTATATCGGTTCTGATGATATAAAAATCGGAAGTCTCTTTTAGTAGGGTTAGTACTTGAGAGCTAATATCGAACCTGTTAGAGAACTTGACTCTGTAGAGTCGAACCAAGTTGTCTGATATTTTTTTTAGCGCATAGTGACTTTCTGTTTTGTTGCATACGAATATTGATCTTTTATCTGTTTCTATTTTTCCTAAGTCTTGAAATGAAAAATGATCGGAGTTGATTGTTTCAACTGCAGCTTCTAAGTTTTTTTGGTAGTCTTCCCTTTTTTTTCCAAGTTTAAACTTTATTATGTCTTTTATTGTTGTTAGGTATAGTAGATTTTTTACATTAAATTCTTGATTGAGCATGGCGATGTTCTCAAAGAACTGTTTTGATGGTTTGGTTTAATACATATACCGTCCAGAGAAATGATGCGGCTGTGATGACTCGGTAAAAATATATGTTGTATCCAAATTTGAATAAGAAATAATATAGGGAGTGCCGCTTGCAAACTTCTTGTGATTTTGCTTTTCTTTGATGCTTAGTGTAGTTGTGATCAATTTGATCATGGTTTTCATACTTATCTAGAATGGTGTTGTAATCATTCGATATTTCTTGCATTTTGCTTAATGGTCTATAACTGCCCATAACCAAAATGCTTTTTCTTAATTTGTTTATTTCTAATGCGCAGGCATGCATGTTTGCTGCTCTTGCACCATACTTTGTAAAAGAAACTGCAATAGAAAGAGCTAGCAGTATTATAGGCATGCATATTTGAATAAAATCATATAATGGTTTTATGTCGTATGGAATAGCAAGGGACGTGGTGCCAGCGTTAGTTTTGTCTTGAATTTGAATAAGAGGAATGATAGACAAAAGAATTAGGGATGTGGATGCTGAGCAGAGTGCAAGCATTGATGATTTGTCAAGTGCTTGTAATCTTCTATCTGCATTGAATCTATCGTCTGCTGTTATTTCTATGTCGTTAAATAATTTTTTGAATTTACTTTGCATTTCTGGATTTTGGATAAATTTGCTCATTATTGTTTTCCCTTTTTTCGTTAGCCGCCGCGCCAAATAACGCGACCAAATATTCTCACCACCTCAATCCGCTCGGGACTGACTTCCATGTCCTTGTGGCGCGGATTATCTGATTGCAGCAGCAACCCGCCGCCCGGCACCTTGAATAAGCGTTTGATGTACCACTCGTCGTCATAGCAGACGGCGTAGACCTCGCCATCCTTGGGCGTGGTATCGCTGATGTCGATCATCACGGTGTCGCGGTCTTGCAGGTAGGGCTCCATGCTGTCGCCGCGGACGTAGAGGGCCTTGAGGTTGTCCGGGTTGTAGCCTTTGGCTTGCATGTAGCGGCTGCGGAAGGCGAGGGGGTCTTCTTCGTGGATGACCCAGGCGATGGTGCCGCAGCCGGCGGAGAGGTTTAGATCGTAGCGGGGGATGAAGACGTAGCCTTCTTCTGCCAGTTCTTCCTGTTTTTCCCATTCCACGACGCGGCCGAGGCTGCTGGGGCTGTCGCCGTCGGTGCCGAACATGAGCTCTTGCAGGGTGAGGCCGAGGGCTTTGGCGATGTGTTCGAGGTCGGCGAGCTTTGGCTCGCGCGTTTCTTGTTCGTAGTTGCCGATGCGGCTTGGGCTGTCCCAGCCGCAGCGGCGGGCCAGCTCGGATTGGTTGAGGTGTTGTGCTTCACGCAGGGCCTTGATGCGTTTGCCGAGTTTGAGCATGGCGTTCCTTTTTACCGTGTTGTTTTATGACAGATTAACACTTTATGTGTTGATGTATTTGCACATATCGTGTGACAAAGACCACGAATCGTGTTTATCATGGGCGCATGAATGCAAACCAGATCCTTCGACTGATTGAAGATGCGGGCGGCCGCAGTGTGGTGATGGCGGCTTGCGGTGTGAAGTCGAGCGCTGTTGGCAACTGGGTTAGCCGGGAGCGAATTCCTGTCGAGTATTGCCCGACGCTGGAGCGGCTGACGCATGGCCGCTGGAAGTGCGAGCGGATGCACCCTGGGGTGGAGTGGGGTGTGTTACGCGGGTCGGCTCCTTTGTCGTTGTCGCTGGATTTTGGTGATGAGTAGGTTTTTGTTCAGGCCAATACCCCTGATGGCTTGGGTTTGCCCGGTGTTGGGCCGGGCGTTTTTTATTTGTTTGGTCTGGCTGTGAGTCTAGGTGCGGGGTTGCCGCGTCGTCCACGGTCGTTTTGGCGGGAGTCGATCATGTCTGTTTTGGATGTTGCTCATTCTGTGGTGCATGACTATCCGGGCGGTGCGGAGGCATTGGCTGTCCGGCTGGGCATGGCGGCTTCGACGTTGCGCAGCCAGGTGAATCCGAATATCCCGACGCATGTGTTGGGGTTGTTGTCTGCGGTGCGGATCAGCCAGTTGTCGGGTGATTTCCGGATGCTGTTTTCGTTTGCGAGCGAGTGCGGTTTTGTGTGCATGCCTTGCGATGGTGCCGTTTCGGAGGTGTCGCCGCTGATGGGGTTGTCTTCGCTGATGGAGGCGCATGGTGATGTGGGCGCCCAGGTGGCGTCTGCGCTGGCGGATGGCCGGGTGAGTGCGTCGGAGATGGATGCGATCGAGGATGCGATTGCGGCCAACGTTACGCGTTTGCATGCGCTGGCGGGTGCGCTGCGTGCGGCGCGTCGCCGGGGTGTTTGCCATGCGCCGGCCTGATCCGGTGTTGCAGGTGTTGCAGCGCAAGGCTTATCGGGTGCGTTGTGCGCATCCGGATGATCGGCATGCGGCCGGTGCTGTTTTGTTAAAGACGTTGATCCGTTTGCTGGATAGCAAGGTTGGCCGCAATGACTCTGGTGGTGTTGGAGTGGCTGCAGGAGAGCGGCAGGTTGCCGAGTGATGCGGCGTTTTTGGCGGCGTTGTCCGCTGCGGGTTGGCTGGAGTTGCAGCGCCGCGAGGAGCGTCGGTTGAGGTCGCTGTATGGGGATGAGTATATGGCGGCGCTGGGGCTGCGTTTGCAGGCGTTGGGATTGGATTTGGCTGTTCGCCGGGTGGCGACGCGGCCTTTTGTTCGGGGTGGGTGATGCCTTCTATTGTGTTGACGGATGCTGAGTGGGATTGCCTGGCGGGTGAGCCGGGGGATCTGCTTAAGCTGTATGTGGGGCTGCGCCGCCGGATGGATTTTGCATCTGGTGTGGTGGGCTTGGTGACGCGTCTGAAGGAGCAGGTGTTCCGTGACTTGCTGACGGTGGATGCGGTGCGTGGCCGGCATACGCCGCCACCGGTGACGCGCAAGCGTTGGCGTGCTGCGATTGCGCGGTTGTGTTCGCTGGGCTTGCTGGTGGATTGCGGGAACTTCGTTTTCGAGTTGCCTTGCGCGTTAACGGATAAGCTTGTCCAAAACATGAGGGGCCAATCTGGGGCCAATGAGCGTACGGCTGGCGGTGGTGTTCAGCGGCCGGTTTCGAATGGCTGGAAAGCCAGTGCTGGTAAGGTTTTGGAGGTTGCGGCCAACGTTGCGGTTGAGGGTGGTGCCGGGGTGATGGTTGACGGTGGTGGTGCTGATGAGGGGCACACTTCCGCTTCTCCGGTTATCCGTAAAAAGCGTGAGTGTGTTGGCGGCAAGGCTGGTGCTGTGTCGCGGCCTGCGGCGCGTGGCTCTCGCGTGCCGGTGGATTTTGTGGCCGATGAGCAGGCGGTGGCGCTGGCCAAGGGCTATGGGCTGGATGTGGCGACGGAGCAGGTGGGGTTTGTGTCGTATTACCTGGGCTGCAGCAGGCCGGTGTTGTCGCCTGATTGGCAGGCGAGGTTCCGCAAGTGGTTGGTTAATGCGGTGCAGTTCCGTGCGGCTTCTGGCAGCCGTGTGTCTGCGAAGGGTTTGGCGCCTGCGGCGCGGTCTGCAGGGGTGTCAAATGGCCGGCCTTGGTTTCTGACGGCGAAGGGGATCGAGCTGAAGGCGCAGGAGCTGGGTTTTGCGCCGCCTCCGGGGGTGCCTCTTGGGCTGTGGAAGCAGGAGGTGTTTTCGCTGGCTGGTTTGTCTGAGGCGGAGTATCGCCGCGGGGTGGTGGATTTCGCGTAGGTGTTGGTTGTGGTGCGCTGAGCAGGCCCGCAGAGGCCGCCGCGCTTTGGTGTGGTATCCGGTCAGGGGTGATCGGGAAATTTATGTCTGTTGCTGGTGATGTTTTGTTTGATTCGGTAGGTCAGGCGCTGCGGTTTGCCTTTTTGTTCAAGGCGTCTGTGAAGGGGGCTTCTGTGCCAGGGACGGTGTCTATCGGGTCTGGCCGGGGGTTGGTCGGGCTGGATGGTGCGGGCGAGGCCGGCAATATCAAACGGCTGATCGGGGATCTGCCGAAGGTGCAGGCGGCAGCATTGCAGGCACGATTCAGCGAACGGGTGGCGGCGTGTCCTTGCTGCATGGCGGATGCGCCGGCTGCCGAGTGGCTGGGGTGCTGCGTGTTGTTGTCTGGTGTGGCGATGGGGGCCGCCAGTTCATGTCATGAGAAGCTGGCGCTTGATCTGACGATGCGGCATTTTGGCGATAAACGTTTGACGTTCGAGATGCTTGGTGGCCGGTATGGTTGTTCGGCTGATCAGGTCCGCAAAATCAACAATAAGGTGGCCGGGGTTTTGCGGGCGGTGGAGCACGCGGCGCAGGCAAAGATTTCTGACCGGTTGATCGCGTCGGGTTATATCGATCATTGCCAGGAAGTTGAAGCTGTGTGTTGACTGTCCGGTTTGACCGGACTAATATCCGTTTTCAGATACAGCTGAAAATTCCGTCAAGAGCCCGCGAAAGCGGGCTTTTTGCGTTTCTGCGGTGTTTGCGTGGTCGTTTCTCCTCTGTGTTGTGCTTTCGGCGCCCCGGTCTGTTGATCGGGGCGCTGTCTTTTTGTACTGCCGATCTGGGAGAGACGGGGACCCTAGCGATTCTGCGCCCGGTACGAGGCTGGAGACTCGCGATTCTTTTTTAGTGGCTGCGCTGTGAAGTTAGTGAAATTCACCCACGGTGAAATCTAGTGAAATGATGGTGAAACCATGCGCACATATTTGAGCAGAAAGGCCTTTGCGGATTCGCAGGGTTGGTCGCCCAGCTATGTGACCAAGCTGGGATCACAGGGGCGGCTGATCATGTCGCCGGATGGCAAGTCAGTCGATGTTGACGCAACGCTGGCCAAACTCGGCAAGACCGCCGACCCATCAAAAGAAGGTGTTCGCCAGCGGCATGTCGACACCCGCACGCAGCGTGATGTCCGCAGCCAGGTGACTGCGGATGCACCGGACACAGCCGAGTCGCAGGGCGGCAGCTCCGACTACTACACGCACAAGGCTAGTCGCGAGAAATACCTGGCGCTCCTGGCACAGGCTGAATATGACAAGGTCTGCGGCAACACGGTGGAGCGGCAGGTCGTCGAAGAGGCCACATACCGCTACGCCAGGTTGTTGCGTGATTCGGTGATGGGTTTGCCCAAGCAGATATCGTCCGACCTGGCTGCGATCTCCGATCCATGGAAGCTGGAACGCGAGCTGAGCGACCGCCTGCGCAAGATGCTGGAGGATGTCACCAAGCTGGGCGAAGATGACCTGAACAAGGCGATGACAGAATGAAATATGCAAGCGGCTTTGTCGCGTATGTGAAGGGTTTTGTTTCTGGTTTGCGTCCTGATCCTGCGCTTTGGATTGATCAGTGGGCCGATGAGCATCAGCGCATTCCTGCCGACGCAGGTGCAGCAGAACCAGGCAAATACCAAACTGACCGCACGCCCTATGCGCGCGGCGTAATGCGGGCATTGTCGCCGGAGCACCCCTGCCGCCGCGTAGTGGTGATGGGGGCCTCGCAGATGCTGAAGACGCAAGTTTTCCTGAACTGGATCTGTGCGTTGATTCATATGGCACCGAGTAACATCCTGGCGCTGGAGCCTTCGCTTAATCTGGCCAAACGACTGTCCGGGCGCATTGGTAAAAATCTGGATGCTATCCCTGTGTTACGCGACCGCGTTGCGGCACCGCGCAGCCGTGACAGCCGCAACACGATCGACACCAAGGAATTCACCGGCGGTACGCTGATGATCACCACGGCTGGTGCTGCGGCCAACCTGGCAGAGGTGTCCGCACGCTACCTGTACGGCGATGAGATCGATCGATGGGATCGCAACGTCAATAACGAGGGCGATCCGGTTGTGCTGGCTGAAGCGCGAACCTCCACCTTTGGCCGCAACGCCAAGATTTACTACTCCAGCTCGCCGACGGTCGACGGTGCCAGCCGGATTGCCGAACTGTACAAGGAAGGCAACCAGCAGCGTTACTACGTGCCATGCCCGCATTGCGGCGAAAGCCAGACGCTGGAGTTCGAGCAGCTGAAATGGAATGCGGATCGCACTGCCGCACACTATGTCTGCATCGAGAACGGATGCTGCATCGAGGAGCACCACAAGAGCACCATGCTGGCCAGCGATGACTGGCGAGCAACGGCCGAGGGCGATGGCGAAACCGAGTCGTACCACATTTCGGCGCTGTACATGCCGCTGGGCTGGGTATCGTGGGCCGCGCTGCTGAAACAGCACGAGAAAGCCGAAGTCGCCTTGCAGAAGGGTGATCCGGAGCCGATGCAGGTGTTCTACAACACCCGGCTGTCCAGAGTGTGGGACAACGCCCAGGAACGCACCCGCGGTGCCGATCTGCTCGCTCGCGTTGAAGACTATGCCCTGCGTACGATCCCGGCCGGTGTGCTGATGCTGACGGCGGCGGTCGATACCCAGGCGAACCGCCTGGAGCTGCTGATCAAGGGCTGGGGCGAAGGGCTGGAAAGCTGGACCATCGACCACCGCGTGATCATGGGCGACCCTGCCGAGCAGCGCACCTGGGACACACTGGACGAAGAGCTGAAGGCCGAGTTCATCCACCCGTCGGGCCGCCGCATGACCATTGCGGCCGGCGCCGTAGACTCGGGTGGTAACCATACGCAAGAGGTCTACCAGTTCTGCCGCCTGCGACGCTGGCGTCATATTCTGGCGATCAAGGGGGAATCCAAGCGCGGCAAGCCGGTGCTGCCCCAGCGCCCCAGCAAGGTTGATGTCACCTGGCGTGGCACCACCGAAAAGGGCGGCTGTGAGCTGTGGCTGATCGGCACCGATACTGCCAAGGACTGGCTCTACAACCGCTTCAAGCTACTGGAAGGCCCGGGAGCGCAGCACTTCAGCAAAGACCTGCCGGCCGAGCACTTCGATCAGCTTACCGCCGAGCGCAAGCTGATCCGCTACGTCAAAGGCCGTGCCGTGACTGACTGGGTCAAGCCGAAGTCCGAGCGCAACGAGGTGCTGGACTTGAACGTTTACAACCTGGCTATGGCGCACTACCTGGGCCTGCATCGCTATCAGGCGGCAGACTGGGAACGGCTCAAGATCAAGTACGCGCAGACCGGCCTGTTTGATCAGGCGCCGCCCACTGTGACCAACCCTGCAACCGCAAAAGACCCCGCCCCCAAAGCGGGGTCTTCTGCTTTACCCGCCCCACAGCGCCGCCGGGCGCAGTCGGGCTACCTGAAACGGCGATGACATGGCATTCACTCAAACCCAGCTGGACGCGATCGAAAAAGCCCTGGCACGGGGCGAACGTGTCGTGCAATACGCTGACCGGCGCGTCGAGTACCGCAGCGTTGCGGAGCTGATCGAGCTGCGTAACACCATCAAGCGCGATCTGTCGCAGCAGAACGGCCAGTCACGTAGCCGCAGCCATCGGCTGTACCACGCAGGAAAGGGGATCAGATGAGCGCTTTCCCGACACTGCGTGGCCGCGGCTTTCTGATGCCGACCCGGCTGAAGAACAGCTACGAGGGCGCGGGGCAGGGACGGCGTGCCAACAACTGGCAGCCCGGCAGTAGTGGGCCGGTCAGCACCACCGGCAGCGGCCTGCAAACCCTGCGCAACCGTAGCCGCCACGCTGCACGCAATGACCCGTATGCCTTCAAGGCGCTGGACACGCAGGTCTCCAACCACATCGGTACCGGCATCGCCCCCAAACCGCGTCACCCGGATGCCGACATCCGGCAAATGCTGCAGGAGGTATGGGACGACTGGTGCGAGGAGTCCGATGCGGATGGCGTGCTGAATTTCTACGGCCAGCAGGCACTGGTCGCGCAAGGCCTGTTTGAAAGCGGCGAGTGTTTCGTCCGGCTGCGGCCGCGCCGACTGGAAGACGGCCTGGCCGTGCCACTGCAGATCCAGCTGCTGGAGCCTGAGTTCGTGCCTCACGACAAGACCGGTACCGCGCCGAACGGCAACCGCATCCGCCAGGGCATCGAGTTCGACGCCATCGGCAAGCGTGTCGCCTATTGGATGTACAAGAGCCACCCCGGTGAGCGTGCTGGGGAAGGCTCCTACAACAGCCTGGTGCGGGTGCCGGCAGAACAGGTGCTGCATGTGTACGAGCCGACCCGCCCCGGCCAGCTGCGCGGCGTGCCGATGCTGGCCACCGTGCTGCTGCGCCTCAAGACGCTGGACGAGTTCGATGATGCGGTGCTGTTCCGGCAAGAAGTCGCCAACCTGTTTGCCGGCTTCATCCGCAAACCGAGCGAAGACGCCGCATTCCCCGGCGAGCCGGGGCAGCAGGTTGTCGCCGACTTCGCACCGCTGGTCGGGCTGGAGCCGGGGACCATGCAGGAGCTGGCACCGGGCGAGGAAGTCGAGTTCAGCGACCCGCCTGATGCCGGCAACAACTATCAGGACTTCATGCGGCAGCAGCTGGCGGCCATCGCCGCCGGCATGGGTCTGCCGTACGAGCTGCTGACCGGCGACCTGCGCAACATCAGCGACCGCGTGATCCGCGTCATCCTGAACGAGTTCCGCCGCCGCGTAGAGCAGCGCCAGCACGCCATCTTTGTGCACCAGCTGTGCAAGCCGGTATGGCGTGCGGTGCTGAATATGGCGGTGCTTTCCGGCGCCATCAGCCTGCCAGGCTATGCGGCCAACCCTCGACCGTTCCAGCGCGCGCGCTGGGTTCCGCAGGGCTGGGCGTATATCCATCCGGTGCAGGACGTGCAGGCGGATCGCTTGGCCGTGCGCAGCGGCTTCACCAGCCGCAGCGAAGTCGCGCTCAAGCGTGGCGCAGATGCCGAAACGATCGACACCGAAAACGCCGCCGATAACGCCCGCGCCGACGGGCTGGGGCTGGCCTACGACTCCGACCCGCGCCAGCGTGACGACCAGGGCGAAATCATCGTCGATGATCGTGATGACGACGCAAAAAAGGAACAACCATGAACCCTGCAACCCCCCGCATTTTCAACGGCCCGGCACCTGCGCCGGCAGCCAGCGGTCACTGGTACCGCATCAACAATGCGGCCAACCTTGCCGCTGATCAGGCGCTGGAAGTCGAGCTGTACGACGAGATCGGCGCCTGGGGCATCCGTGCCGCCGACTTCATCCGTGACCTGAAGGCCGCCGACGATGGCCAGCGTGACATCGTGGTCGCCATCAGCAGTCTTGGCGGCGATGTTTTCGACGGCATTGCCATCCACAACACCCTGCGCCGCCTGGGTAATCGCGTCACAGTCCGCATCGACAGCGTGGCGGCCAGTATCGCCAGCATCATTGCCGTCGCCGCACACCGCGTGGTGATGCCGGCCAACAGCATGATGATGATCCACAACCCGTGGACGTTTGCCATGGGCGAGGCCGAGGACCTGCGCACCACCGCCGACATGATGGACAAGGTGCGCGACAACCTGGTTGGCTGCTATCGCGCCAAGGCACCGGCGCTGAGTGCCGACGAACTGGTCAAGATGCTGGACGACACCACCTGGTTGACCGCGCAAGAAGCGCTGGCGCTGGGGCTGGTGGACGAAGTCACCGACCTTGTGCCACTAAAAGCCAGCGCCAACCTGCGCGCCGGTCTGGGCCGGCTGAAGAACGCACCGCCAGCCCTGCTGCAGGCGCTGGACGAGCCCGCTACACCGCCCGCTGATCCGGCCCCGGCCCCAGCACCAGCACCAGCACCTGCTCCGGCGCCACCCGCCGCGGCAGACCCGGTGGCGATGGCGAAGCTGGCGGCGCGACTGTGCAACGAGGCCTCGCTGCCGGCCGTTGCCGTTGACAGTGTGATCACCGTCAGCGCCCTGGCCAGTGACAGTGCCATCCGCAGCGCAGTGGCCCAGGCCACCGAGATCCGCGACCTGTGCAAGACCGCCAAGCTGCCGGATCTGGCCAACAGCCTGATCGCCAGTGGGCTGGATGTGGAATCTGCTCGAGCGCGGCTGTTTGACAAGATGGTGGCCGGCGCCGGCGAAGAGCTGGACAACCTGCCACCGGCGGACGATCCGTCCACCCCGAAAAACAAGGGCCCATCGGCCCGCGACATTTATGCAAGCCGCCGTGCCCGTGCGGCCAACCCACAGCGAGGTAATGTATGAGCACCCTTCATCAAGCAGGCCGGACCGGCGAACACCTGATTTCCACCGTTGGCCAGATCAGCAATGACATTGTCGACCTGGCTGCCGGTGCCGCGTTGCCCGCCGGCCAGGTGCTGGCTTACGACTCGGTGCAGCAACTGTATGTGCCCTACGACAACGGCAGCGCAACTGCCGGTGTCGCGGCTGCCGTGCTGTATGCCCCGGCACCGGCCCGTACCGAAGTCACCCGCGTGGTCGTCACCGGCCGTCTGGCTGAGGTGCAGGGCGATATGCTCACTGGTCTGGATGCACAAGCCCGTGCCGATTTTGGCAGTCTGTTCATCGTCGTCCGCTAAACCATCCGCCACCCATCATTCAAGGCGCTGCCCGCAAGGTCGGCGCCTTTTGCATTTCAGGAGCTGAACCATGCCTAGCCTTGCCATTTTTGAAGATGACGCCTTTTCGCTGTCGACGCTGACTGTCGCGATCAACGAAGGCCCCCAAACCCCAGGCCGCCTGGCTGCGCTGGGGCTGTTTGAGGAAGAAGGGATCACCTCCACCACGGTGGAGATTGAGAAGGAGGGCAATACCCTGTCGCTGGTGGCGGCCGGTGAGCGCGGCGGCTCCGGCCAACAGGTCGGGGGTGACAAGCGCAGCCTGCTGAACTTCAGCACCATCCATCTGCCGCAACAGAGTGTCATCCGCGCCGACGAAGTGACCAACCTGCGCGCTTTCGGCAGTGAAACCGAGGTTGAAACGGTGCAGGCAGTGGTGTCGAAGCGACTGAACAAGCACAAGCGCCAGCTGGATGCTACCACCGAGTATCACCGCATCGGTGCCGTCAAGGGCTTGGTGATGGATGCCGACGGCCAGCGTGTACTGCTGGATATCTACCATCACTTCCAGATCGAGCAGGACGAGATCGAGATTGATCTGAGCGCGACAGGTCCGAATCTGCGTGGCCAGTGCCTGAAAGTAGTGGAAGCCGTCGAAGAGGCGCTGGGTTCGGCATCCAGCACCGGCGTGCGCGTGTTCTGCGGTAAGAACATCTGGGCTGCGCTGGTGGCCAACAAGTACCTGGAAGAAACCTTCAAATACGGTCCGCAGGCGGCAGCTTTGCGCGGCGATCCGCGTGACACCATCGAGTTTGGTGGCATGGTGTGGGAGCGTTATACCGGCAAGGTCGGCACCATCGCCTTCATCGATCCGGACCTGGCGTACGTGGTACCGGAGGGCGTACCGGACATGTTCATTACCCGTTTCGCGCCGGCTGACCATGTCGATTCCGTTGGCACCATGGGCCTGCCGTATTACACCTCGCTGGAGCTGCTGAGGCACGGCAAGGGCGTGGACATGCTGTCCCAGTCCAACGTACTGAACCTGAACACCCGCCCGGCAGCCGTAATCCGCCTGAAACTGAAAGCAGCCTGACATGTTCCGTGACCTGATGGCCGACATCGACAATACGGTGTTCGACGTCCTGGGCGATGCCGCCACAGTGCAGGGCAAGCCGGTCTCCGGCATGTTCTACGCACCGTGGCTGCAGCCGGCACTGGGCAAGCTCAATACCAGCATCCGTGAGCCACATCTGGTGGTGCTGGATGCCGATGCTGTCGGGGTGAGCAAGGGCGCCGAGGTACAGGTTATGGGGCAGGGTGACTACGCCGTCGTCAGCATCGAGCCGGACGGTACCGGCCGCAGCACGCTGGTACTGCGAGCCAAATAGCAGGAGAGAGCATGCCAGTTGCGATCAAGGCCGAAATTGACATCCGCCCCGTGCTGCAGCTGGTCAACGGGCTGTCTCAAGCGGCGGTCAGCAATGCCTGGCGGCGGGCACTGCGCAAGACGGGCGACTGGATTAAAACCCATGTCGCCCGTTCGCTTTCCAGCGAGATCAAGGTGCCGCAGAAGGTGCTCAAGCAGCGGCTGTACTTCTTCTTGCGCTCGGCGAAGGAGGGCAAGGTCTGGCTGGGTATCAACGCGATCGAGGCCGCGCGCTTGGGAAAGGCTCGGCAGACCCGGCGTGGCGTCACGGTCGGCCGGCACCGCTTTGACGGCGCGTGGCTGTATCGCAGCAAACGCGGCAGCCAGAACGATGGCGGTGTGTTCCGCCGGGTTGGCCGCGCGCGTACGCCTTACGAGCAGGTACGGTTTGAGTGGGACGAGGCTGGCGAGCGTGCCTTCCGCGCCGTCGCTGCCCGTGCGCAGGCTCGGCTGTTCGAGATCTTGGAGCAGGAGCTGCGTTGGGAAGTCAGCAAGCTGACGAAATAGGACACCTCAGATGATTGAAGCACTACACGACGCCATCGAACAAAGGTTGGTCGCAGCCCTGCCAGAAGTGGATGTTCAGTTTTACCCGGAGCTGGGCGAGCGCGTCAGCCTGCCATTGCTGGTGCTTGAGCTGGCCGAATTCGAAGCTGGCACCGACCCCGGCACCGGCGAGCTGGCACTGGTTGCCATCATGCAGGCCCGGGTGGTGTGCGATCCGACCGAAGCTAATGCCGAGCTGGCTGTGCGTCAGCTGGCCGCGCGCGTGGCGGCGCAGGTACACGCGGCCACGACTTTCGACCAACCCGTGACACCCGCCAAACTGAGGCAGATCGGGCCGGACGGTTTTCACCATGCCGAGCTGGATGGCTACCTGGTGTGGCTGGTGGAGTGGGTGCACGAGCTGGAAGTCGGCGAACCCTCCGACATCGCAATGCCGTCGTTTGTACCGCGCGAGGTGCAGTGGTCCGTCGACGGCGATACAGAGTCGGTAGTGACGCCATGAGCTATGAACAGTCGGAAATGGATCGGCAGCTCTCCAGCCTGATCATGCTCGGCAATGTAGCGGCGGTGCAGATGAAGCCGCCGCGGGTGCGCATCGAGTCCGACGGCTGGACATCGGACTGGGTGATGTGGAGCGCCGTAGCAGCAGGGCGCGCCCGCCACTGGCGGCCGCCCAGCATCGGCGAACAGGCTGTGCTGCTGAACCCGTCCGGTGATCCGGCACAGGGTATCGCCATCATCGGCTTCTACACTGGTGAGTTTGATGGCGATGGTCGCCCCGACGTGGTTGGCTGGCTGATGCCGGACGGTGCGGTGATGGAGTACGACCACGCCGCTGGCGCACTGCTGGTGGACGGTGTCAAAACCGTCAACGTGAATGCGGCCGACAGCGTGACGGTGAAGACCACCACCATCACGCTGGATGCGCAGGACGTCATGGTGACCAACAACCTGACCGTCGGCGCTGCCATCAACCACTTGGCCAATGGTGGCGCCAAGGCAAGCTTTGGCGGCGCTATTGAGGCCAAGGGCGATATCCACTCCGATGCTGACGTCACCGCTGGTGACATCAGTTTGGGTGGGCATAGCCACGTAGAGCAGGGCGATGGCGCACCAGTTGGCCCGCCGACATGATTTACCCGTTTGCAATTGAATCACCCACCCGTCACTGGCGGGTTTTTTCATTTCTGGAGCCGTCATGAGTAAACCAACCCCGCCAGTCACTGTTGCCGAGCAAGTCTTCCGCGACAAGGCATTCAAGTCGCGCACCCTGGTCCTGAAAGATGGCCGCGCGGTACCGGTAGAAAACTACACCGTGACCACGTCCGACAAGGACGTGATTGCGTTTCTGGATAGCCACGCCGACTTTGCCCGTCAGCCGGCAACGGCTGACAGCGCTGCGGAGTAAACCCGATGAGCCTCACTGGCATGAACCGGGACACCGGCCAGCCGGTGAGCGGCATCGAGCACCTGCGGCAGTCGCTGGCTGACATCCTGAGCACCCCGATCGGCAGCAGGCGGATGCGGCCAGAGTACGGCAGCAACATCCCGCGCATGGTCGACCAGCCGGTCAATCCCGGTTGGATCGCTGCAGTGCAGAGCGAGGCGGCCCGGGCGCTTGCCCGCTGGGAGCCGCGGATCAAGCTCAAGCGCGTGTCGCTGATCTCCTTGATCGATGGGCGCCCGGTGTTCCGCATCGAAGGCGACTACATCGGTGAAACCCAGATACTGGACGTGACAGCATGATTGACCTGACCCAACTGCCCGCACCTGCGGTGATCGAGGAACTCGATTTTGAAACCATCTATGCCAACAAGCTGGCGCGGTTTCAGTCGCTATACCCCGACTACAGTGCGGCGCTGGAGTCCGACCCGGTCGTGAAACTGCTGGAGCTTGCGGCGTACGACGAAATGATGCTGCGAGCCCGCATCAACGATGCCGCGAAGGCCTCCATGCTGGCCTACGCCACCGGCGCCGATCTCGACAACCGCGCGGCCGACTACGGCGTCACCCGCCTGCTGGTCACCCCGGCCGACCCTGACGCCACGCCGCCGATCGAGGCGGTATGGGAAGGCGACGACCGCCTGCGGTACCGCTGCCAGCTGGCGCTGGAAGGGCTGTCCGTTGCGGGTAGCCGCGGCGCCTACCTGTTCCATACCCTGACGGCCTCTGCCAACGTGCTGCACGCCAACATCGTGTCACCGCAAGGTGGCCTGGTCCGTGCCTACATTCTGGATCGCCGCAGCAATGGCGTGCCGGATCAGCCGCTGCTCGATATCGTGCTGGCGGCGCTGTCGTCGGAGACGGTGATCCCGCTGTGTGACAGCGTGGAAGTGATCGCGGGTCAGCCACTGGAGTTTGCCGTCACGGCCACGATTGAGTTTGAAGGCGGCCTCATTGCAGCAACTGGCGGGTTGCCGGCAGCACAGGCACGGCTGGAAACCATGCTGGACGAACGCAGGAAGCTGGCGGGACTGGTCTCGCTGGATGACATCTACGGCGCCCTGAAAACAACCGGCATCCGCCGCATTCGGCTGACCTCGCCCACCGTCGACATCGAGTGCGGCGAAGGCCAGTTCCCGCAATGCACTGCCATCAACCTGAGCTGATGCCATGAGCCGCCACCTGCTACCGCCGAACCGCAGCCCGCTTGAGGCGGCAATGGCCGATGCCGGCCAGTTCGACCTCGACCCGACGCCGCTGCGCTGGCTAGCCGATGCCAACCGCTGCCCACCAGCCTTCCTGCCGTGGCTCGCCTGGGCGCGCTCGGTGGAGCTTTTTGATGCGGCGGCCACAGAAGAGCAGCAGCGCGCACTGATCCGCTCATCCATCGACGTGCACCGCCACAAAGGCACCGTCGGCGCAGTGCGCCAAGTGTTTCGAACCCTTGGTCTCGGCGAGATATCCATCGACGAGGGCACCAACGGCTATTGCTACGACGGCGCGCTCAGCTACGACGGATTCGGCAGCTATGACGATCCTGCTGGCTGGGCTGAATACCGGATTCGTATCGACAAGCTGTTATCTGTTGCTCAGGCCGAAGGCGCCCGACGCTTGCTTGCCGCTGTCGCGCCAGCGCGCTGCCATCTTTGGGGCATCGACTTCACCAATGCCGAGCTGATTTACAACGACATGGCTGCCTTTGATGGCAGCTACACCTACGGAATCGCGTGATGGCCACTTTGCCCACGCCTGTCAATCCAGGCTTTCCCAATGTTTACCAGATCGAGGTGGCTGACCGTGTGAAGGGTGGCGCCGGCGGCATTGCCAACTTGCAGGCAGAACAGCTGGTAGAGCGCACCGCCTTCCTGAAAAAACAGCTCGACGATGCCGTCAGCGGCGCGCTGACCGTGATGTACGCCAACCGCCTCAAGACGGCCCGCACCATCACCATGACCGGCGACGGAACCTGGTCGGTATCGTTCGACGGCAACGGCAACGTCACCTCGGCGATGACGCTGGCCGCCAGCGGTGTTGGTGCCGGCACCTACCGCAGCGTCACCGTCGATGCCAAGGGGCGTGTCACCGGCGGCAGCAACCCGACCACGCTGGCCGGCTACGGCATCACCGACGCGCAGCCGCTCAACTCTGACCTGACCGCACTGGCCGCGCTCGTCACCACCGGCCTCTACGTCAACACCGGCGTCGGCACTGTTGCTGCCCGCACGCTGACCGCCGGTACCGGCGTCAGTGTCAGCAACGGCGATGGCGTCGCCGGCAACCCGGTCATTACCAACACCGGTGTCACCTCGCTGACTGGCACCGCCAACCAGGTCAGCGTGTCGGCGTCGACGGGTGGCATCACGCTGTCGCTGCCGCAGGCGATCCACAGCGCCGCCAAACCATCGTTTGCCCAGGTCGCCCTCGCCGCCGACCCGACCAACGCGCTCGATGCGGCCACCAAGCAATACGTCGACAACATGGCAGCCGGGCTTGAGGTCAAAACCTCGGTGCGTGCCGCCACCACGGCCAACATTGCGCTGTCCGGCACGCAGACCATCGACGGCGTTGTACTGGTTGCCGGTGACCGCGTGCTGGTCAAGAACCAGGCCACTGCCAGCCAGAACGGCCTCTACGTTATCGCGGCCGGTGCCTGGACGCGCACCACAGACACCGACGTATGGAACGAGCTGGTCAGTGCCTTTGTATTTGTCGAGAGCGGCACCAGCAACGCCGACAGCGGCTGGGTGTGCACCGTCGATCCGGGCGGCACGCTGGGCGCCACCAGCGTCAGCTGGACGCAGTTCGCCGGCGCCGGCACGGTCACCGCAGGGACTGGTCTGTCCGTATCTGGCAACCAGGTGGCGCTCGCCGCCGGCAGCAATGTGCTCGCACTGCACAACTTGGCAAGCACCGGCATGGTGATCCGCACCGGCGCGGGCGCCCTGGTGGCGCGCTCGATGGCAGCCGGTGCCGGCCTGACCGTCAGCAACGCCGACGGCCTTGCCGGCAACCCGACCTTCGCCCTGGCCGCCAGCGGTGTTGGTGCCGGCACCTATCCGAAGGTCACCGTCGACACCTACGGTCGCGTCACCGCTGGGGCAGCGCTGACCGCCGCCGACATCCCTGCGCTGGACTGGAGCAAGATCACCAGCGGCACCGATCTGGTTGCTGAGATCGATCGGGTTCAAGGCTGGAGTGCTGCGCAGCGCGGCACCGTAGCAGCACTGACCGATGCCGCCACCATCGCCGTGGATCTGGCCCTCTCGAACAACTACAGCCTCACGCTGGCGGGTAACCGCACGCTCGGCACGCCAACCAATGCTGTTGCCGGCCAGAGCGGCATCATCGCCGTGACGCAAGATGCCACCGGCTCGCGCACGCTGGCCTTCGGTGCCAACTGGAAGTTTGCCGGCGGTACCGCGCCGGCGCTGTCCACGGCCGCCAGCTCGGTCGACTACCTGGCGTACTACGTCGAGATGGCAACCCGTGTGTTTATCTCCGCAGTGAAGGATGTGAAATGACCGTCCCGGCTAATTTGGCGGCGCCGCTGCTGGCCGGTGCCGAGGTACTGGTGCTGTTTGCAACCACTGATCTGGCGCTCAGCCCCTCCGCACTCAATACGGCAGTGCTGGCGGCACTGGGAGGGAGTTGGCGAACCGGCGCGGTCATCCGCGTCAAAGTGCTGCCGGGGGTGACCCTGATCGCAGCATCCGCTGCCGCCGCGTGCTTCTCGTTCGGTACCGAGTTTGCCGGCAATACCGTGATTTTCGATAACCAGGGCACGGTGTACGGCCGTGGTGGTACCGGTGGTCAGGGCGGTACCGGTGTGTACCGCGGTGGTGGCGGTGGTGGCGGTGTACCGCTGGGTGCTGGCGGTACAGCGAACACCGGCTCGACAGTGGGCAAGCCGGGTGGCGCCGGTGGTGTCGCGGTGCAAACGGCGGTGCCGCTGCAAGTCAGCAACACGGGGGTCATCGCCGGCGGTGGTGGCGGCGGCGGCGGTGCGGGTGGTGGTGGTAACGGATCGAGCAGCGGCACGCCAACGTCCGGCGCCACGGCCACACAAACCACGGCCGGCGGTGGCGGTACCACGACGGGTAACAGCGCTACCTATACGAACGCCGGCGGTCTGGGCGGAGCACTGGGTGTGGCTGGCGCCGCCGGCAAACGACCACAGGACTTTGGCGCGACATCTGGTGACGCCGCCGGTGCAGGCGGTGCGGCTGGCGCGGCCATCGCCGTCGCCGGCGGATCGGTTTCCTATATTGCACGCGGCACGCTTTACGGCGCAGCACCATAACAAACGGAGGATGCATTGTGTTTCTGAGAGACGGACAACCTATTTTTGACACCGGGTTTACTCACCAGGATGTGACCTACCCGCCGGGCTGGATGGCGCTCGCCACCACCGGGGAGCGTGCCGCACTCGGCATTATTGAGGTGCCGGAGCCGCCCAGTTCGCTGCATGCGTGGGATGGCGAGGCATGGACCCTCAGTGCCGCTGACAAGGCTGTGTATTTCGCCGCCCGCCGCACCGAGCTACTGGCCGCCATCACCGCCGAGCGTGACCAGCACGAAGAGGCGGGCTTCCCGTATCGCGGCAAGCTACTCGACTCCACCCCGCGTAGTGTGCAGCGCATCACCGCCGCCGCGCTGGCCGCTCAGACTGCGCTGGCGGCTGGTCAGCCGTTCAGCCTCGACTGGACCTGCGCCGACAACAGCACGCTGTCCCTTGATGCAGTCGGGGTGATCGGTATGCCGGTGGCGCTGGCTCAGCATGCCGCCGCGCTGCACGCTCACGCCCGTAACCTGAAGGCTGCCGTGGAAGCGGCGATGGATGACATCGCATTGGCAGAGATCGACATTCAGGCCGGCTGGCCGGGAGGGACGGCATGAGGCGGCGCCTGATCCTGCTCGGGCTGTGGCTGGCCGCAACGTTGGCCGCGCTGCTGGCGCTGCTGTGGGGACTGCCTGCCGCGCTGGCCGGCTCCCCACGCACGGTACGTATCGCCGTCGGCGCCGACCAGACCCTCAACGCCGCGCTAGGCGGTAGCGAGGACGAGACCATCAGCAGCCGCGCCGGCAAGGGCGCGCGACGTGGCGTCTGGCACTGGTGCCTGCTGTGCCGCGTGCTCGACAAGATCGACCCTCGGCACTGCCAGAAAAGCATCGAAGCCGATGAAGGTGACACGATAGCGATGGATCGCTGAATAGAAACAGGCTGACCCAGCTAAACACCAACCAACCATATGTACCCGCCACTGGCGGGTTTTTTTACGCCCATTTGGGAGGAAATATGCCTAACGAGTCGTTGTTCCACGGCGCCGAAGTTGTACTGGTCGACAGCGGGCCGCGCACTATCTCGCTGCCGTCGTCGTCGGTTATCGGTATCGCCGATACCTTCACGCCGGGAGCTGGCCTGGCGACGCCAAACCAGCCGGTGAAGATCACCAATGATCGCGAGGCTGCCGCCGCGTTTGGCGTGAACAGTCCGATGTTCCGCCAGCTCAAGGCCATCTACAGCAAGACCCGCGCGGCCATCGTCGCTGTCGGTGTCGAAGCCAATGCCGATCCCGCGCTGCAGACCAGCGCCATCATCGGCGGTGTGACAGCCGGCGGGGTGCGTACTGGCTTGCAGGCGCTGCTGGATGGTAAGTCGGCAGTCAATTTGCAGCCGCGGCTGTTGGTGGCGCCGGGCCACTCGTCGACGCAGGCGGTAGCCAGCGCCATCGATAGCCTGGCCGGGAAGCTGCGCGCCATCGGCATCATCGACGGTCCGAACACCACCGACGAGGCTGCTATTGCCTACGCGGCCAACTTTGGCAGCAAGCGGCTGTACCTGGTCGATGCCGGCGGCAACAAGGTGTGGGATACCACCAGTAGCAGCGAAATTCTGCTGCCATCGTCGGGTGCCGTTGCCGGCTTGTTCGCAGCCAAGGATGCCGAGGTCGGTTTCTGGGCGTCGCCATCCAACACCGAGTTTGCCGAAGTGTTGGGCACCGGCCGTCCGGTGGAATACCTGTATGGCGATCCGACCTGCCGCGCCAACCTGCTGAACCAGGCGTATGTGTCCACCATCATCCGCGAGGGCGGCTTCCGCTTGTGGGGTAACCGCACGTTGTCGGCCGATCCGAAATGGTCTTTCGTCACCCGCGTACGCACCACCGACATGGTGATGGATGCCATCCTGCGCGGCCACCAGTGGGCTGTGGACAAGGGCATCACCAAGACCTATGTGCACGATGTGACCGTAGGGCTGGATGCGTTCATGGGCGACCTGCGCAAGGCCGGCGCTATCATCAACTTCGAGGTCTACCCGGATCCGGTACTGAATACGGCCTCGCAGCTGGAAGAGGGCAAGGTGTACTGGAACATCCGCTTTACCGACGTGCCACCGGCTGAGAACCCGATCTTCCGCGTGGAAGTGACGAACCAGTGGATCACCGAAGTGCTGGCTGCTTAATAAGGAAAAATCATGGTTCCGCAAACACTCACCAACTTCACCCTAGCCCTGGGGGGCACCAGCTACGCCGGCAAGGCCTCGCAGGTGCAGCTGCCCAAGCTCAAGCGCAAGACCGAGCCCTGGCGCGGCGGTGGCATGGATGCCGAAATCGACTTTGCCATTGGGCTGGAAAAAATGGAAGCCGGCTTTACGCTGACCGGTATCGACAAGGCGTCGCTGGCGATGTTCGGTCTGGCCGATGGCAGCGCCTTCAATGGCACCTTTCGCGGCGCCTTTACCGACAGGAAGGGGAAGGTCGTTGGTGCTGTCTGCACCCTGCGCGGCCTGCTCACCGAAGTCGACATGGGCAACTGGGAGGCCGGCAAAAAGAACGAAACCAAGTACACCCTCACGCCGGACTACTACAAGCTGGAAGTCGATGGCGCCGTGGTGTACGAGATCGATCCGGTTGGCCTGATCCGCATCATTGATGGTGTGGACGAACTTGCTGCCGAACGTGCTGCGCTGGGCCTGTAACCCTCGCGGCCAACCTTTGACGCCCCGCCTTGTGCGGGGCGTTGTCATTTCAGGAAAACCCCATGAACGAAACCATCAAGCTGTCGACCCCGATTACCCTCAACCAGCTGCCAACCAATCAGATCATCTTTCGTGAGCCGACGGTCGGCGATCAGCTCGATGCCCGCCAGCTGGCCGGCAACGATGACGCGAAGTTTGAAATGACCATGCTGGCGAATATGGCCGGTTGCGCACCGGACGATCTGCGCCAGGTGACGCTGCGCGATTACGGCAAGTTGCAGAAAGCCTATCTTCGGCTGTCTGCGGAAGAACCAGCTGCCGACGGGAAACAGTCCGCTGTGGTGGCTGTGGTCACGCCGGCTGGCTGAGCGCTACGGCTGGAGCCGGGACGAGATCCGCGCGGTACCCGTGTCTGAGCTCGCGCAGTGGCTGGCAGTGGATGAGCCGCCGGATTAGCGGCGGGACAGCCAGTAGAGCAGCAAGGCGATGGCCACGATCGGGGTGCAGCCCACCAGCACCCCGGCCATGGCGCCATACAACACGGTCGCGGTGGATAGCCCGTGCTGGCTGATGCCGTATAGCGCGCCACCGGCGGCCATCAGCAAGACCACTGCCGTTCCGATCAGATCAAACCATTTGCCTGCGTGCATTGAAGGGCCCGTATGTCTAAAGATGTTGCCATTGGTATTGTAATCGGTGGCGCCGTATCTGCAACGCTGGGCGCCGCCGTCGGCAAGACGCAGAAATCGGTGGAAGGCCTGCAAAAGGGCATGGCGGACACCAAGGGCATCAAGAGTCTGATTGGTGAGACCCAACGCCTGCAGCGCGAACTGGCCGAGGCAGACAAGGCCGGGCGCCGGATCGGGCTGGAAAGCGTACGCCAATTGCGGGGCGAGCTGGGCGGGCTGGAGAAAGACTGGCAGGCGTCCACCGCCCGTGTCGGCGAGCTGGCCCGGGCGCTGAACTCCGCTAAGCAGGCTGCCGCCGGCCAAGCCGCGGCGGTGCCGGCCCTGGAGGCCGAACACCGTGCGCTGTCGGAGTCGGCAAGGTTGGCCGCGGCGCATGCCGACATCAAGCGTGCAGCGTGGCAGGACGGCAAGAACAACAGCGCCTTGACCCGCCAGCAGGTGCTGGCGCTGAAGGGCGAGGCCGATGCCGCCCGCGGTGCCTCTCAGCAGGCCAAGGCGCTGGTCGTTGCCAAGAAAGCCCAGATCGATGCGGCCAAGGCGGCCACATCGGAAGAAGCTCGGCTGACCAGCGAGCTGGGCAAGGCACAGCGCGCTGCCGCTGCGGCCAAAGCGGCGTTCGAGGGCAAGCGTGCCACGCTGCAGGCTACCCGCAGCGAGCTGCGCAATACCGGTACCGCAGTCGGAGATACAACCCGCCAGACCGTCAAACTAGGGGAGGCGGCCAAACAGGCCGCCCAGGGGCAGCAGCAGCTGGCCAACGTGCCGTTGCGCGACAAGCTGGCGGCGAACACCGCCAAGCTGCGCGACATGGGCATCGAGGTCGGCAACCTCGACAAGGCCATGCGCAAGCTGCAGCAGACCGAAAAGGGCATGCAGTGGCAGCAGCACGGCCTCGGCCAGATTCAGTCCGGCATCGAGCTGGGCAAAACCGCCGGGGTGACCACCATTGGTGCCGCCGCCGTGCCCACCAAGATCAGCGGTGATTTCCAGGCAGAGACCCGCGACATCGCGATCAAGTCTGGTATCGCCAACAAGGCCGGCGAGAAGGAGCTGGTCAGCGGCATCATGCAGATTGCCGCCGACCAGAAGATGGACCGTACCGCACTGGCACAGGCCATCAATGGTCTGGTGACGCAAGGCATGGGGTGGCAGGAGGCCATCGGTCACGGCAGCTTGCTGGCCGAACTGGTCAAAGGCCAGAAGATGGCACCGGAAGACGCCTCAAAGCTGATTTACTCCTTCGGCCAGAACGGCGTGTCGCAGAAAGACATGCGCAAGACCATGGGCGAGGTGGCTGTCGCCGGCGATCTGGGCGCGTTCGAGTCGGACAAGATGGCCCGCTTCATGCCGGAGCTGCTGGCCACTACCGGCGCGCTCGGATTCCAGGGCCCGGACGCGGTGCGCTACATCGCCGCCAGCCTGCAGGCGCAGGTCAAGCTGACGGGTGACCCGGACAGTGCCGCCAACAACTTCAAGAACCTGCTGGCCAAGATCACCGCGCCGGACACCGACAAGAAGTTTGCCGATGCTGGCGTCAGCCTGCAGGAGTCGATGAAGGCGTACATGAAGGCCGGTTACAACCCGGTCGAGGCCTTTATCGCGCTGACGGAAAAGCTCACCGCCAAGCAGGACCCGGCGCAGGCGAAGAAGCTGGCGGATCTGAAAGCCAGGATCAAGAACAGTGGCGGCAACAAGCAGCAAGAGAACGAGGCGCTGGACGCCTACCTGAAAATGGCCGGTCTGGCCGACATCCTGACCGACCAGCAGGCGCGCTCCGGTGCGCTGGCACAGATCAAGTACGGTGGCCAGATCAAGAGCGACCTGACCAAGATCCAGAGCACGGATGGTGGCAAGAAACTGGAAGGGGACAAAGCCGCTCGCGACGACACATCGAACAGCCGCTGGGAGGCGGTGGCGGCGGACTTTAACGCCAGCATGATCGCCGTCGGGGATGCCATCCGGCCCGTGACTAACGGTGCGGCCGATCTGGCGTCATCGCTGCTGCAGCTCGGTACCGGCTTTGCGCAGAATCATCCGGAAGCATCGACGCTGGGGCTGGCCGCTGGCGTGGTGACGTTGGGCATTGCGGCCAAGCGCATTGTCGGTGGTGCCGTGCAGTGGGGCGCCGGCAAGGTGCTGACCACGCTGGGTGGCAAGACCGGGGCGGCGGCGGCAGGCAAGGGCGGTCTGCCCGGTGTGCTGTCTGAGGTGCTGGGTGGCGGCAAGCCTGGCGCCGGCGTGCAGCAGGTATTCGTCACCAACATGCCGCGTGGCGGCCTGCCGGACTTGCCGGGAGCGCCAGACAGCAAAGGCAAACCGTCGGGCAAGCTGACGCGTGTCGGTGCCGCGGTACGTAGTGCGCTGGGCGGGACGGTGACGGCAGGTCGTGCCGCGATGGCCGCTCCGACGCTGGGTGCCGTAGCAACAGGCGGTGCCGCAACAGCGGCGGCCGCTACCGGCATGGTTGCCGCAGCGGGCGTGGCTGGCTACGGCGTCGGTACCGCGATCAATGCCGGCATTACCGCCGGTCTGACGGCGGCCAACGGTGGCCGCAAGCAGACCTTGGGCGGCTGGCTGTACGACAAGCTGCATGGTGACGAGGAGGCCAAGCTGCTGGCGCCGACAGTCATTAAGCGGCCTGTTGCGGTTGGGGCGACAGCGAAGCCGGAAGCGGCAGCCAAAGCACCGGCTGCCGTACCCGCGGCCAAGCCGGCGCCGGCCAAGGCGCCACCGCCGCCCGTCGTGCAGCACTTTACCTTCTCACCAAAAATCGACGTCAAAGTGCTGGGTGATGCCAAGAACCCGGCAGAGATCGCCGCGCAGCTGGCGCCGCACCTGAAGCGGTTGTTTGACCAATGGTCCGCCAAAGCCAAGTCAAGCGGCGGCGGTCTGTACGACCCGGTAGGAGGGTGACATGGAGCTTGAAACAGTATTGCGGTTGGCCGTTGATGGCGCCAGCCGCGCCGCCGGCGTCGCCAATTTGCCGCGGGCGGTGGCCGATGTCACGTCGGCGGTGAAGAGTGCCACCGGCGCGGCGGTGCAGGTAGAAAAGGCCGCCGCGCTGCTGTCGGCCGGTGCACCGTTGACCGGCGCCAGCAGCAGAACGGTGCAGCGTGCGGCCGGGCTGCTGACGTTGGCTGCCAAGGACTTGACCAGCTCCAGCAATAACTTGCTGCAGGCGGCGGGTAGGGCGCTGGCGGCCAGCAACAGCAAGCTGAAACAGGCGCTGGGTTACTCGCTTACCGCCTACGCGCGACTGCCGAAAGATGCGCGCGCCCTCGCCATGCGTATGGGCGGCGGCAGTGTCGCCTCGCTGGTGCAGTCATTCGGCGGGGCATTGGCGGTAGGGCTGGACATGAGTGGCGCACCGGCACGGGGTTACCTGCTGGAGCTGGCGCCGGAGCTGGGCGTGCCGTTCCGCTTTGCCCTGGGGCAGGCCGCGTTTGACACCCTGTCCCGTGCCACCCAGTTCAACATCGCCAGCCAGGAACGGCTGACGCGGCGCGCGGCAGAGCAGGCGGTGAGCAAGGGCGGTGACCGCATCACGCTGAAGGGGGCGATCTTCCTGGCGCAGCATGGCGCCGGACACATCGACCGCCTGCGCGAGCTGGGTGATGCGCTGCAGCCGCTGACACTGACCACTGGTTACGGTGAGCACCTGGGGCGCTGGTACCTGGCGCAATTGAACGAAGAACAGGCGTATCTGTTTGTCGACGGTGCACCGCGCAAGCAGGCCTTCACGCTGGAGCTGTCTCGCTATGGCGAAGATTATCAGAACGTCTGACGGAGACTGCCTGGACAGTCTCTGCCACGCGCACTATGGCCACCTCAACGGTACTGTTGAGGCGGTGCTGGCCGCCAACGTGGATCTGGCCGGGCAGGCACAGCCGTATCCTCAGGGCATCTATATCGCCATGCCGGACATTGCCAGCGCCACAACTGAAACCGTCACGCTGTGGGAGTAAACCATGCGGCCGACCTTTCGTATCCTGGCCAATGGTCAGGACATTACCGCGACCCTGCAAGACCGCCTGATCTCGATCAGCATTACCGACAAGGCCGGGCTGGATTCCGACGAGCTGACCGTTACCCTGGACGACCGAAACGGCGCAGTCGGCCTGCCGCCGCGCGGCGCTATGCTCGATGTCAGCCTGGGTTATGTCGAAACCGGGCTGACCCGCATCGGGCAATATCGGGTGGACGAAGTCGAGTCCAGCGGCCCGCCGCAGATTGTCGTGTTTCGTGGTCGGCCGGCGGACATGTCCGGCAAGATCAAGCAGCCCCGGCGCCACTCGTGGGAGGGCGCCACACTGGAGCAGGTCGTGAAGGACATTGCCGCCCGCAACAAGCTCAAGGCGGTGTGCAAGGTCAAGGCCACTGTTGCCCGGGCTGATCAGATGAACGAATCCGATCTTCACTTCATCACCCGCTTGGCTGGCCAGTACGACGCCACCGCGACAGTGAAGGGCGGGCAGATCCTGGTGCTGCCGCGTGGCGGCCAGGCTGCCAGCGTCACCGGTAAGACGCTGCCCACGCTGGTGCTCCATCGCAAGGACATCAAGGGCTGGCATTTCAAGTCCAGTGATCGCAACGCCTCTGGTGGCGCCATCGTTCGCCACCACGACAAAGCCACCGGCAAGACGCAATCGGTGCTGGTGCCCAATCCGGACAACCCGAGTGCGCCGCCGCGGGTGATCCGTCACACGGCGAGTAGCAAAGGTACGGCGGCGGCGGCAGCCAAGGCAGCCAGCAACCGCGCGGCACGGTCGGAAATCACCATGAGTATCACCATGGCCGGCCGCGCCGACATCGTTGCCGAGCGCAAACTGCGCACGCAGGGAATCAAGGACGGCGTCGACCACCTCTGGACCATCGACAGCGTGACGCACGAATTCAGTAGTGGCGGCTGGGAAACCAGCCTGGAACTGATCCTGAATAAGAAAGCCGAGCCGGCGAAGAAGGGGAAGAAGAAAGCAGGACAGAAAAAACCCAAGGCGCTGGTGGCATTGGCGCCGTGACTTGTTTCACTCCAGCCCCGCGATTTCGCGGGGTTCACTTTTTAGGGGGTTGTAATGCAGGAACATGAAAAAGGACTGTTGTGGTTGCTGTGTGTGGGGGCGCTGATCGGGCTGGGCAAGCTGCTGTCCAGTGATGAAGCCATCACCACGCGTCTGATCTTTGGCCGCGCCATTCTGGGTGCCGGTACCTCCACCATCGCTGGCGTTGCGTTGATGCAGTTTCCTGCGCTACCGATGCCGGCGCTGGTGGGAATTGGCGCCGGGCTGGGCATTGTTGGTGCCCAGTACCTGGAAGCCTGGCTCAAGCGCCGCGCAGACAAGATTTCTGCCTGACCATTACCGCCGACGACCACACCCGCCCATGAGGCGGGTTTTTTTATGGAAGGAGTCACATGGCTCGCATTTCGGAACAAGAGGCCGGTGGCCGCAATGTCCTTGCCTTTCTCGACATGATCGCCGTGTCCGAGCTGGGGCGTGGCCTGCTCACCACCAGCGATGACGGTTACAACGTCATCGTCGGGAGCACCGTAAAGGCACCGTTGCTGTTCAGCAGCTATAGCGATCACCCGCGGCGTGTCATTGATTTGCCGAAGCTGGGCATCAAGTCCAGCGCCGCCGGCCGTTACCAGATCCTGGCGCGCTATTACGACGCCTACCGCAAGCAGCTGGCCCTCAGCAACTTCGGCGCCATCAATCAGGACCGCATCGCGCTGCAGCTGATCCGCGAGTGCCGCGCACTGGACGACATCCAGCGCGGCAACATCGCCACTGCCATCAGCAAGTGCCGCAGCCGCTGGGCATCGCTGCCGGGTGCCGGTTATGGCCAGAACGAGCACAGCGCCGAAGCACTACTGGCCGTGTATGCGACGGCAGGAGGTCGCTTGGCATGATCAATAGCAAACTCGTTCCCATCATCGTTGTGGTGGTGCTGCTCGGGCTGTCGCACGGCCTCGCGTACTGGTCTGGCCAGTCTGCCGAGCGACAAGACCAGCAGCTCGCCGCGGTCACTCGCGAGCGTGACGATAACGCCGCGATCAACGACCTGCAGCAGCAGCTGCGCCGAGCCGAGTCCGCCGGCGCCAGCCAGTTGCTGGCCGCCGAAACCCGCTACCAGAAAGGTCTGTTAGATGTTCAAACGCAAAAAGCCCGCATTCTTGCTGGTCATGCTGCTGGCACTGCCCGGCTGTCAGTCCCTGTCAAAGCTGCCAGCTGCACAGCTGCAAGCCCTGCGGCCAACCTTGCCGGCGACGGCGCCGATCCAGCGCCACGCGCCGAACTTTCTAACGAGGCTGCAGAGTTTCTTGTCGGCCTCGCCGCCGAAGCCGACGCAGTCGCCGTAGAGTTGAACCGATGTGCGGATAGGGTGGATATGAACGAAAGGCTTTTAATAAAAGAGGAGGGCAGTTAGGGAAAATGGCTTCGTCGGAAAACTGCGGATGCCTGCGCAGCTGACCACTGGTGCCGGCGCACTCTTTCCGTTTCATGGAACCAGCGCTGGTGGAGATCGCTTTCGATTGATATGCTATCGGCAAGATAGATGGCTTGCTGTGTCGCACTTCGGCCAGAAGCAGCCATTTGGTGCATGTCGTGATTAGCAGGCATTCACAGTATGTAGAGATAATAATTCAATGAAGTACAAGCACATTAATTCCATGCTTCACAACTTTGGCCACTCCTTCATAAGCTCCATGAATTACGTCGATGACGAATACATTATTGACGTGTTGACCGAGCTGGCCTTTCAAGTTCCTGGGCATGAACTCGAAATTAATTTCTCTACGGGGCACATTTCACCGTCTGGTGAATATCCGGTAAGGCTCTACAAGTCTATTGGTTACTGGAAAGAATGGTTACCCAAGCACATGGAGCATCACAGAATCAATCCCTCTGCATTGTCAGAGGTGCATCTCAGATTTCGCCTGGTAAGAGATGGTCGCGAAGTTATCGTTGCCACTTCTGATGACAGGGGCAAGAACTACAAGGTGTTTGTACATGGCTAACGCCTAGATCATTTTGAATTCAGTTGTTAGTGGTCCGCTTTCCTTGTAGGCAAACGTCTGCTCAGGGTCGATTGCAGAAGCACACATCCTCGTCAAAGTATGTCTGCACTACGTTGGCCAGTGGGCACCAGTGCTCTGGTCAGGTGCGACCACCAGTGCCCGCAACAACAGGTCACACCATTGAATGGCTTTTCACACTCACCGGCACATCTTCTCGCACGGCACGCCATCGTGATCCCCGTCGATCTTCACGTTCGGGCAATACCGCAGGTAATACTTTGCCTCCTCGCAGCTCACCATCTGGCTGCAATGTACCTTCCCCGAGCAGCTGAAACCCGCGGCAGAACGGCGCGGCTTCAGGATTGGATCGGGCACCGATGAAGCAGGGGCGCTTGGTGCGGGCAGGGCAATCGGGCGGGAAGGCGCAGACGTCGCCGGCATCTGTCGTTTCTCGTGGCGCCACACCCACGGTGCCACCGGATTCGGGTCAGCCCACAGCCCCGTGCCGTAGCTCTTCGCGAAAGCCTCCGCGCCGTCATAGCCACTGTCACGCGAATACTGCCGGTACACCCACGCCATGCCCTTGCGCAGCTGCTGGCGGTTCACATCCAGATCCCCTAAAAACACCTTTGCCACCGTCCGGCCATAGCGGTCGCGCGTCTCCGGCTGCAGCACCACCTGCTTGCCATACACCATCGCCGACAGAGCCTGTTTCGACCGCTCGCCGAACGGCTGGTTTTTCTCCGGCGCGTCGATCTGCGCCAGGCGCACCTTGATGGATTGATTGCCGGCAGCCAGGCAAGTCAGCGTATCGCCATCCGACACACCCACCACCTTGCACGAGATATCCGCGGCCATCACGTTGGCCGCAAGAACAAAAGAGAGAATAGATAACAGTTTCATGGCCGGATCATGCCAGAACCATGTCAATTCTGGCAAAGCCAGTCCCGTCGGTGTCGATGCTTGTAGCTCGCTCGCTCGCCAGCACCTCCGGACTTTATGCCAAGTGTGACAAAACCATCTTTATGGCATGGTAAAACACTCACAAAGTGCGTAATAATCCCATGTCATTGCAACTGGATAACGGTTTCCAGTCAAAGGGAGATGAGCATGTTTTGTCAAAAATGTGGCCAGAACAATCAAGACTTGGCCAAATTCTGCAGCCGCTGTGGCACCAGCCTTGGCAGTGTGGCGATGCCAAGTGAAATGACCTTTAGCGCAGGTCCGATGCCGGACCAGATGACTTTTGGCAAGGCAATCTCCACTTGCCTGTCCAAGTACGCCGACTTCAAAGGACGCGCAACACGGGCGGAATACTGGTGGTTTATCCTGTTTACCTGCCTGGTGTCCCTCGTCGCCCTCATCATTGACCCTTCCGAAGTGCTCGCAAACATACTGACGCTGGTTTTCTTCCTGCCGTCCTTGGCAGCTGCAACGCGTCGACTGCACGATGGCAACCGCAGTGGCTGGTGGCAGTTGCTTGCTATCACCGTCATTGGCCTTATCCCGCTCCTGATCTGGATGTGCAGCAAAGGCGATCCGCACCGCAACGATTATGGCCAGCCGGTTTAAGCGTCCAACGCGAAAAAGATTGGTCGCGGCCAACCTCGCATAAAGAACACCACCCCGTCAGCCAAGTGCCAAGCTTGGCTGGCGCTACACAAAAATAGTCGCCAAACGAACAGGGAGAAACCCATGAACAAAACACTCGCCATCGCCATTCTCGCCGCGAGCACCATCTTCACCGGCTGCGCATCCGTAGCACTGGCGCCGAAAGAACAAGACGCCGCACTCAAAACCTTCACCGCACCACCAGCAGACAAAGCCGCCGTCTACATTTACCGCAATACCTTTGTCGGCCAGGCACTGAAGAAAAACGTCTACGTCAATGGCGAACTGGTGGGTGAGTCGGCCAACAAAGTCTACTTCTACCGTCAGGTCCCACCCGGCACAAACAAAATCTCCACCGAATCCGAATTCAGTGACAACGAAATCAACCTGATTACCGAAGGCGGCAAAAACTACTTTGTAGAACAATACATCCGCATGGGCGTCTTTGTCGGTGGTGCCAACGTCAAGCAAGTCTCGGAAGAAGAGGGCAAGAAAAACGTCCTTGAATCCAGCCTCGCAAAATAAACCGCCGCACCTGGCCACCCCCAACGTCAGCCGCAAAGCAAAAGGGCAAGCCACGCGGCTTGCCCTTGTCACGAACCACCCTCACACCTCATCTCGGCGTCCCGCTGCCGGGCGGCGCATTGCCGCGGCCGGTGCCGGACGGGCTGCCTGTCGTGCTCGGCCAGTTACCACCCGGCCCCGGGTGGCTGGACTGGCCACGCCCGCCGCTGGTGCCTCTCCCGCCGGATGTCCCGCCGCCTTTACCTGCTCCTGAACCACCGCCACCTTTAGCCATCACGCACTCCTTCACCTGCCGGAAACAACGACAGGCGCAGCGCCGGCAAACGCCAGGGCCTGCTATTCCCTAGATGTAGCAGCCACCGGCCAAACGGCAAGCACAAATCTGCGCAATGTCATTGAAATAAAAAAGTGGCCATACCAGAATACATCGTCAACCACACGCAAGGCGCTGCCATGGCCTCCAACGAAATCATGTGGATCCCCTTTGTGCTGCTGAGCCTGTACGACTGGGCGGGCGGGTGGGGCGTACTCGCGTTGCTAGCGGGGAGTGTGCTGCTTGGCGGGCTGCTTGCACGCTATGGCCGTCACATTGCACTGCGGCTAGTTGCCGCCGGCGTGTTAGCCAGCTCCGCACTTGGCTGGTTCACGCTGCTGCTACCAGCCTATGCCTTCTCCTGGACGCCTTGGGTTGAGCCGACAGGCTTGCCGTGGCCGTGGTGGTAACAGATAAAAATTTAAGTGATGTTTTTTTATGGCCTTTATGCAGGCAAAAGTAGTAGTTCGAGCTTCTAGTCGGAACAAAGACTCTAGACGTCGCTATTGACCCAGAGCGGTTAGTTAAGGCAGTCAGAAGTGCAGTCCAAAGCAGGTGCTTGACCGGCTCTGCTAGAGTGCCTGCCTACCCTCTCTCAATTAGGTGGGAGTATGAAGGCACGTAATTTTGGAAGTGTTTTTGTTGCGGATTGACTGGCTTGGTATAATTTACAAAACTATAATTTCAAATAGGATTTATAATGAATGTCTCGTCCGATTCCAGAATGAATTTTGAGTTAGACATGCTTGCGACAATACAGCGTTTCAAGAAAGATCTTGTAAAATTAATTCCATACGTTCCCAAAAACAAAGAAGCCAAAGATTTTCTTTTGAGCCTTGGGGTTGATATGCTTATTCATATGCATGATTTTTGGCGGCATCGCCTCATAGAAATCAGGCCAAGAGAGGTTGAAATTGCAAGCTGGATTAGGAACTCTACTGCATATATAAACAATAAAGAAAAGATAAATAAATTAATGACAATCGTAAGAGGTGGTGGCGATATAAATTGCTATCTCTCCGAAAAGGTTCATAGCAGGGCTCTAGATGTGGAGGCTTTTAAAGCAGATAGGGACTTCATGCGATCTAGAGATCGGATGCTTGTGTGTGAAGGGTTTCACCACCTTCATTTGGAACCCTATCCAGGTCGAACCAATTATCTAATTATTGCAAAAGTTTTTCGCTCTCGCATGGATGTTATTGGGGTATTTCCTCATGCTATATTTGATGATGATTGTTTGAGTTCGGTGAGGGCGAGCTATGAATCTGCTTTGGAAAAATATTCTCGAATGCTTGCTCCGGCTGGTGGGTTTTTCATAGGTGGGCCAGGCGGAGGAATGCAAAATCTTGCAGGGAGCTCCGTAGAATCCACATTCTTTCACACTGGCACTTACAAGATTATTAAACTTATTGAAGAATATAATGGAGGGTTGGAGGAATATACTAGAGGGCTTTATGCGCAACGCGGTCGTTCACCTCGAAAAATTAATCCTGTCTGGGTTTTGGATGGTCGAAGTCTTGAAATACATGATAAGGTCAATAAGACTATATTTAAGGGTGATGACATTCGTGTTAATGTTCGAGGTGGGTGTCTAACACCAATTCGAGAGTCATGATAAATTAATTGCATTAAGAATGGGGCGTGAGAAAGGTCCCGGTAAATATTGTTATTGCCTGGTATTAATATACTGGTTTGTTGGTCTTTCTCGGTAAACTCTTTATTTCCATTAAAGCCGAGCGGTCTAAATTCATGTGGCAGCCATTTACGACGGATGGTTATTGACTATCAACCGCACCCCAAGAAAACCCACTTCTATTGGGGCTCCAACCGGTGGCAACGGACCGGTGGTGTGCTTATCAACTGCCCTGTTCAATTGTCGCTTGTCCGAGGTGCTATTCTTTGATGCCATGTAGGCATATGGTTACACTGGACTGCGGGCTACCATGGTTTTTTAATTTGATGGCCGCACACGTTGTGAGCGAGTGTGTGAATGCGTTATTGACAGTGTGATACGATGTTCTTAATATGCAATTATCACGTTCAATAGCGTGAACGGGCTTGGCCGCCCGTGTAATCACAGGCGAACAGAATAGCCGCCGTCATTGCGGCTTTTTGTTTGAATGCACTCGTGCGCGCAGTTTATGGCGGGCCGGGTGGGGACACCTTCGGGTGTGCCGGTGTCCTGTGAGCCGGTCGGCCAACCCCACCTTGGTCTGCCACCCTTGCTTGGCCGCGGGGGTGGCGGGGAAAAACCGCCATCACAGGAGTTAGAAATGACTGCTCACATTCAATCCCTCGGCTCGTCCGCACCTGCTGTTTTCTCTTTTGGTTCCTTTGATGTCCGCACCTTCGATCGTGAAGGTGAGGTGTGGTTTGTTGCGTCTGACGTTGCTGCCGCGCTGGATTACCGCAATGCGCCCGATATGACGCGCTCTCTGGATGAAGACGAAAAGGGTACGCACATTGTGCGTACCCCTGGTGGCGAACAGACGCTGGTCATCATCAACGAATCCGGCATGTACTCCGCGATCCTTAAAAGCCGCAAACCGGAAGCGAAGCCCTTCAAGCGTTGGGTGACGCACGAGGTGCTGCCGTCACTGCGCAAGTCTGGCAGTTACGCCTTGCCGTCGACTGCGGCCAACGTTGCGGCGCCTGGCGTAGCGATGCTGGACGATGTGCCGGTGCTGACCATGCAAAGGTTGGCCGCATGCTTCGGCATGAGCATCGATCCGATCCGGCGCAACCGCGAGTTGTTCCCGGAGCGGTTTGTCCACGGTGTGCACTGGTTCCGGCTGGAGGGTGACGCGCTGCGCCGCTTCGGTCTGGCCAACCTGCACACAGGCGAGGTGTCACGTAACTTCGGCCGCAGCATGATCGTATGGACAGAGGCGGGCGCTCAGATGCACGCGGCGTGCTTTGCGCCGGCACAGGGCAAGGCAGGGTTGGCCGCGGTGGAGGCATACTTGCGGGGCGAGGCGGCTCCATCGGCTATCGCGCCAGTGTCTGCCGCCACGGCTGTGCAGGCGCCAGGGGCGTCGATGCCTTGGCCGGTGTCACCGGCTGATCTGGCGAGGGGCGGGCGGGTGTTGCTGAGCATGAACCATCGCGGCGTGCTGCAGGCGGAGCCGGTACCGACCGAGGCGTTTGTGGCGACAGCGGCGGAGCTGGCCAAGCAGCTTGCCGCGCCGGATGTGATGTGGACCCGCGACGATCTGCACGCCATCGGCGCCGCCGCCATGGCCAGGCTGGCGCGGCGGGGGTAGGTGAAGAGGGCTGTCTTGGCCGTAATGGCCGTAGGCTAAATAAGAAAGCCGCCCTTGGGCGGCTTTTCTGCGTCAGTCCGCGGCCGAGTTACAGGAACACCGCGGCCGGTACGTGAAAGCGGGTTTCCAGGGCGCGGATGTGCCGCACGTTCAGATCGCGCTTGCCGCGCAGTATTTCCGAGATCACGCCCTGCGTGCCAATCTCTGGCAGGTCGGACTGGGTAAGGTGGTGCTGGGCCATGAGCATGCGCAGTGCATCCACCCCGGTTACATCCGGCAGCTGGTAGTGCTGGTCGTCATAGTCGCCGATCAGCTCGCCCAAGGTGGCCACCAAGTCGGCCAGGGGGTGGGCTTCGTCGGCGGCGCCGGCATCCAGCAGCTCATTCATCACCGATACGGCGTGGTCGTAGTCTTCCTCGGTACGGATGGGGCGCAGAGGCACTGCACGGCTCAGCGCGCCAAAGTGGGCGGCGATCTCGGCAATGTTCATGGTTTCCATTTGTCGTACTCCTTGTGTGTGAAAACGTGCCTGACGTACAGCATCTGCCGGTTGAAATGGATGGCAGCGATTACCCTGTACTTGTTTCCGCCAATGTCGAAAACGTAGTAGTCCCCGACTTTGTCCGTGGCGTTGAAGGCCGACTTCAGATCGGCAAAGTTGGCGAAGGGTCGAGACTCGATCACGGTTCGCCATGCTTGCAGTGGTTCTGCCGCGGGCTGGTGGGCCGCAGAAAAGACCAACAAGGCTTTGTTTGAGATTACCCGCATATGGTCAATTTATCTCGTATTGAGATTTTTGGCAAGAAAGGTTAGGGTGTGTCACGCGCCTTGGCCTGAAGCGAAGCCTTGGTTCGTGGGGCGATAGGCGGTACAATTCGTCCCAGCTTGTTTGTCCCATCCCGGGATGTATATAAAGGAATATTTACAAGGCTGCCCGGTCTTGTCTTGATGCCTGAGTTTGAGCAGTGATGATGGAGTGCCTGCGGAGTGGCTGGCTGTTGAGCCAGTGTCCCATAAGTGTCCCAAAATCAGCCGGTTGCCTTGTGTCAAGCGGGTTCGCGAGTCTCTCCTTTCGCACCACTACATTGCTTCATGGAAAACACTAAACCGCTCAAACCCAAGCACAGCAAAGGTTTCGGCGGTTTTTTGTTTTTACGCACCTGGATTGGTGCGCACTTGGCCGCAAGCGCGATGCACTGTTCATTTGGTGGCTGCGTGCTATACTCATCCCTTGCTTTTGTCGCCAGAATGCGGGCGAGCGGGGCGGCGCCCTGACTGATCCGCCTTCGGCAATACCTCTGAATTGGTGCAAAAAGCAGATTCAGCCGGTTCTTGTAAAATGTTCCGCCATCTTGCTTTTTGTCTCTGGCTTTAATCTCCCACACCTTTAAATCTAAGGATTGGACATGCAAGTACAATTGGAAACGTTGAGCGGCCTTGAGCGTCGCATGAGCATTGCCTTGCCAATGGCGGCAATCGACGCACAAGTTGCCGAGCGCCTGAAGCGCGTGGCACGCACGGCCAAAATTCAGGGTTTCCGTCCAGGCAAAGCCCCGGCCAAGATCGTTGAAATGAACTATGGCGCGCAGGTTCGTGAAGAAGTGCTGGGCGAGCAAGTGCAACAAGGTTTCTACAAGGCTGCCGTCGAGCAAAAGCTGCGCGTAGCCGGTTACCCGCGTTTTGAATCGGTTGATGCCGCTGGCGACGCCGAAAGCTTCAAGTTTGCCGCTACTTTCGAGGTTTATCCGGAAGTTGTGGTGGGCGAACTGGCCGGCAAGGACGTTGAAAAGGCGAACACCCCAGTAACCGACGCCGAAATTGACAAGACCATCGACATCCTGCGCAAGCAACGCACCCGCTTCAATCACGTTGAACGTGCGGCTGCCGAAGGCGATCGCGTAATCATCGACTTCAAGGGTAGCATCGACGGCGTGGCCTTCGAAGGCGGCTCCGCTGAAAACTTCCCGTTCATGATCGGCCAGGGCCAGATGCTGGCTGACTTCGAAAACGGCGTGAAAGGCCTGAAGGAAGGCGAAACCGTCAGCGTGACCGTGAACTTCCCAGAGGATTACCATGGCAAGGATGTTGCCGGTAAGACTGCAGTCTTCGACATCACCCTGAAGAGCGTTGCCGAAGCACAACTGCCGGAAGTCAACGAAGAGCTGGCCAAGCAGCTGGGCATCGCCGACGGCGACATCAGCAAAATGCGCGCTGAAATCCGCAAGAACGTCGAGCGTGAAGTCAAGCGTCGCCTGACCGCCCGCAACAAGGAAGCGGTAATGCAGGTGCTGCTGGATGCGACCACCATCGAGTTGCCGAAGTCGCTGGTCGAGCTGGAAGTTGGCCGCCTGATGGAACAGGCCCGCAAGGACCTGGAACAGCGCGGCATGGCCATGAAAGACATGCCGCTGCCGGCCGACCTGTTCACCCAGCAAGCCGAGCGCCGCGTGGCTCTGGGCCTGATCCTGGCGGAAGTGGTGGAAGCCAACAAGCTGGAAGCCAAGCCTGAGCAAGTCAAGGCCATGATCGAAGAGTTCGCCGACAGCTACGAGCAGCCGGAAGACGTGCTGAGCTGGTACTACGCCAGCCCGGACCGCCTGGAAGGCCCGACTTCGATGGTTCTTGAAGACAACGTGGTTGAATTTGTGCTGTCCCGTGCCAATGTTGTCGAGAAGGAACTGTCGTTTGATGCCTTGATGGGCAATAACGGCCAATAATCAACTGTAATCCGGAGAGGTCGATGAAATCGATGATTGAACCGCAAGGTTTGGGGCTGGTGCCCATGGTGGTGGAGCAGAGCGGTCGTGGCGAGCGCGCCTATGACATCTTCTCCCGCCTGCTCAAGGAACGTATCATTTTCCTGGTCGGGCCTGTCACCGATGAGTCGGCCAATCTGGTCGTGGCACAGATGCTGTTCCTGGAGTCGGAGAACCCGGACAAGGACATCTATCTGTACATCAACTCCCCGGGGGGGTCGATTACCGCCGGCATGTCGATTTACGACACGATGAACTTCATCAAGCCGGATATTTCGACCCTCTGCATTGGCCAGGCCGCCAGCATGGGTGCATTCCTGCTGTCCGCCGGTGCCAAGGGCAAGCGTTTCACGCTGCCGCATAGCCGGGTGATGATTCACCAACCGTTGCTGTACGGCGGCGGTCTGAGCGGTCAGGTGACCGATATCGAGATTCATGCGCGCGAACTGGTGAAAACCAAGTTGCTGATGAATGAATTGCTGGCCAAGCATACTGGTCAGGCGCTGGAACAGATCCAGGCCGATACCGAGCGCGACAATTTCATGTCCGCGGAGCAGGCGCTGGCTTACGGTCTGATCGACAAAGTGCTGACTTCGCGTGCCGAAGTGGCTGCCTAATTCGGGAATGGTGTGAATGGCTGACAAAAACAGCGAAAAACTGCTTTACTGCTCTTTCTGCGGCAAGAGCCAGCACGAAGTGCAGCGTCTGATCGCCGGGCCACAGGTCTACATTTGCAATGAATGTGTCGACCTGTGTACCGACATCATTCACGAAGAGCTGGAAGCCAAGCTGGGCGATGCGGCCACGCCGGAAGAGGTGGCGGCCAAGTTGCCGACGCCGCAGGAAATCCGCGCCAGCCTGGACCAGCACATCATCGGCCAGGAACAAGCGAAGAAAACCCTGTCGGTTGCGGTGTACAACCACTACAAGCGTTTGTACACGGCGAGTAGCAAGGACGACGTCGAACTGGCGAAGAGCAACATCCTGCTGATCGGTCCGACCGGTTCTGGCAAGACGCTGCTGGCGCAAACACTGGCGCGGTTGCTGGACGTGCCGTTTGTGATTGCCGATGCCACGACCCTGACCGAAGCGGGTTATGTCGGTGAAGATGTCGAGCACATCATCCAGAAGCTGCTGCAGAAGTGCGACTACGACCCGGAAAAGGCGCAGCGCGGCATCGTGTATCTGGATGAAATCGACAAGATTTCGCGCAAGTCCGAAAACCCGTCCATTACCCGCGACGTATCGGGAGAGGGCGTGCAGCAGGCCTTGCTGAAACTGATCGAGGGTACGGTTGCCTCGGTGCCGCCGCAGGGTGGGCGCAAGCATCCGAACCAGGAGTTCATCCAGGTCGATACCACCAATATCCTGTTCATTTGCGGTGGCGCGTTCGATGGTCTGGAAAAGATCATCCGCCGTCGCTCGGAAAAGGGAGGTATCGGTTTCGGTGCCGAAGTGACCTCCAAGGATGGCGGCAAATCGCTGTCGGCGCTGTTCCAGGATGTCGAGCCGGAAGACCTGATCCGTTTCGGCCTGATTCCGGAGCTGATCGGCCGTCTGCCGGTGGTCGCGACGCTGGAAGAGCTGGACGAAGAGGCACTGGTCAATATCCTGACCCAACCGAAGAATGCGCTGATCAAGCAGTACCAGCGCCTGTTCTCGATGGAGAAGGTTGATCTTGAAGTGCGTCCTTCCGCACTGCGGCTGATCGCCAAGCAGGCGCTGATCCGCAAGACCGGCGCCCGTGGTCTGCGTTCTATTCTGGAGCGTGCGCTGCTGGACACCATGTACGAGCTGCCGTCGCTGGATGGCGTGACCCGCGTGGTGGTTGACGAAAAGGTGATCGAGAAGGGCGACAAGCCGCTGTTCATCTATCAGGACACTGACGACCAGACGGCACAGTCCGCCTGATTGCTCTGCGCTCCCCGAAAACCGCCGTTACCGGCGGTTTTTTATTTTAAAAGTGCAGCGATCTGCATTAGCATGCTTGATAAGTGTCAACATGCCCTTATCTGTAATCGCAACTGAATTCCTCCCTGTTAAGGTTAGGTGATATGCCCCAAACCACCGAACTCATTGATAAAGCCACGCTGCCGCTGCTGCCGCTGCGCGATGTCGTTGTCTTCCCCCACATGGTCATTCCCCTGTTTGTCGGGCGTGCCAAGTCCATCCGTGCGCTGGAAAAGGCGATGGATGATGGCAAGCAAATCCTGCTGGTAGCCCAGCGCTCGGCCTCCAAGGATGAACCGTCTGCCGAGGATCTGCATGCCATCGGCACCGTGGCGACCATTCTGCAAATGCTCAAGCTGCCCGACGGCACGGTCAAGGTGCTGGTCGAGGGCCGGCAGCGTGCCAAGGTCGATCTGGTGCATGGCGATGCCGACGAGTATTTCACCGCCGACATCACGCCGGTTGCTCTGGACGGCGCCGACACCGCCGAAGTGGAAGCGCTGCGTCGTGCGCTGCTGGCCCAGTTCGAGCAGTTCGTCAAACTGAACAAGAAGATCCCGAGCGAGATCCTGTCCTCGCTGAATGGCATCGACCGTGCCGGCCGTCTGGCCGACACCATCGTCGCGCACCTGCCGCTGAAGCTGGAGCAGAAGCAGGAAATCCTGGAGATGTTCGACATCCAGGTCCGCATCGAGCACCTGCTGGGGCTGATGGAAAGCGAGATCGACATCCTGCAGGTGGAGAAACGCATCCGCGGCCGCGTCAAGCGCCAGATGGAAAAGAGCCAGCGCGAGTACTACCTGAACGAGCAGGTCAAGGCGATCCAGAAAGAACTGGGCGAGGACGACGAAGCCAGCGAGATCGACGAGCTTGAGAAGAAAATCAAGCTGGCCGGCATGACGAAAGAGGCCAAGGACAAGGTGATGGCCGAGCTGAAAAAGCTCAAGATGATGTCGCCGATGTCCGCCGAAGCCACCGTGGTGCGCAACTACATCGAAACCCTGCTTGATCTGCCGTGGAAAAAGAAAACCAAGGTCAGCAAGGAAATCGATGCCGCCGAAGCCATCCTCGACGAAGACCACTTTGGCCTGGAAAAGGTCAAGGAGCGCATCCTGGAATACCTCGCGGTGCAGAAGCGTGTCGACAAGCTCAAGGCGCCGATCCTGTGCCTGGTCGGGCCGCCCGGTGTAGGCAAGACCTCGCTGGGGCAGTCGATTGCCCGCGCCACCAACCGCAAGTTCGTGCGCATGGCGCTGGGCGGCGTGCGTGACGAGTCCGAGATTCGTGGTCACCGTCGTACCTATATCGGCTCGATGCCGGGCAAGGTGCTGCAGAACATGAGCAAGGCCGGCGTGAAGAACCCGCTGTTCCTGCTGGATGAAGTGGACAAGATGGGCGCCGATTTCCGTGGCGATCCGTCGTCGGCACTGCTGGAAGTGCTGGATCCGGAACAGAATCACGCTTTCGTCGATCATTACGCCGAGGTCGACTTTGACCTGTCCGACGTGATGTTCGTGGCAACCGCCAACTCGCTGAACATTCCGCCGGCGCTACTGGACCGCATGGAGATCATCCGTCTTTCCGGCTACACCGAGGACGAGAAGGTCAGCATCGCCGTCAAGTATCTGGTCGACAAGCAGGTGAAGGCCAACGGCGTTGCCGAAGGCGAGCTGGTGATCCAGGAGGCCGCGATCCGTGACATCGTGCGTTACTACACCCGCGAGGCCGGGGTGCGCAGTCTCGACCGCGAGATTGCCAAGATATGCCGCAAGGTGGTGACCCAGCAGTCACTGAAGAAGGACGGCAAGACCAGCAAGGTGACGGTCACGCCGAAGAACCTCGACAAGTATCTGGGGGTGCAGCGTTTCGAATACGGCGTCGCCGAAGAGCAGAACCGCATCGGCCAGGTTACCGGTCTGGCGTGGACCGAAGTTGGCGGCGAATTGCTGACCATCGAGGCGGCGGCATTGCCGGGCAAGGGCAACATCATCCGTACCGGCCAGCTGGGCGAGGTGATGCAGGAGTCGATTACCGCGGCGCTGACCGTGGTGCGCAGTCGTGCCGCGCAACTGGGTATCCGTCCTGACTTCTACGAGAAGCACGACATGCACATTCACGTGCCAGAAGGGGCGACCCCAAAAGATGGCCCTTCTGCGGGCGCTGCCATGGCCACCGCGCTGGTTTCGGTGCTGACCGGTATCCCGGTGCGTGCCGACGTGGCGATGACCGGCGAGATCACCCTGCGTGGCGAGGTGCTGCCCATCGGCGGTCTCAAGGAAAAGCTGCTGGCGGCGCAGCGTGGCGGCATCAAGCACGTGCTGATTCCGAAGAACAACGTCAAGGATCTGGCCGAGATCCCGGCCAACATCAAGAGCAAGCTGGAAATCCATCCGGTGAAGTGGTTTGACGAGGTGCTGGCGCTGGCGCTGGAGCATGCGCCGGAGCCACTGGCCGATGCCGCACCGACTGTTGCAAATCCGGCGGCGGATGATGTGCAAAATGCCCCTGTTGTAACGCACTGATGACGCTTTGTTTTGATTTAGCTGGAAAAGCGCGCTAGCATCGGCTTCCAGAAGGGGTTGATTCAGGCTTGACCCCAGCTGGAAGCCGCTTGACACAAGGTTTTTGGCCTTGTTATAAAGCTAGCGGTTTATTTCAGTACTACGTACACCGAGAACGACGAAAGGGGACTTAACGTGAACAAGTCTGAACTGATTGACGCGATTGCCGCCAAAGCAGACATTTCTAAAGCAGCTGCTGGCAAAGCGCTGGATGGCATGATCGATGCCGTAACTGACGCGCTGAAGGCTGGCGATACCGTTACTGTTGTAGGCTTTGGTACTTTCTATGTTGGTGAACGCGCAGAGCGTAGTGGCCGCAACCCGAAAACGGGCGAAACCATCACTATCGCTGCTGCCAAGTCTCCGAAATTCCGTGCCGGCAAGGCACTGAAAGACGCGCTGTAAGAGTGCACATTCCCGGGTAACCGGGAGACAGGTTGGTTCCCGTCCTGTCGTATTGTGAGGGGAGTGCACTTGAAGGCTTGAGGCAGCAAGTGTTGCGGCCCCGGCCGCAGACTCCGCCAGACAAACAACAAGGTGAACGGCAAAACCGTTCACCTTGTTTTTTTGGTAACAAACCGAATCCATGTTCAATTTTGTCCAGAACAATCAAACGGCGATCAAAGTCATCCTTGGCGCGGTAGCGCTGACCTTTGTCGGCTTTGGCGTTGGTAGCTATACCGCTGCCGTTGACGAGCCTTTCCTGGCCAAAGTCGGCGACAACAAGATTTTTGCCCGCGATGTCGAGCGCCAGCTGGAAGGCCAGCCGGCCAACGCCGCGACCCGCCAGGCGGTGCTGGAGAACCTGATTCGCCAGCAACTGCTGATTGCTGCGGCTGAGCGCAACGGCATCACGCCGAGCGTGGAGCAGCTGCGCCAGGCGATTGCCACCATTCCGACGTTCCAGGAAAACGGTAAGTTCAGTCAGGCCCGTTACGCCGAATTCATCAAGAGCCGCTACCGCTCGGCAGAGGATTTCGAAGCTGACGTCCGCCGCGACCTGATGCTGCAGACGCAGATCACGCCGTACCTGAATACCCATTTCGTGTCGTCCAGCGTGCTCGCCCGCATGGGCGCGCTGTTCGGCGAATCGCGTGAAGTGCGCGAAGTGCTGATCACGCCGGCCGGCTTTGCCGCCGACGTCAAGATTGACGACGCTGCCGTCAAGGCCTACTACGACAGCAACAAGACGCGCTACCTGGAGCCGGAATCGGCGGTGATCGAGTACGTGTCGCTGTCGCTGGATGAGGTGGCGGCGACGCAGATGGTCAGCGATGCCGAGGCGCAGGCATACTTCGACAAGCACAAGACGGAATTCGGCAGCGAAGAGCGCCGCGTGTCGCATATCCTGTTGACCGTGGATGCGGCGGCGAAGCCGGAAGCCAAGGCGGCGGTGAAGGCGCAGGCGGAAGCGCTGCTGCAGCAGCTCAAGACCAATCCGGCCGGCTTTGCCGCGCTGGCCAAGGCCCGTTCGCAGGATCCGGGCTCGGCCGAGCAGGGCGGTGACCTCGGCTTCTTCGGCCGTGGCGCGATGGTCAAGCCATTCGAGGAGGCCGCCTTCGCGCTGCAGCCGGGCCAGATCAGTGCCGTGGTGGAAACCGAGTTCGGCTTCCACATCCTGAAACTGGATGAAGTGAAGGCGGTCGATTTCGCCGGCCAGAAGGCGGCGGTGATCGAGAAGCTGAAGCGTGACAAGGCCGGTGCCAGCTATCGTGCACAGCTGGAGAAGATGGGTGATCTTGCCTACCAGCAGCCGGACTCGCTGCAGGCACTGGCCGAACAGCTGAAGCTGACAGTGAAAACCGGGCCGGCGATGAGCCGCAGCGGTATCGCCGGTGACGCGGTGCTGGGCAATGCCAAGGTGCTGGAAGCGGTCTACGGTGACGATGTGCTGAAGAAGAAGCACAACAGCGAGCCGGTGGAACTGTCGGCCAGCAATGCGGTGGTACTGCGCGTGAAGCAGTACCAGCCGCAGCGCCAGAAGCCGTTGACCGAGGTGCAGGCGCAAGTGCGCGCCGAGCTGACCGCGCGTGAGGCGGCCAACCGTGCCGAGAAGCGCGGCCTGCAACTGGTGGCCGACTTCAAGGCCGGCAAGGGGCTGGATGGCCAGAGCTGGGGCGCGTTGCGCAAGGTGTCGCGTCGTGCCGCCAACGGCATGGCCGTACCGGAGCTGCGCGCGGTGTTTGCGGCCAACGTTGGCAAGCTGCCGGCGTTTGCCGGTGCCCGTCGCGACAATGGCGACTACGTGATCTATCGCATCGACAGCGTCGACAAGGCACCGACCGCTTCGGCGCCGGAACTGGCGCAGCTGAAAGGCGTACTGGGCGAGATGTCGGCCAATACGGTGCTGATCTCCTACCTGGATGAGCTGCGCAATCGCGACAAGGTGATGATCAGCCAGCAGCCGGCGGATCAGTAAACCGGCAGCAAGCAAAAAGGCCCCGCAAGGGGCCTTTTCTGGTTTTGCCCTCAGGGCAGGGATCAGGCAGCGAAGTTTTTCGCCACGAAGTCCCAGTTCACCAGCTTCCAGAAGCCTTCCAGGTAGTTCGGACGGCTGTTGCGGTAGTCGATGTAGTAAGCGTGTTCCCACACGTCGCAAGTCAGCAGTGGCTGCTTGTCGGTGGTCAGCGGGGTAGCGGCGTTACTGGTGGAAACCAGATCCAGGCTGCCGTCGGTGTTTTTCACCAGCCAGGCCCAGCCGGAGCCGAAGGTGCCAACGGCACAGGCAGCAAAGGCTTTCTTGAATTCGTCGAACGAACCCCACTTGGCGTTGATGGCGTCAGCCAGCGCGCCGGTCGGCTCGCCACCGGCGTTCGGTGCCAGACCGAACCAGTAGAAAGTGTGGTTCCACACCTGGGCGGCGTTGTTGAAGATGCCACCGGAGGATTTCTTGACGATTTCTTCCAGCGAGGCGTTCTCGAACTCGGTACCCTTGATCAGGTTGTTCAGGTTGGTGATGTAGGTCTGGTGATGCTTGCCGTAGTGGAATTCCAGGGTTTCCTTGGAAATGATCGGTGCCAGGGCGTCCAGCGCGTACGGCAGTTCGGGCAGTTTGTGTTCCATCGTGCTCTCCAGAGTTAAAAAGTAAAACAGCATGCGCTGTTCGACCAATGAAGTTTACTGTAATTGTGCGAATGCGCCAATTCTTGACTAAATCACTACACTAAAGGTTCGCTTTGTGCATTTCGACGTAATTGTGATCGGCGCCGGCGCCGCCGGCATGATGTGTGCTGCCACCGCCGGTCAGCGCGGCCGCCGCGTGCTGCTGCTGGATCACGCCGCCAAGCTGGCGGAGAAGATCCGCATTTCCGGTGGCGGGCGCAGCAACTTCACCAATGTGCACGCCCGTCATGACTGCTATGTGTCGGAGAATCCGAATTTTTGCCGCTCGGCACTGGCACAGTACACGCCGCAGCATTTCATCGCGCTGATGGAGCGCTACGGTATCGCCTATCACGAGAAAAAGCTGGGACAGCTGTTCTGCGACGACAGTAGCCAGCAACTGATCGACATGCTCGATGCCGAGTGCCGTGCGGCCAACGTCGACCGCCGCATGGGCGTGAGCGTGCACCAGGTTGGCCGCAACGAGGCGTTCCAGCTTGCAACCAGCGCCGGCAGCTTCAGTTGCGAATCGCTGGTGATCGCCACCGGCGGGCTGTCGATCCCGCAGATCTGGGCCACCGCCTTCGGCTACCAGATCGCCGAGCAGTTCGGCCTGCCGGTAACAAAGCTCGATCCGGCGCTGGTGCCGCTGACCTTCCACGTCGAGGATGCGGCCCGCTTTGCGCCGCTGGCCGGGGTATCGCTGGATACCGAGGTGCGCATCGGCAAGGTGCGCTTCCGCGAAAACGTGCTGTTCACCCACAAGGGCCTGTCCGGGCCGGCCATCCTGCAGATTTCCAGCTACTGGCAGCCGGGGCAGGAGATCGTCATCGACTTGCTGCCGGATCTGGATGCCGAGGCGTGGCTGGAAGAACGCGCCGGCAGCGAACAGCTACTGGCCAACGCCATGGGCGAGCTGGGCTGGCCGAAGCGTTTTGCCGAGGCGTGGCTGGACGGGCAGGGCGCCAATGTGCGTGGCCGCGACCTGTCACCGAAAAAGCGCCACCAGCTGGCGGAGACGCTGCACAACTGGCGCGTGCTGCCCAACGGCACCCAGGGCTACAAGAAGGCCGAGGTCACCCGCGGCGGGGTGTCCACCAAGGCACTGTCGTCCAAGACGATGATGGCGAATGAGGTGCCGGGGCTGTTCTTCATCGGCGAGGTGGTCGACATCACCGGCTGGCTGGGCGGTTATAACTTCCAGTGGGCGTGGTCTTCCGGCTTTGTCGCCGGCAAAAACTGTTAGAATCACGCTCTCTCCTGCCTGGCAGCGGCCAACCTTGTGGTGTGCGCTCGCGCGCACCCGTGGTCGGCCGCGCCACGGCTAAATGGCATCACCGGATACCCCAAGCTTTATGAGCGACTACGATTTCAACGACTCCTCGGTGGCGGCCATCCGCACGCCGCCACACTCGATCGAGGCCGAACAATCGGTACTCGGCGGCCTGCTGCTGGACAACAGCGCCTGGGAAAAGATTGCCGATCTGCTGACCGAGGCCGATTTCTACCGCCACGATCACCGCGTGATCTTCAAGCACATCGCCAGACTGGTCGACATCGCGCGTCCGGCGGACGTGGTGACCGTCTCCGAAAGCCTGGACAAGAATGCCGAGCTGGGCAGCGTCGGCGGCCTGGCTTACCTCGCGATGCTGGCGCAGAACACGCCGTCGGCGGCCAACATCCGCCGCTACGCCGAGATCGTGCGCGAGCGCTCGGTGATGCGCTCGCTGGCACTGGTCGGCACCGAGATCGCCGAATCGGCCTACAACCCGCTGGGCCGCGATGCGGCGCAGCTGCTGGACGAGGCCGAGGGCAAGGTGTTCCAGATCGCGGAATCCACCGCCAAGTCCAAGCAGGGCTTCCTGGAAATGCCGGCGCTGCTGAAAGAGGTGGTCGAGCGCATCGACATGCTGTACAGCCGGGACAATCCGGACGAGGTCACCGGCGTGCCGACCGGCTTTACCGATCTCGACGCCAAGACCTCCGGCCTGCAGCCGGGGGACCTCGTAATCGTCGCCGGCCGTCCGTCGATGGGCAAGACCGCGTTCTCGATGAACATTGCCGAACACGTGGCGATCGAGGCCGGCCTGCCGGTGGCGGTGTTCTCGATGGAAATGGGTGGCACCCAGCTGGTGATGCGGATGCTGGGTTCGGTCGGCCGGCTGGACCAGCACATCCTGCGTACCGGCAAGCTCGGCGACGAGGACTGGCAGAAGCTGACCTACGCCATCGGCAAGCTGTCCGATGCGCCGATGTACATCGACGAAACCCCGGCGCTGACCGCGCTGGAGCTGCGCGCGCGCGCGCGGCGGCTGGCGCGCCAGCACGGCGGCAAGCTCGGCCTGATCGTGATCGACTACATGCAGCTGATGTCGGGCTCCGGCCGCAGCGACAACCGCGCCTCCGAGCTGGGCGAGATCTCGCGCGGCCTGAAGGGCCTGGCCAAGGAGCTGCAGGTGCCGGTGATCGCGCTGTCGCAGCTGTCGCGTAGCGTGGAGCAGCGTACCGACAAGCGGCCAATGATGTCCGACTTGCGCGAATCCGGCGCCATCGAGCAGGATGCGGACATCATCATCTTCATGTACCGCGACGAGTACTACAACCCCGATTCGCCGGACAAGGGCCTGGCGGAAGCCATTATCGGCAAGCACCGTAACGGCCCCACCGGCAAGGTGCGGCTGGCGTGGCTGGGCATGCACGCCAAATTCGACAACGCGGCGATACACGGCGTCACCGGCTGGGCCGACGCCGACGGTTAAGCCATTTGTTGCGGCCAACCTTGCAAGCTTGGCCGCAGGTCTAGACAGGGAATCCCGATGAGCTTTTTCGACAAACATGTTTTTGTCTGCTGTAACCAGCGCGCCGAAGGCGAAATGTGCTGCAACAACTTCGGTTCCAGCGAGCTGCTGGGCTATATGAAAGACCAGATCAAGGCGCGCGGCCTCAACGGCAGCGGCCAGATTCGCGTCAACAAGGCCGGCTGTCTCGGCCGCTGCGACGAAGGCCCGGTGCTGGTGGTGTACCCGCAGGAGACCTGGTACACCTTCATCGACAAGGCCGACATCGACGAGATCGTCGAAGAGCACATGGTCCATGGCCGTATCGTGGAAAGGCTGAAAATCTGATGCTGAAAGCGATGCAGAAGATCGACATCGCCGGCCCGGTCGGCGCGCTCGAAACCATCGTCATCCCCGCGGCGGGCGAGCAGACCGGCATCGCCGTGGTGTGCCACCCCAATCCGACGCAAGGCGGCACCAATACCAACAAGGTGATCCAGACCGCGGCCAAGGCGCTGTCGCAGCTGGGCTATACCTGCTACCTGCCCAACCTGCGCGGCGTCGGCAGCAGTGGCGGCAACCACGATCACGGCATCGGCGAGGTCGACGACGTGATCGCGGTGGTCGATTACGCACGCCAGCAGCACGGCGCGCTGCCGCTGGCACTGGCCGGCTTCTCCTTCGGCGGCTTCGTCGCAGCACGCACCCGTGCCCGTATCGACGCCGACAAGCTGTTGCTGATGGGGCCGGCGGTGGGCAAGTACGAGATTCCGACGCCGGAGGTGCCGGCCGATACGCTGGTGATCCACGGCGAGGCGGACGAGGTGGTGCCGCTGGAAAACGTGATGGTATGGGCGCGGCCGCAACATCTGCCGGTGATCGTACTGCCGGAGGCCGGTCACTTCTTCCACGGCCGGCTGGTGCAGCTGGCGGGGCTGATCAAGCGCTGCTGGTAAACCGTGGCGGTTTGCCGCAAGACAAAACGTTGGCCGCAATCTCGCGATTGCGGCCAACGTTTTTGTTTTTTGCCTGCGTCGGTGTCAGCGCAGGTAGTCGCCGTCGGCTTCCGGCTGGTAGCTGACCGCCAGCACCTCGATGCGGGTGTGGCTGCCATCCGGCAGCGGCCAGTCGATCTGCTGGCCGACGGCCAGCCCCAGCAGCGCGCTGCCGATCGGCGCCAGGATGGAAATGCGGCCGTTGTCGGCATCGGCGTCGGCCGGGTAGCACAGCGTGATCTCGCGCGCCTCGCCGCTGTTGTGCAGGCGGATGCTGGCGCGGCTGTTCATACTGATCACATCGGCCGGCATGTCCCGAGGTTCGACCACCTCGGCGCGGTCGAGCTCTGCTTCCAGTGCGGTCACCCCCGGAAAATCCTTGACCGAAACCCGTTCGATCAGGTTGGTCAGACGCAAGTGGTCCAGGCTGGACAGGGTGATCGCCGGCAGGCTGCTCATGGTCGCTCCTTCAATGGGTCTGGCGGGAGGCTCCCGCACAATGCAAAACGTGATGCGGCGGCAGGCAGCATCACGATGTCTTCATCATAGCCGATTCGCGCGATGGCGGGCAGCCGGCCGCCGTTTGTCCGCTGGCGGCCAACTCCTCCTTTCGAACTAGTTTCCCCCGCCAAACGGCCTTGTGCGGCTAACCCTTAATCGTTGTAGGGTTTAACCCTGTGGCGAATGTTGGCCGCATGCGCGGCGGCGTAAGGTGTGAGCTGTACTAATCGCGCGGGTAGCTCACCATGGCTTCGAATACTTACAAGCAATACGCTGTGCTGGCCTCCAGCACGGTGGCGTTTACCGTGTGCTTCATGATCTGGATGATGTTTGCGGTATTGGGCATTCCGATCAAGGAACAGCTCGGCCTGTCGGAAACCCAGTTCGGCATCCTGGCGGCAACGCCGGTGCTGACCGGTTCGCTGGTGCGGGTGCCGCTGGGCATCTGGACCGACCGCTTCGGCGGCCGCATCGTCCTGTTCCTGCTGATGCTGACCTGCGTGATCCCGATCTACGCGATGCAGTTTGCCACCGCCTACTGGCACTTCCTCGCCATCGGCCTCTGCGTCGGTCTCGCCGGCGGCTCGTTCTCGGTGGGCACCCCCTACGTGGCGCGCTGGTTCCGCAAGGAGCAGCAGGGCATGGCGATGGGCGTGTTCGGCGCCGGTAACGCCGGTTCTTCGCTGACCAAGCTGATCGCGCCCGGCATCATCGCCGCCGCCGGCTGGCAGATGGTACCGACCGTCTACGCGGTGATCATGCTGATTACCGCCATCCTGTTCTGGTTCTTCTCCTTCCACGACCCCAAGCACCTGGTGACCAGCAAGACCTCGCTGGCACAGCAGTGGGCGTTGATGAAAGACCCGGCGGTGCTGCGCTACTGCCAGTACTACTCGGTGGTGTTCGGCGGCTATGTCGCGCTGGCGCTGTGGATGACCAAGTACTACGTCGGCGAATACGGCTTCGATATCAAGCACGCCGCCTTCCTGGCCGCCTGTTTCTCGTTGCCCGGCGGTGTGCTGCGCGCGGTCGGTGGCTGGCTGTCGGACAAGTACGGCGCCTACAAGGTGACCTGGGGCGTGATGTGGGTGTGCTGGGTGGCCTTCTTCATCCTGTCCTACCCGCAGACCGCGTTCGTGATCCAGACCATCAACGGCCCGCAAAGCTTCCACCTCGGCCTCGGTACCACCATGTTCACGGTGATCCTGTTCGCCGTCGGCGTGGCGATGGCAATCGGCAAGGCCTCGGTGTTCAAGTTCATTGCCGACGAGTTCCCCGACAACATCGGTGCGGTGTCCGGCGTGGTCGGCCTCGCCGGTGGCCTGGGTGGCTTCCTGTTGCCGATCATGTTCGGTGCGCTGGTCGACCTGACCGGGGTGCGCTCCAGCTCCTTCATGCTGCTGTACGGCACCGTCTGCGTGTCGCTGATCTGGATGCACTTCTCCTTCCGCGCCGTGCGCCAGAAAGAGGAAGCGGCCGAGGCATCGTTTGCCAAGAGCGCAAAGCTGACCATGGCGGAACGTTGATATCCGGCTGGCGCCGGGTGATGTGTCGTAATGAAATTTAAGGGGTGGCAGGGGCCACCCTTCAGGGAGGATGACAAAATGTCACAAAGTTCGTCTCATGTTCTGACCCGCTGGGAGCCGGAAAGCCCCAGCTTCTGGCAGCAAGACGGCAAAGCCGTCGCCCGCCGCAATCTGTGGCTGTCCATCCCGGCGCTGACGCTGGCCTTCATCATCTGGCAGGTGTGGAGCGTGGCAGTGCTGAACATGCCCAACATCGGCTTCAGCTACACCCAGAACCAGCTGTTCTGGCTAGCGGCCTTGCCGGCGCTGTCCGGCGCCACGCTGCGCATTTTCTACTCCTTCATGGTGCCGATCTTCGGCGGTCGTCGCTGGACAGCCATCTCCACCGCCAGCCTGCTAATCCCGGCGATCGGCATCGGCTTCGCGGTGCAGGACCCGAACACCAGTTACGTGACCATGCTGATCCTGGCGTTGCTGTGCGGCTTCGGTGGCGGCAACTTCAGCTCCTCGATGTCCAACATCAGCTTCTTCTACCCGAAGGCAGAGAAGGGGACCGCGCTGGGGCTGAACGCCGGCCTGGGTAACCTCGGCGTGTCGGTGGTGCAGTTCGTGGTGCCGATCGTGATCACCATGGGCCTGTTTGGCGGCTTCGGCGGCGAGCCACAGACCTGGGTCAAGGGCGAGGCCACCAAGCAGATGTGGCTGCAGAACGCCGGCTTCGTGTGGGTGCCGTTCATCGTGCTGTCGACGTTGGCCGCATGGTTCGGCATGAACGACATCGCCTCGGCCAAGGCCTCGTTTGCCGACCAGGCCGTGATCTTCAAGCGCAAGCACAACTGGCTGATGTGCTGGCTGTACATCGGCACCTTCGGTTCCTTCATCGGTTTTGCTGCCGGCTTCCCGCTGCTGATGAAAGGCCAGTTCCCGGATGTTGACCCGAGCAAGTACGTGTTCTTCGGCCCGCTGGTTGGCGCGCTGGCGCGTCCGGTTGGTGGCTGGCTGTCGGACAAGATGGGCGGCGCCAAGGTGACCCAAGTGGTGTTCGCACTGATGATCGCAGCAGTATTCGGCGTGCTCAACTTCCTGCCGCACGGCGGCCAGGGTGGCAACTTCCAGGGCTTCTTCGCCATGTTCCTGTGCCTGTTCGCGCTGACCGGTATCGGTAACGGCTCCACCTTCATGCAGGTACCGGCCATCTTCCTGACCCTGCACCAGCGCATGGCTGGCAAGGGCGACGCGGCGCAGAAAAAAGCGGTCGCCGACGCCACCAAGGAAGCCGCGGCGGTACTGGGCTTCTCCGGTGCCATCGGTGCCTACGGTGGCTTCTTCATCCCGAAAAGCTACGGTACTTCGATCGCGCTGACCGGCGGTGTCGATGCCGCGCTGTACGCCTTCATCGCCTTCTACGTCAGCTGCCTGCTGATCAACGGCTGGTACTACGCCCGCAAGAACGCGGAAGTGCCTTGCTGACGACTTCTCCAAGTTTGCGGACTTTTTCTGCAATCTTCTTCGGCGCCCCTCGGGGCGCTTTTTTTTTGCGCCGCGGCGGCGGTGGCGATCCCGCCGAACCGCGCGCCATCGTGAATTGCTAGATGTGGATCAAGGCTGACACAGGGCGCCGCCGGCTATACGTCATGCGCATCAGCAATGGTGGCGGGATAGCGCACACCTTGCCGCATCACCATACGAGCCGCCCGCAGGCGGCCACCCGCACGCAATGACAGGAAATCCAGCAAGCGTAATGCCCACGACGTTAACCGGCTTGACCCCTCTTCTGGAGTGTGACGATGACCATCAAACTGAAGTTGTTGTGTTTTACCGTTCTGGCCCTGCTGGCGGCGCTGGTGCCCAGCATGGTGGGCCTGAACGCCTTGCGGGCGGCCGATGCCAAGCTGGACGTGGTCAATGAAACCATCATCCCGCGGCTGGGGCTGGTGGCAAATATCCGCAGCACGTTCAAGGATCTGCGTATCGACGACATCCTGCAGGTGTACGAGCAGGACGGCAGCTTCCAGCTGCAGGCGCGGCTGCGTACCCGCGAAACCTCGCACAAGCTGCGCCAGCTGCTGCGGCAGCTGAAGTCGCAACTGCGTCATCCCGAGGACCTGGCCAACCTGCAACGCTTTGACACGCTGTTCGAGCAATACCTGCTGCTGCTGGACCGGGTGCACGCGGTGCGGGTGGCGCCGGGAATGACGCCGCCGCAACTGTCGGCGGCGATGGAGCCGTGGCGCCAGGTGGGCACCGAGCTGGGCAGCTCGGTGACGGCCATCGTCAACGATGTGCTGGACGAGGGCCGCCACAACCGGGCGCAGGCCGAGGCGGAAATGGCCTCCGCCAAGCTGGCGTTTGCGGTGTCACTGCTGCTGTCCATGGTGTTGCTGTTCGGCTGTGGCTGGCTGATCCTGCGCAGCATCAACCGCCCGGTGCAGTCGGCGGTGCTGGCGGTGCGCGGCATTTCCGACCGCCAGGACCTGTCGCAGCGCGTGGTGGTGCACAAGAATGACGAGATCGGCGGCCTGCTGAAGGCGTTCAACCACTTGCTGGGCAAGATGCGCGATTCCATCCACCAGATCGGCCATCACTCGCACGCGGTGACGGTGGCGGCGGAAGACCTCAGCGTGGCGTCCGACCAGGTGAAGAGCGGCGCCCACCATGCCAGCGTGTCGGCCACGGAAATGGCGGCGGCGGTGGAGGCGGTTACCATCAGCATCGGCCACATTGCCGAGCGCACCCGCGATGCCGACCGGCTGGCGACGGCCTCCGGGCAGCAGGTGGTGCACAGCGAACGGATGATCCGTGACACGGTGACCGAGATCGAGAGCATCGCCAGTGCGGTGAACGACACCGCGCGCTATGTGCAGGAGCTGCAAAGCCGCAGCGAGTCGATCGGTTCGGTGGTCAACGTGATCGGCGAGATTGCCGACCAGATCAACCTGCTGGCGCTGAACGCGGCGATCGAGGCCGCCCGTGCCGGCGAATCCGGCCGCGGCTTTGCCGTGGTTGCCGACGAGGTACGCAAGCTGGCCGAGCGCACCACCGCGTCCACCGGGCAGATTCACGCCACCGTGTCCAGCATCCGCGAAGGTTCGACCGCCACCGTGCACCTGATCGGCGACGTGGTTGGCCGCGTCGAGCAGGGCGTGGCGCGGGTGCGCGAGGCCGGTGTCGCCATCGGCGAGCTGCGCACCCTGGCCGGGCAGGTCGGGCAGCAGGTGGCGGAGATCGCGACGGCCATCCACGAGCAGAGCGAAGCCAGCGGCCGCATCTCGCAGAAGGTGGAAGGCATCGCCCAGATCGCCGAGGAGAGCAGCGCCGCGGCGCAAAGCACCGCGCTCAATGCGCTGCGCCTGCACGAGCTGGCGCAGAACATGCGTCGCGACGTGGCCTGTTACACCACTTGAGCCGGAGCCGCAGCGGACAGGGTGGTCGCCATCTTGATGGGTAACGGTAATTTTCTTACATGAAACTTACATTTAATGAATGGTGTATGTGGGCGTTGCCGCCGTGGTAGCAGCGCCGTATTTTTTCAAGACCATGAAAATCAACAGGAAAAAATACGGCCACCGCAATGACTGCCGCTTAATTGTTGTAAGAATGGTGAAAGTAATCGAGTACAAGCCGCATTGTCATTAGACTACCGCTCCCATGCATAACAACACACGGAGCCCTAGTCACATGCCACAGCATGTCCATACACCACAATACGGGAAGCCGCTGGCGGTGCTGACTTCCCTGTTCTTCATGTGGGGTCTGATCACCTCGCTCAACGACATCCTGGTGCCGCATCTCAAGGGCGTGTTCGCGCTGAGCTATGTGCAGGCGGCGCTGGTGCAGTTCAGCTTCTTTACCGCCTATTTCATCGTGTCGCTGCCGGCTGGGCGGCTGGTGCAGGCCTGTGGCTACCAGCGCGGCATTGTCGCCGGGCTGTGCACCGCCGGCATCGGCTGCCTGCTGTTCTACCCGGCGGCAGCCAGCCTGTCGTATCCGGCCTTTCTCGGTGCGCTGTTCGTGCTGGCGGCGGGCATCACCGTGCTGCAGGTTGCGGCCAACCCTTACGTGACGCGACTGGGGCCGGCGAAGACGGCGTCCAGCCGCCTCAACCTGACCCAGGCCTTCAATGCACTAGGCACCACCGTGGCGCCGCTGCTGGGCGCGATGCTGATCCTGGTCGACAGCCACGACGGCGCGGTGGCCGAGGCCAGCGCGGTGCAACTGCCGTATCTGGTGCTGGCCGGTCTGCTGTTCGCCATCGCGGTGGTGTTCGCACTGCTGCGCCTGCCGGCAATCAAGGACGAGCATCCGCAGCAGGCGGCCGCCGCCGGCGAGGTGGTGCGCCACAGCGTGTGGCAGTACCGCCATCTGCTGCTGGGCGCGGTGGCGATCTTCGTCTACGTCGGCGCCGAGGTCAGTATCGGCAGCTTCCTGGTCAGCCTGATGGAGTTGCCGGATATCGGCGGCCTGAACCAGGCCGCGGCCGGCCGCCTGCTGGCGGTGTACTGGGGCTGCGCCATGGTTGGCCGCTTCCTGGGTAGCGTGGTGATGCGCCACGTCGCCGCCAGCAAGGTGCTGGCCTGCAACGCGCTGCTCAGCGTGCTGCTGATCGCCGTGGCGGTGCTGTGTGGCGGCAAGCTGGCGATGTGGAGCCTGCTGGCGGTCGGGCTGTGCAACTCGATCATGTTCCCGACCATCTTCTCGCTGGCGCTGAACGGGCTGGGGCGCTTCACCAGTGCCGGTTCCGGCGTGCTGTGCATGGCGATTGTCGGCGGGGCGCTGATGCCACTGCTGCAGGCATCGCTGGCGGACAGTCTCGGACTGCTGCTGTCGTTCGTGGTGCCGCTGCTGTGCTACCTGTTCATCTTCTACTACGGTATTGCCGGTCACAAACCACGCTGATGGTCGTTTGGCCGCGCTGAAGCCGCTCCCTTGGGAGCGGCTTTTTCATGGTCGTCGCGCCACCGCATCACGAGGCGGATACCTCCCAACGCCGGAGCCGTCTACCTCTTTCGAACTAGTCGCCTTCCTCCCTCTGCGCCGCATCGCTGCCACCTGTGGCGAATGGGCGCCATTGCCCCGTTTTCCTATTCTGTCAACCGTGACCACAGGTATCCGCATTCGCTTGCGGCCAACCTTTGCGGGCCGCGATGGCGGCAAAAATACGGAGGCAAAATGAGCCACTTTCTCGACAGACTGAATTTTCTGGGCAAGGTGAAATCCACCTTCGCCGATGGCCACGGTGCGGTGGTAAAAGAAGACCGCAAGTGGGAAGACGGCTACCGTCAACGCTGGCAGCACGACAAGATCGTGCGTTCCACCCACGGCGTGAACTGCACCGGCTCCTGTAGCTGGAAGGTGTATGTCAAAAACGGCCTGATTACCTGGGAAACCCAGCAGACCGACTACCCGCGTACCCGTCCCGACCTGCCTAACCACGAACCGCGCGGCTGCCCGCGTGGTGCGTCGTACAGCTGGTACGTGTATTCCGCCCAGCGCGTGAAATACCCGATGGTGCGCGGCCGCCTGATGAAGCTGTGGCGCGAAGCCCGCAAGACCATGGGCGCCATTGACGCCTGGGAACAGATCAGCCAGAACCCGGAAACAGCCAAACAGTACAAATCCAAGCGTGGCCAGGGCGGTTTCGTGCGCGCCAGCTGGGATGAAGTGAATGAAATCATCGCGGCATCCAATGCCTACACCATCAAGAACTACGGCCCTGACCGTGTAGTCGGCTTCTCGCCGATTCCGGCGATGTCGATGGTGTCCTACGCCGCCGGTAGCCGCTACCTGTCGCTGATCGGTGGCGTACCGCTGTCGTTCTATGACTGGTACTGCGACTTGCCGCCGGCCTCGCCGCAGGTATGGGGCGAGCAGACCGACGTGGCCGAATCGGCCGACTGGTACAACTCCACCTACCTGATGGTATGGGGCTCCAACGTCCCGATGACGCGTACCCCGGACGCCCACTTCTATACCGAAGTGCGCTACAAGGGCACCAAGACCGTGGCGGTATCGTCCGACTTCGGCGAAATGGCCAAGTTCGGCGACATCTGGCTGGCGCCGAAGCAGGGCACCGACGCCGCGCTGGCGATGGCGATGGGCCATGTCATCTTCAAGGAATTCCACCTCGACAATCCGTCGGCCTACTTCACCGATTACATCCGTCAGTACACCGACATGCCGATGCTGGTGACGCTGCGCCAGGATGGCGGCCGTTACGTGCCGGACTACTTCCTGCGTGCCTCGCACCTGGAAGCCAATCTGGGCGAGAACACCAATCCGGAATGGAAAACGCTGATCATCGACGAGCTCAGCGGCAAGATCGTGGCACCGAACGGCTCCATCGGTTTCCGCTGGACACAGCCGGAAGGCGAAGCCGGCAAGTGGAACCTGGAAGAGAAGGACGGCGGCAACGGCAACGAAGTCAAGGGTCGCCTGTCGCTGATCGAACAGCGTGACGACGTGGTAGGCGTGGCCTTCCCGTACTTCGCGGCCGAACATGACGAACTGCTGACCCGCAACGTGCCGGTCAAGCGCATCACCCTCGCCGACGGCAAGCAGGCGCTGGTGGCCACCGTGTTCGACCTGATGGCGGCCAACTACGGCATCGACCGTGGCCTCGGCGGCGGCAACGTGGCGAAGGATTACTTCGACGACGTACCGTACACCCCGGCCTGGCAGCAGAAACACACCGGCGTGAAGCCGGAGATGGTGATCCAGGTGGCGCGCGAATTCGCGCAGAACGCCGACCAGACCCGCGGCAAGTCGATGGTGATCGTCGGCGCGGCGCTGAACCACTGGTACCACATGGACATGACCTACCGCGGCATCATCAACATGCTGATGATGTGCGGTTGTATCGGCCAGAGCGGCGGAGGCTGGTGCCACTACGTCGGCCAGGAAAAACTGCGTCCGCAAACCGGTTGGGCACCACTGGCCTTCGCCGCCGACTGGAACCGTCCGGCTCGCCAGATGAACGGCACCAGCTTCTTCTACGCGCACACCAGTCAGTGGCGCCACGAGAAACTGGGCGTCAACGAGATCCTGTGCCCGACTGCCAACGGCAGCATGGCCAACATGGCGCTGATCGACTACAACGCCAAGGCCGAGCGCATGGGCTGGTTGCCGTCGGCACCGCAGCTGACCACCAACCCGCTGGACATCACCCGTCTTGCTGCGGCCGAAGGCAAGGACCCGATCGCCTACACGGTGGAAGGTCTGAAGTCCGGCAAGCTGGACATGGCCTGCAACGACCCGGACAACCCGAAGAACTTCCCGCGCAACATGTTCGTGTGGCGTTCCAACATCCTGGGTTCCTCCGGCAAGGGCCACGAGTACTTCCTGAAGTACCTGCTCGGCACCCAGAACGCGGTGATGAACAGCGAAGAAGGCTGCATCAAGCCGAGCGAAATCACCGTGCGTCCGGCGGTGGAAGGCAAGCTGGACCTGCTGGTGGTGCTGGACTTCCGCATGTCCACCACCTGCCTGTACGGCGACATCGTGCTGCCGACCGCGACCTGGTACGAGAAGGACGATCTCAACACCTCCGACATGCACCCGTTCATCCACCCGTTGTCGGAAGCGGTACAGCCGCTGTGGCAGGCGAAGAGTGACTGGGAAATCTACAAGGGCTTCGCCAAGGCGATCTCGGAAGTGGGCGGCGACTACCTCGGCGTGCAGAAGGATCTGGTCCTGACCCCGCTGATGCACGACACCCCGGAAGAGCTGGGCCAGCCATTCGACCCGCGCGACTGGAAAAAAGGCGAGTGCGAGCCGATTCCGGGCAAGACCATGCCGAAGATGACGGTGGTGGAGCGCGATTACACCAAGATCTACGACAAGTTCACCTCCATCGGCCCGTTGCTGGAAAAAGTGGGCAACGGCGGCAAGGGCATCGCCTGGAAGACCGGCCACGAAGTGGACGTGCTGCGCGGCCTGAACCAGACCGTGGCAGAAGGGGTTGCCGCCGGCCAGCCGAAGCTGAATACCGCCATCGACGCCGCCGAGATGATCCTGACGCTGGCACCGGAAACCAACGGCCACGTGGCAGTGAAGGCCTGGGGCGCGCTGTCCAAGATCACCGGTCGCGACCATACCCATCTGGCCCTGCCGCGCGAGCATGACTCCATCCGCTTCCGCGACGTGCAGGCGCAGCCGCGCAAGATCATTTCCTCGCCGACCTGGTCGGGCCTGGAAAGCGAAGAAGTCAGCTACAACGCCGGCTACACCAACGTGCACGAGCTGATTCCATGGCGCACCATCACCGGCCGCCAGCAGTTCTACCAGGATCACCTGTGGATGCGTTCGTTTGGCGAAGGGCTGTGCGTGTACAAACCGGCGGTCGATCTGAAGACTACCGCGGCGGTACTGGGCAAGAAGTCGAACGGCAACGCCGAGATCGTCCTCAACTTCATTACGCCGCACCAGAAGTGGGGCATCCACAGTACCTACTCCGACAACCTGCGCATGCTGACGCTGTCGCGTGGCGGCCCGCACGTCTGGGTGTCCGAGATCGACGCAAAGAAGGCCGGCATCGTCGACAACGACTGGATCGAGGTGTTCAACGTCAACGGTACGCTGACTGCCCGTGCGGTGGTGTCGCAGCGGGTGCCGGAAGGCATGACCCTGATGTACCACGCCCAGGAGAAGATCGTGAACGTGCCGGGCGCGGAAACCAGCGGCAAGCGCGGCGGTATCCACAACTCGGTAACGCGGGCGGTCACCAAACCGACGCACATGATCGGCGGCTATGCCCAGCTGTCGTGGGGCTTCAACTACTACGGCACCGTCGGCTCCAACCGCGACGAATTCGTGATCGTACGCAAGATGAAGAACGTGGACTGGCTGGACAAGCCGCTGGCTGATAACGCCTAAACCCTTTTGGCCGCGAAGCCCGCGCCGGCATGCAGTGACGCTGTAAGGTGTCGTGCGCGGGGTTTGTCGCAAAAAACAGGAGTATCACAATGAAAATCCGTGCCCAAATCGGTATGGTGCTCAACCTCGACAAGTGCATCGGTTGCCATACCTGTTCGGTAACCTGCAAGAACGTGTGGACCAGTCGCGACGGTGTCGAATACGCGTGGTTCAACAACGTCGAGACCAAGCCCGGCATCGGCTATCCCAAGGACTGGGAGAACCAGGAAAAATGGCAGGGCGGCTGGGTGCGCAAGCCCAACGGCAAGCTGGAGCCGCGCCAGGGCGGCCGCCTGAAGATCCTCGCCAACGTGTTCGCCAACCCGAACCTGCCGGCGATCGACGAGTACTACGAGCCGTTCACCTACGACTACGAGCATCTGCAGAACGCGCCGGAAATGATCACGCCGCCGACCGCACGCCCGGTCTCGGTACTCACCGGCAAGAAGATGGACAAGATCGAGTGGGGCCCGAACTGGGAAGACGACCTCGGCGGCGAATTCAGCAAGCGTTCCAAGGACGCGCTGTTCGAAGGCATCCAGAAGGAGATGTACTCGGCCTTCGAGAACACCTTCATGATGTACCTGCCGCGCCTGTGCGAACACTGCCTGAATCCGGCCTGTGTCGCCAGCTGCCCGTCCGGCTCCATCTACAAGCGTGAAGACGACGGCATCGTGCTGATCGACCAGGACAAGTGCCGCGGCTGGCGCATGTGCGTGTCGGGTTGCCCGTACAAGAAGATCTACTACAACTGGACCACCGGCAAGGCCGAGAAGTGCATCTTCTGCTACCCGCGTATCGAAGCCGGTCAGCCGACGGTGTGCTCCGAGACCTGCGTTGGCCGCATCCGCTATCTGGGCGTGCTGCTGTACGACGCCGACAAGATCGAAGCCGCGGCCAGCGTCGAAGATCCGAAGAGCCTGTACGAAGCGCAACTGGGCGTGTTCCTCGACCCGAACGCACCGGAAGTGATCGCCGAAGCCAAGAAGCAGGGCATCGCCGACAGCTGGTTGCTGGCCGCGCAGAATTCGCCGGTCTACAAGATGGCGATGGAATGGAAGGTGGCGTTCCCGCTGCATCCGGAATACCGCACGCTGCCGATGGTGTGGTACATCCCGCCACTGTCGCCGATCCAGTCTGCACTGGAAAATGGCCTGATCGGCGAGAACGGCATCATCCCGGACGTGAAAGACCTGCGCATCCCGATCCAGTACCTGGCCAACCTGCTGACTGCCGGCAAGGAAGAGCCGGTGGTGAAAGCGCTGGAAACCATGGTCGCCATGCGCCGCTACATGCGCAAGAAGAGCGTGGAGAAGGTCATCGACGAAAGCACGCTGAAGGGCACCCATCTCAAGGCCGCACAAGTGGAAGAGATGTACCAGGTGATGGCGATTGCCAACTACGAAGACCGCTTCGTGATTCCGTCCAGCCACAAGGAAATGGTGGAAAACACCTTCGACGACAAGGCCAGCTGCGGCTTCACCTTCGGTAACGGCTGCTCCAGCGGCACGTCCGAGCCTAGCCTGTTCGGCAAGAAGAAGGCATCCCCCATCGTGTTCCACGACATGCGTCGCGACCGCAAGGCCAACGCCGGAGAATGAGCATGCACAACCCGATGATTTATCGTGCGCTGGCGGCGCTGCTGGGTTACCCGCAGCCCGACCTGATCGCTGCGCTGCCGGAAATCCGCGCGGTGCTGGCCGACGACGCCACCCTGGTGGCCGCGGTCGAGCCGCTGCTGCAAAGGTTGGCCGCAGGCGAGCTGATCGAGGTACAGCAGGACTACGTGCAGATCTTCGACCGCAACCCGTCGCACTCGTTGCACCTGTTCGAGCACATCCACGGCGAGGACCGCGCCCGCGGTCAGGCGATGGTAGACCTGATCGAGGAGTACAAGGCGCACGGCTTCGAGCCGGTCAGCGAAGAGCTGCCCGACTACGTGCCGCTGTTCCTGGAATTCCTGTCGCTGTGCGAGGCCGACGAAGCCAATCGCCTGCTGGGTGATGCGGTGCACGTACTGGCCCACGTCGCCGGCCGGCTGGTGGAGAGCGGCAGCGACTACGCCGGCGTGCTGCAGGCGCTGGTCTCGCTGTCGCCGGTGGCGCCAGAGCCGCTGTCGGTGCCGCCGATCCGCGACATGGACGAGGCGCTGGAAACCTTCGGCCCCGGTGCCGATGGTGTCGAGCCGCTGCTGAAGCCGACGCTGCCGCAGATCGCCCCGGTCAATTTCTATCCCAAGGGTAGCGGCCCGGCCGCCTGCCATTAATCCGCTGACGGTCCGGGTGAGCGCTGGCGCGCACCCGTTGGCCGCAAGGAGAAAGACATGGACTACTTGCATCAATTCGTTTTCGGGATCTATCCCTACATCGCGCTGGCCATTTTCCTGCTCGGCAGCCTGATGCGCTTCGAGCGCGAGCAATACAGCTGGAAGAGCGAATCCAGCCAGCTATTGCATCGCGGTAGCCTGCGCCTGGGCAACATCCTGTTCCACCTCGGCATCATCGGCCTGTTCTTCGGCCATGCCGTCGGCCTGCTGACGCCGGTGGCGGTGTGGGATGCGCTGGGCGTGACGCACAGCTTCAAGCAGGTATTCGCGATGACCGCCGGCGGCATCATGGGGACCCTGTGCCTGATCGGCGTACTGCTGCTGCTGCATCGCCGCTTCTCCAACGACCGCCTGACGGCCAACACCACCTGGCGCGACAAACTGGTGCTGCTGTGGATCCTGGCCACCTTGCTGCTCGGCCTGTCCACCATCGCGGTATCGGCCGGTCATCTGGACGGTCACGAAATGGTGTTGCTGATGAGCTGGGCACAGCACATCATCACCTTCCGTGGCGATGCCGCCACCTTTGTCGCCGGCGTGTCGCCGATGTTCAAGGCGCACCTGTTCATGGGCATGACCCTGTTCGTGATCTTCCCGTTCACCCGTTTGGTGCACGTGTGGAGCGGTTTTGGTGCCGTGACCTACCTTGGTCGCACCTGGCAGCTGGTACGGCCGCGCCATTAACAAGCATGGTTGTTGAAAAAAGGCCTGATTTCGCAATCAGGCCTTTTTTGTGCTTAATCAACGCGGATGTTGCGGCGCACTGCAATACTGACGGCGAATCAAGCCGATCCCGTGATTGCAGTGCAACATGTTGGCCGCACAATCAGCCGGCAATACACTATGCTTGATGCCTATACAAAATAAAACATGACCGGGCCGCAACGGTTTTAGAACGTGCCTGACAAGATTTCTCTACCCACCGGAGTCAATGCCATGCTTTCCCGCCTCAGTATTGGTCACAAGCTGATCCTGCTTGTCCTGCCGTTTGGTCTGATGACCTTTTTTCTGGCCTCCACGCTGTCACTGCAGCGCTACAGCTTCCTCGGCGACATGCAGCAAGCCCGGCATCTGGTATCGGTTTCGACACTGGCCTCGACGCTGGTGGACACGCTGCAGGCCGAGCGCGGCCTGAGCAACGGCTATCTGAACGGGCAGGGCGCATTGCCGCCTAACCTGAGCGAGGCACGCAGCAAGGCCGACGCCGCACTGAAGGCGCTGGAAAGCACCGCAACGGCACTGCCGGAGGGCGAAGTCAAACAGCGCGTCAATACCGTGGCCGGTGGCGTGCGTGGCCTGCTGGGCCAGCGTGGCGCCATTGACGGCCGCAGCCTGGCGGCACCGGCCGCCTTTGCCGCCTACAGCCAGCAGATCGAAGCGCAGATCGCGCTGGTCGCCAGCCTCGGCACCGCTTCCGACGAGGGCGATGTCATCCGCTTCAGCACCGCCTTGTCCAACCTGCTGTGCACCAAGGAATACGCCGGCCGCGAGCGCGGCTTCGTCAACGGCGCACTGGCCGGCGGTGGCCTGACCCAGGCCAGCCTCGGCCAGGCCATCGGCCTGCAGGCACGCCAGGATGCCTGCGCCGGACAGCTGCTGCTGCTGGCACCGCCAGAGCTGGCGCAATCGCTGCAGCCCTTCCTGCAATCCGATGCCGCCGCCACCCTGAAACAGCTGCGCAGCAATATCTACGGCGCCGAGCCGGGCACGCCGCCGAGCGTGACGCCGGAACAATGGTTTGCCGCCACCTCGGCGCAGATCGGCCAGCTGAAAACGGCACAGGAAAAGTTGCTGCAGCAACTGGATGACGTGGTGGCACAGAATATCGACGAAGCCTGGCAGAGCCTGATGATCACCCTCGGCGGCACCCTGCTGCTGTCGCTGCTGCTGCTGATCGGCGGCCTGGCGGTGTACCGCAGCATCCGCAAGCCGGTGATGCGCCTGGAGCAGCTGATGACCAGCATGAGCCACAACCTGGATCTGGCGCCACGCGCGAAGCTGGAAGGCGACGACGAGATCGCGCGCATGGGCCGTGCCTTCGACGAGCTGGTCGATGCCTTTGCCGGCACCCTGAAGGTGGTGAAGAGCAATGCCCACAGCCTGATGAGCGCCGCCGAAGCGCTGCAGACGGTGTCGGCCCGTGCCGCCTCCGCCGCGGAAGCGCAAAGCGAATCGTCGACCCAGATCGCGGCGGCGGTCGAAGAAATGACCGTCGGCATCGCCTCGGTGCGCGACAACACCCACGACAACCTGGCCGTGGCACAACAGATGCAGCAGGGTGTCAACGCCGGCCGCGAGCGGATGCAGGAAACCACCCAGGCGATGCAGCACACCGCTGGCTCGCTGGACAGCGCCGGCGAGGTGATCGTCAGCCTGGCCGACAAGTCGCAGAGCATCCGCCAGATCATCACCGCGATCCGCGACATCGCCGACCAGACCAACCTGCTGGCGCTGAACGCGGCGATCGAAGCCGCCCGCGCCGGGGAAATGGGCCGCGGCTTTGCCGTGGTCGCCGATGAAGTGCGCAAGCTGGCGGAACGTACCGGCAAGGAAACCGTGGAAATCACCCAGCTGATCGAGGTGATCACCAACGAGACCGCCAACGCCGCCGGCCAGATGCGCACCGCGCGCACGCGCATGGAAAGCGGCCTCGACCTGGTGCAGGCCACCTTGCAGGATCTCAACGGCATTCACGACGAGGCCAACCAGACCGCGGCCAAGAGCCAGGACACCGCCGCCGCGATGCAGCAGCAGGCCGCGGCCAGTAACGAAGTCGCCGTCAACATCAGCCGCATCGCCTCGCTGGCCGAAGATAATGCGCTGATCGTCGACGAGGCGGCAGCGCTGTCCGCGCAGCTGAACCAGACCGCGACCGAACTGGTGGCGCAGGTCGACCGCTTCAAGCACACCTCGCAAGCCTGAGTCGCAGTTTTCGCCAGGCAATGACGATGCGGCCAACCTTGAAAAAGGTTGGCCGCATTGTTTTGGGCGCGGGTAAGCGGCGGTTCTCAGTCCTGCGCCACCGGTGACAGTGCCCGGCGCACGGTGTCCTCGTCCAGCGCCGCCGAGCACAGCTCGATGAAACGGTAGGCGTAGCTGCGCAGGTAGTGGCCGCGGCGGATGGCGACGCGGGTGGTCTGGTGGCCGAACAGCGGTGCGCCTTCCACCACCCGCACCTGCGTATCGCGCTGCGGGTCCACCGCCATCGAGGCGATGATGCCGACGCCCAGCTCCAGCTCGACGTAGGTCTTGATCACGTCGGCGTCCAGTGCCGCCATCACGATGTCCGGCGCCAGCGCGGCATCGGCAAAGGCGCGGTCGATCTGCGCGCGGCCGGTAAAGCCGTGGTGGTAGGTGACGATCGGGTAATCGGCCAGCGTTTCCAGCGTCAGCGGCTGCTGGTGCAGCGGGTGCGCCGGCGGCGCGATCACCGCGTGGTGCCAGCTGTAGTAGGGGAAGGACACCAGTTCCGGCACCTCGGCCACCGCCTCGGTGGCGATGCCGATGTCGGCTTCGCCGGCCAGCAGCAGCCGTACCAGCTCGTCCGGGCTGGCCTGATGCAGCACCAGGTGCACCTTGGGGAAGGATTTCTTGAATGCGGTCACCACCTTGGGCAGCGCGTAGCGTGCCTGGGTGTGGGTGGTGGCGATGGTCAGCTGGCCCTCGTCGCGCTGGCTGAACTGCTCGGCCAGCCGCTTGATGTTGCCGGCGTCCAGCAGCATGCGCTCGACGATGGTCAGCAGCTCCTTGCCGGGGTCGGTCAGGCCGAGAAAGCGCTTGCCCTTGCGCACGAACAGCTCCACGCCCAGCTCGTCCTCCAGGTCCTTGATGTGCTTGGACACGCCCGACTGCGAGGTGAACAGCGCGTTGGCGACCTCGGTCAGGTTGAAATTCTGCCGCACGGTTTCGCGGATGATGCGTAGTTGCTGGAAGTTCATGCGGCACCTGCCGTTTCGGGGTTGGCAAACACGCGCACGCTGCGCGGTTGCAGGCGTACCGGCTCGCCGGCGATCAGGCTGCCGGCCAGCGGGTGGCTGGCGGGCAGTTCGACATCGAAATGCTGGCCGGCCACGTCGTCGCGGCCCTCCAGCTCCACGCGGGTCAGCGCGCCCAGCGTCAGCACGCGGCTGATGCGCGCCGGAATGCCGTGGCCGAATTCGTGGCGCACGATGTCCAGCTCGTGCGGGCGCACAAAGGCGATCACCTCGCCGTGCTGGCCGTTCTGCTCGGCGGTGAGGGTGGCGTTGCCGATGGCGATGCCGCCGGCGCCGCTGTGGCCTTCGAAGCGGTTGGCCGCACCGAGGAAGCCGTACACGAACGGCGTCGCAGGCTGCTGGTAGACCTCGGACGGGCTGCCGATCTGCTCGACGCGACCGTGATTCATCAGCACCACGCGGTCGGCCACTTCCAGCGCTTCTTCCTGGTCGTGGGTGACGAAGATGGAGGTGATGTGCAGCTCGTCGTGCAGGCGGCGCAGCCAGCGGCGCAGCTCCTTGCGCACCTTGGCGTCCAGCGCGCCGAACGGCTCGTCCAGCAGCAGCACGCGCGGCTCCACCGCCAGCGCCCGCGCCAGCGCGATACGCTGGCGCTGGCCGCCGGACAGCTGCGCCGGGAAGCGGTCGGCCAGCCAGTCCAGCTGTACCAGTTGCAGCAGCTCGTGCACCTTGCGCTTGATCTCGGCCTCGGACGGGCGGATGCTGCGCGGCTTCATGCGCAGGCCGAAGGCGACGTTGTCGAACACCGTCATGTGGCGGAACAGCGCGTAGTGCTGGAACACGAAGCCGACCTGGCGCTCGCGCACGTGGGTGTCGGAGGCGTCGTCACCGTCCAGCAGTACGCGGCCGCTGTCGGCCTGCTCCAGCCCGGCGATGACCCTTAGTAACGTCGTCTTGCCGCAGCCGGACGGGCCGAGCAGCGCCACCAGTTCGCCGCTGGGGAAGTCCAGCGTCAGATTGTCGAGGGCGATAAAGTCGCCGAAAGCCTTGTGGATGTTCTGTACCTGGATGCTCATCTTTTTCTCCGTGGCCGCGTCATGCGCGGCCCGTTCAAATTGGGGCAAGGTTGGCCGCAACGGCCAGCCGGTCGCGATCAGTCATGCGCCTGTGCGGCGCGCCATTCGATCCAGCTCTTCACCGCCAGCGTCACCAGCGCCAGCAGCGCCAGCAGGGAGGCCACGGCGAAGGCGGCGGCGAACTGGTACTCGTTGTAGAGAATCTCCACGTGCAGCGGCAGGGTGTTGGTCTCGCCGCGGATATGGCCGGACACCACCGACACCGCGCCGAATTCGCCCATCGCCCGCGCATTGCTGAGGATCACGCCGTACAGCAGCGCCCAGCGCACATTGGGCAATGTCACGTGCCAGAACACCTGCCAGCCGCGTGCGCCCAGCACCACCGCTGCTTCTTCCTCCTCGCGGCCCTGCGCCTGCAACAGCGGGATCAGCTCGCGCGCCACGAAGGGCACGGTCACGAACACGGTGGCCAGCACGATGCCCGGCACCGCGAAAATCACCTTGATGTCGTGTTCCAGCAGCCAGGGGCCGATCCAGCCGTGGCTGCTGAAGACCAGCACGTAGATCAGGCCGGCCACCACCGGCGACACCGAAAACGGCAGGTCGATCAGCGTGATCAACAGCTGCTTGCCGCGGAAATCGAAGCGGGTGATCGCCCACGCCGCCGCCACGCCGAACACCAGGTTCAGCGGTACCGAGATCACGGCCGCCAGCAGGGTGAGCTTGACCGCCGACAATGCGTCCGGCTCCACCAGCGCATCGAGATAGGTGTGCCAGCCCTTGGCCAGCGCCTCGGCAAACACCACCGCCAGCGGCAGCAGCAGGAAGATGGCGAAGAAAGTCAGCGCGGTGCCGAGGATGGTGTACTTCACCCAGCGCGCCTCGCGCGTGGCCTGACGGCTTTCCAGCAGCGCGGCGCGGTCGTGCTGGGCATACAGATTGGCAGTAATGGCGGCCATTATTCGCTCCTCCCGTTACGGCGTGCCTGCCACGCCTGCAAGCCGTTGATGGCCAGCAGCAGCAGGAACGACGCCACCAGCATCACGCTGGCGATGGCGGTGGCGCCGGCGTAGTCGTACTGCTCCAGCTTGCTGATGATCATCAGCGGGGTGATTTCCGACACCATCGGGATGTTGCCGGCGATGAAGATCACCGAGCCGTACTCGCCGACGGCGCGGGCAAACGCCAGCGCGAAGCCGGTCATCAGCGCCGGCTGCAGCACCGGCAGGATCACGTGGCGGAAGGTCTGCCAGCGGTGCGCGCCAAGGCTGGTGGCGGCTTCCTCCAGCTCGGTTTCCAGGTCTTCCAGCACCGGCTGCACCGTGCGCACCACGAAGGGCAGGCCGATGAACACCAGTGCCACCAGCACCCCCAGCGGGCCGAACGCCACCTTGATGCCCAGCGGCTCCAGGTATTGCCCCAGCCAGCCGTTACCGGCGTACAGCGCGGTCAGCGCGATACCGGCCACCGCGGTGGGCAGCGCGAACGGCAGGTCCACCAGCGCGTCGACCAGCTTCTTGCCGGGAAAACGGTAACGCACCAGCGACCACGCCAGCAGCAGGCCGAACACGGTATTGATGGCGGCGGCCAGCAGCGCCATGCCGAAACTGAGCTGGTAGGAAGCCAGCACCCGCGGTGCGGTCACCGCGTCCCAGAACGCTTCCAGACTCAGGCTGCTGGCACGGATGAACACTGCCGCCAGCGGAATCAGCACCACCAGCGACAGATAGGTCAGGGTGAAGCCCAGCGACAGGCCGAAGCCGGGTAACACGCGGGGCAGGGTCGGCGCTTTGGTCATGGAGCACCTCCGTCATGGGTAGTAGGCATCGCGGCATCCTGTTTTTATATAACTGCAAACAGGATATTGCCGGCGACCTTATTCCGAAAATAAGGAATTCTTCGTTGCTTATTCAATAAGCGAAAAAGCCGGCAGCGGGAACGGGGTGGGCGCGAGCGGGCAAATCTTCAGCCGGCGAGCGGCGGCCGCGGCCAGCCGGACAACGGTCGCAGTACGCGTGCCGTCAGGGAAAGCAGATCGGGGAGAGAGGGAACGGTCGTGCCAGCGGCCGGGTGCCAGGCGGCGCGCGGACTACAGGTTGCCTTGCGGCCAACCTTCCACCTGCTGGCGCAGCTGTTGCAGCAGCAGGCGCAATTCGCCGAGCGCGGCATCGCCTTCGCCGCGCAGGGTGTGCAGCCGGCTGCCCCAGCGGCTGGCAAAGGCGACGGTGCTGGTCAGTCGCGGCCAGTGCGCCTGCGGCGGGTGGCAGACGGTGAGGCTGGGGAAGGGCAGCGGCGCGGCGGCGGCCAGATCGCCGCTGGGGGACAGCAGCAGGGCGGCGAGGGCGCGCTGCGGATGGCGCGCCAGCACCGCCAGTGCCGGCAGGCACAGCTCGCCGGCGGCCAGCAGCAGTACGCTCTTGCCGTGGCTGTGCAGCCACTCGTCCAGCTCGGCTGCGCGCGCCAGCAACAGCGCGTTCTGCTGGTGCCCGAGCCGCAGCAGGGTGTGGCCATCCGCCTCGTGGGCGTCGGCCAGCACCAGCAGCGTGCTCAGCGCGGCAGCAGGCTCAACGGGCAATGATCTGGTCAAAGATCGCTCCATCGGCGAAGTGGGTCTTCTGCGCGCGGGTCCAGCCGCCGAATACCTGATCGATGGTGAACAGCTTCACCTTGCTGAACTTGTCGGCGTACTTGGCGGCCACCTTGGCGTCACGCGGACGGTAGTAGTTGGCCGCCGCCAGTTCCTGGCCTTGCGGGCTGTACAGGTATTGCAGATAGGCTTCGGCCACCTTGCGCGTGCCGCGCTTGTCGACCACCTTGTCCACCACGCTGACCGGCGGTTCGGCCAGGATGGACAGCGACGGGGTCACGATATCGAACTTGTCCGGGCCCAGTTCCTTGGTGGCGAGGTAGGCTTCGTTCTCCCACGACAGCAGCACGTCACCGATGCCGCGCTGGGTAAAGCTGACCAGCGAGCCGCGGGCGCCGGAATCCAGCACCTTCACGTTCTGGAACACCTTCTTCACGAAGTCCTGTGCCTTGGCGTTGTTGCCGCCCGGCTGTTTCAGCGCGTAGCCCCAGGCCGCCAGGTAGTTCCAGCGCGCGCCGCCGGAGGTTTTCGGGTTCGGCGTCACCACTTCCACGCCAGGGCGGGTCAGGTCGTTCCAGTCCTTGATCGCTTTCGGATTGCCCTTGCGCACCAGGAATACGATGGTGGAGGTGTACGGCGCGGCGTTGTTCGGCAGGCGTTTCTGCCAGTTGGCAGGGATCAGCTTGGCCTCGGTGTGCAGCGCGTCGACGTCGTAGGCCAGTGCCAGCGTCACCACGTCGGCTTCCAGGCCGTCGATCACGCCGCGCGCCTGCTTGCCGGAGCCGCCGTGCGACTGCTTGATGGTGACGGTTTCACCGGTCTTGGCCTTCCAGTGCTTGGCAAAGGCGGTGTTGAAATCCTGGTACAGCTCGCGCGTCGGGTCGTAGGACACATTCAGCAGGCTGACGTCGGCGTAGGCGAAGCTGGCGCTGCCCAGCAGCAGGGCGGCGATGATCTGGCGGGACGAGAACGACATGATGGTTTCCTTGTGTGCGTGCAGTGATGGCACCACTGTAGCGGGCGCCCTTATGCAAACAAACCAAGAAAAACTGTATTGCTAATCGCGTTTGGCGATATCAACGACCCCGTGCTAGCCCGGTTGCAGGGCGCCGGCCGACAGCCGGATGCGTTGCCCTGCGCTCAGCGTGGCGGCGTCCTGCGCGCTGAGCAGCACTTCCACCAGCTCGCCGGCGACCAGCACCGTCACCCGCCACATCACGTCGGCCGGCTGGCAGGCCAGCACCTCGCCGTGCAGCGCGATGCGGCTGCTGTCACGCGGCGTCTGCAGAAACACCTGCGCCGGCGTGCCCTGCGCGCTGATGCGGCCGTGCTCCAGCTGCAGCACCTGGTCGGCCACCGCGAAGATCTCGCCCAGATCATGGCTGACCATCACCGTGGTCAGCGCAAAGCGCTGGTGCATGTCACGCAACATCCGCTGCAGCTCGCGGCGCAGGCCGTGATCCAGCGCCGACAGCGGCTCGTCCAGCAACAGCAAGGTTGGCCGCATCGCCAGCGCCCGCGCCAGCGCCACGCGCTGCTTCTGGCCGCCGGACAGCTGTGCCGGATACTGCCGCGCCAGCGCCGCCAGCCCGCACAGTTCCAGCAGCTCCTGCACCAGGGCGCGCTCGCCGCGCGCGGCGCCAAAGGCGATGTTGTCCGCCACGCTGAGGTGCGGGAATAGCGCGTAATCCTGGAACACCATGCCGATGCGGCGCTGCTGCACCGGCAGGCTGTGGCCGCCGCGCAGCCAGTCGGCGCCGTTCACCCGCAGCCAGCCGCCATCGGCCGCTTCCAGCCCGGCCAGCAGCCGCAGCAGTGTGGTCTTGCCGGCGCCGGACGCGCCGCTGAGCACGGTAAAACTGCCAGCGGCCAGCGTGGCAGCGACATCCAGCCGTAGCTGGCCGTTGGCGCCGTGGCGGGTTTTTTGCAGCGAAAATTCGATCATGCGATACGCTCCGCGCGGCGGCGCAACAGGTTGACCAGCAACACCACGGCAAAGGAGAACGCGCACAGGATGGCGGCGTAGGCGTGGGCGGCCGGGTAGTTCAGCGCCTCGACCTCGTTGTAGACCGCGATCGACGCCACCCGTGTCACGCCAGGGATGTTGCCGCCTATCATCAGCACCAGGCCGAATTCGCCGACGGTGTGGGCAAAGCTCATCACCACGCCGGCCACCAGCGCCGGTCGCACGCACGGCAGCTCGACGCGCAGCAGGGTGGAGAGCCGCGATTTGCCCATGGTCCAGGCCGCCTCGCGCAGGCTGGGCGGCAAGCCGCTCAGCGCCGCCGCCACCGGCTGCACCATGAACGGCAGGCTGAACAGCACCGAGCCGATCACCAGCCCGGCAAAGGAAAACACCAGGTTGACGCCGAACAGCTCACGCAGCCAAGCGCCGGGCGCATTGGCCGGCGACAGTGCCAGCAACAGGTAGAAGCCGAGCACCGACGGCGGCAGCACCAGCGGCATCGCCACCAGCGTGTCCACCAGCGGCCGCAGCCGCGAGCGGCTGTGCGCCAGCCACGCCGCCAGCGGCAGGCCGAGCAGCAGCAGGAGCAGGGTGGTGGTCGCCGCCAGGCGGAAGGTCAGCCACAGCGGGGCGAGGTCGAGTCCGCTCATGGTGCCGGCTCCAGCAGTTGCAGCGCATTGGACTTGATCAGCGCGTACACCGTCATGCCCTCATGCAGCGCCAGCGAGTCGCAGGAGCGGCGGGTAATCACCGCGTGCAGTGTGGCGCCGGCGCTGTGCAGCGTGACATCGCTGAACAGCTCGCCGTGGCGGATGGCCACGATGCGGCACGGCAGGCTGTTGCGGATGCTCAGCGTCGGGCAGGGCGCGGTGGACAGTGCCACGTCCAGCTCGCGGAACAGCACCTCCACCGTTTGCCCGGCCTGCCACGGCGGTAGCGCGGCGCTGGCAAACGCGGTGCAAGGTTGGCCGCACAGCGTCAGCTCCAGCAGGTGCAGGCCGTCGGCGCTGTGCAGGGCGTGGATGGTGGCCGGCAACCGGTTCATGGCAGGCGGTAGCCGTAGCGTTGCAGGATCTGCCGCGCGGCCGGGCCGGACAGGTAGTCGAACAGCTTGCGGGCGTCCGGATTGGTCGCTGCCGGCTTCAGCAACACCATGTCCTGCACGATGGGTTGGTGGCTGGCGGCGGGGATGTCGACCCAGCGGCCCACGCCCTTCATCTGCGGCGCCAGCACCAGCGCCTTGGCGACAAAGCCGGCCTGGGCCGCGCCGCTGTCGACGAACTGCGCCGCCTGCGCGATGTTGTCGCCGCTGACCAGCCGCGGCGTGACGCTGTCGCTCAGCCGGTAGTAGTCCAGCACCCGCAGCGCCTCGCTGCCGTAGGGCGCGGTGCGCGGATTGGCGATGGCGATCTTGCCGCGGCTGGCTGCCAGCCACTGCTGCCACTGCTTGGTGTTGAACTGCGGGTCTTTCGACCACAGCACCAGCGCGCCCAGCGCGTAGCTTTTCGGTGCCTGCAGCGTAAAGCCGGCCTGCGCCAGCTTTTGCGGGAACTCGTTGTCGGCGGACAGGAACAGCTCGAACGGCGCGCCGTTCATGATCTGGGTGGCGAACTTGCCGGAGGAGGCGAACGATGGCTGCACCGCAATGCCGGTATCGCGGCTGAAACTGGCGGCGATGTCGGCAAAGGCGTACTGCACGTTGGCCGCCACCGCCACCTGTACCGGGGCGGCGTTGGCGAAAGAGGCGGCGCACAGCGCCAGCAGACTGCACAGCAGGGTAGGTTTCATCGGGTTTCCGTTCAGTCGAGAATGCCCAGAATCACGCTCTGGGACGAGAACAGCGCGCACACTGCGTCGTCCACCGCGATGGCGAGACTGGTCAGGCTGTCGTTGTCGACCATCGCGCACAGGCTGTAGCCGCCGGGCAGGGTGACGATCACCTCGCTGTTGACCAGGCCGGCGGTGATGCGGCCAACCTTGCCCGGCAGGCGGTTGGCGATGGCGACCTGCGCCGCCGCCTGCGGCAGCGCCAGGGTGATCCACGACGCCTTGATCAGCGCGATGGCGTGGCCGCCTTCGTGCAGCGCCAGCTCGTCGCAGCTTTCGCGGGTGATCTGTGCCTGCAGCTGGCTGCCGCCTGGCAGGCGCAGGGTGATGGTGTCGTTGACCGCGCCGCGCTGGATGTGGCTGATTTCGCCGGCCAGCTGGTTGCGCGCCGAGGTGCGCACCGCCAGCCGGCCCAGCAGCGCCAGCGTCTGCCGCTCCTGCATGGATCCGGCCTGCAGCGCGACGCCGGTTTTCTCCCACGCGTCCAGCAGCTGTTCGCCCAGCGCCGTCAGCCGTGTGCCGCCGCCGCCCTTGCCGCCGGTTAGTCGCGCCACCAGCGGTTGCGGGCTGAGGTTGTTGATGTTGTCGATGTGTTGCCACGCCGCCTTGTAGCTGAGCTGGCACTGCCGCGCGGCGGCGCTGATCGAACCGTGCTCACGGATGGCGCGCAACAGTGCAATGCGCTGGCCGGTGCCCTTGCCGGCGAAGGGATGCAGCAATTCGCTCATCGCTATTCTTTCGCTATTCAAAAACGGGATAACGTTAGCGCGAAACAAGGGGCCACGCAAGCCCCTTGTCATGACGCGCGGTATTAGGCCTTGTCCAGGCCGTGCTCCACCGCATACACCGCCGCCTGCACCCGGCTGCTCAAGCTCAGCTTGCGCAGGATGTTCTGCACGTGCACCTTGATGGTACTTTCCGCCAGATCCAGCGCGCGGGCGATTTCCTTGTTGCTGGCGCCGGAGGCGAGGTAGCTGAGCGTTTCGCGCTCGCGCGGCGTCAGGCTGTCCAGCTCCTGGTTGCGCGGCTCGGCGACCGGAGCGCGCAGGCGCGCCACCAGCTTGGCAGTCATCTCCGGCGACAGCACGCTGTCACCGTCCACCGCGCGGCGGATGCTGCTGAGCAGGAAGTCGGCATTGATGTTCTTCAGCAGGTAACCGCGCGCGCCGCTCTTCATGCACTCGGCGAGGTCTTCGCCGTCCTCGGACACGGTCAGCATCAGCACCGCCAGCTGCGGCTGGGTGACCAGGATCTGCGACAGCGCGTCGCGGCCGTGCATCACCGGCATGTCCAGGTCCAGCAGCACCACGTCGGGCTTGAGCAGTTCGGCCTGCTTCACGCCTTCCAGCCCGTCGGCGGCCTCGCCGATGACCTCGAAATCCGGCTGGCGTTGCAGCAGCGCCTTGAGGCCGCTGCGGAACAGGGTGTGGTCGTCGACCAGTAAGATACGGATGGCAGTGCTCATGCGGCTTGTCTTTCTGTGTGCGGCAGGGTGAGGGTGACGGTGGTGCCGCCGCCGTCCCGGTTTTCGATCTGGATGCGGGCGTTGATGCGCGATGCCCGCTCTTGCATGATGGACATGCCGACGTGGCGTGCCTGGCGCGCGGCCAGCACCGCGGCGTCAAAGCCGCAGCCGTCGTCGCTGATGCGCATCACGAAGTCGTCGTGGTTGTCGATGTCGATGTCGACGCGGTGCGCCTGCGCGTGCTTGCGCACGTTGGACAGCGCCTCCTGCAGGATGAAGATCACCTGCAGTTGCTGTTCCGGGTTCAGCGGCAGGCCGTTGCCGCGCAGCTGGTACTGGGTCAGCACCCCCGCCTGCTGCTCGAAGCGCTTGAGCAGGGTGTTGACCGCGTCGGGGAAGTCTTCCTTGCTGATGCGGGTGCGGAAGTTGAGCAACAGTTCGCGCACATCCTCGTAGCACTCCTGCACCCCGGTCTTGATGAAGGCCAGGTTCTCGCGCGCCTGCTCGTCCTGGGTGTCGCCAAGCGCGCTTTCCAGCATCTGCACCTGCAGATTGAGGAAGGACAGCGACTGCGCGATGCTGTCGTGCAGGCCTTGCGCCATCAGGTTGCGCTCTTCCGAGACCGCAAACTGGCGGTCGCGGGCGGCCAGACGCAGGTTCTCGATGGCGACGCCGAGGTGGCTGCCCAGCGTCTCGATCAGGAACTGTTCCTGCGCGCTGAGGCGGGTGTCGTCGCGGAAATAGAGGGTGAAGATGCCGACGTTCTGCTGGTTGACGCGAATGTGGAAGATCGACACGCTGCGAAAGCCGGCGCGCTCGCAGTGTTTCTGTTCCTTTTGCGGCAGCTCGCGGAACAGGCGGATCACCGAGCTGGGCTGCTCGACGGCGGCGCCGCAGTAGCAGCTGTCGATGTGGGCGCAGTCGTGGGTGTGGATCATGCCGTCCGGCAGGCCGATCTGCGCCACCGGCTCCAGCTTGCCGCGCTTGCTGTCGACGATACGCACGCTGGCGGCGTCGGCATTGGTCAGCTGGATCAGACGCTCGATAAAGCCCTTGCACATGGTGTTGAGGTCGTGCGATTCGTGCAGGTAGGCGGTGACGCCGTACAGCGTGGTCAGCTGGCGGTTTTTCTCGTCCAGCGAGCGCGTCTTGTCTCGCACCTTGTCTTCCAGCGTCGCGTACAGCTCCTGCAGGCGGCCGGCCATCTGGTTGAAGCCGGCGGACAGGATGGCGAACTCGTCGTTGCCGACCACCGGTACCCGGGTCGCCAGCTCGCCGTCGCGCACCTGCACGATGGCGTCGCCCAGCTCGTTCAGCGGGCGGATGATCAGCAGGAACATCAGGTACATCATGGTGATGGCGCCGATGATGGCCATCGCCATCAGCGTCATCTGGAAGAAGCGCAGCAGCGTGGTATTGCGCGCGTTGTCTTCTTCCACCAGCCGTACCAGCTTGTCGATGCGGTTGACGAAGGCGCCCAGGTCGACGCGGGTGGTATTGCGGCGCGGGTCGAGCTGTACCTGTTCCAGCTTCGGCAACATCTCGTGCTGCCAGTAGCGGGCGATTTCCGCCGCCTGCGAGCGCACTTCGACATTGTCGGGTAGGAACAGCGGCCGCGCCGGGTCGCCCTTGCGCAGTCGCGCCATGGTGTCGCTGAACTGGGCGGCTTCCTGCTGGACCTGGGCCGGATCGGCGCCTTCGCTGACCAGCAGCGCGACACGATAGCTGCGCATGCGCAGGCTGCCGGCGTCGTTGATGGCGGCGGCGCCGCCTTCCAGTTTCCACGACAGCACCAGGGTGTAGCCGATGGAGGTCATCGCCAGCACCAGCCAGACGATGGTCAGGATCAGCAGCTTGCTGGACAGGCTGCGCACGGAGGGGGGGGCGGGCAGGGGCATGGCTTAGGTCGTCCGGCGTATGGTCAGCACTGGTCGCGCAGCGCAGAATCGTTGCTGTCGGCTTGCCAGTGGCCGCTCTTGCCGCCCTGTTTTTCCAGCAGGCGCACGCCGTCGATCTGCATGCCGCGGTCTACCGCCTTCAGCATGTCGTAGACGGTGAGCAGGCCGGCCATCACGCCGCTGAGCGCTTCCATTTCCACGCCGGTACGGCCCACGGTCTCGCTGGTGACGAAAATGTGTACCCGCGACAGCGCCTCATCCACGCTAAAATCGACGTTGACACGGGTCAGCGCCAGCGGGTGGCACAGCGGGATCAGGTTCGCAGTTTGCTTGGTGCCCTGGATGGCGGCCAGGCGGGCGATGCCGATGACGTCGCCCTTCTTGGCATTGCCGCCCTGCAGCAGCGCAAAGGTGGCCGGCAGCATGGTGATATGGCCGGTGGCCACCGCCACGCGGCGGGTTTCCGGCTTGTCGCCGACATCGACCATGTGGGCCTGGCCGGCGGCATTGAAATGGGTAAGCGGATTCATCTGGATCATCGAGTGTGGAGTCTGGTTGAACGATAGCGCCGTATGGCGTAGACCACAATCCACCAAAGGGAGAGGGTATGCAAAAAGTGCTGGGCATTGCCGGCTGGTCCGGCAGTGGCAAAACCACGCTGATCGGCGCGCTGTTGCCGCTACTGGCCGCGCGCGGACTGACGGTGTCGGTGATCAAGCACAGCCATCACGACATCGAACTGGACGTGGCCGGCAAGGACAGCCAGCGCCACCGCGCCAGTGGCGCGCACGAGGTGATGGTGGTGTCGCCCTACCGCTTCGGCCTGTTTGTCGAGACGCCGCAGCCGCTCACGCTTGCGCAGCAGCTGTCAAGGTTGGCCGCAGTCGACCTGGTGCTGCTGGAAGGCCAGAAAACGTTGCCGGTGCCGCGCATCGAAGTACACCGCAGCGCCTGCGCCAAGCCGTGGCTGTACCCGGACGACCCGTTCGTGATCGCGCTGGCCAGCGACTGCGCCGCCGAAACCGATTTGCCGCAATTGCCGCTGGACGACCACGCCGCGATTGCCGATTTTATTGCCAACTGGTTGAAGGATTCTGCATGAGCATCACGCTACTGTATTTTGGTGTCCTCAAGGACACGCTGGGCTGCAGCACGGAAACGCTGGCCTGGGACGGCGGCACCACCGCCACCCTGCTGGACTTGCTGCGCTGCCGCGGCGAGGACTGGGCGCTGGCGCTGGCACCGGGCAAGGTGTTCCGCCTGGTGGTCAACCAGCAGATCGTGCGCGGCGACGCGGCGATTCCGGACGGTGCCGAAGTCGGCATCCTGCCACCCGTGACCGGGGGCTGACATGTACTGCGACATCACCGTACAAACCGCCGCCTTCGACCTTGGCGCCGAAGAGCTGGCGCTGCGCGCGCACGCCGGCGACGCCGGGGCGCTGGTGGCCTTCCAGGGCATGGTGCGCGCCCACGACGAAGCCGTGCCGCTGGCGGCGCTGTTTCTCGAACACTACCCCGGCGTGACCGAGGCCGAGATCCGCCGTATCGCCGAGCAGGCCGCCGCGCGCTGGCCAGTGAGCGCCTGTCGCGTCATCCATCGCGTCGGGGCGCTGGCGCCGGGCGAGCCCATCGTGCTGGTGCTCATCGCCGCCGGCCACCGCGCCGGTGCCTTTGCCGCCGCCGAATACCTGATGGACTACCTGAAGACACAGGCCCCGTTCTGGAAACGCGAGGATTTTGTCGACGGCAGCAGCCGCTGGGTCGAAGCCAAGGCCAGCGACGATGCGGCATGCGGGCGCTGGCATGACTGAACAGGTGGCAGTGCTGCTGCTGGCCGGCGGTGAAGGCCGGCGCATGGGCGGTCAGGACAAGGGCTTGCTGCCGTGGTGCGGCCAACCCTTATACCGCCACGTGCTGGCGCGGCTGGCGCCACAGGCCGGCTGGCTCGCGATCAGCGCCAACCGTCATCTGGACGACTACGCCACCAGCGGCCATGCCGTGTTTGCCGACGAGTCGGCATGGCAGGGCATGGGGCCACTGGCCGGGGTTGCCTCGCTGGCGGACAAGCTGCCGGACGGCATCGACTACGTGCAGCTGGTGCCGTGCGACGCGCCCTTGCTGCCGGCCGATCTGGTGGCGCGACAGCTGGCCATCCTGCAGACAGAGCGTCGCGCCGACGCCTGCTGTCCCTACACCATCAACGGGCCGCAACCGGTGTGTGCACTGCTGCGCCGTAGCGCGCTGGCGCGCCTGCCGGACTATCTGGCCAGCGGCGGGCGCAGCCTGCGCGGTTTTCTCGCGCTGCTGGATTGCCGCATCGTCAACTTCGACGACACCCGCGCCTTCAGCAATCTCAACGATCCGCAGTCGCTGGCCCAGCTCGGCCAGTAGCCTGACGCGCTCCCGCGAGCCGGTTCCGGCACGCATTGCGGCCAACCTTGCACAAGGTTGGCCGCAATGTTTTGCCAGCGGCAGTTCGCCGTTTGTCCAGGCGTCGGTTGCTGGCGGTGACGCACTGCCGCGGTTGCGCCAGATGCGCCTCGGGGGCCGAGCCGACCGTCATTGCGTGACAATCGAGACAGGGACTGATGGCGAGCGGGGTGTCCTTTTTCCAAGCCGAACTGGCTTGCAGCAGACGCAAATATGGCGCCACCAGGGCACCATATCGCATGCAAGGGACGGGCTTATTGCTGGCCGAGCGGGCAGACCAGCGGCACGAACTGGTTGGACGGTGCGTCCAGCCCCCACAGCGTGCCGTCGTTAAGATCGAAATACCAGCCGTCGAGGGCGACTTCGCCGGCTTTCACCTTGTCGGCCAGCCACGGATAGGTCAGCAGGTTGTTGAGCGACACCAGGATGCCGGCCTGTTCGCAACGACGCAGGCGGGTAGCCTCGTCCTCTGCCGCGTGGTGGCGGTAGACCAGCTCGCGCGCCGGGGCGGCGATGTCCAGCCAGCGCGTCAATGCACTGTCCTGGGGCGTGCTGCGCTGCATTAGTGCACGAATGCCCCCGCAACCGGCATGGCCCATCACGATGATGCGTGCCACCTGCAGGTTGAGCACCGCGAATTCCAGCGCCGCGGCAACGCTGGCGTGCTGGTTGTCCGGCGAACAGGGCGGCACCAGGTTGGCCACGTTGCGGATCACGAACATCTCGCCGGGCTGGCTGCCCATCAGCGCTGGCGGGTGCACGCGCGAATCGCAACAGGCGATCACCAGCGTGACCGGGTGCTGGCCGTGGCGCAGCGCGGCAAACAGGTCGTTTTCGGGGGAGAAATACTGCTGCTGGAAACGGCGAAAACCTTCCAGCAGCGGGTCGGCCAGTGGCATGTCAGCCTCCGGTCATCGACATGAAGCGCACGATGCGCGTCGGTTGTTCGAGGAATTCGTGCTTTTCCGGCTTCAGCTCGATGGCGTCGCGGATGGCGGCCTCCAGCTCGGCATCGCTACAGCCGGCACGCAGCAGCGGGCGCAGTTCGAAGCGTTCTTCCTGCCCCAGGCACATGTACAGCGTGCCATCCACCGACAGTCGTACGCGGTTGCAGCTGGCACAGAAGTGCTGCGAGATCGGGGTGATCAGGCCGAGGGTGAAGCGGCCGTCCGGCGTGCGCCAGTAGCGGGCCGGGCCGCCGCCCAGCGGCTGGTCCGACGGCAGCAGGCCAAAGCGCGGCTGCAGCTGTGCCAGCAGCTTCTGCAGGTCGAGGCCGGCGGTGTGCTGGCCGGTGCTGCCCATCGGCATTGCCTCGATCAGGCGCAGGATGAAGCCGTGCTCGATGCAGAACGCGACCATGGCTTCGATGTCGCCGTCGTTGATGCCCTGCATCGGCACCATGTTGATCTTGATGCTGTCGAAGCCGGCCTGGCTGGCGCTGGCGAGGCCGCCGAGCACCTTGTCCAAGCAGTCGCTCCCGGTGATGCGGCTGACGCAGTCGTCGCGCAGCGAATCGAGGCTGACATTGATGCGGTTGACGCCGGCGTCGCGCAGCGCCTGCGCCTGCAGGCTGAGTTGGGTGGCGTTGGTGGTCAGCGACAGGTCATCGACGCCTTCCAGCGCCGACAGGCTGGCGGCCAGCGCGGGCAGATTGCGGCGCAGCAGCGGCTCGCCGCCGGTGAGGCGGAAGCGGCGGGTGCCCAGGCGGCTGAACGCGGCGACCACGCGGGTGATCTCGTCGAAGGTCAGCCAGTTGCTTGGTTCCTCAAAGCCCTTGAAGCCTTTGGGGATGCAATAGGTACAGCGCAGGTCGCAGCGATCGGTGACTGAAATACGCAGGTAGTCGATGGTGCGGCCGAAACGGTCTGACAACATGCGGCGTCCTTCCGTTAAGTGGGGGGTATGACTCATTCTACTCACTAGCAAACAGCCTGCCAGTCACACAAAGCATTATCGCGGCTAGATCGTAAGAACTAGGGCGGCGCCCTGACACTTGGTCGTGGCAGGGCGCTGCAGCTTACAGCTCGTGGCGAACCGGCGTGTTTGCCGGCGGTGGCGCGGCTCAGTCCTGGGCCGGCAGGAAGTAGGGATTGAAGCCGATGCGGCCATAGCCGGCGTCACCGGCGAGCAGGTCCAGCGCCAGCGATGCGACATCGTCGGCAAAGGCATCGGCCTGGGCATCCTGCAGGCGCGACACCACCTTCAGCGCGCCGTGGCAGCTGTCGCAGCATTCCAGCTCCTGCGTGCCGCGATGGGCGTGTGGCTGTTTGCGGTCCGGCTGCGGCGCGGCGGCATCACGGTCGGCGAGGCTGCGGTACTGCAGCTGGCGGGTATTGCCGCAAGCGACGCACTTGACGCGGCTGACGTGCCATTCGCTGGCGCACAGCGAACAGCAGACGTGGCGCACGGCGTGCCCGCTGTCGCCACGGCGCAGCACGGACGCCACCGGCAGGCCGCCGCAGGCCGGGCAGCATGCCGTCTCGCTGGCCGTCAGCGCGGCAATGTCCTGCTGCCGCACGACGATGGTGGCCTGCACCTGCAGCGCGGCACCAAGCAAGGGCCAGGCGGCGGCCAGCGGACTGTGCGCGTCGTACTGACCGTGGCGCAATGCGTCGGCCAGCACCTGCAGCGCGGCATCGTCCAGCGCCAGCAGGCACAGCAGCGCGCTGTGGCTGTCGGGCGGCAGCTCGACATCCAGATGGCGCTGCAGCAGCGTCAGCAGCTGGCGCAGGCTGGCACTGTCGGCCACCGCGTGTTCCACCCGGGTAGCCAGGCAGGCGTGCTGGGCGCGCGCCAGGGCGGCACAAAACAGCAGGAAATCGCGCATCGGGTGGCCATCGGCGAGGGCGAGCAGGCGCTCGGCGCGGCGGCTGAACACGGTCATGCCGGCCAGGCGCAGCGCCGGAGTGGCGGCGGGGGCCGCGGCATCAACAAACGGGGTCATGGTGAGGTCTCGTCAATTCGGGGCAGATCAGGCGCGGCAGCTGGCTGTAGGCCACCAGCCGTCCGGGGCGGGCAAAGCCGGCCAGCAGCAGACCGCAGGATTCGGCCAGCGCCACGGCGTAGGCGGTCGGCGCCGATACCGCCACCAGCGCGGCGATGCCGGCGCTGGCGGTCTTTTGCACCATCTCGTAGCTGGCGCGGCTGGAAACCAGCACAAAGCCGTCGCCGGTGTCGATCCGCTGGCGGCGCAGCGCGCCGATCAGCTTGTCCAGCGCGTTGTGGCGGCCAACATCCTCGCGCGCCAGCAGGATGTCGCCGTCGGCATTGCAGAAGGCGGCACCGTGGGCGGCGCCGGTGGCGTGGTGCCACGGCTGCCAGTGCGGCAGCTCCGCCACCGCGCGGGCGACCGCGGCGGCATGCAAGGTTGGCCGCAACGGCAGCGGCGCGATGGTCTGCGCCACTGCGTCCAGGCTGTCGACGCCGCACAGGCCGCAGCCGGTACGGCCGGCCATGCTGCGCCGGCGCTGCTTCAGCGCGGCAAAACGGGCGCTGGCGATCTCCAGCCGCAGCTCGACACCGTGCTCGCCGGCGACGATCTCGCAGTCGTACAGCTCGCCGGGGGTGTGCAGGATGTGCTCGCTCAGCGAAAAGCCGAGCGCGAAGTCGGCCAGATCACAGGGCGTGGCCAGCAGCACCGCGTGCGACACGCCGTTGTACACCATCGCCACCGGCACTTCCTCGATCAGCTGGTCCTCGGCAAGCTTGGCCGCCGCGCCGGCCAGCCGCAGTACCGGCAGGCGGCGGCTGGCCGGCTGCGCGTCGGCCGCCAGCGGTAACGGGCAGTGGCCGCTCATTTCGGCTTGCCCGTTACTTCGCGATACCAGCGCGGGTGGTGCTTCTTCGCCCAGCCGTGGGTAACCACGCCTTCCACCATCGCGCGGATGGTGCCCTTCACCCAGAACGCGGCGTACACGTGCACGATGATGCTGGCGATCAGTGCGATGGCGGCACAGGCGTGCGCCAGCAGCGCGACGCGGATCAGCGGAATCGGCAGGTGGATGGCGAAGTAGGGGCGCCAGGCGATGATGCCGGAAACCAGCAGCACCAGCATGCAGGCGCACATCATCCAGAACATGCCTTTCTGGCCGCCGTTGTACTTGCCGGTGTCGCCGACCTCGTGGCCCTGCATCACCGTTTTCACCGACTTCATCCACTGGATGTCGTCACGCGTCAGCAGGTTGTGGTGCCAGTAGCGGAAGAATTGCCGCGCAAAGGCAACGAACATCAGCACGCCGACAAAGGGGTGGATGATGCGCGCCAGCTGCGGTGTGCCGAACACGCCGGTGAGCCAGAAAAACGCCGGGTAGAAAAACGCCAGTCCGGACAGCGCCAGCAGGATGAAGCAGACGGCCACAATCCAGTGGTTGATGCGTTCCGGTGCCGAGTAGCGCTGGATCAGTTGCGGTTTCATGCCTTGTCCTCCTCGTTGCGGCCAACGTTGGCCGCGCTGTCGTCCTCGTCGTCGGCGCGGTTGGGGCCGACGGTGATGTAGTGGAAGAAACCGAACAGGCCGGCGGCGGCGATGCCGATGGTGGCCAGTGGCTTGAGCCAGCCTTTCCACAGCTGCACCGTGGTGCTGATCTGCGGGTCTTTCGGCAGGCCGGAATACTGCTCCGGCTTGTCGGCGTGGTGCAGCACGTACATCACGTGGGTGCCGCCGACGCCCTGCGGGTCGTACAGGCCGGCGTTGTCATAGCCGCGCTGCTTGAGATCGGTGACCCGCGTGGCGGCGACCTGCTTCATGTCTTCCTTGGAGCCAAACTGGATGGCGCCGGTAGGGCAGGTCTTGACGCAGGCCGGCTCCTGTCCAACGGCAACTCGGTCCGAGCACAGCGTGCACTTGTAGGCCTTGTTGTCCTTCTGACTGATGCGCGGCACGTTGAACGGGCAGCCGGACACGCAGTAGCCGCAGCCGATACAGTTTTCCTGATGGAAATCGACGATGCCGTTGCTGTACTGGATGATGGCGCCCGGCGACGGACAGGCCTTCAGGCAGCCGGGGTCGGCGCAGTGCATGCAGCCATCCTTGCGGATCAGCCATTCCAGCTTGCCGTTGCTCTCTTCCTCGGCGAAGCGCATCACCGTCCACGCGTCGGCGGAGAGGTCGGTCGGGTTGTCGTAGACGCCGATGTTGTGGCCGACTTCCTCGCGGATGTCGTTCCACTCCGAACACGCCACCTGACAGGCCTTGCAGCCGATACAGGTGGACACGTCGATCAGCTTGGCGATCTCGATGGTCTTGCGCGCTTGCGGGCTGGCCGTGGGGCTGGCGGAGCGGCGGGTAATGTCCAGGGATTGCAATGCCATGTCCGGCGCTCCTTATGCTTTTTCCAGGTTGACGAGGAAAGACTTGTATTCCGGGGTCTGCGTGTTGCAGTCGCCCACCGCCGGCGGCAGCGCATTGGTGAGGTAACCCTTCTGTGCCACGCCCTCCCAGCCCCAGTGCAGCGGAATGCCGATCTGGTGCACGGTCTGGCCGTTGACCTGCAGCGCCATCAGCCGCTTGGTGACCACCGCCTTGGCCTTGATGAAGCCGCGCTTGGAGCTAACTTTCACCGTGTCGCCCTGGGCGATGCCTTTTTCCGTGGCCAGCGCCGTGCCGATTTCGACAAACTGCTCCGGCTGCGCGATGGCGTTGAGCAGCACCGACTTGGTCCAGAACTGGAAGTGTTCGGTCAGGCGATAGGTGGTGCCGACGTACGGGTAGTCGTGATGGGTGCCCAGGCGCTCGCGGTCGGTTTTGAAGATGCGTACCGCCGGGCTGCTGACCACTTTCGGGTGTAGCGGGTTGGTGCCGATCGGGCTTTCCATCGGCTCGTAGTGCTCGGGGAACGGGCCGTCGGCCAGCTTGTCGGTACAGAACAGTCGCGCCACGCCCTCCGGGTTCATGATGAACGGGTTCATGCCGGAATCCGGGCCGGCATCGGCCTTGAAGTCGGGGATGTCGGCACCGCTCCATTTTTCGCCGTTCCAGCCGATCAGCTTGCGCTTGGCGTCCCACGGCTGGCCGGCCGGGTCGCAGCTGGCGCGGTTGTACAGGATGCGGCGGTTGGCCGGCCACGCCCAGGCCCAGCCGGGGGTGTTGCCCAGGCCGCTGTCGCTGTTGTCGCGACGCGCCATCTGGTTACCGGCCTGCGTCCAGCAGCCGGCAAAGATCCAGCAGGCGCTGCTGGTGCTGCCGTCGTCCTGCAGTACGGCAAAACCGGGGATCTGCTCGCCTTTTTTCACCAGCACCTTGCTTGGGTCGGCCGGGTCCATCAGGTCGGCCAGCGCCTTGCCGTTCATTTCCTTTGCCAGCTCCTCCGGCGACGGCGCCGCCGGGTCGCGGTAGTGCCACGCCACGTTGAGGATCGGGTCCGCCACCTTGCCGCCGTCCTTGCGGTACAGCTCGCGCAGCGCGGTGAACAGCTCGCCGATGATCTCGTTGTCGCCCTTGGCCTCGCCCGGTGCATCGGCGCCTTTCCAGTGCCACTGCAGCCAGCGGCTGGAGTTGACGATGGCGCCGTCTTCCTCGGCAAAGCAGGTGGACGGCAGGCGGAACACCTCGGTCTGGATCTTGGCCGGATCGACGTCGTGACTGTCGCCGTGGTTCTGCCAGAAGGTGGAGGTCTCGGTGGCGATCGGGTCGATGACCACCATGTATTTCAGCTTGGAGAACGATTCGGTGACCTTGTTGGCGTCGGGGAACGACGCCAACGGGTTGAAGCCCTGCACGATGAAACCGTTCATCTTGCCCTGGTGCATCAGCTCGACGATGTGCAGCACGTCGTACAGCTTGTCCCATTTCGGCAGCCAGTGGTAACCCCAGTCGTTGTCCTGGCGCGCGTTGTCGCCCCACAGCCACTTCATCAGGCTGACGAAGAACTTCGGCGTGTTGCCCCAGTAGTTCATCTGTCCCGGCTGCAGCGGCTTGGGCGTGGTCTTGGCGAGATAGCTGGCGAAGTCGGGGTGGTCTTTTTCGTTGGGCAGCGTCAGGTAGCCGGGCAGGCTGGTCGACAGCAGGCCGAGGTCGGACAGCCCCTGGATGTTGGAGTGGCCGCGCAGCGCGTTCACGCCACCGCCGGGCATGCCCATATTGCCCAGCAGCAGCTGGATCATCGCCATGGTGCGAATGTTCTGCGCGCCGACGGTGTGCTGCGTCCAGCCCAGCGCGTACAGGATGGTGCCGACCTTGTCCGGCCGCGCGGTTTCGCCCAGCTGCTTGCACACCTCGAGGAAACCATCCACCGGCGTGCCACACAGGTTGGTGACCACTTCCGGCGTGTAGCGGGCGAAGTGCGCCTTCATCAGTTGCCACACGCAGCGCGGGTGTTGCAGCGTGGGGTCGGTTTTGGCGTTGCCGGCCTCGTCCAGCGCGTAGCTCCAGCTGCTGCGGTCGTACTTGCCCTTGGCCTCGTCGTAGCCGCTGAACAGGCCGTCCTCGAAGGCAAAGCCGTCGCCGACGATGAAGCTGGCGTTGGTGTAGGCCTTCACGTAGTCCCAGTGGATCTTGTCGTTGGCGATCAGCCAGTTGATCACGCCGCCCAGGAAGGGGATGTCGGCGCCGGCGCGGATCGGCAGGTAGAGGTCGGACACCGCGGCGGTGCGGTTGTAGCGCGGATCGACCACGATCAGCTTGGTGCCGCGCGTCTTCTTGGCCTCGATCGCCCACTTGAAGCCGACCGGGTGCGCCTCGGCGGCGTTGCCACCCATCACCAGGATGAAGTCGGCGTTCTTGATGTCGACCCAGCTGTTGGTCATCGCGCCGCGGCCAAAGGTGGAGGCCAGCGCCGACACCGTCGGGCCGTGACAGACGCGCGCCTGCGCGTCGGTGGCGATGATGCCCAGGCTGCGCAGGAATTTCTGGGTGATGATGCCGGTCTCGTTGGAGCCGGCGGAGGCGGTCAGCATCGCGGTGGTCAGCCAGCGGTTGACCGGCACGCCGTCGGCGTTTTTCTCGACGATGTTGGCGTCGCGGTCGGCTTTCATGTGCTTGGCGATGCGGTGGATGGCGTCATGCCAGTCGATGCGTTTCCACTCGCTGCTGCCGGCCTCGCGCACTTCCGGGTATTGCAGCCGCTTCGGGCTGTGGATGAAGTCGAGCAGGCCGGCGCCTTTCGGGCACAGCGAGCCGCGGCTGACCGGGTGATCCGGATCGCCCTCGATGTGGAAGATCTCCGACTTGGCGTTCCTGGCGCCATCGCCGAGGCTGTACAGGATCACGCCGCAGCCGACCGAGCAATAGGTACAGGTGTTGCGTGTCTCCCTGGCGCCCATCAGCTTGTACTGGCGCACCTCGGCCAGCGCCTGGCTCGGGCTGAAGCCCATGCCCACCAGGCTGGCGGTGCCGATCTGCGCCGCGCTCAGTTTGAAGAACTGCCGCCGGTTCACTTCCATCATGGCTCTCCTCTTGTTTTTGGGTTGTCGCGTTTGACGCGGGCGGGCCCGCGCAATAGCCTTGGCATAGCATTTGCCGTGCCCGTGGTAGGGTTTTTGCCAATACCCAGTACAAACAATCACTTGCATCATGAATGCCGGCAATCAAGCCCGGCTTGAACGGACAAATAGTCGCAACGCCGCTGCGCGCTCTGGGTCAATTTGTCCATAAGGGGAACAAGCTTTTGCAGCAAGACGAAACGTTGGCCGCAAGCAAAAATGCGGCAGCCAAGCAATGGGACAGCTACAGCGTGCTGGTGGTCGATGACGAGCCGGGCATGGTCAATTTCATCAAGCGGGCGCTGGAATCGCGCTGCGGCAGCGTGCACACCGCCGGCAGCGTGGAAGCGGCCGAGCCGCTGGTGGCGCAGCAGCGCTTCGACCTGATCGTGCTCGACATTTCGCTGCCCGGCGTCTCCGGCGTCAACTGGCTGAAGCAGCTGCGCGAACGCGGCGTCAACAGCGAAGTGATCCTGATGACCGCGTTTGCCGACGTGGAAACCGCCATCGACGCGCTGCGTGCCGGCGCGTCGGATTTCCTGCTCAAGCCGTTCTCGCTGGCGCAGCTGATCAACGCCGCCAGGCGTGCCTTCGAGCGTGCGCGGCTGGAGGCGGAAAACTGGGTGCTGCGCCGCGAGGTGGCGTCGCACGCCAGCCGTAGCAAGGTCAGCCGCGACGGTCTGATCGGGCACTCGGCGGCGATCACCGAGCTGCGCGGCCTGTTGCAGCGCTTCGCGCCGATGCCGTCGACGGTACTGATCCAGGGCGAATCCGGCACCGGCAAGGAGGTGGTGGCGCGCGCGCTGCACCAGCTCAGCCCGCGCGCCAACGCCAGCTTCGTGCCGGTCAACTGCGCGGCGATCACGCAGGAGCTGATCGAGAGCGAGCTGTTCGGCCATCTCAAGGGCGCCTATACCGGCGCCGCCGCCAGCCGCGACGGGCTGTTCTACTACGCGCGCGGCGGCACGCTGTTCCTGGACGAGGTCGCCGAGTTGCCGCTGGCGATCCAGGCCAAGCTGCTGCGGGTGCTGGAGGAGCGCAGCATCCGCCCGGTCGGCTCGGAGCAGGAAATCAAGGTCGACGTGCGGGTGATCGCCGCCAGCAACAAGCCGCTGGCGGACGAGGTCGCCGCCGGCCGTTTCCGTGCCGACCTGTACTACCGCTTGCAGGTGCTGGAGCTGGCGCTGCCGCCGCTACGCGAGCGCACCGAGGACCTGCCGGAGCTGGTGGCGCACTTCATGGACCTGCTCAGCCCGGCGCTGGGGGTGGCGCCGGTGGAGGTGGAGCCGGAGCTGCTGGTGGCAATGGCCGCCTACGACTGGCCGGGTAATGTGCGTGAGCTGAAAAACCTGATCGAACGCTCGCTGATTCTCGGCTATCTGCCGCAGGACCTGCCGGCGACGCGACTGCCGCCGGCCGTCGGCGAGCTGGCAACCGGGGCGGTGCCGGCGGAAGAAAGCCTGAGCCAGGTCGAAACCCGCCATATCCGCGCGGTGCTGGCCGCCTGCGCCGGCAACAAGTCGGAAGCGGCGCGTCGGCTCGGCATTTCCCGCAAGACCCTGGAGCGCAAATGCCTGTCCTGGGGCGAGTAGCCGGCCTGTGGCGACGCCTGCTGCAGCCGCTGAACCGTTCGGTACGCACCCGCTTCGTCACCCTCGCGCTGCTGCCGCTGGTAGTCGGCTTTCCGGTGCTGCTGCTGTTGCTGGCCGGCTGGGGCGGGGCAGCGTTCGAGGAGCTGCTGGTTTTCAAGGTGCGCAGCGATCTGGCGGTGGCGGCCACCTATTTCGAGCGGGTGCAGAGCGACGTTGGCCGCAGCATCGAGGCACTGGCCAGTTCCGAGGCCTTGGCCGATACCCGCCGCCAGCCGCGCGCAACTTCGCCCGACGCGCTGTTGCGCGAACGCGCGCGCAGCCTGGGGCTGGACTACCTGCTGTTGCTGGACGCGCGCCAGCAGGTGGTGGCCGCTTCGCTGCCGGCCAGCCACGGCCTGCGCTACCCGCAGCCGGCGGTGGTGCTGGCCGCCAGCAGCGGCACGCAGCGCGCCACGCTGGACGTGTTCAACCCGGCGCAGCTGGCCGCGCTGTCGCCGCTGCTGCAGGCGCGCTCGCACATCGAATTGCTTGCGACGCCCGGCGCGCGGCCGAGCCGGCGCAATGTCAGTGACAACGGCCTGCTGCTGCACGCCGCGGCCAAGGTGCCGGGGCAGCCGCTGGTACTGGTTGGCGGCGTGCTGCTGAACCGCAACATCGAGTTCATCGACCGCATCCGCCATCTGGTGTATCCGCAGGGTTCGCTGCCGATCCGCAGCCGCGGCTCGGCCACATTGTTCCTCGACGACACCCGCATCGCCACCACGGTGACCTACCCGCGCGGCGGGCGCGCCATCGGCAGCCGCGTGTCGCAGGAGGTGTCGGAGCAGGTGCTGGGCCGCGGTCAGGCGTGGCTGAACCGGGCGCGGGTGATCGGCGACTGGTATGTGTCCGGCTACCAGCCGCTGCTGGACAGCCGCGGCCAACGTATCGGCATGCTGTACGTCGGTTTTCTGGAGCAGCCGTTCGTGCTGGCCAAGTGGATGGCGCTGGCGGTGTTGTTCGTGCTGTTCGCCATCACCATGGCGGCGGCGACGTGGGTGAGCTGGCGCTTTGCGCGTTCGGTGATAGCCCCGGTGGAGCGCCTGCGCCAGACCATGAGCGCGGTGGCCGCCGGCCGGCTGGATGCCCGCGTCGGCGCCTTGCCGCAGCAGGACGAGCTGGCCCTGTTGGCCGCGCATTTCGACGCGCTGCTGGCGCGGCTGGAATTGCAGAATCAGGCGATGCTGCGCTGGGCCGGCGAGCTGGACGACAAGGTGGCGGAGCGCACGCGTGAGCTGGCGGCGGCCAACCATACCCTGCTCAGCGCGCAGCAGCAGCTGTTCAAGTCGGAAAAACTGGCCGCCATCGGCCAGCTGGCGGCCGGCACCGCGCACGAGATCAACAATCCGGTGGCGGTGATCCAGGGCAATCTGGAGCTGATGCAGGAGCTGCTCGGCGAGGCGGCGACACCGGTGTTGCCGGAAATCCGCCTGATGCGCGAGCAGGTACAACGCATCCAGCTGATCGTGGCCAAGCTGCTGCAGTACGCGCGGCCGAGCGAATACGCCGGCGACCTGCAGCAGGTGCAGCCGCAGGAGGTGTTTCAGGACAGCCTGTTGCTGGTCGGCTACCAGATGAACCGCGGCAATATCGCGGTGGTGAAACAGTGGCATAGCCGTGCCACGCTGCTGGCCAACCGTTTCGAGCTGCAGCAGATCCTGATCAACCTGATCCTGAACGCGATCCAGGCGATGCCGCAGGGCGGGGTGCTGACGCTGTCGGTACACGACGCACCCGGCAGCGACGGCCGCCCCGGACTGCGCCTGAGCGTGGCCGATAACGGCAGCGGCATCGCCGAGGCCGACATGGCGCGGCTTTTCGATCCCTTCTTCACCAGCAAGCACGACGGCACCGGCCTCGGGCTATGGGTGTGCCAGGGGCTGGCGGAGCGCAGTGGCGGCGTGATCGAGGCCGCCAACCAGCCGCAGGGCGGCGCGGTGTTCAGCGTGTGGCTGCCGTGCGAGCCGGCACTGGCCGCGGTGGGGCTGGCAGTGTTATAAGCACCGCTGCAGAAATCGGCGTGTTGTGCCGACGCAGAACAAGGCAGACAGCCAGCAGGTAAACAAGCATGGATATTCATACACGAGTGCGCGACATGGCGCTGGAACTGGTCAGCGCCGGCGTGTGGCCGACGGTGCAGGAGGTGCGCGCACGGCTGGGCACCGGTTCCAATACCACCATCAACAACACCTTGCGTCAGTGGCGGCAGGAATTCCTCGGCAAGATGGCGACCAGTGCCCGCCACCCGGAGTGGTCGCCGGCGCTGGCGCAGGCCTTCGCCCAGGTCTGGCAGCAGGCCTGCGGTGAGGCGGAGCAGAATCTAGCCGGCTTGCGCGAAGAAGCGCAGCAGGAAGTGGCACGGCTGGTCGCCGAGCTGGCGCAGGCGCAGCGCGAACTGGCCGCCGCCAGCGCACAGCAACTGGCGCTGAGCCAGCGCTGCGACAGCGCCGAGCAGGCGCAGCAGCAGCTGGCGGCCAACCTCACACAGTTGCAGCAGGCGCTGGCGGCACAGGAGGCGCGCGCCCTCAGCAGCGAAGCGGCATTGCAGCAGGCGCGCAGCCAGATCATCGCCACGCAGCAGGCCGCCGACCAGCGCGTCGAGGCGCTGGAAGCGCGCCATGCGGTGCAGTTACAGCAATTGCAGCAGGATGGTGAGCGGCGCGAGGCACTGGCCTACGAGCGGCTGGAAGGCATGCGCATCCAGCTGTACCAGCAGGTGGAGGACGAGCGCACGCTGCTGCGCCAGCGCGAGCAACAGTGGCAGGCGGAACGGCAACAGCTGGCCCAGCAACTGGCGGCGCTGCGCGACAGCAGCCAGCAGCAGCTGGCGCAACGGGCGCAGGAGAATGGCAGGTTGGCCGCAGAACTGGCGGCGGTGCAGGGGCAGCTGGCGGACAGCGACACGCTGCGGCAGCAGTGGCAGCAACGTCACGCCGAACTGGCCGCCACCGAGCAGCAGCACAGCACGGCGCTGCAGCAACTGCAGCAGGAGCAGGCGCTACTGCTGCAGCACCGCCTGCCGCACCTGCTGCTGTGGCTGCAGGCCGAGCAGGCACAGCTGGGCGCGATGCCGGCGCCGCAGCTGGCGGAGCAGGTCAGGCGCTTGCTGGCTGGCTGAACAGCTTGCCCAGCGCGGCGCACACCGGCGCCAGGTAGCGCTGGTCAAGGTCGCTGAACTGCGCCAGTTCGCTGGCGTCGATGTCCAGCACCGCCACCACCGTGCCGGCGGCATCGCACACCGGCAGCACGATCTCGGAGCGCGCCGCCGACGAGCAGGCGATGTGGCCGGGGAAGGCGTCCACGTCCGGCACGATCAGCGTCCGTGCCTGCGCCCAGGCGCTGCCGCACACGCCGCGGCCCTTCGGGATCCGGGTGCAGGCGATCGGCCCCTGGAACGGCCCCAGCACCAGCTGTTCGTCCTTGACCAGATAAAAGCCGGTCCACAGCCAGTTGAAGGTCTGCTGGATCGCGGCGCTGCAGTTGGCCATGGCGGCGACGATGTCGCTCTCGGATTCGATCAGTGCCAGCACCTGTGGTAACAGGGCCTGGTATTGCGCCTCGCGCGAGCCTTCGGCGATCAGCAGCTGTTCTGCCATGGCAGGACTCCATCAGTGTAAAAAGGGGAACGCAGCATAGCAAAAAAGCCGGGAATGCATCCCGGCTTTTTGCGTGCGGCCAACCTTGCGGCGGACGCGCTTACATCATGTGCTGACCGCCGTTGATGGCGAAGTCGGCACCGGTCATGAAACCGGCCAGATCGGAGGCCAGGTAGTTGACCAGACCGGCGATTTCTTCCGGCTGGCCCAGGCGGCCGACCGGGATCTGCGCGATGATCTTGTTGCGCACGTCTTCCGGTACCGCCATCACCATGTCGGTGCCGATGTAACCCGGGCTGATGGTGTTGACGGTCACGCCCTTGCGAGCCACTTCCTGTGCCAGCGCCATGGTGAAACCGTGCATGCCGGCCTTGGCGGCGGAGTAGTTGGTCTGGCCGAACTGGCCTTTTTGGCCGTTGATCGACGAGATGTTGATCACGCGACCGAAACCGCGCTCCAGCATCGATTCCACTACCGGCTTGCACACGTTGAATACGGAATCGAGGTTGGTGCTGATTACCGCGTCCCAGTCGGCCTTGCCCAGCTTGCGGAAGCTGGCGTCGCGGGTAATGCCGGCGTTGTTGACCAGCACGTCCACCGGGCCAAGCCGCTCGGTGATGGCGGCAACCGCCTGCTGGCACGAATCAAAATCGCTGACATCACACTGGAAGGCGTGGAAGTCGTAACCCTGGCCCTTCATGTCCGCCAGCCAGGCCTGATCCTTGCCCGGCTTGCTGTAGGTGGTGGCCACGATGTGGCCGCTGTCGGCCAGTGCCTTGCAGATGGCGGTGCCAATACCGCCCATGCCCCCGGTAACCAACGCGATTCGCTTGCTCATGATGCTGACTCCTTGTCTTTTTGTCGGAATGAGGGGGATGCTAGCGCCCCCTTGTTGTCATTTCATGACAGATTAGGGTCATCACCAGGAAATGTAAACGGCTTGTTACGCGAAAATTTTATTCGTTAGGCATTAACTAGCTGATTCGTCAGTTTCTGCAGCAAAGCCAGTCGGGCCGGGCGTATGCGGCCTTCATCACAGGCGCCCTTGATCGCGCAGTTTGGCTCGGCGCGGTGGGTGCAGTTGTGGAAGCGGCAGTGGCCGATATAGGGGCGCATTTCCGGAAACAGGCCGGCAAGCTCGGTGGCTGCTAGGTGGCTGAGGCCGAATTCCTGCAGGCCGGGCGAATCGATGAGGTGGCTGTCTTCGTCCAGATGGTAGAGCGCGGCATGGGTGGTGGTGTGGCGGCCGGCATCCAGCGCGATGGAAATATCACCGACGCGCGCCTCGGCGGCGGGGAGTAGTGCATTGGTTAGTGTCGACTTGCCCATGCCGGACTGTCCGACAAAAACCGAGGTTTGGCCCTTGACCAGCGGCAGCAGCTCGTTGATGTCGTGCAGGGCGCTGACGGTGACCAGGGTGTAACCCAGTTCGCGGTACGGCTGCAGCTTGGCCAGCCAGTCGGCGGTTTCCGGCAGGTCGCACTTGTTGACGAGGATGATCGGCTCGATGTCGGCGGCCTCGGCGGCCAGCAGGCAGCGGTTGAGCAGCTCTTCGTTGGGCGAGGGCACCGCGGCGGTGACGAACACGATGCGCGTGACGTTGGCCGCAATCAGCTTGGTGCGCCAGTCGTCCTGGCGGTAGAGCAGGCTCTTGCGTTCGCAGGCCTTTTCGATCACCGCCTGTTCGCCGTTGATGATCGACAGTTCGACGTGATCGCCACAGGCGTAATCGACGCGCTTGCCGCGGGTGGTGCAATCGTATTGCTGGCCGTCGCACTCGACGATGAAGCGGCGGCCGTAACTGCGGATGATCTGACCTTGCTGCTTCATTTGCCGGCCGCCAGTGCTTCGGTCTTGGCGGCACAGATGAAATCGTTGAGGGTCAGGCCGCCGGCGTCGTGGGTGCTGAAGCGGACCACGGTGCGGTTGTAGTGTACCGACAGGTCGGGATGGTGATCCTGCTGGTGGGCGATGAAGGCCAGCGCGTTGACGAAGGCCATGGTGCGGTAGTAGTCGTCGAAGCGGAAGGTCTTGACCAGTTCGATGCCCTCTACCGCCCAGCCGTCGAGGTGGGCCAGCAGCTCGGCGCGGGTCTGTTCGCTGAGGGAGTGCAGGCCGTGCTGGGCCTCGCAGTGCATGTGTTGCAGATTCATTGTGCTTGCCTTTCCAGGTGGGCGATGCGCAGGCTCGCCGGTGGATGGGAATCGTAAAAGCGCGAGTGTAGCGGGTCTGGCGTCAGTGTGCTGGCATTGTCACGGTACAGCTTGACCAGCGCGCTGATCAGTTCGCTGGCGCTGCTGTGGCGGGCGGCGAAGTCGTCAGCCTGGTATTCGTGACGCCGCGACAGCTGGCTGAACAGCGGCGTCAGCGGGAAGGTGTACGCCGGCGCCGCCAGCATGAACAGCACCAGCCCCAGCGCCGGCGCGGTATCGGCAACGCCCAGGCCGCTGTAGAACGCCGGCAGCGTCAGCAGCCAGCCGAGCAGGTAGAGGCTGAGGAAGGACAGCAAGAAGGTGGTGGCGATGCGCTGACGGATGTGGCCGTGCTTGAAGTGGCCCAGTTCGTGCGCCAGCACCGCCTCCACCTCACCCTCGTCCAGCTGGGTGAGCAGGGTGTCGAAGAACACGATGCGCTTGGTTTTGCCAAAACCGGTGAAGTAGGCGTTGCCGTGGCTGGAGCGACGCGAGCCGTCCATCACGAACACGCCGTCACTGTGAAAGCCGGTGCGCGCCAGCAGGTCGTCGATGCGCTGGCGCAGCGCCGGATCGGCCAGCGGCGTAAAACGGTTGAAACGCGGCGCGATCAGTGTCGGGTACGCCCACAGCATCGCCAGGCTGAACAGCGTCCAGCTGCACCACACCCACAGCCACGCCCAGTCGCCGGCGGCGTGCAGCAGCCACAGGATCAGCGTAACCAGCGGCGCACCGACGATGGCGGCCAGTGCACCGCCCTTGGCCATGTCTGCGACATAGAGCGGCCAGCTGGTGCGGTTGAAGCCGAAGCGTTTCTCGGTAACAAAGGTGCGATACAGGCTGAACGGCAGGCTGAGCACGCTGCTGAGCAGCGCCAGCACGCCGATCAGCGCCACGCCCTGCCACACACCACCCAGACCGCGCTCGGCCAGCAGCTGCCACAACCACTGCAGGCCGCCGCCCAGTGTCAGCGCCAGCAGCAGCGCGCTGTCGGCGACCGCCTGCCACTGCCCGGGGCGTTGCCGCGCCACGCAATAGTCGGCGGCCAGCTGGTGCTGCTGCAACGTGATGCGGTCACGGAAGGCGGCCGGCACCTCGGCCGCATGCTGCTGCACATGGCGGATCTGGCGTTGCGACAGGTAGAGCCGCAGCGCCAGCGACAGCAGCACGGCGAGCAGGAAAGACCAGGTGAATAGATTCATGGCGAGCCGGGTTTGCCCAAGGGCGGTTATTAAAGGAAAATGCCTGCATCTTCGTTAGAGACGAGCATTATGCCGCAAGATCCCAAGCATCTCATCTGGCTGGACATGGAAATGACCGGGCTGGAACCAGACACCGACCGCATCATCGAAATCGCGATGGTGGTCACCGACAGCCAGCTGAACGTGGTCGCCGAATCGCCGGTGCTGGTCGTGCACCAGAGCGACGAAACGTTGGCCGCAATGGACGAGTGGAACACCAATACTCACGGCAAGACCGGGCTCACCGCCCGCGTCAAGGCGTCGACGCTGAGCGAGGCCGAGGCCGAGCAGCAGCTGCTGGCCTTCCTGCAGGAACACATCGCCAAGGGCGTGTCGCCGATGTGCGGCAACTCCATCGGTCAGGATCGCCGCTTCATGGCACGCTGGATGCCGGAGCTGGAGCGCTACTTCCATTATCGCAACCTCGACGTGTCGACGCTGAAAGAGCTGTGCAAGCGCTGGCGCCCGGACATCGCCAAGGGCGTGGTGAAGAAGGGCAAGCACGAAGCGCTGGCGGACATCCTCGAATCGATCGAGGAACTGCGCTATTACCGCGAACACTTCCTCAAAGTGTAAGGCGATGGCCGGAATGAGCAGTTTCCTCGAACAGATGGCGCAGCAGCGCCATGCCGCGATCAACAGCACACCGGTGTGGGCGCGCCTGCACCAGCACCAGCGCGCCACCCGCCACGTGCACATGCGCGAGCTGTTCGAGCAGGATGCGCAGCGCTTTCACCGCTATTCGCTGGAGCTGGACGGCCTGCTGCTGGACTACTCCAAGAACCGCATCACCGATCGCACCGTCGAGCTGCTGCTGGAGTTGGCCGATGCGGCCAACCTCAAGCAGTGGCTGCAGTGGATGCGCGACGGCGAGCGCATCAATGTCAGCGAGGGCCGTGCGGTGCTGCACACCGCGCTGCGCCAGCCTGCCGGCAACAGCGTGCTGCTGGACGGCGTCAACGTGGTGGATGAGGTGCAGCAGGTGCTGGCGGCGTGCAGCCGCTTTGCCGAGCAGGTGCGCGGCGGCGTCTGGCGCGGCCATGACGGCCAGGCTATCCGCGACGTGGTCAACATCGGTATCGGCGGCTCCGATCTTGGCCCGTTGATGGTGCACGAGGCACTGCGCCCGTACTGCCAGGCGGGGCTGAACGTCCACTTCGTGTCCAATGTCGACGGCCAGCACCTGGCGCAAACGCTGGAACAGTGCCAGCCGGCGACCACGCTGTTCATCATCGCCTCCAAATCGTTCACCACCCCGGAAACGCTGCTCAACGCCCATGCCGCCCGCCGCTGGCTGGTGGCGGCCGGTGGCGACGCGGCGGTGGCGCGGCACTTCGTGGCGATTTCGACCAACCGTCCGGCGGTGCAGGCGTTCGGCATCGATGCGGCCAACATGTTCGGCTTCTGGGACTGGGTCGGCGGTCGCTACTCGGTGTGGTCGGCGATCGGGCTGCCGGTGATGCTGGCGATCGGGCCGGAGCAGTTCCGCCAGTTTCTGGCCGGCGGCGCGGCGATGGACGAACACTTCTTCAGCGCGCCTTTCGCGCGCAACATGCCGGTGCTGCTGGCGCTGCTCGGCATCTGGTACAACACCTTCTATGGTGCGCATACCCACGCCATCATGCCCTACGACCACGGTCTGCGCCGCCTGCCGGCGCATCTGCAGCAGCTGGACATGGAATCCAACGGCAAGCGCGTCGGTCGTTGCGGCGAGCGGCTGGATTTCGACACCGGCCCGGTAATCTGGGGCGAGGAGGGCGTCAACAGCCAGCATGCCTTCTTCCAGCTGTTGCATCAGGGCACGCGCCTGGTGCCTTGCGACTTCATCCTGCCGCTGAATTCGCACTACCCGCAGGGCGACCAGCATCGGGTGCTGGTTGCCAACTGTCTGGCGCAGACCGAGGCACTGATGCGCGGCAAGAGCGAGGCCGAGGTGCTGCGCGAGCTGGCCCACCTGCCGGGCGACGAACTGGACATGCTGCTGCCGCAGAAGCTGTTTCCCGGCAACCAGCCGTCCAACACCCTGGCGCTGGACCAGCTCACCCCCTATACACTAGGCATGCTGCTGGCGCTGTACGAGCACAAGGTGTTCGTGCAGGGCGTGATCTGGGGGGTCAACTCCTTCGACCAGTGGGGCGTGGAGTACGGCAAACAGTTGGCGGCACAGCTGCTGGCGGAGATGGACGGCAAGGCCTCCGCCCCCCATGACGCCTCCACCAGCGGACTGATGCGACATTTCCAGGAGCGCTTTCATGGATGAATTACAGCTGGCGGCCCGTCTTGGCGAGCTGTTGCTGGCGCGCGACGAAAAGGTGACCGCCGCCGAGTCCTGCACCGGCGGCGGCATCGCGCAGGCGATTACCGCCATCGCCGGCAGTTCCGGCTGGTTCGACATGGCCATCGTCAGCTACAGCAATGACGCCAAGCAGCGCCTGCTGGGGGTGCCGCCGCAGCTGTTGCTGCAGCACGGCGCGGTCAGCGAGCCGGTAGCGGCGGCGATGGCCAGCGGTGCACTACGGCTGGCCGATTGCCACTGGGCACTGGCGGTCAGCGGCATTGCCGGCCCCAACGGCGGCAGCGCCGACAAGCCGGTCGGTACCGTCTGTTTTGCACTGGCCGGGCTGGCGTTGCCGCAGCCACTGACGTACACGCAACACTTTGCCGGCGATCGCGCCGCCATCCGCCAGCAGTCGGTGTGCAGCGCGCTGTCTACACTTTGCGCGCAATTGGCGTTGTGAATGTGGCGTGCCGGCCGCGCCGTTTTACGCATTGCGCGTAATCTGCCCGCGGTGGCCGTTTTTTTGCTAATAACTTTTTGTGACTGTGCTTATAATCACGCCCCTGTCGCAAATCGGGCAGCGGCCGGCCGACACCGGCGCCTCCGCTCGCCGACATGCACAACGAATGGCGCGCACATGCCGAACCAATTATGGTTACCATGGCCCGTTCGTTGTAACTACACGCACATTGAGGGAAACATCTCATGCAAATTTCCAAAAAACGGGGTATTGCCGCTGCTGTCATGCTGATGACGGCATCCGCAAGCTGGGCATTTGTACCGGCCGTGGTTTACGACCAGGCCGGCAAGTTTGACAAGAGCTTCAACGAAGCAGCCTACACCGGCGCCGAACGCTTCAAGAAGGCCACCGGCATCGCCTACCGCGAAGCCCAGATCGCCAACGAAGCGCAAAAAGAACAGGTGCTGCGCAACCTGGCGCGTCGCAATGTCGACCTGATCGTGGCCGTGGGTTTCTCCTTTACCCAGGCGGTGCAGACCGTTGCCGCCGAGTTCCCGAAAGTGAAGTTCACCATCGTGGACGACGTGGCCAAGGGCGCCAACGTGCAGTCGATCGTGTTCAAGGAACAGGAAGGCTCCTACCTCGTCGGCATGGCGGCCAGCATGGCCTCCAAGTCGAAGAAGGTCGGCTTCATCGGCGGTATGGACGTACCGCTGATCCGTGCCTTCGGTTGCGGCTACACCCAGGGCGCCAAGGCGGCCAACAAAAAGGTGGAAGTGGTCTCCAACATGACCGGCACCACGCCGCAGGCGTTCAACGATCCAGCACGCGGCGGCGAGCTGGCACGCAGCCAGTTTGACCGTGGCGTCGACGTGGTCTTCCACGCAGCCGGCGGCACCGGCATGGGCGTGCTGCAGGCGGCCAAGGACAAGAACAAGCTGGGTATCGGTGTGGATTCCAACCAGAACCACCTGTTCCCGGGCTTCGTGCTGACCTCGATGCTGAAGCGCGTTGACAATGCCGTTTACGACATCATGATGTCCGGCAAGAACAACAGCTGGAAGCCGGGTCTGGTGACCATGGGCCTGAAGGAAGGCGGCGTGGATTGGGCGGTGGATGCCAACAACCGCAAGCTGATCTCCAAGGACATGGAAGCCAAGATCACCCAGGCCAAGAAAGACATCGTGGCTGGCAAGATCAAGGTGGTCGACTACCGTGCTGGCAACAGCTGCCCGGTACAGTAACCATTCGTTATTAATCGTCTGAATCCCGGACGACCCGCGCGGCAAGCAGGTTTCCTGCTTGCCGCGCTCTTTCGTGTGCTGCCGTTTTGCAGGCCATGCCGGGATGAGTGTTGATCGAGAGCTGAATCAATATGGCCGAACTCGCTATCGAGCTGACTGGCGTCAACAAGTATTTTGGCGAAGTCCACGCCAACAAGAACATCTCCTTCGCCGTCGCCAAGGGCAGCATCCACGGCATCATCGGCGAAAACGGGGCCGGCAAGTCGACGCTGATGAGCATCCTGTACGGCTACTACCAGGCCGACTCCGGCAGCATCCGCCTGAACGGACAGGAAGTGCGTATCCGTAACAGCCACGACGCCATCGCCCGCGGCATCGGCATGGTGCATCAGCACTTCATGCTGGTGGACACCTTTACTGTGCTGGAAAACATCGTGCTCGGCGCCGAGCAGGGGCTGGCGCTGAAGCAAAGCCTGCTGGCCGCCCGCGCGCACCTGGCCACGCTGAACCGCGACTACGGCCTGCAGGTCGATCCGGACGCCATCGTCGGCGAGCTGGGCGTGGGCGAGCAGCAGCGCGTGGAAATCCTCAAGGCGCTGTACCGCGGCGCCGACGTGCTGATTCTCGACGAACCGACCGCGGTGCTGACGCCGCAGGAAGCGGACGACCTGTTCCGCATCCTCGGCCTGCTCAAGGCGCAGGGCAAGACGGTGCTGCTGATCACCCACAAGCTGCGCGAAGTGCTGGACATCACCGACGCCGTCACCGTGATGCGTGCCGGCGAGATCGTCGGTAATGTCGTCACCGCCGAAGTGGGCAAGGAAGACCTCGCCGACCTGATGGTTGGCCGCAAGGTCAACCTGCAGCTGGACAAGACGCCGGCCACGCCGGGCAAGACGGTGCTGCAGGTGAGCAATCTGTCGCTGACCGACGCGCGTGGCGTCAAGCTGCTGGACGACGTCAGCTTCGAGCTGCGCGAGGGCGAGATCGTCGGTATTGCCGGCGTTTCCGGCAACGGCCAGTCCGAGCTACTGGAAATCCTGTCCGGCATGCGCGAGGCCAGCGCCGGCTCGGTGCGCTACAACGGCACCGAGCTGACCACGCTGCCAACGCGCGAGCCGAAGGCGGCCGCGTATCGTCGCCTCGGCATCGCCCATGTGCCGGAAGACCGTTCGCGCGAAGGGTTGGTCAAGGATTTTTCCACCTTTGAAAATGCAATTCTCGGCTATCACGACCAGCCGGCGATCCAGCGCGGACTGTTGTTCAACCGCAAGGCCATCATCGAGCGCTGCCGCCGTTTCATCAGCGAGTTCGACGTGCGCCCGGCCAACGCCTTTCGCCGCAGTGGCCTGTTCTCCGGCGGCAACCAGCAGAAGGTGATCCTGGCGCGCGAGATCGACAGCGATCCGCAGCTGATGCTGATCGGCCAGCCGACACGGGGCGTCGACATCGGCGCCATCGAATTCATACACAAACGACTCATGGCCCTGCGCAATGCCGGCAAGGCGTTGCTGCTGGTTTCGGTGGAGCTGGACGAGATTCTGGCGCTGAGCGACCGCATCATCGTGATGAACGCCGGTCGCGTCAGTGGCGAGCTGCCGGCGGCGCAAGCCACGGCCACCGAACTGGGCCTGTTGATGGGGGGGCATAAATGAGCCAGCCAAGTAACCTGCCGCGCTGGGCCACCTTGTGGCTGATGCCGGTACTCAACCTGTTCGCGGCACTGTTGGTGTCCGGGCTGGTGATCACGCTGATCGGCGAAGATCCGGTCGAGTGTCTGCAATTGATGATCAACGGCGCCTTCGGCTATCCGGAAGGCATCGGCTATACGCTGTTCTACACCACCAGCTTCATCTTTACCGGCCTGGCGGTGGCGGCGGCGTTCCACGCCGGCCTGTTCAACATCGGCGGCGAGGGGCAGATGTATCTCGCCGGCCTCGGCGTGACGCTGGTCTGCCTGGGGCTGGATTTCCTGCCCGGCTGGGTGGTGATCCCGCTGGCGCTGCTGGCGTCGATGGTGTTTGGCGCGGCGTGGGCGTTCATCCCCGGCTACCTGCAGGCCAAGCGTGGCAGCCACATCGTGGTCACCACCATCATGTTCAACTTCATCGCCAGCGCGCTGATGACCTGGCTGCTGGTCGACAAGCTGATCATGCCCGGTTCGCAGACACCGGCGACGCGGCTGTTCGCCGAATCGGCGTGGATCCCGATGCTGCACGAGCTTGCGGCCAACCTTGGCATCGAGCTGCCGCAGACGCCGCTGAACGCGACCTTCTTCCTGGCGCTGATTTCGCTGGTGGTGTTCTACCTGATGGTGTGGCGCAGCCGCTGGGGCTATGCGCTGCGCACCGTCGGCCTCAACGAGAAAGCGGCGCGCTATGCCGGCATGCCAGTGTCCAAGGTGATCATCGTGGCGATGTGCTTCTCCGGCGCGCTGGCCGGCCTCGCCGCGGTCAACGAGCTGCTCGGCTCCACCCACCGCATGAACCTGGCGTTCACCAACGGCATCGGTTTTGTCGGCATCGCGGTGGCGCTGATGGGGCGCAACCACCCGTTCGGCATCCTGCTGTCGGCACTGCTGTTCGGCGCGCTGACCCAGGGCGGCTTGGACCTGTCCTTCGAGAAACCAGCGATCACCCACGAGATGATCATCCTGACCCAAGGTCTGATCATCCTGTTCTGCGGCGCGCTGGAAAACCTGTTCCAGACCCCGCTGGCGCTGGCGTTCAAACAGATGACGAAACGATAAGGAGACACTGACATGGATAGCTTTTTCAGTGTGCTGGACGCCACCATCCGCGTCGCCACCCCGCTGGTGCTGGCGGCGCTGGCCGGCCTGTTTTCCGAGCGCTCCGGTATCGTCGATCTGGCGCTGGAAGGCAAGATGCTGGCCGCCGCGTTTGCCGCTGCCTGCGTTGCCTACATGATGCAGTCGCCGTGGGCCGGTCTTGCCGCCGGCATGGCCGCCGGTGTGATGGTGGCCTTGCTGCACGGCATCGTGTCGATCGGCTATAACGGCAACCAGCTGATTTCCGGTGTCGCGCTCAACATGATGGTGTCCGGCCTCACCCCGGTGCTGGCGCTGGCCTGGTTCCAGCAGGGCGGCCGCACCCCGACGCTGGACGACGCGGCGCGCTTTCGCAGCATCGAGCTGCCGTTTGCCGATGCCATTGCCGCCTCGGCGCCATTGAAGGCGCTGTTCGGCCACAACATCCTGGTCTATCTGGCCGTGCTGGTGATCGTGGTGGTGAGCTGGGTGGTGTACAAGAGCCGCTTCGGCCTGCGCCTGCGCGCGGTGGGTGAAAACCCGCACGCCGCCGACGCCGCCGGCATCAACGTCAAGCTGGTGCGCTATCTGGCGCAGAGCATCAGCGGCGCCCTGTGCGGCGTGGCCGGTGCCTATCTGGTGCTGGCGCAGACCGGTGCCTTCATCCAGGATATGACTGCCGGCAAGGGCTATCTTGCGCTGGCGGCGCTGATCTTCGGCAAGTGGCGCCCGTGGGCGGCGGTCTCCGGCTGCCTGCTGTTCGCCTTTACCGACGCGATCCAGATCCGGCTGCAAGGCTCGGCGCTGCCGCTGATCGGCAGCATCCCGGACGCCTTTATCCAGGCGATTCCGTACGTGTTGACCGTGGTACTGCTGGCCGGCTTCATGGGCAAGGCGGTGGCACCGAAGGCGATCGGCGTGCCGTTCGTGAAATCGCGCTGAGCAACACGGCAGCCACAGCAAAAAGCGGACACCGAGGTGTCCGCTTTTTTCTTACCTGCGCGCCGGCTCAGTCTGCTTGTGGTGGCAAAGTCAGCGGTGACGGCAGGCTGTTTTCGATGCGTTGCCGTGCAAACGGATCGGCGGCGTCGATATAGCGCATCGCCGACTGGATATCCTTCCAGCCGACGTAGGCCATTAGTGTCTTGAGATCCCAGCCGCTGGCACTGGCCCAGTTGGCAAAGCCGCGGCGGAAGGAGTGGCCGCTGAAGCGTGTCGCCTCCGCCAGTCCGGCGGCGGCAAACAGGCGGCGCAGCAACGGGATCAGGCTGTTGATGTGCAGGCCGTCCTCACCGATCATGCCCCAGCGGCTGATGCCGCGAAACACCGCACCCTCGCGCAGCCCGCTGTCGGCCAGCCACTCGCCGTAGGCGCTGACTGGGCATAGCCGCGATAGCTGCGGCACCCGGAACACGCGCCCCTGCAACTGGCGGTCGCTCTTCGATTGTGCGAGGAAGCAGTTCATCCCTTCGCCGGCGACAAGCTCGATGTTTTCAATCTGCAGCCGCAGCAATTCGTCTCCACGAAACCCACGCCAGAAACCGAGCAGCAGCAAGGCCTTGTCGCGGCGGTAGCGCAGGCTGGCTGCGTGATCCTGCTGCAGCGCCGCCTGTTCGATGCCGGCATCCAGCCAGGCAACCAGCTGTTCCAGCTGCCGGATTTGCAGCGGCAGCGCCTGTTTCTGCTGTGCCGGATGCAGCGCGCGAATGCCCTTCAGCACTTGGCGTACTACCGGCGCCTTGGTCGGGTCGGGAAAGCCCTGTTGCTGGTGCCACTGCGCCAGTGCGGCCAACCTTTGCTTCAGCGTGCTCACAGATAGCGTCTCGGCATGGTCCACCAGATAGCGCGCCATGCTATCGGCGGTGGCCGGCAGAAAACCACCCCATTCCACCTCGAAATGACGAATGGCAGCCGCATAGCTGCGCCGCGTGTTGTCGCGGGTGGCGGCGGCGAGATAGTGGGCGATTTTTTCCATGGTAACGACGGGCTCGGGAAATGACAGGCTGTTGCTGCTTGGGTGCAAGTGCGGTTGACGCGGCAACCGGGGCCGGCTGCGAATTATAGCAGCGCTGCCGGCTGTGGCTGCGCAAGGGTTGGCCGCAGGTGGTAATGACCCGATGGATGACCAGCTTTGCCGCCGGACGCGTGGTGCATTTTTTTGAGGCAATTTTGGCTGTACAGGTGGTCCGGTAGTGAAACGTACGCCATTCGGCTGACTCTGGCAGCACAGCAACTTCAAGGCGTGATAATTCGTGATTATCACGCTTTTTATTTTTACAAAGTTGAAAGTATTAATTTGTTAATTGGTATGTATTATCATAGTACGTAATACGTATCAAATTTCAGCGGAGCACAACATGGCCAGAAGCGGAATCTACAAATCGGAAGTCCTGCGGGCACGGGACAATCTGCTGGCACAGGGACGCAATCCGTCGATTGACGCCATCCGCGCCGAGCTTGGCAACACCGGCTCAAAGACCACCATTCATCGCTACCTGAAAGAGCTGGAAGAGGAAGAGGGCGCCGGCAGCGGCGCGAAGATCGCCGTCAGCGAGGCGATTCAGGAGCTGGTCGGCCGGCTGGCCGCCCAGCTGCACGAAGAGGCCGATGAGCGCATTGCCGCAATGGCGGCGGAATCGGCCGCGCAGCTGGCGCAATGTCGCGAGCAGCTGGCACAGATCACCTTGGAAGCACAGAACAGCCAGCAGCAGCTGCAGCAGCTGAGCCAGACCCTGGCAGCCGAACAGCAGCAGCACGCCGCCGCCCGCGAAGCACTGCAGGCGGCGCAACTGCGAGACGGCCAGCAGCAACAGCAGATCATCGGCCTGCAGGAACGGCTGGCAGAAAACCAGGCGCACCGCGCGTCACTGGAGGAAAAGCACCAACACGCGCGCGAAGCGCTGGAGCACTACCGCCAGTCGGTGAAGGAGCAGCGCGATCAGGAGCAGCGCCGCCACGAACAGCAGGTGCAACAATTGCAAGCCGAGCTGCGTACCCTTGGCCAGACGTTGATCGTCAAGCAGGACGAGCTGACGCGGCTGTATCAGGACAGCGCCCGCACCGGCGCCGAGTTGCTGGCCGCCAGTCGCGCCCTGCGACAGCAGGAGCAGGAACAGGCACGGCAGGCACAGATCATGGCAGGGTTGCAGGCAAGGGTGGTGGAGCAAGAGCGCTTGCTGGCTGTGCTGAACGAACGCCTGGAGCAGGCGGTCAGCAGTCGCGAAGAGGTGTGGCAGCTATTGCAGCAAGCCAGTGCGGCACCGGCGGTTACGGCGGGCGAGGAGCCAGCCCCTGCAACGGAGACCGATGGCGGGGCAGAGGCAGGCACGGACGAGGCCGCCGCGCCATCCGGCAACTCATGAGTCTGCGGCCAACGTTGGCCGCAAGTCACGGCATGCGTCGAAAGTAATGTCGGCAACGCCAGAAAGAACCGACCGGCAGCGCGCCCGCTTCTCGCCATGGTTTGCGTGGACAGGAGCCACCGCCAGGACTCGGGGGCGGCATCCATCGGCACAGCCACCGACTCCGGGCAACACGCCATAAAAAAACCGGCTCTCGTGGAGCCGGTTTTTGGTGTCGTGCTGCGCTTCAGGCGAACAGCTGCTGCAACGCGGCGCCGGGGTCGCTTTCGCGCATGAAGGCCTCGCCGACCAGGAAGGTGTGCACCTCGTGGTCGCGCATGCGCTGCACGTCGTCACGGGTGACGATGCCACTCTCGGTGACGGCGATGCGGTCATTACCGATCATCGGCAGCAATTGCAGCGTGGTGTCGAGATTGACCTCGAAGGTGCGCAGGTTGCGGTTGTTGACGCCGACCAGCGGCGTGCGCAGTTGCAGCGCCGCTTCCAGCTCCGCCGCGTCGTGCACTTCCACCAGCACCGCCATGCCCAGCTCATGGGCCAGCGCCTCGAAATCCTGCATCTGCGACAGGCTCAGCGCCGCCGCGATCAGCAGGATGCAGTCGGCGCCGATGGCGCGCGCTTCGTAGATCTGGTACGGATCGACCATGAAATCCTTGCGCAGCACCGGCAGGCTGCAGGCGGCGCGGGCGGCGATCAGGTAGTCCTCGTGCCCCTGGAAGTAGGGCGCGTCGGTCAGCACCGACAGGCAGGCGGCACCGGCAGCCTCGTAGCTGCGGGCGATCGCGGCCGGATCGAAATCGGCACGAATGATGCCCTTGCTGGGACTGGCTTTTTTCACTTCGGCAATCACTGCCGCCAGCTGCTGCTGGTGCTTGCTGCGGATAGCGGCCACGAAATCGCGGTGATCGCCGCGCTTGGCCTCGGCGGCGGCGCGCACGCTGGTCAGCGACTGTTGCGCCGAGCGGGCGGCCACTTCCTCGAATTTGGTGGCGCAGATTTTGTTGAGAATGTCGGACATGCGGATTGTCTTTCAGTCGGTGCCGGTACTGCCCGGCAGGTGAAGATCGAAAAAAGTCAGCAACCGTTGCGGCAGCCATTGCAGGTGACCGGGGAAGCGGCCACTGACAAAGCCGACGTGGCCGCCGTGTTCCGGCTGCTCCAGCGTCACCGCCGGACTGACTTCGCCGTTGCCGGGCAGTGCCGACACCGGCAGAAACGGATCGTTGCGCGCATTCAGTACCAGGGTTGGCCGCACGATGTCCTTCAGCAGCGGCTTGCTGCTGGCGCGGCGCCAGTAGTCCTGTACGTCGCGATAGCCGTGCAGCGGCGCGGTGACCAGATTGTCGAACTCGACAAAGGTCTTGCTGTTGCGCACCGCCACGCCATCGAACAGGTCCGGATGCTGTGCCAGCTGCGCCAGCGATTTCGGCTTCAGCGTATTGAGGAACATGCGGGTGTAGACATGGCGCCCGAAACCGCGATCGAGACAGGTGCTGGCCGCCGCCAGATCCAGCGGCGCCGAGATCGCCGCCGCCGCCTGTGGCAGTGCGCGGGCGCCGTGCTCGCCGAGGTAACGCAGCAGCATGTTGCCACCCAGCGATACGCCGGCGACAAACAGCACCGTATTGCCGACTGCCAGCCGCTGCAGGATCCAGTCGATCTCGGCGGCGTCACCGGCATGGTAGGCGCGCCGCAACAGGTTGGGCTGACCACCGCAGCCGCGGAAGTGCGGCACCACGCCACGCCAGCCGCGCGCCTTGACTGCGTGCATCAGCGCGCTGGCGTAGTGACTGTAACTGCTGCCTTCCAGGCCGTGGAACAGCACCACCAGCGGGGCGCCGGCATCACCATCGACATAGTCGACAGCGATCTCGCCGCCATCCGGCGTTGGCCATACCTCGCGGCGATAGGTCGGTGGTTGCGATTTGAGAAACAGGGCCGGCCAGATGGTTTGCAGGTGACTGCCGAGCAGCCAGCGTGGCGGGCAATAACTCATGCGCCGGGTTTGACCGCGGATTTCGGACGGAAGGCCTTGACCACCGCGTCGCGGGTTTCCAGCCATGGCGCACCGATCAGGTCCAGGCAATAGGGCACCGCGGCAAAGATGCCGGGCACCACCACCTGTTCGCCGTCGCGCAGGCCTTCAAGCGTCTCGCGGATTGCCTTCGGCTGGCCGGGCAGGTTCAGGATCAGGCTCTGCTTGCGGATCACGCCCACCTGTCGCGACAGGATCGCGGTCGGCACGAACTTGAGGCTGATCTGACGCATCTGCTCGCCAAAGCCGGGCATCACCCGATCGGCGACTGCCAGCGTGGCTTCCGGCGTGACATCGCGTGGTGCCGGGCCGGTACCGCCGGTGGTGAGCACCAGGTGGCAGCCGACGTCATCAACCAGTTCACGCAGCGTGGCTTCGATCAGCGCCTGCTCGTCGGCGATCAGCCGGGTTTCGGTGCTGAACGGCGTGGCGATGGCCAGACTCAGCCAGTCCAGCAGCGCCGGAATGCCCTTGTCTTCATAAATGCCTTGGCTGGCACGATCAGAGATGGAAACCAGACCGATCTTGATGCTCATGTTCACTCGTCCTGCGTGTCGTCTTGCTCGTCGCCGCTATTGGCCGGCTTGCCCTGTTCCGGAATCAGCTCTTTCAGCAGCTGGAACAACTGGCGGTTGGCCTTCGGCGGCTTGCTTTCCTCGCGCTCCTTGCGGGCATTGCGCACCATGGTGCGCAGCTGCTGCACGTCCAGCTGCGGGAAGTCGTTGATCAGCTGCTGCACGTGGCTGTCGTCTTCCACCAGCCGTTCGCGCCAGCGCTCCAGCAGGTGCAGCCAGCGGGTGTGGGCGCTGGAGTCGCCACGCAGCGCGGCCAGTTGCTGTTCGATCGGCTCCGGATCGATATCGCGCATCAGCTTGCCGATGTACTGCAGCTGGCGGCGCTTGGCGCCGTTGGCGGTAATTTTCTGGAAATCGAGCAGCGCGACCAGCAGGCCGTCGTCCAGATTCATTTTCTTCAGTTTGGCGGCTGGCAGTTCGGTCAGTGCGCGGCCGATGTCCTGCAGCGCATCCATGTCGCGTTTGCGTTGCGATTTGCTGGCAGGTAGCGCATCAGCGCCATCATTATGGTATTCAGGCATGGTAAGGCTTGGTTACGGTTTCAAGCTGGTATGATACCGGAAAAGCACAAGCCACGGCCGATCACCGTGCCATTCCGTGGTGCTATCGTTGACAGATGAAGAAGGCTGCTATGTCAGAACAGATTTTTTCCTACAGCTCGCCCGAGCTGGAGTCCATCGCCAGCCGGATACTGGAGCTGGCGCGCGCCGGCGGTGCCACCGCCGCGGAAGCCGACATTTCCGAAGGCTGCGGCCACAGCGTGTCGGTGCGGCTGGCGGAAGTGGAGACCATCGAGTACAACCGCGACAAGGGCGTCTCGATCACGCTGTATCTGGGCCAGAAGAAGGGCCACGCCAGCACCTCCGACTTTTCCGACGTCGCCTTGCAGGACACCGTTAATGCCGCGCTGAACATTGCCCGCTATACCGCCGCCGACGATTGCGCCGGGCTGGCCGATCCGGCGCTGCTGCTGAAGGCGGAGCAGGATCGCGATCTGGACCTCTACCACCCGTGGGACCTGCCGGTGGAAACCGCGATCGAGCTGGCGCGCGAGTGCGAGGCTGCCGCGCGCGCGGTGGACGCCCGCATCCGCAATTCCGAAGGCGGCACCGTGTCCACCCACGCCACCCGCCACTGCTACGCCAACAGCCACGGTTTCATCGGCAGTCAGACCACCTCGCGCCACAGCCTGTCGGCGGCGGTGATCGCCGAGAGTGCCGACGCAATGCAGCGCGACTACTGGTACAGCGCCGCGCGCTGCGCCGATGACCTGCTGTCTGCGGCCAACGTTGGCCGCATCGCCGGCGAGCGCACCGTGCGCCGTCTCGACGGTCGCCGCATCAAGACCGGGCAGTACCCGGTGGTATTCGAGGCGCCGATTGCCGGCTCGCTGCTCGGCCACCTGGTGCAGGCGGTCAGCGGCGGCAGCCTGTACCGCAAATCCAGCTTTTTGCTCGATTCGCTCGGCACCGAGGTCTGCGCCGACATCATCACCATCGACGAAGACCCGTTCGTGCTGCGTGGCCTGGCCAGTGGCTGCTGCGACGACGAGGGCGTCGCCACCCGCCAGCGCCGGCTGGTAGACAACGGCGTGCTGCAGGGCTACTTCCTCGGCAGTTACTCGGCGCGCAAGCTGGGCATGCAAAGCACCGGCCATGCCGGCGGCCCGCACAACCTGACGGTGCGGCCGACGCTGGCCGGCGGCCTGGATGCGGTGTTGCAGCGCATGGGTAGCGGCCTGCTGGTTACCGAGCTAATGGGGCAGGGCATCAATATGGTGACCGGCGACTATTCGCGCGGCGCCAGCGGTTTCTGGGTCGAGAACGGCGTCATCGCCTACCCGGTGGAGGAGCTGACCATTGCCGGCAACCTGCGCGACATGCTGAAGCAGATCGATGCCATCGGTGACGATATCGATCGCCGCGGCAGCCGTCATATGGGTTCGGTGTTGCTGTCTTCGATGATGGTGGCCGGCGAGGCCTAAGCGCGAGCTAACAAGCGCAATCCAATGGTGCCGCGCCCGGCGCGGCACCCGTTCCGGCGCCCGGTTGCGGGCGTGTTTCGACAAGGGGGCAGGACATGACAAAACCTGTCGTGGGTCTGGTGCTGGCCGGCGGTGGCGCGCGGGCAGCCTATCAGGTCGGGGTGCTGATGGCGGTGGCACGCATGCTGCCGCGCCATGCGGCCAGCCCGTTCCAGGTGATCAGCGGCACCTCTGCCGGTGCCATCAATGCCGTCGGCCTCGCCGCCGGCGCACAGCATTTCCGTCGCACCACCGCGCATCTGGTGAAGATGTGGCAATCGGTGCGGGTGGAGGATGTCTATCGCGTTGACGCGCCATACTTCATCAAGGCCTTCCTGCAGTGGGGCGGTTCGCTGCTGACCGGCGGCAAGCTGGTGCACACGCCGCCGAGCTTTCTCGACAACCGCCCGCTATACCACTACCTGACGCGCACGGTGCAACTGGAAGGCGTCGAAACCGCCATCCAGAGCGGCGCGCTGCGCGCACTGGCGCTGACCGCGTCCTGCTACACCACCGGCCAGTCGGTGAGCTTTTTCGAGGGTAGCGAGCAGTTCGAGCCGTGGCATCGCCACCAGCGTTGCGGCCAACGTGAGCGCCTCAGCATCGAGCACCTTATGGCGACCTCGGCGATTCCGCTGATTTTCCCTTCCGCGCGCGTGGACGGCCGCCACTATTGCGATGGTGCCATCCGCCAGATGGCGCCGCTGTCGCCGGCGCTGCACCTCGGTGCGGAACGACTGTTCGTGATCAATCTGGTCAATCACCAGGAGCGGCACGCCGAACGGCGGCATGAGCAGCAAGCGGCCGCGCCCAGCCTGGCGCAGATCTTCGGCCATCTGCTGGACAGCATCTTCATGGACAGCCTGTCGGCAGACATGGAACGGCTGGCGCGCGTCAACCACACCGTGTCGCTGCTGGACGAGTACACCCGCAATCACAACACCGCGCTGAAACGGGTCGAGGTGTTCAATATTTCGCCAAGCGTGTCGCTGGATAGCATTGCCCACCGTCATTTCGACGGCTTCCCGGCGACGATGCGCTTCCTGTTGCGCGGTGCCGGTGCCATGCGCCAGCGCGGCTCGGCGCTGGCCAGCTATTTGCTGTTCCACCCGGCGTACGGCAAGGAGCTGGTCGAGCTGGGCTACAAGGATGCGTTTGCCAAAAAAAACGAGATCATGAATTTTTTGTCCGGACGCTAGTCCGATTCACTCCCGTGCCGCCGCCGTGGCGGCATGGTTACTACCAAGGGGTCATCAATGAGTTTTCTGACGCGACGCCAGCTGTATGGCGTGATTGCGGTCATGTGTGCCGCCGCGATGGGCTATGCCCTGTATGCGCAGTATGTGCTGGAGCTGGAACCGTGCCCTCTGTGCATTTTTCAGCGCATCGGCGTGATAGCCGTCGGCAGCCTGGCGCTGCTGGCTGCCATCTTCAATCCGCAAAGGTTGGCCGCAAAGCTGTGGTCGCTGCTGATCGCCGTGGCGGCGGTGGCGGGGGGCAGCGTGTCGGCGTGGCAGGTATACCTGCAGCACCTGCCGCCGGAGCAGGTGCCGGCGTGCGGGCCGGGGCTGGATTTCATGCTGGAAACGCTGCCGATGACCCAGGTGCTGGAAAAGGTGTTCAAGGGTAGCGGCGAGTGCGCGCAGATCGACTGGACTTTCCTCGGCCAGTCGATGCCGTTCTGGGTCGGCGCCTTCCTGCTGCTGACCTTGTTGCTGGCGCTGTACAACGGCTGGCGCCAGACCCGCTAAGAACCGCTCACGATCGGCTTCGCCTCGGCGACATCCAAAAAAACAAGGCGCCTGATCGATTCAGGCGCCTTTTTGCCGGCTATTGTTCGCGCGACTCGCGCTCCAGGCGGCGCCGTTCGATCTCGCGCCGGGCGTTGGCATTGCGGATGTCGCTGGGGCTGGTGCGCGGCATCGGCTTGCCAGTCAGTTCATTGCTGCGCATCTCGGCGCGGACCTGTACGAAATCGGATCTGGGATGAAAGCGTGCCATGGCATTTCTCCGAATTGTCTACTGGACGGTGCCACCGATTAAAACGGCTGCACATTGCTACTGTATTACACGTTTGACAGAATTTTGGCAATTGGTGCTGCACTGCACTGTTGCCAGTGTGCATAAAAAAGGCCTGCCGCTATGGGCAGGCCTGCTCGCTCAGTGGCAGCGTCCGACAATGGCGGCGGTGGCGATCAGCTCCTCCAGCAGCGCCATCGACGCCGAGCCGCGCACGCTAAACGGATCCAGCAGCGGCTTCTCGGAAAAGCGCAGCAGCAGCGACGGATTAACCTTGGCCAGATTGACCTGGCCCATGGTCCAGTTGGCGAAGCGGCGCTCGCGGATTTCCTCGAAGTGCAGCAGCTCGACATTCTGGTGGCGCGGATCGCGCACGATGCTGTTGTACAGCGAGGATACCTCGGCGCGGCCGCCCTCCAGCACCTGGATGAAGATGTCGCCGCTGTAGCACAGGATGCCGGTCAGGCCGCGCTCCGGGTTGTGCTTGTGGGACTGGGCCAGGATGTTGTCGAGCACTTCCGCGCTGTAGGGCTGGGCAGCGCGGCTGGCGTAGAGCAGACGAACGAGCATGACAGTTTCCTCAGGCTTTCTTGTTGGGCAGCAGCGCCAGGAATTCGCGGCGCAGGTCCGGGTTCTTCAGGAACGAGCCGCGCATCACGCTGTTGATCATCTTCGATTCCATGTCTTTCACACCGCGCCAGTTCATGCAGAAGTGGTCGGCTTCCATCACGATGGCGAGACCATCCGGATTCATTTTGTTTTGTAGCAGATCGGCCAGCTGGATAACGGCTTCCTCCTGGATCTGCGGGCGGCTCATGATCCATTCCGCCAGCCGCGCATACTTGGACAGGCCAATCAGGTTGGAGTGCTCGTTCGGCATCACGCCGATCCACAGCTTGCCGAGAATCGGGCAGAAATGGTGCGAGCAGGCGCTGCGCACGGTGATCGGGCCGACGATCATCAGCTCGTTGAGATGCTCGGCATTGGGAAACTCGGTGACCGGCGGCTCGGTGATATAGCGGCCCTTGAACACCTCGTTGAGGTACATCTTGGCGACGCGGCGCGCGGTGTCCTGGGTGTTGTGATCGCTGTCGGTGTCGATGACCAGGCTTTCCAGCACCGCTTTCATCTTTTCCTGCACTTCGTCCAACAGTTCTTCCATCTCGCCCGGTTCGATGAAGGCGGCGATATTGTCATTGGCGTGAAAACGCTGCCGCGACTGGCGGATGCGTTCGCGGATGCGGGTCGATGCCGGCGCTTTGTACTGGGTTACGGCATCATTTTTTTGGCTGTCGTTACTCACGCAGGATCTCCTGTGGCGTGGCTGCGGCACGCGGGATAGTGCGCACCAGTGGTGGGTGGCCGCTGCAGGCGGGAACATGGCGGCCTGCAGCCGGATCTGGGATGGTAATCCATGCCATATGGTGCCAATTATGCGTTCTTAAACAGGCAGGTCATAGTTTTCTGTCACATCGGCCGTGCCGTTGCCGTCGTCTCTGACTGGAGCATAGCCAATAAAATAACGGGCTGACCGCGTTTGGCGGTCAGCCCGGCTGCAAAACGCAAGCAAGGGAGAGTAATCGTTAGCTAGGTACTCAGTCGGCGCGCGCCTTCTTCAGCACGCCGAGCAGCACGGCGGTCAGAGCGGTACCGGCCGCCAGTGCCACCAGGTACATGCCGAGGTTGGTCACCGCATTGGGGATCGGCAGCACGAACACGCCGCCGTGCGGCACGCGCAACTCGCAACCGGCAGCCATGGAGATGGCACCGGCCAGTGCCGAGCCGGCCACCAGCGCCGGGATCACGCGCAGCGGATCCTTGGCGGCAAACGGGATCGCGCCTTCGGTGATGAAGGAGATGCCCAGCACGCCGGCCGCCTTGGCGCCTTCACGCTCGTCGGCGGAGAAGCGGTTCTTGAACAGCAGTGCGGCCAGCGCAATGCCCAGTGGCGGCGTCATGCCGGCGGCCATCACCGCTGCCATTGGTGCGTACACCTGGCTGGCGAGCAGGCCGGTGGAGAAGGTGTAGGCCGCCTTGTTGATCGGGCCGCCCATGTCGAACGCCATCATGCCGCCCAGGATCATGCCCAGTGCCAGCGCGCTGGAGCCCTGCAGACCCTTCAGCCATTCGGTGACGATATTGAGCGCCACCGCTACCGGCTGGCCCAGCACGTAGTACATCAGCAGGCCGACGATGGTGGTGCCCAGCAGCGGCAGGATCAGCACCGGCTTCAGACCGTCGAAGTTGCGGCCGAGCTGGATCTTCTCGTTCAGGTATTTCACCGCGTAACCGGCGATGAAGCCGGCGACGATGCCGCCGAGGAAGCCTGAGCCGATGGAGCCGGCGATCATGCCGCCGGCCATGCCCGGCGCAATGCCGGGACGGTCGGCGATGGAGTAGGCGATGTAGCCGGCCAGGATCGGCACCATCAGGGCAAAGGAAGCCTTGGCGCCGATGGTGAACAGGGTCCAGCCCAACGTGCCCTTGAACGCGTCCTCGTAGACGTAGATGCCGCCCAGCGCGAAGCCGAGCGCGATCAGCAGGCCGCCAGTCACCACGAAGGGCAGCATGAACGACACGCCGGTCATCAGGTGCTTGTAGGCGCTGCTGCGTTCCGACGTGGCGGCAACGTTGGCCGCAGCGCTGGCGACAGCCTTGCCGTTGGCGGCATGCGCGCGGGCCTCGATCTGGGCGCGCTTGATCAGCGCCTGGCCGTCATTGATGGCGGCCTTGGTGCCGCTGCTGAACACGCGCTTGCCGTCGAAACGCGACAGGTCGACCTGGGTGTCGGCGGCGATGACCACCAGATCGGCATCGGCGATGTCGCTGGCGGTGAGCGCATTCTGCGAGCCGACCGAGCCCTGGGTCTCGACCTTGATCTGGTGGCCGAGTTGCTGCGCGCCCTGGGTCAGGCCTTCGGCGGCCATGAAGGTGTGCGCGATACCGGTCGGGCACGAGGTAATGGCAACGATGCGCAGCGTGGTCGCCGGCTCGTGTGCCCCCAGCGCTTTGCCGATTACCGCACCGGCGTCGGCCAGCACCGCTTCCAGCGTGGCGTGATGGGCCGGCTTGCCGCCCAGGCGGGCCAGGTCGGCGTCGCCCTCGGCGATCACGACCACCGCGTCGGCGCTGGCGATGCGGCCGGCGTCCAGCAGACCCTGCACCCCCTGCGCATTGCGGATTTCGATGCTGATCTGGTGGCCGGCCTGGGTGGCGGCCTTGCGTAGCGCTTCGGCGGCGAGTTGGCCCTGCGCTACCCGCTGCGGGCAGGCGATGATGGCCAGAATGGTGGACATGGTGAATCTCCTCTTTGTGTGTGCCGGATCGGCTTATGTGTCGTACGCGGTGCTTACTCGGTAATGCGCTCGATCTGGATACGCTCCGCCAGCTGGCAGACTGCCTGACGTGACGGCAGGTTGGGGCCGAACTGCCCCAGCTTGGCGGCGGCAAAGGCCATGCCCAGGCGCAGCACCTCCGGCCATGCCAGCTGCGCGCTCAGCGCCGCCACCAGTCCGGCGACCAGCGCGTCGCCGGCGCCAACGCTGCTGTGGATGTCGCTGAGCGTCAGCGGCTCGGCAAACCAGCAGCCGTCGTCGCAGCAGAGCAGGGCGCCGTCGCTGCCCAGCGACACCACCACAACGGCGATGCCGCGCTGTTGCAGTTCGCGGGCGGCGGCGACCAGCTCGTCGCGGCTGGCCAGCGTGCGGCCAAGGTACTGTTCCAGCTCGTGCTGATTGGGCTTGATCAGCCACGGCAGCTCGACGGCCGGCAGTGCCAGCGCTTGCTGCAAGGCGGTGCCGCTGCTGTCGAGCAGCACGCGGGCGCCGAGGCTGCGTAGCTGGCGGCAGAATTGCGCCCAGCTGTCGTCGCCGATGCCGGCGGGCAGGCTGCCGGCCAGCACCACGTAACGGTCGGCGTCGGCCTGCTCGTCCAGCAACAGCTGCAGGCGGTCGAGCGCTTCTTCATTGGCACTCATGCCAGGCAGGTTGATGTCGGTGGTGTCCAGCGTGCTGCGGTCGACCAGCTTGATATTGGTGCGGGTGCTGCCGGCGACGCGAATGAAGGCGTCACGGATGCCCTTGTCGGCAAACAGGTTCTCGAACGGCGCGGCATTGTCGCGGCCGAGCAGGCCGCTGGCGATCACCGGCACCCCCCAGTCGGCGAGGCAGCTGGCGACATTGACGCCCTTGCCGCCGGCATTGACGTGCACCGCGCCAGCGAGATTGACCGCGCCGGGGCGCAGCGCATCCAGCGTCACGGTCTGGTCGATGGCCGGGTTCAGTGTCACGGTGATGACCGTTGCGCTCATGCTGTGGCTCCGGTCAGCGCGCGCACTTCGGCGGCGCTGTCGCAATTGAGGGCACGCTGCGCCAGCTGCTGCAGCTCGGCAAGGTTGGCCGCACGGATGCTGGCCTTGGCGCCGGGAATGTCGCGCGGGCTCATCGACAGCTCGGCCACACCGAGGCCGGTGAGGATCGCCGCGCCCAGCGGATCGCCGGCCATGCCGCCGCAGACGCCGACCCAGCGGCCGTGGGCATCGGCGCCGGCCACGGTCTGCGCGATCAGGCGCAACACTGCCGGATGCAGGCTGTCGGCTTCCGCCGCCAGTTCCGGATGCTGGCGGTCGATGGCCAGCACGTACTGCGTCAGGTCGTTGGTGCCGACCGAGAAGAAATCGACATGCTCGGCGAGTCGGTCGGCCATGGTGGCGGCGGCCGGAACTTCCACCATGATGCCCAGCGGCACCACCGGCGCATTCAGGGCCACGCGCACCTGTTCGCACTGCGCGCGCAGCGCCTTGACCTCGGCCAGGGTGCTGACCATCGGGAACATGATCGACAGCGGGCCGTGGCTGGCGGCGCGATACAGCGCACGCAGTTGCGGCAGCAGCAGGTCCGGACGGCGCAGCAGCAGGCGCACACCGCGCACGCCGAGGAACGGGTTTTCCTCGTGCGGCAGATTGAGGTAGGGCACCTGTTTGTCGCCGCCGATGTCCAGCGTGCGGATCACCAGCGGCTTGCCGTCCAGCGCGGTGAGCATGCCGCGGTAGGTCTGGTACTGCTCTTCCTCGTCCGGCGCGTCGTCGCGCTCCAGGAACAGGAACTCGGTCCGCATCAGGCCGACACCCTCGGCCCCGGCCTGCAGCGCGGCGGCGACCTGCTCCGGACGGTTGACGTTGGCCGCCACCTCGATCTGGCGCTCGCCGTCGGCGGTGACGGCCGGCTGCTGCGCGGCGCTGGCGGCCTGCTGCTGCTTGTCGCGCTGCGCCTGCTGCCACTGCTGCGCGCTGGCGAGGTCCTCGTCGCTGGCGTTGAGATAGATGGTGCCGCTGTCGCCATCGACGATCAGCGTGGCGCCGTCCTGGATGTCCAGCACCGCGGCGCCGGCGGCGACCACCGCCGGCAGATCCAGCGTGCGCGCCAGGATGGCGGTGTGCGAGGTCGGGCCGCCCTGGGCGGTGACCAGGGCCAGCGTCTGCTGCGGATTTAGCGTAGCGGTGTCGGACGGGGCCAGGTCGTTGGCGATCAGCACCTCGTTATTGCCCTGGGTCTTGCTGTTGTCGAGCAGGTTCAGGTCCGGCGCCAGGCGTGCCAGCACACGGCGGCCAACGTCACGCAAATCGGTGGCGCGGGCGGCCAGCAGCGGGTTGCCCAGCGCCGCCAGACGGTCGGCGAGACGTTGCACCGCCTCGTGCCACGCCCACGCCACACCGTGGCCTTCCACCATCAGCTGGCAGGTGAGGGTGATCAGGTCAGTGTCGGACAGCAGCTCGGCCTGCGCCAGGAAAATGCTGCCCTCGGTCTTGCCGAGGCGGCGGGTGGTGTCGGCGGCCAACGTTTGTAGCTGTTCGCGGGTGGCCTGCAGCGCGTTTTCCAGCAGGTCGCCGTCGTAGCCGAGCGTGGCCGGGATGTCCGGCACCTGGATCGCCTGCGACTTCATCACCCGCGCCTGGCCGATCACCAGCCCGGGGCTGGCGCTGATGCCGCGCAGCGCCAGGATCTTGCCCGGCGCCTGCCAGTGCTGGCGCTTGGCGTTGGTGGCGGCCTTGCGCGCGGCTTCGGCGTCGGCCACTTCCTGTGCGGTGAGCTGGTTGGCGACCGCCAGCAGCGCATCCAGTGCCGCGGCGGCGTCGGGACCATCGGCGGAGAAGTGCAGCTCGTGGCCGAATTCGGCGCCGATCTGCAGCAAGCCGATCAGGTTCTTGGCGTCGGCTACTTCGTTGCCGTTGCGGATCTGTAGCGTGGCGGCAAAACGGCGCGCCTGTTCGGTCCACAGCCGTGCCGGCCGCGCGTGCAGGCCGTTTGGGTAGTTCATCTGCCAGCTGAGGCTCAGGCTCAGGTCGCTGGCGGCGGTTTGTGGTGCCGCCGGTGCCACCGCGCTGTCGTCCAGCGCGCTGATCAGCGCGTAGGGGTCGGCGGTGGTGAACAGCTCGCTCAGTCGCGCCTCGTCCTGCAGTAGACGGGTCAGGCGGCGCAGCAGCGCGATGTGCTCGTCGGACTGTGCGGCGATGGCGATCACCAGGTGCACGCGCTGGCCCGGATTCCACTCCACACCCTCCGGCACCTGCAGGATGGCGATGCCGGTTTCGTTGATCAGGTGGCGGTCTTCGATCATGCCGTGAGGAATGGCGACGCCATGACCCAGAAAAGTATTGGCAACGGTTTCGCGGCGCAGCAGGCTGTCGATGTAGGCGGGGGCGATACGGCCGGCCTTGGCCAGCAATTCGCCTGCCGCCTTGATTGCAATGGTTTTTTCGCTAACGGTGGCGCCAAGCTGGATCAGCTCGTTGCGGATAATCTGGGTGGTCATGGCATCCTGTCTCCGGTGTGTTTTTCTGTATCGCTGACTACAATTGAAATCGATACCACTTTTTGTGTCAATATTTGTTGCACGATTGGTGTTAACATTTCGACAAAATTGTCAGGCAGGCCAACCACGGTCTGATGAAATCGATTCCGGAGCAGGCGAGTGGCAAAGATCAAGGATGTGGCAGCAGCGGCGGGTGTTTCCCCGTCAACCGTCTCCAGGGTGTTGTGCAACGGCCCGGTCAGCGACAAGGTGCGCAAGCGTGTCGAGGCGGCGATGGCCAAGCTGGACTACCGCCCCAATCTGGCGGCGCGGCGGCTGCGCTCCCAGCACACCGACACTATAGGATTGATCGTGTCGGATATCCGCAACCCGTTCTTTACCGCGGTCAGCCGCGCGGTGGAGGACGAGGCCTACCGCAACGGCATGCGCGTGATCCTGTGCAACACCGACGAAAACCCGGACAAGGAAGCGATGTACCTACGCCTGATGCAGGAAGAGCGCGTCACCGGCGTGATCTTTGCGCCGACGCGCCAGATGGTGGCCAGCATCGACCCGCAGGCGCTGGGCTTCCCGGTGGTGATGATCGACCGCGTCAGCGCCGATGCCGCCACCGATGCGGTGGTGCTGGACAACCGCCGTGCCGCGGCACAGCTGGTCGGCCACCTGCTGCAGCAGGGCTATCGCGACATCGGCGGCCTGTTCGGCAATACCAGCAACACCGGCATGGAGCGTCACGCCGGATTCAGCGAGGCGTTGCAGCAGGCGGGCCTGGCCGCGCCGGCGCGTTTCGTGGCGCCGAGCGTGGAGGCGGCGGAGCAGGCGGTGCTGCAGTGGCTGGCCGAGCCGGCGCGACCGCAGGCGCTGCTGGTCAGCAACGGCGTGCTGCTGCTGGGGGCGGTGCGCGCGATCAAGTCCGCCGGCCTGCACTGGCCGCAGGACGTGGCGCTAGTCGGTTTCGACAACGAGGTATGGACCGACCTGCTCGGCGACGGCCTGACCGTGGTGGAGCAGCCGGTGAATGAAATCGGCCGCACCGCAATGGCGATGTTGCTGGAGCGGCTGGACGAGCCGGAACGTAGCCAGCGCATCGTGGTGCTGCAAGGCAAACTGGTGGTGCGCGGCAGCAGCCTGACGCAGTAACACGCTTCGGCACATCAAAAAACAATGCGGCCAACCTTGTGCAAGGTTGCCCGCATTGTTTTGCCGGAGCCGTTGCGCCGCTCAGGGCTGCAGATGGCGAACCAGCTGCTGCTGGAACAGCGGCAAAAACTCGGGGCTGACGTAGGGCTTCAGCAGCGCCAGCACCTGACGCACGCCGCGATGGCCGGAGGCCTCGTTGATCGGCTCGTTGGGGCGCGCGGTCTGCTCGAAGGCGAACCAGAACTTCACCACCAGCCAGATATTGACCGACACCGCCTCGATGTCTTCCAGCGCCATCTGCAGCAGGCCGAGGCGGATGAATTCGCGGAAGTGGCCCTCCAGGATCGCCTTCAGCTCGGTGTTGACGAACTGGTGATAGTCGCGCTGCAGCTGCGGATTGCGCGCCATCAGCCCGGGCAGGTCGTAGAACATGAAGCGGAAGCGCCACATCGCCTCGAACGCGGTGTCCAGGTAGTTGACCAGGTCGGTAACGTCCATCGCTCGGTCTTGCGGCACCGCCAGCCGCTCGGTGATGAAGTCGCGATAGAGCAGGAAGATCTGGTAGACGATCTCTTCCTTGTTGCGGAAGTGGTAGTACAGGTTGCCGGGACTGATGCCGAGATGGGCGGCGATGTGGTTGGTGGTGATGCTGCGCTCGCCGTGCTCGTTGAACAGGGTCAGGCTCTGCTGCACGATGCGGTCGTAGGTCTTGATGCGGGTCTTTTGCATGATCAGTCCGCGGCGGGCGCCGCCGGGTGCGGTTCTGTTTCCGGGAAGCACTCGAACATGAAGCGATGCAGGATCGCCTGCTCGATGCGCTGTCGTTCACGCGGCGGCAGCGCGATGCGGGCGATCAGGCGGTACTCCTTCTCGCTGGCCGGCTGCAGCGAAATGCGCGGCTCCACCGACGGCGTGTCCATCAGCAGCTTGCTTTCCAGCATCGCCATATGGCGGCGGGCGCCTTCCAGGTGCGGCGCGCAGGCCTCGTTGGCGATCTCCTGCAGCAGGCGTTCCGCCCTGGCCGGACGCACGCTGTACGGCAGCGGGATGGTGATGATGTGCATCACGTAGTCGCCGGTGAAGTTCTCGCGCGCCACCGCCTGCGTCAGCAGCAGGCTGTTGGGGAAGTTCAGCGAGCGGCCGGTGGCCTGGTGCGCATCGTGGCGCGGGCCGATCTCGATGATGGTGGTGCTGAGCATGGTGATGTCCATCACCCGGCCGCGGATGGTGCCGATCTCGATGATGTCGCCCAGCTCGTAGCTGCCCGACATCGAACGCACCAGCCCGCCGCCGAGGCACATCAGCAGTTCCTTGGTGGCCACCACCAGCGCCGCGGTGAACGCCACCATCGACAGCGCGATGGTCTGCAGTTCGCGCGCCCAGATGGTGACGAAGCCGGCCAGCCCGATGATGATCAGCGCGTTGCGGATGTTGATCATCCAGCGGCGGCGGGTATCCACCGGCACCCGCGGGTTGGCCGCAATGGTGCGCACGATGCTGCCGTAAACCAGCAGCAGCACCACGACCAGCACCGCGGAGCGGAAGAAGTCCGAACCGTAGCTGTGGAACAGCGAGACGAGCCAGGCGGGCATCAGTGCATCTCCCGTCATCAATCGTTCAGTTTCACCGCGTGTTCACGCGTTTCGTGGAACACGATGTCCGGCCAGCGTTCCTGCGTCAGCGCCAGGTTGACGCGGTTGGGCGCCAGATAGGCGAGGTTGCCGCCGGCGTCGGTGGCGATGTTCATCACCAGCGCGTCGCTGAATTCGTCCAGTTTCTTGCGGTTGTCGCAGCTGAACCAGCGCGCCGACCAGATATTGGACGACTCGAACACGGCATCGACGCCGTATTCTGCGGCCAGCCGGGAGGCCACCACTTCGAACTGCAGCACGCCGACCGCGCCGAGGATCAGGTCGCCGCCGCTGTGCGGCTTGAATACCTGCACCGCGCCTTCTTCGCCCAGCTGTTGCAGGCCTTTTTGCAGCTGCTTCAGCTTCAGCGGGTTCTTGATGCGCACGCTGCGGAACATTTCCGGGGCAAAGAACGGGATGCCGGTAAAGGTCAGTTCTTCGCCGGAGGAGAAGCTGTCGCCGATCTGGATGTTGCCGTGGTTGGGGATGCCGATGATGTCGCCGGCAAACGCCTCTTCCACGATCTCGCGGTCGTGCGACATGAAGGTCACCACCGAGCTGGCGGCAATGTCACGGTTCAGGCGCAGGTGCTTCATCTTCATGCCGCGTTCGAAACGGCCGGAGCACACGCGCAGGAAGGCGATGCGGTCGCGGTGTTTCGGGTCCATATTGGCCTGGATTTTGAACACGAAGCCGGAGAACTTGCCTTCGGTCGGCGCCACGTCGCGCACGGTGGCGTCGCGGTGCTGCGGTGCCGGCGCCCAGTTGATCAGCGCGTCCAGAATCTCGCGCACGCCGAAGTTGTTGATCGCTGAGCCGAAGAACACCGGCGTCAGTTCGCCGGCGAGGAATTCGTCCAGATTCCACTCGTTGGAGGCGCCCTTGACCAGCTCGATCTCCATGCGCAGCTGTTCCATTTCCAGCGGGAACAGCTCGTCCAGACGCGGGTTGTCGATACCCTTGATGATCTCGATGTCGCTGATCAGCTTTTCGCTACCGGCTTCGAACAGGATGACTTCGTCGGACAGCAGGCTGTACACGCCGCGGAAGGCCTTGCCCATGCCGATTGGCCAGGTGATCGGCGCGCAGCGGATCTTCAGCACGCTCTCGACTTCGTCCAGCAGCTCCAGCGAATCGCGCACTTCACGGTCGTACTTGTTCATGAAGGTGACGATCGGGGTGTTGCGCAGGCGGCAGACGTTGAGCAGCTTGATGGTCTGCTCTTCCACGCCCTTGGCGGCGTCGATCACCATCAGTGCGCTGTCCACCGCGGTCAGCACGCGGTAGGTGTCTTCGGAGAAGTCCTGGTGACCCGGGGTGTCCAGCAGGTTGACGGTGTGGTCGCGATAGTCGAACTGCATCACCGACGACGCCACCGAGATGCCGCGCTGCTTCTCGATTTCCATCCAGTCGGAGGTGGCGAACTTGCCGCCTTTCTTGCCCTTCACCGTACCGGCCATCTGGATCGCGCCAGAGAACAGCAGCAGTTTTTCGGTCAGCGTGGTTTTACCGGCGTCGGGGTGGGAGATGATGGCGAAGGTGCGGCGACGGGCAACTTCATCGGCAATGCGGATCAGTTCGGCGGACATGGCTTCCAGTAGGGCAAAGATTCGAAAAAACAGGCGATTGTACTGGATTTTGGCCGGCTTTTGCGCGCCGGCATACGCCGCTGCGGCCAACCTTGCTGGCAGCGAGGTCGGATTTTGCGCTGCAACGCGGTACAATCGATGATCGTTTGTCCTGAAATGAAGGCAAAACCATGTTCACTGGCATTGTGCAAGGCATGGCGCGCATCGTCGCCATCGAAGAAAAAACCGCATTCCGCAGCCATCGGCTGGCACTGCCGGCCGCGCTGCTGCCCGGCCTGCAGATCGGCGCCTCGGTGGCGCACAACGGCTGCTGCCTGACGGTGACCCGCATCGACGGCGAGGAAGTCAGTTTCGACCTGATGGCGGAGACCCTGCGCCTGACCAACCTCGGCACGCTGCAGGTCGGCGACCTGGTCAACGTCGAGCGCGCCGCGCGCTTTGGCGACGACATCGGCGGCCACGCGATGTCCGGCCACATCATGGCCACCGCCACCGTCACCGAGGTGATCAGCAGCCCGGACAACCGCACCGTCTGGTTCCGCCTGCCGGCTGCGCTGACCAAATACGTACTGAAAAAAGGCTATATCGGTATTGATGGCTGCAGCCTGACCATCGGCGACGTATCGGATGACACCTTCTGCGTGCACCTGATCCCGGAAACGCTGCAGCGCACGCTGATGGGCGTGCGCCAGGCCGGCGACATCGTCAACATCGAGATCGACCCGCAGACACAGGCCATCGTCGACACCGTGGAACGGGTGCTGGCGGCGCGGGCATGACGCGCTGCGGCCAACGTTGGCCGCAATAATACAGATTACAGGCGCGCGGACGCACACCGCCCGCGCATGAATGCAGTTACGCAGCAAGTCTGGCACGCACGGCGTGCGGGAGAACACAGCATGAGCATTTCCCCGGTTCAAGAAATTATCGCCGACATCAAGGCCGGCAAGATGGTGGTCCTGATGGATGCCGAAGACCGCGAGAACGAAGGCGACCTGGTAATGGCCGCCGAGCACGTGACGCCGGAGGCGATCAACTTCATGGCCAAGTTCGGCCGTGGCCTGATCTGCCTGACGCTGACCGAAGAGCGCTGCAAGCAGCTGAACCTGCCGATGATGGCGACCAACAACGGCACCAGCTTCGGCACCAACTTCACCGTGTCGATCGAGGCCGCCGAGGGCGTGACCACCGGCATTTCCGCCGCCGACCGCGCCCACACCACGCTGGTAGCGGTGGCGCGCGATGCGCGACCAACCGACATCGTGCAGCCCGGCCACGTGTTCCCGCTGAAGGCGCAAAAGGGCGGCGTGCTGGTGCGTGCCGGCCATACCGAAGCCGGCTGCGACCTGTCGCGACTGGCCGGGCTGGAACCGGCGTCGGTGATCTGCGAAATCATGAACGACGACGGCACCATGGCGCGCCTGCCGGAACTGCTCGAATTCGCCAAGGAACACGGCCTCAAGGTCGGCACCATCGCCGACCTGATCCACTACCGCAGCCGTACCGAGTGCTTTGTCGAGGAAGTCGGCCAGCGGCTGGCGGAAACGCCGTTCGGCGCCTTCCAGCTGCACGTGTTCCAGGACGTGCTGACCAAGGCAACGCACCTGGCGCTGGTTTGCGGCCAACCGCACGCCGACCGGGAAACGCTGGTGCGCGTGCACGAGCCGCTGTCGGTGATGGACCTGCTCGACCCGATGGGCGGCCAGCACAGCTGGACCATCCCCAACGCGCTGGAAGAAATCGCGGAAAAGGGCTGCGGCGTAGTGATCCTGCTTCACCGTCCGGAATCCGGCGCCGACATTCTGGCGCGCGCATTGCCGGAACAGGCGGAGAGCACCGTCCGCCAGCGCTGGGACAGCAAGACCTTCGGCATCGGCGCGCAGATGCTGCGCGCGCTGGGCGTGGGCAAGATGAAGCTGATGGCATCGCCGATCAACCTGCCGTCGATGACCGGTTTCGGGCTGGAGGTTACCGGCTTTGTCCAACCTGAACACGTGCACGTCGATTTGGATTAAAATACGCCCCTTTTCGTGATTGGCTTTCGCCGCAAGGAGAACCGGATGCTGGACCAAGTAAACCGTATTGCCCCCGACCTGTCTGCCAACGGCCTGAAAATCGGCGTCGTCATGGGCCGTTTCAACGACGTGGTATGCCATGGTCTGCGCGATGCGTGCTTGTCCGAGCTGGTGGCACTGGGCGTGAACCCCGCCGACATCACCCTGGCCACGGTGCCGGGGGCGCTGGAGGCACCACTGGTGCTGCAAACCATGGCCAAGTCCGGCCGCTTTGACGCGCTGATCGCACTGGGCGCGGTGATCCGCGGCGAGACCTATCACTTCGAGCTGGTATCCAACGAATCCGGCGCGGGCGTCACCCGTGTCGGTCTCGATTTCGACATCCCGATCGCCAATGCCATTCTGACCACCGAAACCGACGAGCAAGCCGAAGTGCGCATGTCGGTGAAGGGGCGTGAAGCCGCGCAAGTGGCGGTCGAAATGGTCAATCTGCACAAGACCCTGCGTGGCTGAGCCGCGCCTGTTCTTTAAATAAAGGAAGCCGTACATGAAAACCGCACGCCGCCGTGCCCGCGAATACGCTGTCCAGGGCATTTACGAGTGGCAGCTGAATGCTGACCGTCCCGCGTCGCTGATCGAAAAACACCTGCGCGAGAATGATTACTTCGTCAAGGCTGACGAAGCGCTGTTCCGCGAAATCCTGTTCGGCGTACTGCGCGACGTGACCGAGCTGTCCAAACGCCTGCAGCCGTACTACGACCGCGACGAACAGGAAGTCAGCCCGGTCGAGCGCGCCATCCTGCTGATGGCCGCCTTCGAGCTGTGCTCGCACCCGCAAACGCCGTACCCGGTGATCATCAACGAAGCCATCGAGATCGCCAAGACCTTCGGCGGCACCGACGGCCACAAGTTCGTCAACGGCGTGCTGGACAAGTTTGCCGCCGACGTGCGCGCCGACGAAGTGCAGACCATCCGCAGCCGTCGTCAGGGTGCCTGAGCGCTGCTTGCTTCCATGTCACACCCGCCACGGCGGGTGTTTTTATTTGTCACGCCATGAATGAATTCGAACTGATCCGCCGTCACTTCACCCAGGCCGCGCCGGACGCCGTGCTCGGCGTCGGTGACGATGCCGCCATCGTGCGCCCCAGCCCCGGCCACGACCTGCACGTGTCGGTGGACATGCTGGTGGCCGGGCGCCACTTTTTTCCCGATGTCGATCCCGAGGCGCTGGGCCACAAGACGCTGGCTGTCAACCTGTCCGACATGGCGGCGATGGGCGCCACACCGCGCTGGGCGGTGCTGGCACTGGCACTGCCGCAGCTGGACGGTGCCTGGGTGGAAGCCTTCGCGCGCGGCTTTTTCGGGCTGGCGGCAGAGCACGGCGTCAGTATCATCGGCGGCGACACCACCCGCGGCCCGCTGACGCTGTCGGTGACCATCTTCGGCGAAACGCCGCACGGCCAGGCGCTGCGCCGTGACGCGGCACAGGCTGGCGACGACATCTGGGTATCCGGTGAGCTGGGTTTGGCTGCCGCCGCACTGCAACAGCGCCTCGGCCGCCTGAGTCTGGACCTGCCACCCGAATGCCGCCGGCAGCTGGAATGGCCGCAGCCACGGGTGGCGCTGGGCCGGGCCTTGCTCGGCATCGCCCATGCGGCGCTGGATGTTTCCGACGGCTTTGCCGCCGACCTGCATCACATTCTTGATCGCTCCGCCTGTGGCGCCGAGGTCTGGCTGGACGCCTTGCCGACCCATCCGGCCCTGCACGGCGCCCGCGCACAGCTGCTGTCCTGCATCGCCGCCGGTGGTGACGACTACGAGCTGTGCTTCACCGCCAGCCCGGCACGGGCCGCCGAGGTCGAGGCGGCGGCACGCCAGGCCGGCGTGACGGTGAGCAAGGTTGGCCGCATCGTGGCCGCACCGGGATTGCGACTACTGGACCAGCACGGCACCGCCGTGACACTGGAAAGACTGGGCTATGACCACTTCGCGTAAACCGGATCGCGCCTTTTTGCTGGCGCGCCCGGCGCACTTCCTGGCGCTGGGCTTTGGCAGCGGCCTGATCACGCCGGCGCCCGGCACCTGGGGCACGCTGGCGGCGGTGCCGCTGGCCGCGCTATTGCTGTGGCTGGGCGTCAGTGGCGGGGCGCTGGCACTGCTGACGCTGCCGCTGTTCCTGCTTGGCATCTGGTTGTGCGACGTCACCGGCCGCGCGCTGGGTGTCGCCGATTCCGGGCACATTGTGTGGGACGAGATCGTGGCGATGCTGCTGGTGCTGGCGCTGGTGCCGGCCACGCCGCTGTGGTGGCTGCTGGCTTTTGCCGCCTTCCGTCTGTTCGACATCGTCAAGCCGTGGCCGATCCGCTGGCTGGACCGCCACGTGCACGGCGGCTTCGGCGTGATGCTGGACGACGCCGTCGCCGCGCTGTTTGCAACACTATTGTTACGACTGGTACAGCCGCTACTATAGAAATCTTGTTATCACTATGACATATCCGTAATATGCCAAAACTTTTTCTCGGGTTACGGATATGCAGAACGTGCTTGATGATGGCCTGCTGACGCTACTGCACTCTGCGGCCGCGCCCTGGCTGGTACTCGATGCGCAACAGCGGCTGCGCGCCTGCAATCCCGCAGCCAGGCAATTGCTGGGCGAAGCGGCCAGCGTCGGCCTGGCGCTACCGCTTTCCCGTGCCGGCGAGTGGCAGGGCGCGCCACTGCCGGCAGACATGCTGCCCTGCCAGCTGGACTCGCGCCTGTTCGGCCTGCTGCCCGGCCCGCAGGCAAACGCGCTGACCGCCTACCGGCTGGTGCCATTGCAGGACTGGCACGAGCAGGAGCAGAAGCGCCGTCAGCGCGAACACTATCTGCAAATTCTCTCCGATCTGGCTGCCTCCAGCGAGAAAGACCGCCTGCACCGACTGGACTGCGCACTGGCCGCCGGCGCTGCGGCCCTGGGCATGGAGATCGCGTTTGTCGCCCAGCGCAAGGCCGCGCAACTGGAAATCATTGCCTGTCACGCCGGCGACGGCCTCAGTCGCGGCAAGTCCCTGCCGCTGGACCTGACCTATTGCGAACGCACGCTGCAGAACGGCCAGCTGCTATGCCTGCCCGACGTGCTGGAAACAGCACTGGCCGACAGTGCCTGTTACCGCGAATTCCGCTTCCGCTCCTACATCGGCATACCGCTACTGGTGCAGGGCCGCATTTTTGGCACACTGGCCTTCTGCGCCGGCGCGCCGCGCGCGCCGTTTTCCAGTGCTGATACCGAGTTTGTACAGCACCTGGCGCGCTGGACGGCGGTCGTGGTGGAGCGCAAGCTGGCCGCCGACGAGGCGATGCAGACCCAGCAGGCGATGGAGGAGCAGCTGGGCTGGCTGCGGCTGGCAGGGCAGGTGGCCCGTCTGGGGCACTGGAGTTACGCACCGCAGGACGGGCAGGTGTCGTTGTCGCAAGAGGCCTGCCGCCTGCTGGCCGTCGAGCCGCGCCCGCTGTTGCCGCTGGTGGAGGTGGAGCGCCGGATGCTGGTGCAGGATCGCCAGCGTTGGCGCGATGCGTTACAGCACAGCCTGCAGCAGCGCACGCCGCTGGCGGTGGAAGTGCGCTTGCGCCACGGCGACAGCGGCTACGGCTGGCTGGCGCTACGCGCGCAGGTGGTGGAGCGCGAGGGCGAGCCGCTGCTGTTTGGTGTGCTGATGGATGTCACCGACGCCAAGGAGTCGCAACAGCTGATCCAGTACCAGGCCTCGCACGATGCGTTGACCGGCTGCATCAACCGCACCCTGCTGTTCGACCGTCTGGGGCAGGAGATCCGCCGCGCGGAACGGCTGCACCAGCAGTTTGCGGTGATGTTCGTCGATCTGGATCGCTTCAAGCAGGTCAATGACCGCTACGGCCACGCCGCCGGCGATAAGGTGCTGCAGACCGTGGCCGACCGCCTGATGGCCCTGCTGCGCCGCTCCGACACCGTGGCGCGGGTCGGAGGTGACGAATTCGTGCTGCTGATTCCGCAGGTCAGCGACGAGCGGACCCTGGCGACGCTGGCGCGCAAGGTGGAGATGGCCATCGACCGGCCGGTGCGCGACGAGGGCGCGCTGTATCGCGTCTCCGCCAGTATCGGCGTGGCAATGTATCCGGAGGATGGTGACGAGCCGGAACTACTGCTGCGCGCCGCCGACCGCAAGATGTACTCCGACAAGTCGCACACTGCGCGCCACTAAGGCGACATCGCCAGTCCAGGGCGACCAAGGTTGGTCGCAAACGAAAAAATCCCCGATGCAGGCATCGGGGATTTTTCATATCGACTTATTCAGCGCGTGGGGCACGGCTACCGCTGTAGCTGCTGCCACCGCCGCTGCCGCTGCGGCGTGGACCGCTGCTGCTGCGACCGGCGTAACCGCCACCACTACCCGGCTTGCGATCACCGTAACCACCGCCATTGCCACGACGCGGGCCGTTGTTGCGGGCGCCGGCCGGACGGCCTTTTGGCGGACGACGGGTCGGCTCCAGACCTGGGATCACGGCTTCGGTCAGCGAACGCTTGATGTACTGCTCGATACGGCGCACGCGGTGGAATTCGCGCGATTCGGCGATGGTGATCGCCACGCCGCTACGGCCGGCACGACCGGTACGACCGATACGGTGCACGTAGTCTTCCGCCTGTTTTGGCAGGTCGTAGTTCACCACCAGGCCGATGGCCGGCACATCGATACCGCGGGCGGCCACGTCGGTGGCAACCAGGATCTTGATGCGACCGCGACGCAGGTCGTTCAGGGTACGGTTACGCCAGTTCTGCGGCATGTCGCCGTGCAGGCAGGCAGCGGAGTAGCCCATGTCCGACAGCTTGTCGGCGATTTCTTCGGAACCGATCTTGGTGGCACTGAATACAACCGCCTGTTCAAAATCGGATTCTTTCAGGATGGCGTCCAGCAGACGGGCCTTGTGGGCATTGTCGTCGGCGTAGAGCAGGTGTTCTTCGATGCTGCCGCCGTCTTCCTTGCGGGCAATCTCGATACGCTGTGGCGAGCGAGTCATCTTCTCTGCCATGCGGCCAACGGTACCGTCCAGCGTGGCGGAGAACAGCAGGGTCTGGCGATCGGCCGGGGTGGCGGCAACGATGGTTTCGATGTCTTCGATGAAGCCCATGTCCAGCATGCGGTCGGCTTCGTCCAGAATCAGCATTTCCAGGCGGGAGAAGTCAACACGGCCGGAGCGCATGTGATCCATCAGGCGACCTGGAGTGGCGACGATGATGTCGACCGGACGCGACAGGGCGCGGGTCTGGAAGCCGAACGAAGCGCCGCCAACCAGCGTCACGGTACGCAACCAGCGCAGGTGTTCGCCGTAAACCTGGGCGTTCTTTTCTACCTGGGATGCCAGTTCGCGGGTCGGGGTCAGCACCAGAACGCGCGGGCCATTGCCGGAACCTTTGGAGCGTTCGCCCATTTTGGTCAGGGCTGGCAGCAGGAAGGCGGCGGTCTTGCCGCTACCGGTCTGTGCCGATACCAGCAGGTCCTTACCCAGCAGGGCGGCAGGAATGGCTTCAGCCTGAACATCAGTCGGGCTTTCGTAGCCGGATTTGGTCAGTGCTTGAACGATAGGTTCTGGGAGTCCGAGATCGGAGAAATGCATGGTGATCCTTTCAGTCCGGCTTATGGCCGGTGCGTTAGCCCGCTAAGGGTTACAGGTCATCGAACCAACCTGACAAAGCGGCGAACTGCAGTCCGAACGGAAAGGACGAGGCGAGAAACGAAGCCAAAAACGGTCAGATACGATGAAATCGTGGAAGCTGGCGGCGCGGGTGTTTCCGCTCAGCAAATCAGGAAAGGGCGCATTCTATGGAAATTAATTACGCTTGGCAAGCGTTTTCTGCGAACAGCAGCGGCAAGTAGCTGATTTTTAATTGTGCTGCACCGCAACAACCGAAAAAATCAGCGCCAAGAAGCCAGCCAGGACAGGCTATCCGCCGTACTGGTGGCCGGTTTGTATTCGGCGGCGCACCATCCGGTATAGCCAAGCTCATCCAGCAAGGCAAAGATTTGTGCCAGCGGCAGCTCGCCGGTGCCGGGCTCGTGGCGGCCGGGACAGTCGGCAAACTGGATGTGACCGGTCTGCGGCAGGTACTGCACCAAGGTGCCGGCCAGGTCCAGTTGCATCCGCCCAAGATGGTAGAGATCCAGCTGCATGCTGACATTGGGGTGCGCCGCCTCGGCCAGCACTGCGGCCAACTCGGCCGGTGTGCTCACCACAAAACCGGGCATGTCGAGATTGTTGATCGCCTCGCAGGTGACGCGAACACCGTGTGCCGCGAGGCGCGCACCCGCCAGCGCCAGGTTGGCCGCAAGGGTCTGCCGCGTCAGCGCCGTGTCCTGCTGCGCATCGAAGCGGCCGGCCAACACATTGACCATCTGCACGCCCAGCACCTGCGCGTAGTGTTCGCCCTCGGTCAATGCCGCCATGAATTGCGCGGTGCGCGCCGGATGGCTGGCCAGACCGCAACCGCCGGCCATCAGGTCGCCGGCCGGCAGGTTGATCAGGATGATGTCGACCGCGGCCGCGTCGGCGGAATCGCGCAACAGGGCAGCCGGATAGTCGTAGGGAAACTGGATCTCGACCGCGTCAAAACCGGCGGCGGCCGCAGCGGCGAAGCGCGCCGGTAGCGGCAGCTCGGTAAACAGTAGCGACAGGTTGGCGGCAAAATGCGGCATCTCAGCGCACCTCGCTATCGGGCAGATAACAGGCAATCACCGTGCTCAGATCCTGCTCGGCGTAGCCGGCCGCGGCATGGCGGGCCATCAAGTCGGCCGCGAGGCTGGCCAGCGGCAGCGCTGCATCGTGCTCGGCCGCCAGCTGGCGCGCATTGCCGAGGTCCTTGAGCAGGGTGGCCACCTTCCACTGCAGCGGCTGGAACTGGCGCTGCGCCATGCGCGGCGCCAGTATCTGGAACGGCAGCGAATCGGCAAAGCCGCCGGCCAGCGCCGCCGGCAACAGACTGGCGTCGATACCGGCCGCCTCCGCCAGTTGCACCGTTTCGGCAATCAGCATCGCATTGCTGGCCACGATCAGCTGGTTGCAGACCTTGGCGACCTGTCCGGCGCCATGGCCGCCGATGTGGCTCAGCCGTTGCGACAGGCAGGCGGCAATGGGCTGCAGGCGGGTGACATCCGGCGCCAGGCCGCCGGCCATGATCACCAGCGTGCCGTTTTCCGCGCCGCGCACGCCACCGGACACCGGCGCATCGACCCAGGCGGCACCTTGCTCGGCCGCCTGCTGCGCCAGCAGCCGGCTCAGTGCCGGCGACGTGCTGGAGAAGTCGACCAGCAACTGGCCGGGGCGCAGCTGCGCACGGATGCCGCCCTCCGCCTGCCATACCGCCCGTACCGCCTCGTCATTGGCCAGGCAGAGCATGATGATGTCGCTGCCGCGCATCAGCTCGCCAAGGTTGGCCGCAACCACGGCACCCGCGGCACGCAGGCTGTCGGCCTTGGCGGCGGAGCGGTTCCATACCGTCAGCGGATGCCCGGCCGCCAGCAGGCGCCGGCACATCGGCACCCCCATCAGCCCCAATCCGACAAAGCCCAGAGTTGTCATCGCTTGCTCCCTGAATCCGGCATCCGCCACGCGAAAAAAAGCCGGCACGAGGCCGGCCACAAAGCACTTTGTAAAACAAGGGAAGGATGCTTGCACAACCAGTGCGCAGGCGTCCGCGCCTAGCATTGCAAGCAACTTTCAGCGCAACGACGAGCTTACCCGCTTTCAGATGACATCACAATGCGGCGTCGTAGTGACGGGCTTTCCGCTACAATCGCGCCTTTTTTCCGGAGCCATCCCGTGACTGTTCCGTTTCATCCTGTTCGTTATGCTGCCAGCCGGCCATGGGCCAAGCGGGTGGCGCACCTGTTTGAACATGGCGGCAAGAGCGCTGTCGCCGACTGCGACGACTTGCTGCGCCGCACCTTGCAAGCGGCCCCCGGCGGCGTAGGGCTGGATGCGACACGGCAGGAGGCCGAGGGACTGCTGGCCCAGGCGTATGGCCACTTCGTGCGCCATGGCCGCCAGTTGCTGCTGTGCGATGCGGCACTGGGCGCCGCGCTGGCGGCGACTCATCCGCCCAAGGCACTGTCGGCGGCGCCAACCCTAGCGCTGGCGGCGTGCTTCATCGCACTGCCCGATGGCAGCGGTGCCTACGTACACAGAGACGAGGAGGGCGCCTGGCAGGTGCTGATGCTGGCCGCCGGCTTTGCGCAGGGAAACAGCGCTTGGTGGCAGCAGAACGCAGAGGTGCTGGCGCTGACCTTGCGTGGCGGTGACAGCCTGCAGTTGCCGGACATCCCGGCGGTGCAACCATGGCGCGCGGCACTGCTGAGCCTGTTCAAGCACCTGGCACTACTGACGCAGCCTCGCTGCCAGCTGGCTGCCGCCAGCAGTCCGGCAGAGCAGGCCGAGGCCTTGCGTCGCGGCGAGCTGCCGGTGCGCCGGCTGTCGTGGGAGGGTGATCTAGCATCGCCCGCCGCATTCGGCAAGAACGGGTACTGGCGGCGGCAGGCGAGCGGCGCTGCAGAACGCCTGGTGTGGGTGCCGCCACGTTGATCGCTGCGCCCGCCGCCGGCATGCAGGCAGGGCGGCGGGCACACCACAAGCGTTACAGGAACTGGCTGATCAGGCTTTTTAGGGTGCCGATGTCGAACGGCTTGTCGCAGATGGCGGACACGCCGGCTTCTTCGACTGCGGCCAACCTTTGCTCGTCCTGCTCGCCCGACACCATCAGGATGGGCACCGAAACCAGCTGGCTGCTGGTGCGGATATGTTCGATCAGCTCGCGGCCGTCCATCTCCGGCATATTGTAGTCGGTGATGATCAGATCGAAATAATTACCGGCCGCCAGCAGGCCGACCGCGCTGCGGCCGTTGTCGGCCTCGGTGATCTCGCAAAAACCAAAGCGTTCCAGCACGCTGCGCATGAAGCTGCGCGACACGGTGCTGTCGTCGACCAGCAGGATCTTCTTCGCGTACAGATCCAGCGATTCCAGCTCGCTGCGGGTGTCTTCGACATTGAGGTAATCGAGCGAACTGCTGATCGCCTTGTCCAGCTGCGCCGGGGTGAACGGTTTGGGCAGAATCGCCATCGCGCCGGCCTGGCGGATCGCATCCAGCTGCTGCGGTCGCGTTTCGCTGGAAACCAGCACGAACGGCATCTCGCGCACCCGCTCATCGCCGCGCATCGCCATCACCAGCTCGGCGCCGGTCATGTCCGGCAAGTACATCGCGCTGATCACGATGTCCGGCAGCGGCGGCAGATGGATGCGCGCCAGCGCCTCGGCGCCGCTCTCGACGCGATCGACCCGCTCGATGCCCAGTTCCTGCAGATGATGCTGGATGATCTGTCCTTGCGCCCGCGAAGGCTCCACCAGACAGACCGTCAGGTGACACATGTCGAAAAGCATAGTCATTACCCGTTACACAGTGTGCCCCAGCATAGACGACCGCCGCCGGTGGCTGTCAATTGGTAATCCGCACATTATTGATGCATGACAGCCTGCTGCTCCAGCCACTGGCAGAAGGCGTTGATGGCGGTATCGTCGATCGCGGCGCGCGGTGCAATCCAGCAGTAATCCCGCACCGGCACAATCGGCAGCGACAGCGGCGCCACCAGCCGGCCGGCGTCGATTTCGCGCTGCGCCATCGGCAGCGGCCCCAGCACCACACCCAGCCCGTCCAGCGCCGCCTGCAACGCCAGTGAAAAGCGGTCGAAATGCAGCCGGCTGGCCGGCTTCAGCTCCGGCACCGCCGCCAGGGTCAGCCAGCGCTGCCACGCCGTTGGCCGCGTATCGGCGTACAGCAAGGTGTGCTGCGCGAGGTCGGCCGGGCTGGTGAGCGGTATCTTTTCCAGCAATGCGGGATGGCACAGCGGCAGCTCCCATTCCTCCAGGAACGGCTTGGCGAGGTGGCCGGGCCAGTCGCCGGGACCACGACGAATGGCGATGTCGAACGGCGTGTCCAGCCGACTGATGTCGCGATCGGATGTGACGATGTGCAGGTCGATGTCCGGATGGCGAGCACGAAAATCAGCTAGTCGCGGCAGCAGCCAGTACATGGCAAAGGTCGGCGTCGAGTTGATCGACAGGCGGCGCTGGCGATCCGGCTGCAGCAGCTGCGAGGTGGCGTTGGCGATCAGGTCCAGGCCATCCTGCACCTGCACCAGATAGCGCCAGCCGGTGTCGGTCAGCTTGACGCGGCCACCGGTGCGCTCGAACAGCTGCACCCCCAGCCAGTCCTCCAGCTGCTTGATCTGCTTGCTCACAGCACCATGGGTGACATGCAGCTCGTTGGCCGCGGCAGAAAAGCTTTCCAGCCTTGCTGCCGTCTCGAAAATACGCAATCCGTTAAGGGGAGGGTAGGCATTCATGGTGTGATTATATCTCACAGGCAATGTTGCGATTACTCGTTTGTGCTCACCCGAGGAACGGCGTAATCTTTCACCATCCCGACCGGCTGTCATTGTCCCGATGCGGCCGGGTGGTTGCCGGCAGACATTCACCCGCTGTCGACAGACTAACTTGCACATAACCCCAGCAAAAAGGTCCCAAGCCATGCTAGAAGCTTACCGCCAACATGTCGCAGAACGCGCCGCACTGGGCATTCCACCACTGCCGCTGACCGCCAAACAAGTCGAAGAACTGGTTGAACTGCTGAAGAACCCGCCAGCCGGCGAAGAAGAGACACTGGTCGAGCTGATCACTCACCGCGTGCCGCCTGGTGTCGACGACGCCGCCAAGGTCAAAGCTTCGTTCCTGGCCGCCGTCGCCGAGGGCAGCGTGAAGTCGCCGCTGGTTTCGCGCGAAACCGCGACCAAACTGCTGGGCACCATGCTGGGCGGTTACAACGTCAAGCCGATGATCGACCTGCTGGGCGACGCCCAGGTAGGCGCTATCGCCGCCGAAGGCCTGAAGAAAACCCTGCTGGTATTCGACTTCTTCCACGACGTGCAAGTCCTGGCCGAAGGCGGCAACGCCAATGCCAAGGCCGTGCTGCAAAGCTGGGCCGATGCCGAGTGGTTCACCAGCCGTCCGGAAGTGGCACAAAAGATCACCGTGACCGTGTTCAAGGTGCCGGGCGAAACCAACACCGACGACCTGTCGCCGGCGCCAGATGCCTGGTCCCGTCCTGACATCCCGATGCACTACCTGGCGATGCTGAAAAACACCCGTCCGGACGCAGCATTCACGCCGGAAGAAGACGGCAAGCGCGGCCCGATGCAGTTCATCGAAGACCTGAAGAAAAAAGGCAACCTGGTTGCCTACGTCGGCGATGTGGTCGGCACCGGTTCCTCGCGCAAATCCGCCACCAACTCGGTGGTGTGGGCCACCGGCCAGGACATCCCGTTCGTACCGAACAAGCGTTTCGGCGGCGTGACCCTCGGCGGCAAGATTGCACCGATCTTCTTCAACACCCAGGAAGACTCCGGCTCGCTGCCGATCGAAGTGGACGTGTCCAAGCTGGAAATGGGCGACGTGATCGACATCTACCCGTACGAAGGCAAGATCGAGAAAGACGGCCAGCTGGTCGAAAAATTCAGCCTGAAATCCGACGTACTGCTGGACGAAGTACGCGCCGGCGGCCGTATCAACCTGATCATCGGTCGCGGCCTGACTTCCAAGGCGCGTGAAGCGCTGGGCCTGCCAGCCTCCACCGAATTCCGCCTGCCGAAAGACCCGGCCAATTCCGGCAAGGGCTTCTCGCTGGCACAGAAAATGGTTGGCCGCGCCTGTGGCCTGCCGGAAGGCCAAGGCGTGCGTCCGGGCACCTACTGCGAACCGAAGATGACGACCGTCGGCTCGCAGGACACCACCGGCCCGATGACCCGCGACGAACTGAAAGACCTGGCTTGCCTGGGCTTCTCCGCCGATCTGGTCATGCAGTCGTTCTGCCACACCGCCGCCTATCCGAAGCCGGTCGACGTGAAGATGCACAAGGAGCTGCCAGCCTTCATCTCCACCCGTGGCGGCGTGGCGCTGCGTCCGGGCGATGGCGTGATCCACAGCTGGCTGAACCGTCTGCTGCTGCCGGATACCGTCGGCACCGGTGGCGACTCGCACACCCGCTTCCCGATCGGCATTTCCTTCCCGGCCGGCTCCGGCCTGGTGGCCTTTGCCGCTGCTACCGGCGTGATGCCGCTGGACATGCCGGAATCGGTGCTGGTGCGTTTCAAGGGCGAGCTGCAGCCAGGCGTGACCCTGCGTGACCTGGTGAACGCCATTCCGCTGTACGCGATCAAGCAGGGCCTGCTGACCGTGGCCAAGGCCGGCAAGAAGAACATCTTCTCCGGCAAGGTACTGGAAATCGAAGGCCTGCCAGATCTGAAAGTGGAACAGGCTTTCGAGCTGTCCGACGCTTCCGCCGAGCGCTCCGCCGCCGGCTGCACCGTGCACCTGAACAAGGCGCCGATCGTCGAGTACATGCAGTCCAACATCACCCTGATGAAGTACATGATCGCCGAAGGCTATCAGGACGCCCACACCCTGGAGCGTCGCATCAAGAAGATGGAAGAGTGGATCGCCAACGGTGAACTGCTGAAGGCCGATGCCGACGCCGAATACGCCGCCGTGATCGAAATCGATCTGGCCGACGTGAAAGAGCCGATCGTGGCCTGCCCGAACGATCCGGACGACGTGAAGTTCATGTCCGAAGTCGCCGGCACCCAGATCGACGAAGTGTTCATTGGCTCCTGCATGACCAACATCGGTCACTTCCGTGCCGCGTCCAAGCTCCTGGAAGGCAAGCGCGACCTGCCGGTCAAGCTGTGGGTTGCCCCGCCGACCAAGATGGATGCGCAACAGCTGACCAAGGAAGGTCACTACGGCGTGTTCGGCATGGCCGGTGCCCGCACCGAAATGCCAGGCTGCTCGCTGTGCATGGGTAACCAGGCGCAGGTGCGCGAAGGCGCGACCGTGATGTCGACCTCGACCCGTAACTTCCCGAACCGTCTGGGCAAGAACACCAACGTGTATCTCGGCTCGGCCGAACTGGCCGCGATCTGCTCCAAGCTGGGCAAGATCCCGACCGTCGAGGAGTACAAGGCGAACATCGGCATCATCAACGAGAGCGGCGCCGAGGTATACCAGTACCTCAACTTCAACCAGATCCAGGACTACCAGGATGTGGCTGACACCGTAAAAGCCTAAGTCACAGCGGCCAGTGCCGCTTTGCCTGCAGCAAAAAGCCCCGCGGTTGCGGGGCTTTTTTTGTGGCCGGCGATTTGTGACCGGTGACTTGCGACAGCGGACCAAGGTTGGCCGCAACAGCACCGGCTCGACGCTAGCGCCAGTTGCCGCTCACCGGCACGCTTCAGCCGGGTCGGCGTGCGGCACTGCTCTGCGCCTGCCACACGCGCAGGTACTTCTCTACCAGCGTGTCCATCACCCGGTCGTCACTGAATTTCTTCATCGCCCGCGACAGGCGCTCCGCCAGTTGCTCGTTATTGCAGGCGGAAGCCAGCGCCACGGTCAGGTACAGCTTTTCGCGGCTGACCGGCACCGAGGATGCACGCAAGCCCCTGATATTGAGGCTGGCGGCATAGGCAAGACCCGGCGCATCCTCGTAAATCAGGTAGTCGGCGCGCCCCAGGCTCAGCATCTGCAGCGCGTTCTTGACGCTGCCGACCTGCTGCAGCTTGAGGTTGATCGCGGCAAACTGGTCGAAAGCCTGGCCAAAACTGTTGTTGACCACGGTGATGCCTTCCTGCCCCTGCAGGTCTTCCCAGCGCTGGTATTGCAGCGGGTGCTGCTGCCGTGTCCAGATCAGGGTCTGCGTATCGCGGATCACCGGCTGCAGGTAGCGCAGGTAGGTCAGCCGCGGCTGCGTCAGGAAGGCACCGGCGATCAGGTCGATGCGGCCGTTGCGCGCACTCTCCTGCACCCGGCCCCACGGCCCGACATAGCGCACCTCGATCGGGATGCCGATCTCGCGGGCGACCAGTTGCATCAGCTCGGCATTGGCGCCGATCAGTTTGCTGTCGTTTTTCGGGTCTTGCCACAGAAAGGGCGGATACTCGGGATTGCCGGAGGCCACCAGCCGCGTGCACGCCGCATTGGCAAGCGGCGGCAGGCCCAGCAGCACACCCAGCAGCAGGGCCGGCCAGCGTCGCGACTGGCATGAGGAAAGGAAACTGTGCAACATGGGTAGCTTTCCTTTCAGGAATATGACGTTTCCGCAGTCTAGAGGCAGGCGCCGACGACTGGCAATAGGCTGTCATTGTAAATGCCGGCAGCCAATAGCGGCGCCAGCTTATAACATGAAACCATGGTCGTCGCGAAGCCGCGCCGCCTGCAACCCGCACCCGGAGTCCCCGATATGAACGACGAAGCCCTGCAACGCCTGCAAAAACTGGTCGACGGCCCGCGCGACGGCGCACTGCTGCGCTTCGGCCTGGCCAATGAATACGCCCGCCTGGAACAGTGGCCGCAGGCGATACGCGAGGCGAGGGCGGCGCTGGCCTTCCAGCACGACTATTCCGCGGCGTGGAAACTGCTGGGTAAGGCCTTGCAGGCCAGCGGCGAGCCGCAACAGGCGCTGCAGGCCTACCGTGACGGCATCGCGGTGGCCGAGCAGCGCGGCGACAAGCAGGCAGCAAAGGAAATGACGGTGTTTGCGCGGCGCATCGAGAAAACGTTGGCCGCAAGCGACGGCGCTAGCTGACGCTGTGGCGTAGCTGGCGCATCGCGCTGTCGATGCCTTCCACCGTCAGCGGATACATGCGCTCCTGCAGCAGCTGCCGGATCAGGCCGATGGACTGGGTATAGCCCCAGTGTTCCTGCGGCATCGGATTCAGCCACACCGCGTGCCCGAACTGCGCCAGCAGGCGGCGCAGCCACACCTCGCCGGACTCCTCGTTCATGTGCTCGACACTGCCGCCGGGGTAGACGATCTCATACGGGCTCATGCTGGCATCGCCGACGAAGATCAGCTTGTAGTCGCTGCCAAAGGTGTGGATCAGGTCCCAGGTCGACAGTTTCTGGCCGTGGCGACGCGCATTGTCTTTCCACACCCCTTCATAGACGCAGTTATGGAAGTAGTAATACTCCAGATGCTTGAATTCGCTGCGCACCGCCGAGAACAGCTCCTCGCAGGCACGGATGTGATCGTCCATCGAGCCGCCGACATCGAACAGCACCAGCAGCTTCACCGTATTGTGCAGCTCCGGCACCATCTGCAGATCGAGGAAACCGGCGTTGCGCGCGGTCGCGGCGATGGTGGCATCCAGATCCAGCACCTCGGCGGCGCCTTCGCGCGCGAACTGGCGCAGGCGGCGCAACGCCACCTTGATGTTGCGCGTACCCAGCTCGACCTGGTCGTCAAAATTGCGGAACTCGCGCTGATCCCACACCTTGACCGCACGCCGGTGGCGCGACGCCTGCTGTCCGATGCGGACACCCTCCGGGTGATAGCCATAGGCACCGAACGGACTGGTGCCACCGGTGCCGATCCACTTGTTGCCGCCCTGGTGACGCTCCTTCTGCTCGGCAAGGCGCTCGCGCAGCGTCTGCATCAGCTTGTCCCAGCCCAGCGCCTCTAGCTGCCGCTTTTCCTCATCGGAGAGGAATTTCTCCACCTGCTTGCGCAGCCAGTCTTCCGGGATCGCGGTCTGCAGGTCTTCCAGCTCCAGCGCCAGGCCGTTGAAGCAGTGGCCGAACACCTGGTCGAAGCGGTCGTAATACTTTTCGTCCTTGATCAGGATGGTGCGCGCCAGATAGTAAAACTCGTCGACACTGCCAAACGCCAGCTGTCGCGACAGCGCCTCCAGCAGGGTGAGGTGCTCTTTTAGCGACACCGGCAGCCCGGCGGCACGCAGGGCATTGAAGAACGGAAGCAACATGACAATTCGCTCGTGACAAATGGAACACAACCGCATAGAGTACAGGCTCTAAACAATCGTTTGACGGCAACCAGAATGGAGCTTATCACATGCAGCTTGCCGCACACACCGCCGTCACCCTCACCAATCACCTGAGCCAATTGCGCGATGCGGCCAACCTTGCGCCGTACCCGTCGCTGGCACAGCGTCGGCAGTGGCTGGATGGCCTGGCCCGCCTGTTGCAGCAGCACCAGCACGAGCTGGCCGCCGCCATCAGCGCCGATTTCGGCCATCGCAGCGTGGTGGAAACCCGGCTGGCGGAAGTGTTCCCGACGCTGGCAGGCATCCGCCACGCGCGGCGACAGCTAGCGGCATGGTTGCGCCCGCAGCGGCGGCCGGTATCGCTGTGGTTCCAGCCAGCGCGGGCCCGGCTGCTGCCGCAGCCACTGGGCGTGGTCGGCATCATCGTGCCGTGGAATTATCCGCTGTTCCTGGCGCTGGGGCCGCTGGTGGCGGCGCTGGCGGCCGGCAACCGGGCACTGCTGAAGATGTCGGAGCTGACGCCACGCACCGGCACGCTGCTGGCCACGCTGCTGAGCCGTTATCTCGGCGACGACGTGGTCCGCGTCGTGACTGGCGACGCTGGCGTGGCGCGCGCCTTTGCCAGCCTGCCGTTCGACCACCTGTTGTTCACCGGCTCGACCAGGGTTGGCCGCGAGGTGATGCAGGCTGCGGCGGCCAACCTGGTACCGGTGACGCTGGAACTGGGCGGCAAGTCGCCGGTGCTGGTGGCACCCGGCGCCGACCTGCAGCACGCTGCGCGCCGCATCGTGGCCGGCAAGCTACTGAATGCGGGGCAGACCTGCGTCGCGCCGGACTATGTGCTGGTGCCGCGCCCGCAACAGGCCGCACTGGTTGCGGCATTGCGCGACGCGGCGACGCGCGCCTACCCGACCCTTGCCGACAATGCCGACTACAGCGCCATCATCGGCGTGCCGCACTACGAGCGCCTGCAAGCGCTCGCGGCACAGGCGCAGGCTGCCGGGGCGGTGCTCACCACCATCAACCCCGCCAACGAAACGCCGGCCGCACTCGCCGCCGCCCGCAAGCTACCGCTGACGCTGATCGAGCAGGCGTCGCCGGACAGCAGGGTGCGACAGGAGGAAATCTTCGGCCCGCTGCTGCCCGTCATCGGCTACGACTCGCTGGAACAGGCCGTCGAACTGCTGCGGCAGCAGCCACGGCCACTGGCAATGTATCTGTTCGACCACGACAAGGCGCGCATCGAGCGGCTGTTGCGCGACACCATTGCCGGCGGCGTCACCGTCAACGACACCTTGCTGCATGTAGCCCAGGAGGCGCTGCCCTTTGGCGGCGTCGGCGCCTCCGGCATGGGCCACTACCATGGTCACGAAGGCTTCCTGACCTTCTCCAAGCTGAAGCCGGTGCTGTACCAGTCACGCCTGAACGGCACCTGGCTGACCGCGCCGCCGTATGGCCATACCGTCAAGCTGCTGTTGCGCTGGATGATCGGCCGATGAAGCTCAGTCGACGCCAGTTACTCGGCTGCGGTATCGCCGGCAGCGTGCTGTTAAGCGCCGGCGGCTACTGGCTGCGACCCGCCGCAGCACCGGGCTTTGTCGCCAGCGAGCAGGACCGGCAATGGCTGCAGCAGCTGGCCCCGGCGCTGCTGGGCGAGCGCGTCGCCTGCGAGCCGGCCACCGTTGCGGCCAACGTGTTGCTGGCCATTGCCAGCCTGCCGCTACCGCTGCAGCAAGAGGTGCGCGAGCTGTTCGACCTGTTGCAACAGCCACTGGTACGGCGCTGGTTGGCCGGCATACCCGCAGCGTGGCCGGATGCTAGCCCGCAACAGATCCGCGCCTTCCTGCAGCGCTGGCGGCACAGCCGTTTCGCCTTGCAGCGCAGCGCCTACCAGGCGCTGCACAACCTGGTGTATGCCGCCCATTACGGTGCCGCCAGCCAGCAGCACGCCATCGGCTACCGGCTGCCGCCCGCCATTCAAGGATTCCTGCGATGAACAACACCTTGCCCGATCCGTGGCAGGAAGGGCTGGCCAGCGGCTGGCAGGTGCTCGATGCCAGCACGCTCGAGCGCGACTTGACGCTGGAGTGCGACGTGGTCATCGTCGGCAGTGGCGCCGGTGGCGGCATCAGCGCGGAGGTGCTGAGCCAGGCCGGGCTGGACGTGGTGATCGTGGAAGAGGGCGCGCTGAAAAGCAGCCGCGATTTCCGCCTGCGCGAAAGCGACGCCTACCCGCAGCTGTACCAGGAGGCGGCCAACCGCCAGACCGCCGACAAGGGCATCACCATCCTGCAGGGGCGCACGGTCGGTGGCAGCACCACCGTCAACTGGACCAGTTCCTTCCGCACCCCGCCCGACACCCTGCGCTGGTGGCGCGAGCAGCACGGACTGCAGCCGCTGCAGGACGAGGCACTGCGTCCGTGGTTCGAGCGCGCGGAACAGCGTCTCGGCATCCGCGACTGGGAAGTCGCCCCCAACGCCAACAACGCGGTGCTGGCACAAGGCTGCGACAAGCTCGGCATCAAGGTTGGCCGCATCCACCGCAATGTCAGCGGCTGCTGGAATCTGGGCTATTGCGGCACCGGCTGCCCGACCAATGCCAAGCAGTCGATGCTGGTCAGCACCTTGCCGGCCGCCCTGCAGCGCGGTGCACGCCTGCTGACACGGGTCGCGGTGACACGGGTACTGGCCAGCCGTGACGGCAAGCGCGCGCTGGGCATCACCGGCGCGGCGCTGGATGGCCCCGGCATTCGCCACACCGGCCGGCAGATCACCGTTCGTGCCCGCCATGTAGTGCTCAGCGCCGGCGCCATCGGCACCCCGGCCATCCTGCTGCGCAGCCAACTGCCGGATCCGTACGGGCTGGTCGGCCGGCGCACCTTCCTGCACCCGGTACTGCTGTCCGGCGCCATCATGCCGCAGCGTATTGACGGCTATCACGGTGCGCCGCAAAGCGTGTACAGCGACCACTTCCTGCACACCCAGCCACTGGACGGGCCGCTTGGCTTCAAGCTGGAAGTGCCACCGATTCATCCGCTGATCTTTGCCGCCACGCTGCCGGGGCTGGGGGATGAGCACGCGCGGCTGATGCGGCAATTGCCATACCTGAATGTCACCCTCGCACTGCTACGCGACGGTTTTCACGCCGACAGCCAGGGTGGACAGGTGCGACTGCGCCGCGATGGCTCGCCGCAACTGGATTATGTGCTGGGCGACGTGGAGTGGCAGGCCGCGCGGCGGGCACTGCTGCAGATGGCGGAAATCCAGTTTGCCGCCGGCGCCCGCGCGGTGCTGCCGGTTCACGAGAACGCCGGCCTGGCCCGCAGTTGGCCGCAGGCGCAGCAGATGATCGCGGCGCTGCCGATGCAGTTGCTGCGCACCCGCGTGGTCAGCGCCCACGTGATGGGTGGTGCCGCGATGGCCGGCGATGAACGCCAGGGCGTGATCGACCATCTGGGGCAGCATTGGCAGGTTGCCGGGTTGAGTGTGATCGACGGGTCGATGTTCCCGACCAGCATCGGCGCCAACCCGCAACTGTCGATCTATGCGCTGGCCCTGCGCGCCGCCGAGGCACTGGCCGCGCAGTTGGCGCGTTAGCCTTAAACGGCGATACGCTAGGCAGACTGGGCCTCTGCGCCACAGCCGGCAGCACGAAACAGCGCCGGTGCGTGCCGGAAAATCTTGGCAAAACGCAGTGGCATCAATATAATCGCGGCCTGTTGTTGCCATCCGCAACACAAAGGAAGCGTGGCCGAGTGGTTTAAGGCAGCGGTCTTGAAAACCGCCGAAGGTGTGAGCCTTCCGTGAGTTCGAATCTCACCGCTTCCGCCATATTTAAAAAATAAAGCCCTGATTTTTCAGGGCTTTATTCTTTGCACACTCAGTCTGGTAGCCATATCTGGTCGCCATCTTGAAGCTTGTTGTTTTTTTGCCTAACTCAAATCATCCTGAGTGGCCTATGGTTGCTTCTGCGAAGCAACCAACTGGCGAGGCCTCTAGATCGCATCGGCATGCAATTACCTGGCATGACCAAGCTGCCGAGTCTTACGGAGCGTTGTGTGATCGGGAGTGGTGTTTTCGATTGCAAGGCCCACGAACCAACGCAATAGCAGGCTATCGGAACGCTGTTTGACCAGAAGCTGCTATTCACTACGGATGCTGTACCACACCCGCAGCGTCATGATCCGTATCAGCCTCTCTTGTGCATGCACAGTCACCTACCTTTGACATCGACCTCATTCACCCACCTTCGAGCATAGGGCTTCTTACTTGTTCAGGGGCTCATTGAACCTGCTGTGTTTCTGCCCCAGCGGAAGATACTACTCAAGGCCCCACCGCCAGTATCTGTCCCCGTATGCGCACTTCATCATCATGTATGTTGAATGCCAACATCCTCACTGGCAGGCATCCGAAAAACCAGTATTTCACCAGCCAGCTATGAACTAGGATTCCTCATTTAACTTTTCATTAGCTGAGTTGGAGATTTGTTCAATAGCCGCTGCTTTGCTATTTAATGCTTTCATGTAGATTTTTCTGGTGTATTCGAGATTTATTATTACTTCCAATGCCTGTGTTTCGCTGATAAGGTTTTCCTTGGCAATCGATTTTAACTTTTTTATGGTTTCTGTTTTTAGTGATAATCCTAACTGTTTTGTTTTTCCACTTTCTCTTCTTTGTTGCTGATTCCACCCCTTCTTGGCTGCAGCAAGTATTGCATCGCAGAATTTCGGAGAATTTCTGTGTTCAACAATTATGTTCTTAATGTGATTTTGTGGTTCTGCGATACTGATTTGAAATTCTTGGAATGTTCGTTTTAGAGAGTTTGCAATGTGATTTATTTTTTGTGATTCATGCTCTGCTGGTGTTTCTGTCCAATTAATGAGTTTTTCGACTTTTGCGTATTCTGCCAAAGTGATGCTTTTTACTTCTTCGCGTGAAGTGTCTGGCATTAAGCAAAGTAAATCAATTAGGCAGTCTATTTTCTCCTGAATGCTAATTCCTATGGCGTGAAATATATGGTCGCTCCATGGTCTTTTGGTTGTTTCTCTTGATTTGAAAGTGTGTCGCGATATTTTGTATGAATAAAACTTATCGTGCCATGTAGTTTCAATTAATTCGAAGTACCATTTTGATGCTATTGCCCATGAGTTTTCAGCGGAAACTGATATTTTGATTTTTTCAATCTCTTTTTTTGTCTTGATCTGATGTGTGTCGTATTCAATCGCTTTTGCAATTAGATCGATTGCTAGATTTTTATCAAAAGTAATGTTTGTATCCTGGTCCAAGGTGGGTGTAGTTAATTGCCCGTGTGCTTCTTTATCGCATATTGCCATGTGCATAAAAACGGCAATTAGGAAGCGCTTGTTTTTCTTTAATTCATTTATGATTTGAGAATTAAATGGCGATGACTGGTGTGCAGGTGCATCAGGGTTGTAAAAAGACATGTTCTCTGCCTCTAGAAGTAATAATGAATTAATATTGTAGTTGTAACGAATGCCAGTGAAGTAAATTTGATGCAATTCAGTTGCATTGTCGATGCTTTATTGTTGCCATACTGATGGCAAATTGTATATAGAATCTGCTGCTGCATTGGGTTTGGTTGTGCTTTTGGCATGTTTACAACAGGATGCTGCTATGCGGTTTCGTAGTGACTGTGGCATGGCGGATTGGGTGTGTGGTCGGTCATGGTTACAAAGCTTAGTCCGGGTCGGAACCAGGTGATGGGCCTGTGTCGGTGCATACATGCCGTATTGTGATGCGGGTAGGAGAGGGCGGTTCTATTAGAGTGAATAAAAAATCATATGGTTGCCCCATGATCTGGACCAACAGTAAGGATTCAGAATCATGAAAATCATCCGACTTAAAAATGTGATGGAAGTAACGGGTTTGGCAAGATCCACTATCTACAAGTACATTGCATTGGAGGCTTTCCCGAAACCCATCCCGCTGGGTGGACGGTGTGTGGGTTGGCTGGAATCTGAAGTGCAGGCTTGGATTGTGAGCAAAGTGAATTGTCGTGATGCATGATCAAAAATAAAGCCACAGCCAATCTCGGCTGTGGCTTTATGTCAGAGTTAATGGCTGTGGCTTATTCGCCAGATTGCTGTTGCAAATTTCTCACTTTTCCCCGTCGGCTAGCACATGTGGTTGGGGGGCTGGTTTCGGTATATGGTAGTATTATGGTTTTGTTGGTTATAGTAATTCATTAACCAATGGATCTATCTTAATCATCAAGAACAATAAACAATAAAACTAAGAAAGATAGAGAGAGTAGGAGGATAAGCACAGCACCGTAAGAGTGCTGGGCATGTAGTCTCTAGTAGATCAGAGAGGGCCGCAGAGCCCTCTCAGTATTCACCGAAATATAAACATGGCAGAGGTTTATTCTCATGCCAAGGTTAACAGGGTGAAGTAAAAAGTTACGCAACTGGTGGTGATTATGTATCACTACTAGGATCCTGAAATGAAACGCCATCCTCAAAATACTAAGCTGCATTACTGGGACCAACCTACTTATAACGACTGGCCGATTAACCTTAACCGTGGTCCATTGATTACAGAGTATCTCGATTCGCTTGCCGACGTAGTTGATACAGCCTTGCGTAACTATCCCCGTGTCTTCGCTTTCCGGGTTGATCTTCGGTTTCCTACTGATTTTTGTCTTGACTGTGAGGCATACACGAATGAGGTGCTGAAGGGCTTTGTGGGATCGCTGACCGCGCAGATCCGGCATAACCGGATGCTGGCAAAGCGTGTACGTGACACGGCGGCAGAGACTGTGGTGCGTTACGTGTGGGCACGTGAACAGGTAGACAGTGAGCATCCGCATTGGCATCTGGTCATCCTGCTGAACTGGGATGCTTATCGCTGTATCGGTCAGTATCGGTTGGGCAATGCCAACATGTACAACCGTGTGATCAAGGCGTGGGCGAGTGCGCTGCGGCGGGAAGTTGGCGAAGTGGCAGGGTTAGTGCATTTCCCTGCGAATGCTGCGTATCAGTTGCAGCGTGATGATGACGAGTCTATTGCCGAGTTCTTCTATCGGGCGAGTTATCTGTGCAAGGCGGCGACGAAGCACTATGGCGATGGCCAGCATGCCTTTGGTGCTAGCCGCCGGTAGTCCCGTGTGTAGGGAAGGACCACGGGTACGCCCTGTGAAAATAGACTACTCAAAAGAAGTCTGCCATGTGCCTCTTATTTCGGTTGCTAGTGGATTTGGCTGACCACTTAAGCGACGGAAACTGACATTCAGTTAGTTTTTGATGTCATCGCTGGTGCAGAACTCTCAAACTTGTACTGGTGCAGGATAGTTTCCGAGGCAGAAGCTTCTGATTTCTTTGAATTTTTTGACGGAATAATTTGCTCAGTTACAGTGCTCCGCACACCGCTTGTCGCAAGGGCATAGATGAGGACCGCACCCCCGAATGCCATGAAAAGCAATCCTGGTCCTGTTCCGGAAACCGCGAACTCACCGAGTGAACTCTTGGCGGCCAGCTTGGACACTCCCTTGGTGAGACCGGCCAGGTAAAGGCGATAGCCAAGATAGGCAAAGAACGCCCCAGCCATTACGATAACGACTCGCTCGACACCGGCGATGAATTCAAACATGTCGCGATCCTCCACTGTTGAGCTCTGTTAGTAGCGTAATGGGGTGCACTCCTAGCTAGTGTGACGGCTCTTCACTGGGAGTAAAGTCCTACATGTTTATCCAGTCGTGATCTTCAGACACCATGTCAGAACAGCCAGCCGATACCCCTGACATCGGCTATTCGTCTTAGCCACATAGCTCGGCTAGCTTGATGGGGTCGGTAACCCTTCGATGCCAAAGGGAGTGACGACCATCATGGCGGTTGCATGGCATATCCCTAGGCTGCACACTGTTCTCTTCTCTTTATAGAACTGTCTCTCCCGCACATCATGGAAGCTGAAGCTAGAAATCGCCTACTTAATGATATTGCCCAATCACTTCGAGATGATCGACCAATGGAGCCCATATCCGTCCGAGAGCTCATCGGTTGGTTCGATGCTCTTAGAAGAGGAACGAACGTGAATTGGGCCGTTCGACGTGAGCTCGAGCAAGCCGGCCTAATAACTGTTCCCGATTTCGAAGGCTCTCACATTGACGGCCGTGTTCAGCTCGCGCTCCCCAATCCACAGCAGGAGCCACAGGTGGATGCGGAGCCCGGCCAGGATGTCGCCGACCAACCTGCAGGTAAAGCTATGCAAGCTGTGGCCGAGTTTGTCGGTGGTGCGGGCGTGGAACCAGCATATCGAGTGAGCCGACTACTTGACCCTAGATTGCAGCTAGTCAGTATTGGTCCAGACGCCACGTTAGAAGAGGCCGCAACCTTGATGGTGCGCCACGATTATTCTCAGCTTCCAGTAATGACCAATGAGCGGGATGTTCGCGGGGTTGTTAGTTGGGCAAGTATTGGGCCAGCGATGACGTTAAGTCGACCGGAACCCCGCTTCGTTCGCGAATGTATGCGGCCTCAGGTCGAAGTTAAGACGACAGATTCGATTTTCCAAGTAATCAATCGAATAATCGAAAGCTCGTATGTATTGGTGCGCGATGAGCGGCGTGTAGTCGTTGGAATACTAACCACCACAGACCTTAGCCAACAGTTCCAAGACCTTGCTGAACCGTTCCTGCTTATCGGTGAAATTGAAAACCATATCCGAGCACTGATCGACGGTCGCTTCACTCAGCAGGAGCTAGAGGCCGTGCGCGATGAGAACGACCCCAAACGCGCAGTCAAATCTGTGGCTGACCTGACACTTGGAGAGCATATAAGGCTGATCCAGAATCGTGATAATTGGGCACGCTTGGAACTCCGAGCTGATCGTGGTGTTTTTGTGAAGGAGCTAGATGTGGTACGTCAACTTCGCAATGATGTCATGCACTTTGACTCTGATCGAATTACCGACGTAGAGAGGGACTCTCTCCGAAACTTTGTTCAGTTCCTCCACCAACTAAAGGCATACCAGCCTATTGCCGCTCTGGGTGTAGGTGTGGCGCTCCCAGAATAGGTAATGGGGGTTTCGTCGACAGGATTTATTAGACACTGTCGGTTGCTTGCCTCTGTGCTGTTGCCAGAACGAAAAATGACCGCTTCAATCCAAGAAGCGGTCATGGTCAAAAGGCCAGATTCGCAAGGAACTCACAATGCTGACCAAGGCTGACAGCCAATGACATTATTGAAAGATGATCCACTCACCCCGCTTGCCTTCTCCGTCAATGAAAATAAGGGGGTTTTTGCTGTTCTGCTAGGTTCTGGACTGTCGCGCACCGCGGGCATTCCAACCGGCTGGGAGATCACACTGGACCTAGTGCGCCGTGTGGCCGCGGCCCAAGGCGTCACGGCGCAGCCCGACTGGTCTGCGTGGTATCGGGGTCGGACGGGCCAGGAGCCGAATTACTCCGACTTGCTGGAAGAAATTGCTCATTCGCCGGATGAACGCAGGGCAATATTGCATCGCTACATCGAACCTGATGCGCAGGAGCGTGAAGACGGCCGAAAAATCCCGACCAAGGCCCATCAAGCGATAGCACAAATGGTCCGCTCCGGCCACATCCGGGTCATTGTCACGACCAATTTTGACCGCCTGATGGAAAATGCGCTCCGGGAGCAAGGCATCGAACCCACGGTGGTTGCTTCCGCAGATGCCTTGGCGGGAGCCGAACCACTGACTCACAGCCGCTGTTACCTGCTAAAGCTGCACGGTGATTACAAGGATGCCCGCATTCTGAACACCGACCAGGAATTGAGTGCTTACCCAGAAAGCTACAACAGGCTGCTGGACCGCATCTTGGATGAGCATGGTCTGATCATCAGCGGCTGGTCCGGCGAATGGGATCATGCACTGCGCGCCGCCTTTCTGCGTGCACCCAACAGACGCTATCCCGTGTATTGGGCAGCCCGGGGCGCATTGGGTGGCGGGGCCCAAGAGTTGGCTGCCCATCGTGCTGCCAAAACAATCCCGATTGCGGGGGCCGACGAATTCTTTCAAGCCTTGCAACAGCGGGTCGAAACGCTTGAACAAAGCCAACGCCAAAACCCGCAGAGCATCGACCTGCTGGTCAACAGCACCAAACGCTATTTGGCTAAACCGGAATACCGCATTCAACTGGACGAGCTGTTTGCACAGGAAACCGAACGCGTGATGGCACAGCTCGACGGCGATCAATTCCCGCCACATGGCTCTTGGGATCGGAATGAGTTCCGGTCGCGCGTACAGCGCTATGAGGCCCTGGCAGAACCTTTGGCACGCATGACTGGCGTGCTCGGCAGATGGGGAGATGGCCATGAGCTGCCTATGGTTCTGGACATTCTCAGAGGCCTGTATTTGCAGGCCGAGAAAGTTGGGAACGGCATGACCATTTGGTTGGGCCTGCGCTCCTATCCAGCTGTGTTGGTCTTCACCGCCTATGGGATCGGCCTGGCGCGCTCACAGCGCTGGCAGACATTGCATGCGCTACTGAGCGCAGCTTGGCCCCAGAAATACCGCGACTCCCAGAGGGTAGTATCCATGCTGTTTCTGGATGCATGGAAAGGGCCTGAAAGTAGAGTTTGGAAAGAATTAGAAGGGCTAGATCGGCGGAAAACAGCGCTCAGCGATCATCTGCTGGATGTCATGACAAACTGGCGCTCCAGCTTCACGGGCGTGTCGGCCGAGTTTGAATTGGTCTTCGAGCGATTCGAAATGCTCGCCACCCTGGTCTACCTGGAAGAAAACAGCGAGGAGGCCTTGGGGCAAGCCGCAGCGAGCCACCACAACATATTCGCGCGCATGCCAGTAGGGCGTCTTGCCTGGCATGAAACATCGGCCACACTCTTGATTCAGGAGCTTCAAACAGAAGCGACCATCACCGCCTTGCTGCAGGCCGGCTTCGCACGAAACAGCCGGCGCTTTCTGGAGCTTTTCATTGAGAATTTCAAACGCTATGCCAACGAGATGGCGTGGCGATAGTGTGCGCAACAGTCAGCTGAACCAGGTATGTCTGAAGGGAAAGAACGTTTGATCGAAAAAGAAAACATCGTCAGGTATTGGCATGCGGTGGAGTTGCTTCAACCCCAGTCGGCCCCCAAGCTGGAAAAACGCAGCACCCCATATGGTGCCTACCTGCACGATACACCGATCCAGAAACCCATTCTGCCTTGGGAGAACGGGAGTCCAGTTGGTCAACAGGTATTGCCCAAAAACCGCATTTGGAGCCACACGCTCTACGCCCACTTGTATGACAGCAGACTGGTCGCGGATGTGCTCAAAGAGAACTATGGAGACGATCAGGGTTATAAAGAACCACAATCGCAAGTGTCCGCGGTATTCGCCGCAAAATTCACCATGGCCGGCCACATGGTCGAGAACAGTTTCGTGCTTTCCAGCGAGGCGTGGTTTCTGGGGAGAGTGCTGACCGGGCAAGATTGGACCCAGGGATTCGAGGACGATCAAAAAACCGCTGCCGAGCATGCGGTATCACGGCTTGCCGGCCTAGTATCGGGTGATGTCCTGTCCGCGCTGAACGCATGGGTTCTCCAATTCCTCGGCGTGGCTGAGTTCTTTGCCGGTGTGCGCCGCCCGCAGTTTCGCTTCCGTTCCCAGCCGATCAATCCAAAAAAACCGGTAGCGGAAAATGATCCGCTCAACAGCTTTCTGCTGGACGATCTGGTCCATGTTGCCGATAGCGTCCGCCGAGGGGTGATCAGCCAGCCGCTAGACCAATACCTTTCCCGGCATGATTCTCAGGCACGGCTGCATGTTGACGATGACAGGGTCTCCTGGTCGCTGATTGAGCGGCTGATGCCCGATGCCTACGCCAACAGCTGTTGGCCCACTGAGCGACATTTGGGGCTGGTGCACTCTCAGCAACTGGCCGTCAACACAATCTTGTCCAGCCTCTCCGATGGCCAAGGCCTACTGGGCGTCAATGGCCCGCCAGGCACAGGAAAGACGACGCTGCTACGCGACTTGATTGCCGCCATCATCACCAGTCGGGCCGATGTGCTAGCCCGCTTGCCCCGTGCATCAGACGGATTTGTCAGCGATGGGCGTGAAATGGCCAATGATGGCGGCAGGCAATTGACCAGCTTCAAGCTCAACCCGGTGCTGTACGGCTTCGAGATTGTGGTGGCTTCCTCCAATAATGGTGCCGTGGAGAATGTTACCCTCGAGTTGCCACAGCGTGACAAGATCGATGAGAGTTGGTTACCCGACGCCGAATATTTTGCTGAACTGGGGGCGCTGGTCTCCGGCCATCCCGCCTGGGGACTGATTTCCGGTGCACTGGGTAGCAAAACCCGACGCACCCAGTTCGTAAGTCGCTATTTCTATGGTCAGCGCCCTTTCCCTAACAAGGACGAGGAGGCTGAGGATGGAGAAGGCACTGATGACGAATCGGGCGAGGACATTGAGAACCTGGTAGAGGCGCAGTCTGCCGATCTTACCGGGGAGCAGGACGATGGTAGCCGTCATGATGTGGACACTCCGGTGCGGCCTGATGAGGCGCTAAAACCACAAGGGTTCGCCGATTGGCTCGACACGTATATCGAGCGCAACAAAACACTGTCATCGTCAGAACGCCAAGCCTTGTGGCGGCAAGCGGTTTCCGAGTATGAAGCCGTCAAGGCAGAGGCAGATCGGGTTAGCGCAGATGCTCGGCGTATCCGCGCACTGATCAAGTCGATCAGCGAAATCAGAGCAAAGCTGGCTGAGCAAACCCAGGCAGTTGGCAGCTACGAACAAGCACTGAGCGCGACGGAAACCGAGCTTGCACACCTGGATGCGATGGAAAGCCGCTCCGTTCATGCGGAGCTCAAACAATGTCTGCAGGTGCTCGAACAGCACCAAGCCGACAAGCCTGGTTTCTGGCGAAACCTGATCAGCCTGTGGGGGACGCAGCGCAGCTGGGACGCCCGGCAGGCGTTGCTGGAAGGCCAGCGGGCGCTGGCCTCTGCCGAGTTCTCCCGGCTTGCACGCCAGATCAAGCAACTAGAGACATCAAAAGAGCGCTTGGAAAAGCAGGTCGACGAAGCGCGCCAGACACTGACACGACTGCAGCAACAGGTCCAAAAGCCGACTCAGGACGCCACCCGGCTGGCAACAGTCAACCAAGCCGAACACCTGCTCTCTTGGTTGCAAACGGGCAGCATAGCTCGTGGCAAGGCCATCGAATTGGCCGAGCCCTGGCGTATAGAAGGTTGGCGGCAGGCACGTGCACGTGTGTTTATCCAGGCACTCAAGCTCCACCGGACGTTTTTCGAATTGGAGGCAGCACGGATAAACGCTAATCTAAAACTGATTAACAGCCTATTGACGGGCCCACGCTTTCAAGGCCTTTCGCGCGACGCTATCCGTTCGGCCTGGGCTTCGCTGTTCATGGTGGTTCCGGTCTTGAGCAGTACCTTCGCCTCCTTTGCCCGGTCATTCGGTTCACTGGGAGCCGGTGAAGTCGGCTGGCTACTGGTAGACGAAGCTGGTCAGGCGCCCCCCCAGGCGGCAGTTGGGGCCTTATGGCGCGCTCGACGTGCCTTGCTAGTTGGCGACCCTCTCCAGCTCAAACCTATCGTCAAGGTGTCCGATGCGGTGTTGGAGCACATGCGTACACATTACCATATCGATGCGCATTGGCTTCCCAATCGGCAGTCCGCGCAGAAGCTGGCTGATGAAGTCACCCCATGGGGGCGCATGGCCGGACCCACCGGGAGCAAGACTTGGGTTGGACTGCCGCTGCTGGTCCATCGCCGCTGCGACAGGCCGATGTATGAGCTCGCCAATCGTATTGCCTATGACGGGGTGATGGTGTACGGCACCATGGCACCGCGTGCCGGCAAGGAAACACCGGCCAGTTTGCTGACTGGCTGGCTAAATACCCGTGGTCCATCCGAGGGAAACTGGATACCTGCCGAAGGTGTAGTTCTGCGAGAACTGCTGGCACGCTTGCTCGAGGATGGCGTGGAGGCCAAGGACATTGCCGTCATCACTCCCTTTACTGCCGTTCGGGACCATCTCAGGCGGATCGTAAAAAAGAAGATGGTGTACGGCACCATCCATACCATGCAGGGCAAGGAGGCTGCGGTTGTCATCATGGTGTTGGGGGGGAATACGGACGATCCTAAGGCTCGCATTTGGGCGGTATCGGAACCGAATCTCCTGAATGTGGCCGTGACACGGGCCAAGCGGCGCTTCTATGTGATCGGAGATCGCAGCGACTGGCAGGAGCGAGCTCTATTCTGCGACGTCATGGATCTGCTGCCACCCCAAAAAATACCTGCAATCGAACAGAAGCAGGTGTTGCTGCTCCAATAACTGTAAAACGGCGTGCAAGCTGTGTAGGGCTTCCTGAGTGATTAGCATCCAATTTTGACCGCCTAGGGTGTCCGGATGTTTGTGTAAACTAGGCTTTCTACAGGGGTGAAGACGAATGTTATTCTGAATCTTAGGACAGATAATTTTGTCGAGCTGAATGGTCTCTCGTTTACTAGATACTTTTATGGCTGCTTTCAATATGAGAGTAGCCATCTTTGATTTGGTATACGAAGGACCGCTATGACTGATTACCTACCAAGTAGGTAACAAATGGTTACTGACATCTGATTCCATAAAATTCCAGCCACATATCACTCTCTTGAAGCAAGTCGCGATCTGAACTGATGGCGGTAATTAACTCTAGCCCCGGCACCGCCCGGGGCTTTTTCATGGAGAAGGTGATATGTCGCATCTTGTTGAAGCCATGGCCTTTGTTGGTGCCACCCCGTGGCATGGTTTGGGTAATCCATTGTCGCCGCAGCAACCTGAGTCCGTCTGGTTGGCCGAGGCCGGCATGAACTGGACCATCGAGCAGAGTGACGTGTTGTTCAACGTCGCCGCCGATGGCATGCACATCCGGCCGTACAGCGACGCCAAGGTACTGTACCGCTCCGATACCCTGGCGCCGTTGTCGGTGGTATCGCCGCGTTACAAGGTGGTGCAGCCGCACGAGGTGCTGCACTTCTATAACGACCTGGTCCATGCCGGTGGTTTCGAGCTGGAAACGGCGGGGGTCCTGAAGGGCGGGCGCAAACTGTGGGCGCTGGCACGGACCGGCCAGGAAACACTGCTCAAGGGCGGCGACCGGGTCAAAGCCTATCTGCTGTTGGCCACCAGCTGTGACGGCACGCTGTGCACCACTGCGCAGTTCACCTCGGTGCGCGTGGTATGCAACAACACGCTGCAGATGGCAGTGGGGGAAAGCCGGGGCGCGGTGAAGGTGCCGCACTCGACGGTGTTTGACCCACAGGCGGTGAAAGAGTCGCTGGGCCTTGGCTTGTCGGCGTGGGACAGCTTCATTGGCAACCTGAAGCAGCTTAGCCGTCGGCCGGTGTCGTCGGAGGAGATGCGCCAGTATTTCAGTGATGTGCTGGCGGAGCCGTTGCTGGAGGACGAGGACAGCCAGACCTCCTCCAGGGCGATGCAGCAACTCACCGCCTTGTACAGTGGGGCCGGCATGGGGGCGTTGTTGAACAGTTCCCGGGGGACGGCTTGGGGGCTGCTCAATGCGGTGACCGAGTATGTCGATCATCGTCGCCGCGCCCGTAGCCAGGACTATCGCCTCGACTCGGCCTGGTTCGGCCAGGGGGCGCAGCTGAAAGACCAAGCGCTGCAGCGCGCGCTGGCACTACTGGACTGAGCCATGGCCAGCGAACTGGACATTGCGCGGGCTGCCACCGGATTGGCGATGGGACTACGTGACTTCTGCCGCTGGAGCGATGCCACGCTGCCCTACGATGGCCAGGAGCAGCCGGTCACCTTGTTGTCGTTATGGGGCCAGGGGGCGTGGGAACTGCAGGCCGAGCTGGCGCAGTACGCGCCGCTGGTGGTGCAACTGGAAGCCGAGCTGTGGGCGGTGCTGCAGGAGGGTTTTCCGGGGATGTGGCACTACGAGGTGGTGGAGCTGCTGGGCTGGGCTATCACCGACTGGATCGCCCACCATGACGGGGTACCGCCAAGCCGGGCGTGGGTGAGGGCGACCCTGCTGCAATTGGCCGGCCAGTTCTTCTCTCGTGCACCACCGGAGGACTGGCCCGCGTTGCGCGCGGTGTTGCTGCGCTACTCTGCGGATCTCCCCACGGTGCTGCTGCCGGCCTGAATCCCGTTGGCCGCACGCTGGTGTGGCTTACTGCCGTTCCTCTCCCGGACTGCCTTCACCGTTGTTTCCCCTCTTGTTGTCTTGCTGGTCGTGCCTTTGCTGCCGTGTTGTGGTTGCCGACTTTTCCTTTTCTTGTACGCCCGGCCGGGGGGGCCCCGCCGGGCGTTATGCCGTTATGGAGGTTCATCATGCGTGAACGTTACGGCCAGGCGCTGCGCCTGGCATCCACTTTGGAACTGTCCCGCCAGCAGTGGCTGGCGCTACGGGGGCTGGGTATCGGCTCCTCCGATGCCGCGTCGGCGGTGGGCTTGTCACCGTACAAGAGTGCACTGAGCTTGTGGCTGGAGAAAACTGGCCGTCGTGAGCCGGAAGACCTGTCTGAGAAACAGGCGGTGCTGTGGGGCACAGTACTGGAACCGGTGCTGGCCAACGTCTATGCCGAACAGACCGGGCGCCGGGTGCGACGTGTCAACGCGGTGCTGCAACATGCCGAGCACAGCCACATGCTGGCCAACCTGGACCGTGCGGTGCGTTGTCCAAAACTGGGGCAGGGCATCCTAGAGATCAAGACCGCCAGCTATCACAGTGCGCCGCAGTGGGAAGAGGGTATCCCCGTTGCCTACCAGTGCCAGGTACTGCACCAACTCGCCGTCACCGGCCTCAACTGGGCCGATGTGGCGGTGCTGATCGGCGGGCAGGACTTCCGCATCTACCGGGTCGAACGCGATGACGACAAAATCCGCGACCTGATCGAGCGGGAACAGGACTTCTGGGCACTGGTGCGCTTCGATCAACCGCCGCCACCGGATGGTTCCGAGGATGCCGGCCAGGCACTGAACTGGTTGTTCCCGCGCGACAACGGCACCACCCTCGACCTGTCCGATTCCACCGACGGCAATCGCCTGTTCCATACCCTGCTGGCGTTGCGGGAACGCCGGGAAGCACTGGAGCAGCAAGAGGCGCAAGCCAAGCAGCAGCTGCAGACGGTGCTGGGTGAGGCCACCGGTGCCGTGTTCGCTGCCGGCCGCATCAGCTGGAAGAAACCCAAGGACCGCGAACAGACGGATCTGGAACGGTTGACTGCCGACCATCCCGACTTGCTGCAGCAGTACCGCAAGCCGGTCAGCGGCAGCCGCCGCTTTGTCATTCACACCGAAAGGAAATCAGCATGATCAAGGGACTCGCCATCACCCCGCCCGTGATCGGGCGCATCAGCATTGGCAAGCTGGTGCAGAAGGACCACAAGTGGCTGCCGGAGAAGGACGACAGCTTTACCCTCACCACTCAGGTGCAGAACCGCGACGGTTGGTTACTGCATCCGCTGCACCAACCTTTGGTTGACCAGGCCAGCAACGGCAAGATCCGCGCCATTCCCGTCCGCCTGCTGTTCAACAGCAGCGAACTGAACCTGCGTGCCGAATACAGTGCTTTCGACCGCAGTAATGGTCGGCCGCTGTGTGTCGGTAACGGTGAAACCGCACGCCGAAGCAGTAAGGAAGGACTGGAAGAGGTGAGCTGTGCCGGACCGGATCGTTGCCCGTTTGGCCAGAGTGTCGGCTGCAAGCTGTACGGCCGCCTCAACGTGCAGGTGGATGGGCAGCAGGATGCACTGGGCACCTTCATCTTCCGCACCACCGGCTACAACTCGGTGCGCACCCTGGCCGCCCGGCTGAAGTACTTCGAAGCGCTCAGCGGCGGGCTGACCCACTACCTGCCATTGCTGTTACGCCTACGTGCCAAGACTACCACCCAGTCCTACCGCACCCCGGTGTACTTCGTCGACCTGACACTGCGCGACGGCGATGATCTCGCCAAAGTGGTGGCGCAGGCCAAAGTGGAAGCAGAACAGGCGCTGGAGGCGGGCATCGATACCATGCAACTGGAAACCGTGGCCAAACAGCTGCTGCAGAACGGTCAGTTTGAAGACACCGAGGAGGAGGTGCCGCAACTGCTGGAAGAGTTTTATCCGGACACGGAGACAGCAGGCGAGGGCGGTAAGTCGGCTACCCCCACGCGAACTACCCGGCTGACGCGGCAGCTGGGGAAAGCCAATCAAGCTTAGAAAACAGAACGGCGTGTTCAGCAGTATCCGTTTGAAGAAACCGGCGGTCGTCACTATGTTGAAGTGATGTCTGGTGTCTCCTCACGCTCCTGACGCTAGCTGCTGGTTTGTCATGCTGGCTGGCCCTCGCTGTCCCCTGCGGCGAGGGCTTTCTTTTGTCTACGACTTACGGCTGTCCAGTCGTGTCGTCAGCTTTTCCACCACCTCGATCACCAAGGTACGGTCGTGCTCGCTTAAGTTCGCCAGCAGTCGGCTCAGGTGCTGTGCCTGATCGTTGATGCGGGGACTGACTTCTGCCAGGAGTTCTGCCACGTCGCAATTCAGCAGGTCGGCCAGTTCGACCAAGCGGCCCACAGTCGGCATCACCACGCCGCGCTCCAGACGCGACACGGCTTCAGAGCCAATCCCCAGCTGTTCCGCCAGTTGCTCCTGTGTCAGTTCCCGCGCCAGGCGCAGGCGGGCAATCGCCTTGCCGATCACCTTGGCCAGGGCTTTCTCATCTACATGCGGCATCGTTCTCTCCATGTCCACTTGGATGGTGGATTGCCAACCGATTGACATGAAGGACTTATAGGGTTGAAACTCATCCTAAATAGTTGTTATTGATTCATTGAGTATGACGGCCGCCAGTCTGGACTGATGGGCCGCCAATGTTGATATGAGGTCTTCCGCAGCGAGTGACTGACGGGATCCTTCACGAAAAGGGAGTGTGTTATGAAAAAAGTATGTGTCGTGGCCGCCTTGGGCCTGTTCGTTGCCGCTAACGCCCAGGCCGGTAGTGGAGTAGGTGCCTGCCTGTCGCCAAAGAGCAAGGTGGCAAGCGACGGCAGACTGCAGTTCCAAAAACCGGTCTACCTCTATGCTGCACCGGATCGCCAGGCGAATAAGCAACTGCTGACATTGTTCTCGTCGCTCACCGTCACCGCGGTGGCAAAAGGAGGCTGGGTGCGTTTGGCGACGGTGCCCGACTATGCGCAAGCCGATCCGAATGCCACGGCGGGCAAGGTCGTTGGCTGGGCATTGGCGAGCGACTTCTCCGCCCAGGCGCCGCGCAACTGCGCCTGATGTACTTACCGCTGCGATGGACTGTCCCGTCGCCGGCTCATGCCCGCAGTGCCGTGCAATGAATCGCATGACCGTTGGTTTCTTGTGCGGCCAGTAACTCCTAGCGGAGCGTTGCCGCCCCGCCTTTCATCGTCTGAGGTATTCACATGCAAGCACGTACCCTCAAGTCGCTGCTGATTTGCTTGGGCATTTTTGTGGTCTTGACCGGCATGGCCGTGTTTTCAAGCCAGATCTATCTTGGCTTCTTCGGCTATCTCGCCATGCTGATCATTGGCACGCTCACCACTACCATTGGGGTCGTCATCGGGGATGGCGTTCGCCGTCTCGCCAAACCGGATCTGGTGTTTGCTGCCGATGGGGTTGATCTGCTGCGCAAGAAGGTGTTCTGGCTAGTCGGCCCGCAGGCGATTGGCTGGTTCGTTGGTTACATCGCCTTCAAGGGCGTGATGGGCAAGCTGGGCTTTTATCTCTAAGCCGCCGGATAACCAGTAGAAAGCCATGCCATGAACAAGACCATGCTGCTGGGGCTAGCAGTGATCCTTACGGCGTGCTCTGGCGCCGAGTATAGCGATGAGACCAAGAACGGCTTCCTGCGCAGTTGTACCGCCAGTGGCCGTAGTACCCCATTGTTCTGTAGCTGTGCGTTGGATGAGCTGCAGAAGGAATACAACGAGCAGGAATTCCTTGCGATGGATAACGAAATGAAAGCGACACAACGGTTGCCGGAGCGATTGCTGCAAAGCATGGTTCCCATCAACCAGAAGTGCAAAAAATCGTAACGACCACTTATTCCCGACCCCCACGCCACCTGTACGCAGGTGGCGTTTTTTATGCCGGCTTGCCGGTGGAAGGAAACCCATGCATCAACCTAAACCTAACCATACCGTCCTGCCGGCGCAGCTACCCGATGAACTGATCCAGCTGCTGCAAGGTGCAGGTATCCGTCTGACGCTGGACGAACTGCAGCAGCTGCGCGACCGTCTTCATGCAGTAGTCAACTACCACGCTACCATTGGCGTGATGGGCAAGACTGGTGCCGGCAAGTCCAGCTTGTGCAATGCGCTGTTTGGCCGCGAGGTGGCCGAAGTCAGTGCGATAGAAGCCTGCACCCGCAGCCCGCAGGAAATCGACTGGTCGATGCAGCAGGGCAACGGCCTGTCCTTGATCGACATGCCCGGGGTCGGAGAGAGCGGAAGCCGTCACGACGAATACACCGCCTTGTATCGCCGCCTACTGCCGGAGCTGGACCTGGTGCTGTGGGTGATCAAAGGGGATGACCGGGCACTGAGCATCGACGAACAGTTCTACCAGCAGGTGCTGCTACCGGAACTGTGGGACAGCGCCATCCCAGTGGTGATGGTGGTCAGCCAGGTAGACAAGATCGAACCGTGCCGCGAATGGGACTGGGTGAAAAACCGGCCCGGACCGTTTCAGCACCGGAACATCGATGCCAAGGTCGAGCAGGTCTGCCGCGTGTTTAAACTGCCACGCAGTCAGGTCTGTGCCATCGCCGCAGAGGAGGGCTATGGTCTGGTCGAGTTGGTAGAGAAGATCGTCACCATCCTGCCCAACGAAAAAAAGTGGAGCTTTACCCGCGAGGCCCGGCAGGAAACGGTGTCGGAGTTTGCGTGGCGTTCTTCCAGCCAGGGACTATGGGACACCCTGACCTCGGCCGTGAAGGTGATTATCAAGGAAGGCTGGGACTACCTCAGCAGCAAGCTGTCCGCCTTGGCGGGCAGGCTGTTTAGCTGGTGGTAGGGCATAAAACATCCCGGGGGTGGTCGGGATGTTTTTTTTGAGATCAGGCTGATTTTCGGCCATAGCAGTCCTTCGCACACTAGGTACTTTTTTGGCTGATAACATATAGACCCCCCCCAAAAAAGTACCTAGTAGAAGAGGGACAAATCACATCGTGGCTTTACTGTCATGGTCTGTCGTGAGGCTCGTCCGGTCATTTGGTGCATTCGCCCCCTCAGAACCAAGCTCGTTGAGGTACTTGCCATTGCGAGAAGGTAAGAATCGATTCAAACCAATCCAAACGTTTTCCTCAGACCCTTCTCGACCGGACCTGCGGGCATGAAGCGGCGCAACCTGGCCAGAAGAGAAGCCTCGCCTTTCGGGGTATGGCGCATCTTCCAGGTGCCCAAGGCAGCATCGACAATCGTGGCGGCGACGCCGTCGGGATCGGGCGCTTTCTGGACATTGTTCTGGATCGCCTGGGTCACGACGCCGAGTTCAGCGTCGTAGTCGGGGATCCTGGACGCGGTCTGCGGCGCGTTGAGGTCGAGATTGGTTTTGGTAAAGGAGGGCTCGACCAGCGCTACGCGAATGCCGAACTGGCGTACCTCGTGATCCAGAGTCTCGGACAGCCCTTCAACAGCATGCTTGGACGCCGAATAGAGTGCCATATATGGCGCAGGCAGGAACCCCAGCACCGAGCTGACGTTAACGATGCGGCCGGAACGCTGCGCGCGCATATACGGCAGCACGGCCTTGGTCGTACGCAAGAGGCCAAATAGATTAGTGTCGAACAGCGTTTGGGCTTCGACAATCGACGTTTCTTCCATCGCACCGAGCAGGGTCACACCCGCACTGTTGACCAGCACATCGATGCGTTTGGCTTGATCGATGACGATCTGGATGCCCCGTTGAATTGATGCGTCGTCACGGATATCCATCTCGATGAGGGCAACGCCGGGTATGGCTTGCGCTTTGGCCGTATTGCGCACCGTGCCGAATACGCGGCAGCCACGCTGGGAGAACTGTTCTGCGGTGGCACGACCGATACCGGAAGACACGCCGGTGATAACAACAACTGTCTGATTTTTCATGGAATTTACTTTTCGACAGAGAGAGACAGGCATTGTGTGAATCGGGACAGACCGCCTTGGCGGCCCACCGTCACACGGGTGCTTCTGCCAAAGATTGCTTGACGGCGACCGGCCGGATCCTGAACCAGATGGAGTACATGGCCGGCAGGAACACCAGGGTCAGGATCGTCCCGGCAAAGGTGCCGCCAATCAGCGTGTAGGCCAGCGTTCCCCAGAACACCGAATGAGTCAGCGGAATGAACGCCAGGATCGCCGCCAGCGCGGTCAGGATCACCGGACGCGCACGCTGCACGGTCGCTTCGACCAGCGCGCGGTATGGGTCCAGCCCGGCCTGCTCGTTTTCACGAATCTGCCCGATCAATATCAGCGTGTTGCGCATCAGGATGCCCGACAGCGCAATCAGGCCGACCAGTGCATTGATGCCGAAGGGCTGCTGGAACAGCAGCAACGTCGGCACCACGCCGATCAGACCCAGTGGGCTGGTGAGGAACACCATCACCATGCCAGCGATGGAGCGCACCTGCAGGATGATGATGAGCAGGGTGATGGCCAGCATGATCGGGAAGATCGGCAGCATGGCCACTGTGGCCTTGCCCGACTCCTCGATGGAGCCCGCTTCTACGATGTGATAGCCACTGGGCAGCTTTGCCATGACCGGCTGCAGTTGCTTGGTAATGGCAGTGGACACGTCCGGCGGCTGCAAGCCTTCGGCGATGTCGCCCCGCACTGTGATGGTCGGCATGCGGTCGCGTCGGCGCATGATTGGTTCTTCCATGCGCACCTCGACCTTGCCCACCTGCGACAGCGGGATGCGCTGCCCGTTGGCGCCGGCCAGGGTGAAATCGCCGATCCTGGCCGGGTCGAGCCGGACATTCCCGGCCGAACGGGCGACGACCTGCACCGTGCGAATGTCCTCGCGCACCGCGGTGACGGGCACTCCAGTCAGCAGGAATTGCAGTTGTTGCGCCACGGCGCTGGAGCTCAGTCCAAGGGCCTGCAAACGGTCTTGTTGCAAGGTGAAGTGTAGCGAAGGTACGCGCACGCCCCAATCCGTATTGACGGTGCGCATCATCGGGCTGGCGTCCATGACCTGCTGCACCTCGGTCGCCACTTTGCGCAATACCGCAGGGTTCGGACCGCTGACCCGGTAGGCCACCGGGAAGGGCGAATAGGGGCCAAACACGAGTTGGGTGACACGCAAGCGTGCCTCGGGGGCCAGACCATTGGCGATGGCCTGCCGCAACCGGTGTTTCAACGCCTCGCGCTCGTCCTGGTTGTCCGTGCGCACCACGATCTTGGCAAACGATGGATCAGGCAATTCCGGTCCCATCGAGAAGAAAAAGCGTGGCGCCCCCTGGCCGACGTAGGCGGTGACGATTCTGGCTTCCTTCTGCCTGGTGAGCCAGGCCTCCACCTTCGCAGTGGCTGTACTGGTTTGCGTGATCGACGTGCCATAGGGCATCTGCACCTCGACCAGCACTTCAGGTCGGTCGGAGATCGGGAAGAACTGTTTCTTGACCACCGCCATGCCGAGCACCGACATCACGAAAAGGCCGATCACCGAGCCGGCGACGATCCACTTGCGGGCAATGACGCGCCCCAGCAGCTGGCGAAAGCGGTTGTAGCGTGGCGTGTCGTAGATCGCATTGTGGCCGCCTGCCGCCTTCTTGAAGTCGGGCAACAGCTTGACCCCGAGATACGGCGTGAACACCACGGCGACCACCCACGACGCGATCAGCGCGATGCCAACGATCCAGAACATATTGCTGGTGTACTCACCCGCCGAGGATCGGGCGAAGCCATTGGGCATGAAACCGACTGCCGTCACCAGCGTGCCCGACAGCATGGGCGCCGCGGTATGACTCCAGGCGTAGGCGGAAGCTTTGACGCGGCTGTAGCCTTCTTCCATTTTCACCACCATCATCTCGATGGCGATGATGGCGTCGTCCACCAGCAGGCCCAGCGCCAGGATCAGCGACCCCAGCGTGATGCGGTCGAAGTTCTTGCCGGTCGCCAGCATCACCGCAAAGACGACGGCCAGCGTCAACGGCACTGCGGCGGCAACCACGACCCCGACACGCCAGCCCATGCTCACGAAGCTGACCAGCATCACCACCAGCACCGCGGCGAAGAACTTGACCATGAACTCATCGACTGCCGAGCTGATGTTGACGGCCTGGTCGGTCACTTTGCTCAGGCTCATGCCCAGCGCTTGCTCGGCGTTGATCGCGCCGACTTCGCTATCCAGCGCCTTGCCCAGGTCCAGCCCGTTCCAGCCGTCGCGCATGATGACGCCCAGCAACAGCGCAGGTTGGCCGCCGTTACGGATCATGAACGTCGCCGGGTCTTCGTAGCCGCGCTTGACCGTGGCAATGTCCGACAACTTCAGCGTGCGGCCTTGCGCCACCACCGGTGTGTCGCGGATTTTCTGTAATTGGTCGAAGGCACCGTCCAGGCGGATGAACACCTCCGGCCCCCTGGTTTCCACCGAGCCGGCCGGCGTCAGTGCATTTTGGCTATTGAGGGCGGCGAACACCTCCTGCGGGCTGACGCCCAGCGTGGCCAGACGCTCATGCGAAAACTCGACGTAGATGCGCTCTGCCTGCTCGCCAACGATGTTGACCTTCTTCACGCCAGGCACGTGCAGCAGACGTTGGCGCAGTGTTTCCGCGTCGCGAACGAGCTCGCGCTGCGGCACGCCCCTGGCCTTGAGTGCATACAAGGCGAAGGTCACATCGGCGTACTCGTCGTTGAGAAACGGGCCGACTACGCCGGGCGGCAGATTGCGTACTTCGTCGCCGACCTTTTTGCGGGCTTGATAGAACTCGTCTTTCACCTCCGACGGCGGGGTGCTGTCCAGCAAGGTCAGCGTGGTGAAAGCCAGTCCCGGGCGGGTGTAGGTCTCGCTACGGTCATACCAGCGCAGCTCCTGCAGGCGCTTCTCGATCTTCTCCGCCACCTGGTCTTGCATCTCCTGCGCGCTAGCACCGGGCCAGGCGGTGACGATGGTCATCACCTTGATCGTGAAGGAGGGGTCCTCGGCCCGCCCCAGCTTGAAGAAGGACATCACCCCGCCCAGCGAGATCAGGATGATCAGGAACAGCGTGATGGCGCGTTCGCGTACCGCGAGCGCCGACAGGTTGAAACGGCCTTCGCTCACGGCTGGACTCCTTCGCTTGCCATGGCGACGGCTTGGTCAGCCACGCGAACCTGCCCGCCTTCGCGCAGCAGATGCGCACCGAGCGCGACGATCCGGTCGCCTTGCTTGATCTGGCCAGCGATGCGCGCGACATCGTCCCCCAGATGCAGGACGGTGACCGGCCGCCAGGAAACCTTGGCCGGCTTGCCATCGATCAGCCATACCCCCGGCCCCTTGCCCGCGTCGAACAGCGCGCCGATTGGCACCTGCATGCCGTCGTTCACTGCGGCATGGCCATCCGGGATCCGGATGGTCACCGTGCCACCCAACGGGGCGTCGGCCAATTCGCCCTCCAGCACGTAGCGTGCTTCGAAGGTGCGGGTGAGTCGGTCTGCGGCATCGGAAAGCTGGCGAAGTCTGGCCGGAACGCTGACGTCTTCCCTGCCGAACAGCGTGGCTTGCCCGCTGGAGCCGACCGCAGGGCGCAGGGTTTCCGGCAACTGGATCACCGCCTCGCGGCGCCCGGCGTGGGCCAGCCGCACCACGATCTGTCCTGCGCCCACGACTTGGCCGGGCTCGGCCAGCGTTTCCATCACCACGCCATCGCCATCCGCCAGCAGCTCCGCATAGCGGCTTGCATTGCGGGCCACGTCGGCCTGCGCCTCGGCCGCACTGAGCTGGGCTTTGGCGGCATCCGCCGCCGCCTTGACCTGGTCGTAGGCTGAAGCAGAAATTGCACCGGTGCCACGCAGGTCACGGTAGCGGGCTTCATCCTGCGCAGCCTGCTGCGCCCGCGCGCGTGCCGCGGCAACCGCCTCCAGCTGCGCCTGTGCGGCCAACTTGAGATCGGCCGGGTCTATCCGCAGTAGCGGTTGGCCGCGTTTAACGGTTTGCCCGGCGTCCACCAGACGCTCCAGTACCTTGCCGGAGACGCGGAAGCCGAGATCGCTCTGTACCCGGGCGGCTATGGTGCCAGTGAAGGCACGTGACTCAGGGCTGAATCCCTGGACGATGGCGGCACGCACCAGCGGTGTACTGGTGCGGGGGTCTGTCTGTACTTTTTCGCCGCAAGCGACCAGAGCAAACGGCAAGGCACAAATGACGGTGGAGATAGCAAGGCGATGCCGAAGCATGAAAGTCCCTTTGACGAAGTGATCGGGACTTTCAGTATTGTTCTTGTGACCAATTTAGTCAATAGTCACTAACGGGTCACATCATCATGGCGACAGGCTGCGCAGCACCAGGCTGGAAAGTTGCGCGGGTGCCTCCTCGGTGTTGTCGAAGTTGTACTGCAATAGCAGCGGGTGCAGATAAGGGCGCATCACCAGATAAATCGCTTTGGTGGTTTCATCAAGCGGCGTCTTGCGCTCAAAATCCCCGCTCAGTCGCCCCTGCTGCACGATTTCCTGCAGCAAACCCTGAATGCGCTCCTCGTAGGCGACCGTCGCCTGCCAGCGTTCACCGGCGGCCGAGGCAGCGATCTCATAGAGCTTACGGTCCTGGAAAAACAGCCGCAGGCTGGATTCCACAATGGTTCTGAACATTCGCCGCAGTTTCTCTGGCGGTCGTTCCGCGGCGTCTACCGCGGTTCTGACATCGTTCTCGATCTCGCGCAGGCAGTTGGCACAGATCATCTCGCCGATGGCCTGCTTGGACTCGAAGAACTTGTAGATATAGGCCTTGGAAAAACCAATGGCCTTGGCGAGATCCGATACTGTGGTTTTCTCGTAGCCATAGCGGCTGAAGTGCTCGGTGGCGGCGGCAACGATTTGATCGCGTACGTCGTGGTCGGCCGGGCCGCGGGCCGCAACGGGGGAGGCGTGTGTATTCTTCATGGGTTGTAGCTTACAGATCTGCTCAAAAATTGACAATGAGTGACTAATATGTATTATGGTCACTATAGTTCATTCAAATCCGGAGCCTGTCCGTGCTAGCTAAACACCCACTTGCCTTGCTCATCGCCGCCAGTCTGTTGACCGGCTGTGCCGTCGGTCCCGACTATGTCCGGCCCGATATGCCGATGCCTGAACAGTATCTGGGCGCGGCCACGGTGGAACAGCGCCATGCGTCCACCCGTGCCGACCTGGCGGCATGGTGGGAGGGTTTCGGTGATCCGCAACTGAGTCGATACGTGATGCTGGCGCTGGAACAGAATCTCGATCTCGCGCAGGCATCCGCTCGCGTCATGCAAGCGCGGGCGGGTCTGGGGGCGGCCCATGCCGCGTTGCTGCCTGCCGGCAATGTCAGCGGCCAAGCCGCCAGGGCCTACCAATCCGTTGAAACGCCCATGGGTCAAGTCTTGAGTCCGACACCAGGTTTTGACCGTTACGGCAATGCCTACGAGGCCGATCTTGCTGCCAGCTGGGAACTGGACCTGTTCGGTGGCTTGCGGCGCGGGCAAGAAGCGGCGCTGTCCGAGTATCAGGCTTCGGAAGCCGGTGCCACGGCCACGCGGCTGGCGGTGGCAGCGCAGACCGCCGACATCTATATCAGCATCCGCGGATTGCAAACCCGCCTGGATGTTGCCCGTCGGCAGGTGCAGAAACAGCAGGAACTGCTCAAGATCATCCAGCTGCTGTATGGCAAGGGCTTGGCGGCCGAACTGCAGGTGAACCAGGCCGAAGGGGCGCTGGCCCAGGTCCAGGCCGCCGTGCCCGTGCTCGAAACGGGGCTGGACGCGGCCATGAATGCACTGGATGTGATGCTGGGCTCGCCACCCGGCACGCATCGCGCCGAGCTGGCCGAGGTTGGTGCCATCCCTGCCGCCCCACGCCTTGCCGCCACCGGGTCACCCGGCGAGTTGCTCCGCCGCCGGCCAGACCTGATCGTGGCCGAGCGTCGTCTGGCGGCATCGAATGCACGTATTGGCGTCGCCCTTGCCGAGTATTACCCCAAGCTCACGCTGAGCGGACTGATCGGCAGCGCAACCGCGGTGTCCGCCGGCAATCTGTTCAGCGGTGGCGCCAGCCAGGCCGCCGGCGTGCTGGGGCTGCGCTGGCGCCTGTTCGATTTTGCGCGCATCAACGCGCAGATCGACCAGGCCAAGGGTCAGGAGGCAGAAAGGTTGGCCGCGTATCGGCTTGCCGTGCTTCGGACGACCGAGGATGTGGAAAACGCCTTCTCGGCCCTGGTCAAACGCGAAGAACAGGCGGCTGTCCTTGCCAAAGGTGTGGACTCGCTCGGACGCGCCCGGTCGGCCTCGTTTGCCGCCTATCAAAAGGGTGTCGTCAGCCTGATCGAGGTGCTGCAAGCCGATGAAAGCTTGCTCCGTGCCTCCGACGCGCATGCACAGGCGCAAACAGAATCGGCACGCGCAGCCGTCGCGGCCTTCAAGGCGCTGGGTGGTGGTTGGCAGCCTCACGAATCCGAGGTGCTGGCAATCAAGTAGCAACAGGAGCGGGACAGGGCTCCTGTGCAAACCGGCCATTGTGAGTCTGGCTACTCATTGGCTGCCTTGGCCGAACTTCAGATGAATTCCTAGTACTCAATAATGGCCACCATCAGCACAAGGGACTCCGTGTGGCCACTTGAGCGGGCGCGCGTCGGGACCTCGAAATTGGGCTTGTAGCACGAGCACGCTTCGCGTCGAAGCCTCACTCCCATCTCAGAACTCCGTGACGACGGTGACGCCGGCCACTTCGAATTTGTCCATATTCATCAGCACATCGATAGCCTGTTCAAGGTTGATCGTCCGGCCGATGAGCTTTTCCGGCGCCAGCTTGCCCGACTTCATCATCGCGAACATCGCGTCATAGCGGTGCGCCTGCATGCCATGACTGCCCAGGATTTCAAGCTCGTGCGCGATGACCTTGCTCATCGGAATGGCCGGGGCGCTGTGCTCGCCCAGCATCAGGCCGACCTGCACATGCTTGCCGCGTTTGCGCAGGTTGCTGACCGAGTTGAAGCAGGTGACAGGGTGCCCGAGTGCGTCCAGCGACACGTGCGCGCCGCCGCGGGTGATTTCCAGCACGGCTTCGACCACGTTGGCCACTTTGGCGGCATTGACCGTGGCCACCGCACCGAGCGCACGGGCGAGATCGAGCTTTTCTTCCGAAATATCAATGGCGATGACATTCGCGCCAATGGCATTGGCGATCATGATGGCCGACAGGCCGACACCGCCGCAGCCATGCACCGCCACCCACTGGCCGGCCGAGGTCTTGCCCTGATCCACCACCGCGCGGAACGAGGTGACGAAGCGGCAGCCCAGGCTGGCCGCGGTGGTGAAGTCCAGCGTTTCCGGCAAGGACACCAGATTGATATCTGCCTGATGGATGGACACGTACTCGGCAAACGATCCCCAGTGGGTGAAGCCGGGCTGGAACTGATGGTCGCAGACCTGGTGGTTACCGGAGTGGCACTCTGGGCAATGGCCGCACCCGGCCACAAACGGAACCGTCACCCGGTCGCCCACCCGCCACTTCGTCACCTGCTTGCCGACCGCCTCCACGATGCCGGAGAACTCGTGCCCCGGAACATGGGGAAGCTGAATGTCCGGATCATGACCGACCCAGCCATGCCAGTCGCTGCGGCAAACGCCGGTCGCCATGACCTTGATGACCACGCCGCCGGATTCCGGCGTCGGGTCGGGGACGGTCGTCAGTTGCGGCGGGGCAGCAAAGGATTCGTAGACAACGGCTTTCATGAGCGGCTCCTGTGTTGAAGTGTTCCTTCATTGTGAAGTATTGCCGTGAATTTACCTTTCTGTTTTCGATGGGAATAATGGCGAATATGAAATAGTATTTCGCCAGTGAAAACGGATTGAAAGGTTGTTTCGCCATGGCCGCACTAGACAAAGTGGACATTGCCATTGCCGACCGGTTGCAACAGGATGGCCGGCTGTCCAATGCCAGGCTTGCCGAGCAGCTGGCCCTGAGCGAGGCCTCCTGCTGGCGGCGCCAGAAACGGCTGGAAGAGATGGGCGTGATCGAAGGCTATAAAGCGGTACTGAACCGGCGCAAGCTCGGGATCGGCGTGATGGCCTTTGTGCAGATCGTTTGTACGCAGCACAGCGAGGAGGTCACGGCCGCATTCGAGCGGATCATTCAGGCCAGCCCCAATGTGCTCGCCTGTCACAACACGACCGGCGAGGCCGACTTCCTGTTGCAGGTCGTCGCCAGGGATCTCGATGACTACAGCCGTTTTGTCGAGAAAGTGCTGAGAAAATTGCCGGGTGTGTTGAGCATTCGTAGCAATATCTCGTTGCGGGAAATGAAGGTGACGAACAAGTTGCCGATTACGGACATCGACCTGGCCTAGACCGGCCTGGGCGACTCGCCCCTGTCGCGCGCCAGCACCCGCACGGACACAGAATGGAAAGAGACCCCTTTCGGAGCCTCTCTTTGCGTCGAGTCCAAGTGCCGGCTCGTTAAGCCGTCCCGGCGGACCTGATTTTTCCGGATCACGTATTACCAGTTGCTCTCCCGCTCCGGGGTCGCGGTGATGTTGTGGATGGACAGGTCGGCGCCGTTGAATTCTTCCTCGTCGCTTAAGCGGATGCCGACCACTTTTTTCAGCACGCCGTAGACCAGATAGCCGCCGCCAAAACCGATGCCGATGCCGGCCACGGTGCCGATCAGCTGCGAGGCCAGGCTGACGCCGCCGGCGCCGCCCAGCCAGTGCTGGCCGAACAGGCCGGCGGCGATGCCGCCCCAGGCACCGCACAGGCCGTGCAGCGGCCACACGCCGAGTACGTCGTCGATCTTCCAGCGGTTTTGCGTGAGGGTGAACAGGTACACGAACATGGCGCCGGCGACGCCGCCGGTGACCAGCGCGCCCAGCGGGTGCATCACGTCGGAGCCGGCGCACACCGCCACTAGCCCGGCCAGCGGGCCGTTATGGATGAAGCCGGGGTCGTCGCGGCCGGCCCACATCGCGGTCAGCGTGCCGCCGACCATCGCCATCAGCGAGTTGACCGCCACCAGCCCTGAGATGCCGCCGACCTTCTGCGCACTCATCACGTTGAAGCCGAACCAGCCGACGATCAGGATCCAGGCGCCCAGCGCCAGGAAGGGGATCGACGACGGCGGGTGGGCGCTGACGCGGCCTTCCCTGGTGTAGCGGCCGCGGCGGGCGCCGAGCAGCAGCACCGCCGCCAGCGCGATCCAGCCGCCGACCGCGTGCACCACCACCGAGCCGGCAAAATCGTGGAAGGGCGCGCCGAAGTTGGCCGCAAGCCAGTCCTGGATGCCGAAGTGGCCGTTCCACACGATGCCTTCAAAAAACGGGTACACCAGTCCGACCAGCAGGAAGGTGGCCGCCGATTGCGGGTGCAGGCGCGCGCGCTCGGCGATACCGCCGGAGACGATGGCGGGAATGGCGGCGGCAAAGGTCAGCAGGAAGAAGAACTTCACCAGCTCATAGCCGTTGGCCTGGCTAATGTGGCTGACGTCGCTGAAGAAGTGCACGCCGTAGGCGACGCCGTAGCCGACAAAGAAGTAGGCCAGCGCCGAGATGGCGAAGTCGGTGAGGATCTTGACCAGCGCGTTGACCTGGTTTTTCTTGCGCACGGTGCCCAGCTCCAGAAAGGCGAAGCCGGCGTGCATCGCCAGCACCAGAATGGCCCCGATCAGTAAGAACAATACGTCGTTTGCACTTGTTTCCGTCATGCTTGCGCTCCAATGGTGCGTATCCGTGGTGCAGCACGGCGGGCTGCGGATACGAATGCCTGTGATTGGGGCGCTTTCTTGCAAAAATGGTGCCAGCGGGCGCCAGCCTTGTGCATCAAGGCGTCATGACGATGCCTTGCGCCGGCTGCTGGTGCGGAGGAGGGTGCTTGCCTTGATTTGGTGCGGATTGATGTGCGCTATTGGTGCGTACTGCGCTGCGGCCAACGTTGGCCGCAGCCTCAGAACCTGTTCACGCTCCGCTGCGGCTTGATCTCGATGGGGCGATGCGGTGCTGGCGGTGGCTTCGGCATGCTTGTTTATATCTGGATAAACGCCGCTTCCGCAGCCGTTTTCGTCTTGCCTCGCGGAGATCGTGAACACGCTCTCAGGCCGGCTGCAGTGCCTCGACGCGGTCGTCGCGCTGCAGGATCTGCTGCAGGAATTGTTGCATGCTGTGATCGTCGCCGGTGGTGACGAAGCGGTAGTGCGGCGGCGTCTGCGGGCCGCTGCGGCAGTGGTGTTGCTGCAGCAGGCGCAGCGTCTGGCGCACCACGGCGTCGGTGGGATCGATGATGTCGATGTGCGGCGGCAGCTGCTCGCGGATCAGCGGCGCCAGGAACGGGTAGTGGGTGCAGCCGAGTACCACGTGGTCGACGTTGTGCGCCAGCAACGGCGCCAGCGCCGCGGCGACGGTGCGCCGGGCCGTGTCGCTGTCCAGCTCGCCGCTTTCCACCAGCTCGACAAAGCCGGTGCCGGCCTGGCTGTAGATCTCGGCGTGGTCGTGCAGCTGCGCCGCCAGCTGGCGGAATTTCTCGCCGCGCAGCGTGGCCTGCGTTGCCAGCACGCCGACCTTGCCGCTTTGCGTCGACAGCGCCGCCGGCTTGATCGCCGGCTCCATGCCGACAATCGGCAGTGCCGGGTGGCGCTGGCGCAGGTGGCGCGCCGCGGCGCTGGTGGCGGTGTTGCAGGCGATCAGCAGCAGGGTGGCGCCCTGTGCCAGCAGGTAGTCGGCGATCAGCTCGGCGCGGGCGATCAGCTCGTCGTCGCTGCGCCCGCCGTAAGGACAGTAGCCCTGATCGGCCAGGTAGATCACCGGTTCGTCGGGAAGCTGGGCGGTGAGCTCGCGCCACACCGAAAGGCCGCCTAGGCCGGAATCAAACATGCCGATCATGAGGGATTAACTGTTCTGGATGACGATTTTCGGGAATTTACCAGAGAAGTCGCGTGCCTTGTCACCGACCTTGACCGCCACCTTGCGCGCGATCTGCTGGTAGCGTGCCGCCAGCGCGCTGTCCGGCGCCGCCGCCACCGTCGGGCAGCCGTCGTCGGTGGCCAGGCGGATGCCCAGATCCAGCGGCAGCGAACCGAGCACGTCGACGCCGTACTGGGCGCTCATCTTGTCGGCGCCGCCGTGGCCGAAGATGTGTTCTTCGTGGCCGCAGTTGCTGCACACGTGCATCGCCATGTTCTCGACGATGCCGAGGATGGGCACGCCCACCTTCTCAAACATCTTCAGCCCCTTTTTCGCATCCAAGAGCGCGATGTCCTGCGGCGTGGTGACGATGATGGCGCCGGTGACCGGCACCTTCTGCGACAGTGTCAGCTGGATGTCGCCGGTGCCCGGCGGCATGTCGATCACCAGGTAGTCCAGCTCGTTCCACAGCGTGTCGTTGAGCAGCTGCTGCAGCGCCTGGCTCACCATCGGGCCGCGCCACACCATCGCCTGGTCCTCGTCCACCAGGTAGCCGATCGACATCGTCTGCACGCCGTGCGCCGGCAGCGGCACCAGCTTGCCGTCGATCACCTCCGGCTTCTGGCCCTGCAGGCCCATCATCAGCGGCTGCGACGGGCCGTAGATGTCGGCATCCAGAATGCCGACCGACGCGCCTTCTGCCGCCAGCGCCAGCGCCAGGTTGGCCGCAGTGGTGGACTTGCCGACGCCGCCCTTGCCGGAGGACACCGCGATGATGTTCTTCACCCCCGGCAGCAGCGGCACGCCGCGCTGTACCGAGTGGCTGGTGATCTCGCTGACCACGTCGATGCTCAGCTTGCGCTCGCCGGCCAGCGGCGCCAGCCGTTCGCGGAACAGCTCGGCGATGGCGGCGAAGCGGCTTTTGGCCGGGTAGGGCAGGGCCACGCGCACATTGAGGTGGGCGGCATCGTTTTGCTGCACGCTGACGCCTTTGCGGTAGGGCTTGTGGGTGTCTTCGTCGATCAGGTCGGCGATGGCATCGAGAATGTCGGTGTCGGTCAGGGCCATGTCAGTAGTCCGGGAAGCGGCGTCGCCATGGACGCCAAACAGTTTGCCGAGTCGGGAAAGCATGATGGGTGATCTTGAGCGGGATGAATAGCCGACTATTTTAATCGGGTTTGCCGCAGGCGAACAGGCTTGCCCGCCGTTTTGGCCGCAGCCGTCATGATAAGCGCTGCGCCGGCGTCGTGCATGCCGCTGTCGGCGTGGCTGCGGCCAACCTTGGCCGCAGCGGGGGGCTTACTTTTTTGTCATGGTGATGGTGTGGACGGATTTGCTGGTGTAAGTAGCTGATTTGGCGTAGAATCGACGCCTTTTTTCTGAACCGGCACGGGGTGGCAGACTGCTCCGCTGTGGTTTTCCCGAGGTTACGTTTTGTCTGAATTTACCAAGATTTCCCGTTTGACCCCGGCGCGGATGCTGTTCCCGCTGGCGCTGGTGCTGTTTGAATTTGCGGTCTACATCGCCAACGACATGGCGCAGCCGGCGATGCTGCGCGTGGTGCAGGAGTTCGGCGTAGGCATCGAGTGGGTGCCGATGGCGATGACCGCTTTCCTGCTCGGCGGCGCGCTGATGCCGTGGCTGACCGGGCCGCTGTCCGACCGCATCGGTCGCCGTCCGGTGCTGCTGGGCGGGGTGGTCTATTTCATCGTCGCCTGCCTCGCCACCTATCTGGTGACCTCGATCGAGGCGTTCATGGCGCTGCGCGTGCTGCAGGGCGTCGGCCTGTGCTTCATCAATGCCGTCGGCTACGCCGCGGTGCAGGAGGCGTTCGAGGAGAAGACCGCGGTCAAGGTCACCGCGCTGATGGCCAACGTGGCGCTGATCGCGCCGATGGTCGGCCCGCTGGCCGGCGCCGCGTTGATCGAGTTCGCGCCGTGGCGCAGCTGCTTCCTGTTCATCGCCGGCGTGTCGCTGCTGGCGCTGGTCGGGCTGTGGTGGAAGATGCCGGAAACGGTCAACGTTGGCCGCACGCGCGCACCCTTGCGCCGCATGGGCGCGGATTACCTGGCGCTGCTCGCCGACCGCCGCTTCGTGCTGTCGCTGCTGTGCATCCCGCTGCTGGCGATGCCGCTGATGGGCTGGATCGCGCTGTCGCCGGTGCTGCTGGTGGAAGACCTCGGCATGAGCACCGTCGAATACGGCCTGTGGCAGCTGCCGGTGTTTGGCGGCCTGATCGCCGGCAATTTCGCGCTGGTGCTGCTCACCGAGCGCCTGGCGCTGGGACGCTCGGTGCTGCTGGGCATGTGGCCGATTGTCGGCGGCCTGGCGCTGATGCTGGGCGGCATCCAGTTCAGCAGCGTGCCGCACATCTATATGGTGGCCGGCATGAGCCTGATGGCGTTCGGCGAGGGGCTGTCGTTTGCGGTGCTGTACCGCTTCGCGCTGATGGCCAGCACGGTGAGCAAGGGCACGGTGTCGGCGGCGATGAGCATGCTGTCGATGGCCGGCTACGCGCTCGGCATCGAGCTGTTCCGCCACGCCTATATCGTCGGCGGCATGATCGGCTTCGCGCTGATGTCGTTGCTGACCTCGCTGCTGTTCGTGCTGGTGGCGCGGCCGCGGGTCCGCCACGCGATGAAGCTGCGCGCGGTGCCGGTGGCGCAGGCAGCCTGATGTTTCGGGCGCACTGTTTATAAAGGTTGGCCGCAACGCTGTTGCGGCCAACCTTTGTCGTTATAATCGACGGTTTCGTATTGCTTATCGGGATGCATTTCATGACTAAACGCCAGATTCTGGTTACCAGCGCACTGCCGTACGCCAACGGCGCCATCCACTTGGGGCACATGGTTGAGCACATCCAGACCGATGTCTGGGTGCGTTTCCAGAAGATGCGTGGCCACGAGTGCTACTACGTTTGTGCCGACGACACCCACGGCACCCCGATCATGCTGGCCGCGGAAAAGCAGGGCATCACTCCGGAGCAGCTGATCGAGCGCGTGAACACCGAGCATCTGGCCGATTTCAGCGGCTTCCACATCGGCTACGACAACTACTACAGCACCAACAGCCCGGAAAACAAGGCGTTCTCCGAGCAGGTCTACCTCGCGCTGAAGGCCAACGACAAGATCGCCAGCCGCACCATCGAGCAGCTGTACGACCCGGAAAAGAACATGTTCCTGCCGGACCGCTTCGTGAAGGGCGAATGCCCGAAGTGCGGCGCGGCCGACCAGTACGGCGACAACTGCGAGAAGTGCGGCGCCACCTACAGCCCGACCGAGCTGAAAAACCCGTACTCCGCGGTTTCCGGCGCCAAGCCGGTGCTGAAGACCTCCGAGCACTACTTCTTCCGCCTCGGCGAGTGCACCGGCTTCCTGCAGGACTGGACCGCCGGCAGCAGCCTGCGCGGTGACGGCGCGAGCCAGGCCCACCTGCAGGCCGAATCGCTGAACAAGATGAACGAGTGGATCGAAGGCGGCCTGCAGGACTGGGACATCAGCCGCGATGCGCCGTACTTCGGTTTCGAGATCCCCGGCGCGCCGGGCAAGTACTTCTACGTATGGCTGGACGCGCCGATCGGCTACATGGCCAGCTTCAAGAACCTGTGCGACCGCACCGGCATCGATTTCGACGCGTGGTTCAAGCCGGACAGCAAGACCGAGATGTACCACTTCATCGGCAAGGACATCCTCTACTTCCACGCGCTGTTCTGGCCGGCGATGCTGAAATACGCCGGCTACCGCGCGCCGAGCGGTGTGTTTGCGCATGGCTTCCTGACCGTGGACGGCCACAAGATGTCCAAGTCGCGCGGCACCTTCATCACCGCCAAGTCCTACCTCGACTGCGGCCTGAATCCGGAATGGATGCGCTACTACATCGCCGGCAAGCTCAACGGCCGCATCGAGGACATCGACCTCAACCTCAATGACTTCGTCGCGCGCGTCAACTCGGACGTGGTCGGCAAGTTCGTCAACATCGCCAGTCGCGCCGCCGGCTTCATCAGCAAGCGCTTCGGTGGCCAGCTGGCGGCCAAGCTCGAAGACGAAACCCGTCTGCTCGGCAACATCGCCGGTGAAGCGGAGAACATCGCCGCTGCCTATGAGGCCCGCGAGTACGCCAAGGCGCTGCGCGAGGTGATGGCGATTGCCGACATCGTCAACGGCTACGTCGACGCCAACAAGCCGTGGGAACTGGCCAAGCAGGAAGGGCAGGACGCGCGCCTGCACGAAGTGTGCAGCGTGCTGATCAACGCCTTCCGCCTGCTGACCATCTACCTGAAGCCGGTGCTGCCGAAGCTGGCCGAAGGCGTGGAAGCCTTCCTCGACGTGGCGCCGCTGCAGTGGGCGGATGCCGACCAGCTGCTGCTGGGCCACACCATCAAACCGTACCAGCACCTGATGCAGCGTATCGACCCGCTGCTGGTGGAAAAACTCATCGAGGCGAACAAGCAAAGCATGGAAGCACAAGCACCGGCCGCTGCGGCCAACTACGAGCCATTGGTCGACACCATCAAGATCGACGACTTCGCCAAGCTGGACCTGCGCGTAGGCAAGGTGCTGGCTTGCAACTTTGTCGACGGCTCCGACAAGCTGTTGCAATTCACCGTCGACCTCGGCTTCGAACAGCGCAACATCTTCTCCGGCATCCGCAGCGCCTATCAGCAGCCGGAAGCGCTGGTTGGCCGCAAGGTGATCGTGGTCGCCAACCTGGCCGAGCGCAAGATGCGCTTCGGCGTGTCGCAGGGCATGATCGTGTGCGCCTCCGGTCCGGAGGACAACTCCGGCCTGTTCCTGCTGGATGCCGACGACGGCGCCGAACCGGGTATGCGCATCGGCTGATCGCCTTGCCTGTTTGCCAGTGCTGCCAATGCCCCGTCGCCGACGGGGCATTTTTCATGGCGCCGATTCATCAGATTTTCATAATTGCTGCTTAAGCTGCGATCAGTGCTACGGGAACTCCGTGAAACTACCTATAGTCAATAGCAACATAAACACGTTATCGTAGCGTGAGCTTATGTTGTTTCAGTAAGCCGGATAATCGTCAGAAAAAGAATGACAAAAAGGAAAAATCATGAGAATCAACCAACTTGAGCCAGGCCATAGCATCCTGGAAACAACTGACAGCGGTGAAGAAATCCGTTTCGAAGTCATCAATGTCAAGCCGCTGGGCCGACGCTACGAGGTGACGATGCGCACTTCCGCCGGTCTGGAAAGCGTGGTCTACCCGGGCAACGCCTACGTACAGACCGCCGCCTGATATTGCGTGGTGCCACAATCAAAGCCCTGCCTTGCAGGGCTTTTGTCTTTTTGCTTGACGCGCCGCAATGTACGCGGTATTATCTCTTTCTCAGTCGCGGGATGGAGCAGTCTGGTAGCTCGTCGGGCTCATAACCCGAAGGTCGTAGGTTCAAATCCTGCTCCCGCAACCAGAATTCATAAAACAGTTTGGCGACTAAACTGTTTTGCATTGAGAAATATAAATGGCAGTTTGCCATTTGTTTTTCATGGCACAATCTATACTTGCAGTATTCAGTCGCGGGATGGAGCAGTCTGGTAGCTCGTCGGGCTCATAACCCGAAGGTCGTAGGTTCAAATCCTGCTCCCGCAACCACATATAAGCCCCTGATTCAATTGAAAAATTGGATCAGGGGTTTTGTGCTTTTATACCCGTGAGTTGGGCACAGGAGCTCTTCTGTGCCCATTTTTGTGCCCGGCGTGTGCCCAGTTGAGATAAAAGCCTGGCAATTTTGACCTTTGGTCATTTTCTGGGCTCAGATCTGGCACGACCTTTGGGTGATTTGTCTTGATCGTGCCCAATGGGCACATCATGGGCACGGTCGTCATATCACATTAATCGCGTTTTTGTTCCCATAAGCTACACCCCTAGCTTTGTATCTGACTGAAAAAAAAAGGTGTTTTTTAGTCAAGTAGCAACTTGTGCTGGCCCAAGGAGCGGCTTGTATCGCGTTCTCTGTTGGATGTTTTATTCTGCCGGGTCGATTTTTTCTGTGCTGGGCACAGGTTTGGGAACGTACTCAAGCAGATCACCAAGTTGGCAGTTGAAGTAGCGGCACAGCGCATCCAGTACATCCAGTTCAATACGCTCAGCCGTCTCATGATAGAGACGCGTCAGTGTTCCCCTGTTGAGGCCAGTATCACGGGCGAGGTCACTAATCTTCAGACGTTTTTCTCCCATGATGCGAGAGAGGTGGCATTTAATCATTTATGTTCCTCGATCAAAAAAACCTCCTGTAGATCAAAAAGCCTTGCAATAGGTATTTTTGTGTGTAATATGATCTTCAGGAGATCAAAATTAACGCTATAGGGCGATTGTGTTCTCCTGATTCTACATTTCTACCAGGAGTAAGACCATGAATACCACCTATATCACAACAGAAGAGCTGGCCTCGCGTATTCACTATGACGCACGGACAATCCGCAACAATCTGGTCGACAGCTGCCTAATTGAAGGCAAGCACTATGTTCGACCCTTTGGTAGAAGGAAGTATCTGTTCATTTGGGAGGCCATTGAGGCAGATCTCCTGCGCGCTAATGTCGATGGCATTGCAATGCCAGTAGCCGAGTAACAAGGAGATAGCCATGGGTGTAGTCAGAGCCAGGAAGGAAACAGGATTGCTGTTTCTGGATTTTCGTTGGGACGGGAAGCGTTGCCGTGAACAAACTGAGCTTCGTGATACCGCTGCCAACCGCAGGAAGCTTGAGAAGATGCTGGCGCAAATTGAGTCCGAGATTCAACTTGGTCGCTTTAGTTACGCTACCTTCTTTCCTGATAGCCGGAAGGGCGTGGAAGTGACACTTGCTCCCGTCTCTGTCTTTTCTCCTGCGAGGGAGGAGATCGTGATGGATGAGGCGGTCCTGAAGACGCCACTCTTTGCCGACTTCATTAAGGAATGGCTCAGCGAAAACCAGATCGGTTGGCGACGTTCGTACCAGGTAACCATCCGCGGGAATATCGATAAATACTATCTGCCCGCATTTGGAAGTGTCAGGGTCGGGGCTGTCACTCGGGCTGATCTGCTCAAATTCCGGTCATCACTCGCCAAAGTATCCGGCCGGAATGGGAACACAACACTATCTGCCAACCGCATCAACAAGATCATGGATCCGTTGCGCAGGGTATTTGAGGAAGCCGCCGACCGTTATGACTTTACCACGCCCTACGTGCGCATCAAACCGTTGAAGGTGCCGAAGTCTGATGTCCAGCCACTCACGCTGCAAGAGGTGAAGCTGATCGTCGATTCGGTTCGGCCCGATTTTCGCAATTACTACATCGTTCGTTTTTTCACCGGTATGCGTACCGGTGAAATAGACGGGCTGAAATGGAAGTATGTCGACTTTGACCGTCGACAAATTCTGATCCGGGAAACAATCGTGTATGGGGAGGATGACTACACTAAGACCGATGCATCACAGCGCGATATTGCAATGAGCCAGCCAGTGTATGAGGCACTGGTGAATCAGTACAAGGCAACGGGTGCTATGTCCGAGTACGTATTTTGCAACCTGCAGGGAATGCCCATTGAGCACAACAATGTGACCAAGCGAGTGTGGTACCCCCTGTTGGCCTCACTTGGTCTGGAGCGTCGCCGGCCTTATCAAACTCGGCATACGGCAGCAACCCTCTGGCTCGCTGCCGGTGAGGCGCCGGAATGGATTGCAAGACAGATGGGGCATGCCAATACTGAGATGCTGTTCAAAGTGTATTCCCGTTTTGTGCCGAACCTGACACGTAAAGATGGTTCTGCATTCGAGCAATTGCTGAAAACGGCGCACATTCAGCAAGGAGATGTCCATGAGAAGGTTTAGCGAGGAGAGGGCGCAGCAACATACGTTGGCATTGCTAGAAATTAGCGTTTATCTGTGCGAACTGAGCCGCAATAAAGCTTTGCCGGTTGCTTTGCGGGAGCAAGCCATGGCTTTGTTTCAGGACTATCCGAGTGTCACCGAGATCATCATCTTGGCGAAGCGGGACCAGGGGACGACGGGGGATCGATGCCTGTTGGCCAATGTCGAGAAAGAGCTCTTTACCGGCGACAAGTATCTTTTGCTTAGGCGAGCTTTGCAGGCGGAAGCCCACCGGAAAAAAATGTGATTTCAGAAAGTGCTTCTCTATTACGGCTGCCTTTGAATTTAGGGCAGCCGTTTTAGCCTTGGGCTACGTGGTCTGTCCTGCCGTTAATAGAGAGCAGGAGAGAAATAATAGCAAAACGATTAAGGATATCGTCAGAGATCACTCTCGGGGGCTTCTGTCACTCACCAACCGTGTTTTCTTTACTGACCCCTACAGCCAGCACCAGGCGATCCACCAGTTCTGACAACTCCTGCTTTTTAGCTCGGCCAAGTTGCTCACGCAGCAAGATCAACCAGCGTTCAGCAACTGCTGCTCATGAGTCCGGATGAAGGCATACCTTACCCGGACTCCTTGGCAAAGTATGCGGCGGCCTTCCTAAGAAACTCACTCCGGCTTAGGCATGGCTTGCAGCGCATACCTGTTTGACGGCTTCAATCTTGAATTCTTCGGGGAAACGCTGCCTGCTCATGACACCTCCTTGTAGGGCCAAGTGTGAGGCTCACGAGGTATCTAGGAAAGGAGGGGCGATTCAGAGGGAGAGAATGGTGCCGTGGTAAATTGGGAGTGTCACTAATATCAGGATTTACAATGCTATAAACGTGAAGCAATGCCGTTATTCTCAGCGTAAGGACTGCCACAACTCCTGCAATGCGGCATTGGAATTATTGATGGCACGATAGACTCGGATTTCAAGCTTGGTATTCCACTCGTCTGGTCCTGCGTGAGCGAGCTTTCCATTTTGTAAGGCCTCAGTCGCCGCACTCTCTGGCACCCATGCGACTCCATAACCCTCACAGGCCATGTTCAGCAGCAGCATGGCCATATCAGCTTCGTTGCATCGCTCCAGGAAGGGTTCAACTTGCACCTGTTTGAGAATCACCTCAACAACTCGGCCCAAGAAGGTAGTAGAGGTGTAGGCCAAATAGGGGGTAGGTGCAGTTTTCTTCCCCGGTAGACCGAATGCGGGACGCCCTGAAGATAATACCGCCGTGACCGGGATGAAGCCCTCATGTCCTAATGACAGGTATTCGAACTTCTCCGGGTCCAACAGGATGGGTGCCAGTGGGTGGTGGTAACAGAACATCAGATCACAGCTACCTTCAGATAAGGCAGTGACAGCGTCCAGCACGTTCTCAGCCACGACTCGGGTATTGAATTGGTCATGACGAGATTGGAATTGCTTCATCCACTTGGGCAGGAAGGTCATCGAGAGGGTGTGCCCGGCCCGGATCTGGATGGCTTTGCCTGGCATGCGGGTTTCCTGGCGAATTTCCGCTCTGGCGGCCAGCAGCAACTGCAGCGCTTCCCGTCCTTGTTCGCAAAACAGCTTGCCAGCCAGTGTCAATTCCAGCGGATAAGTGCCTCTGTCCACCAAGTCGGCACCAACCCATTCCTCCAGTGAGCGTATCCGCCGCGATAACGCTGACTGGGTGATGTGGCGACTCTCCGCCGCTCGGGAAAAATTCTTGGTTTCGGCCAACGCGAGGAGGTCGTCTATCCATCTGATATACATCTTTACCTCCCCGTAACACGCCACAGCTTGGCTAACCGATATCACAGCCCTGATGAATCATCGGCTTAGTGCAAAAAAAAAGCTATTCCGAATCCGCATAGCGGTATGAGCCATCCTCATCAAGGGGTTTTGGATCCGACTCTAGACTTCAATGGCGCACTCACCGCGTGTGCCTACATAGGAGTCTGTCATGAATATTCTAAGAAAATTTTTACCTGCCGAGACCGGCCTCCAGGTCTCTCGATTTGCTTGTCACCAAGTACCGACGGGAGCGCAGCCATGAATACCCAAAAACTGACACGCCAGATCGGCATAGCGATGCTGCTGGGCATTCTGGTGGGCTACATTTTCCACAGCTTTGCTCCGGATACTCAGGCTGCCAAGGATATTGCCAGCTACTTCAGTTTGGTAACGGATATCTTCCTGCGCATGATCAAGATGATCATCGCGCCATTGGTGTTTGCCACACTGGTTACTGGTATCGCCAGCATGGGCGATGCCAGTGCAGTTGGCCGCATCGGCCTCAAGGCCATGCTGTGGTTTGTTAGCGCGTCCATTGTTTCCTTGCTGCTTGGCATGGCACTCGTGAACCTGTTTGAACCGGGTGTTCACATGCAGCTGGTACTACCGAGTATTGCTGAGAGTTCTGGCCTGAAAACCGCTGATTTGACCCTCAAGGGCTTCATTACCCACGTGTTTCCGAGAAGCATTGCGGAAGCCATGGCCGGCAACGAGATTCTGCAGATTCTGGTGTTCTCCTTGTTCTTCGGCGCCGCGCTTGGCTTTGTGAAAGGCAAGGGCTATACCATGCTCGACAAGTGCCTTGATGAACTGGTGCACATCATGTTCCGCATTACCGATTATGTGATGCGTCTAGCACCGATTGGTGTGTTTGCCGCCATGGCAGCAGTGATAACGGTACAAGGGCTCGGCGTGCTGCTGAGCTACGGCAAACTGATCGGCGAGTTCTACCTGGGATTGGCATTGTTGTGGGGGATTCTGCTGGCTGTCGGCTATCTGTTCTTGGGGAAGTCAGTCGGTGGCCTTCTGCGGCTGATCCGTGAACCGATCATGCTTGCATTCTCGACGGCCAGCAGCGAGTCGGCCTACCCGAAAACTATCGAATCTTTGGAAAAATTCGGTGTCTCCAAACGCATTTCCAGCTTTGTGCTGCCGCTTGGCTACTCGTTCAATCTGGATGGTTCGATGATGTATCAGGCATTTGCCGTGCTGTTCATCGCACAGGCTTATGGTATCGAGATGAGTCTAGCCCAGCAGTTGATTCTGCTGCTGGTACTGATGGTGACGAGCAAGGGCATGGCCGGTGTGGCGCGCGCCTCACTGGTGGTGGTCGCCGCAACCCTGCCGATGTTCAACCTGCCGGAGGCCGGGCTGCTGCTGATCATGGGTATCGACCAGTTCTTTGACATGGGACGCACTGCGACCAATGTACTGGGCAATAGCCTAGCCACCGCCGTGGTTGCTAAGTTGGAAGGTGAGCAGAGCACCCAAGAGACTATTCAACCTGCGGAAGCCCGCACCTGATATTTAACCCTGTGCGGCCGCTTGATGTGGCCGCCTTCCTTCGCTGAGTCGTTACGATCATGAACAAAAGAACCTTGGGCATCATCGGTGGGCTGGGAGCGCTGGCTGGCGCCGACCTATTCGGGAAGCTTCTGAAAGCGCATGCAGCTCGTCATGCGGAAACGGAACTACATTTTCTGCTTGAACAGCACCCATTCCGTGGGGCCGGTACTTCGCTGGAGCAAGACAGTAACGTTATCGCACGTAAACTCTATGTGTTCGAAACCGGCCGTACCCTGATTCAACGTGGTGTGGATACCATCTTACTTCCATGCTTTGCCAGTCACGTGTTTCGCGATGAGATTCAAACCGAACTCGAGGTGCCCGTGCTGGATATGATGGATGCGCTTTTCCGGTATGTGGTGGCTCGGTTGGCACCGGGTCTCCGGCTTGGTGTGCTGACATCAGACTACGTACGCCATGCGGGGCTGTTCGAGCGCTATTTTGGCGAACATTACCAACTACTCTATCCCTCTCCTCATGAGCAAGAGGGGCTCATGGAGGCCGTGTACGGCGCTCGTGGCTTACAGGTCGGAGGGGAGGATCGATTTGCAATTGATTTAGTAGGGCGAGCCTGCCATCAGTTGCAGGAACAGCAGGCCGACCTGCTACTGCCCGGGTTTACTGAGCTGGCCATGGTGGCAGCCGAATTGCAGAGGCTTGGCATTGCTTTAGCAGATATTAATGAAATCTATGCTGAATATGCCTTGCTCCATCAAAAAGAGGTTGCATCGGCGCCATTCAAGCTGGGGATCGTTGGCGGGGTGGGTCCGGCGGCAACGGTCGACTTCATGAATAAGGTTATCCGTAACACACCGGCCAACCGTGATCAGGATCACATTAAGATGGTGGTGGAGCAGAATCCCCAAATTCCCGATCGCACCGCCAATCTGCTTCACGGAGAGACTGACCCGACCGTGGCCATGCTATCCACCTGCAAGCGCTTGGAGGCAGACGGCGCCCATGCCATCGCTATCCCATGCAATACCGCTCACGCGTTTGTTCCAAGTATCCAGCCTTACTTGAGCGTGCCCGTGGTTCACATGTTGAAAGAGACGATCGAGCATATCCGTAAGCACTACGGCACCAACGGGCCTGTAGGACTGCTGGCGACTTCCGGTACGGTGCAAAGCAGGGTCTACCACACCATTGCAGAAGCTGCCGGCCTTACGCTGATTGTTCCTGATTCTCTCCATCAGAACTTGGTGATGGGCGCCATTTACGGCGAGCAGGGAGTCAAGGCTGGCTATACCACAGGACGTTGCAAGGAAGACTTACTGGCAGCGGCTGAACACCTTGCTGACTCCGGTGCCCAGGTACTGATCCTCGGCTGCACAGAGTTACCGCTATTGCTCCCACAGTGTGAGAGTTTCAGATTGGGTGACCATACGGTAGCACTGATCGATCCGACCGAGATCCTGGCCCGGCGCTGTGTCGAGCTTGCCTGCGCTCATTAGTTTGCAAGAGGAGTCCGATGGATCTGCACCCCTCAGCTCATACCAATCAAAAGTAGAGAGAAGTCCGTTACACGATTGGTGTCCTAATGTGAGCTGATTCCAGGGGCCATATTAATGAATCTTCCGCTCGATTCAGTGATTCAGTTCGATCGGTCAGTGTCAAAGTTAATGTAGCGAGCAGACACAGAGAGTGCGGCCAGCAGCAGCAACGCTGCCACCCCCATCGTGACTCCGGTGTGTTGCGCCATACCGGCCGCATCAAATACCGAGGAATGCCCGCCTGCATATACCACAACCAGGACGGCCAAGCCGAGTGAGGCACCGAGTTGGTGGGCGACGTTGACTAGTCCGGAAGCAGCGCCAGCATTGCGTCCCTCCACGCCGGCAACACCGGCTACCGTGAGCGGCGCAAGCACCCAACCTTGGCCGAATCCGGTCAGCAGCATCGGTAACACCACGCCACCAAGGTAGGACATCTGCGCGGCAGTGATACTGAGCCATGCCAGTCCCAACACGCACAACGCCAGCCCCGCTAGCAGCAGGCGTCGCTGCCCGATGCGATGGGCAACATGTGGCACGCTCACCGATGCCAGAAACTGCGGCACCGTTACCGGAATGAAAGCCAGGCCGGCCTGCATCGGGGAAAAACCCAGTGCACCTTGCAGGTATTGCGCGGTGAAGAACCAGAATCCCGCCATGCCAGAGAGAAAGAGCAGTCGAGCGGCATAGGCGCCATTGCGCTGCGCACTGGTCAGCATGGCTAGCGGAAGCAGCGGCTGACTGGCGTGACGTTCGATCCATAGAAAAGCGGCCAGTACCACCACTCCCACAGCAATGCTTGCCTGCGTCAACGCGGCACCCCAACCCGCATCGGCGGCCTCGACAATACCGAATACCAGCGCGCACATGCCCAAGGTGGAGCTGAGTGCGCCGGCGATGTCGAAACGTCCGGTGTGGCGCTCGGTCTCGTGGATATGGCGCAAGGCACCAACGATGAGTGCCGCGCCGATCGGCAGGTTGATCAGGAAACCGGCACGCCAGGAAATCAGGTCGGCCAGCAGGCCGCCAAGCACCAAGCCCAGCGTGGCACCAATACCCGCCGCCGCCGCATACCAGGCGAGTGCGCGATTGCGTGCATGCCCCTCCTCGAAATGTGTCGTGATCAGTGCCAGCGTCGAGGGGGCCAGCACGGCGGCACCGAAACCCTGTACGGCGCGGGAGGCGATCATCCAGGCTGGCGATTGCGCAGCACCGATAGCCAGTGAGGCCAGTGTGAAGATAGAAAGTCCGGTGATGAACATGCGTCGCCGACCGAGAATATCGCCCGCCCGCGCACCGAGCAGCAGGAAGCCGCCAAAAGCGAGCGTATAGGCATTCTGAATCCACGACAGCCCAGCCGGTGTGAAGCCAAGATCGGCCTGGATACGTGGCAGGCCGGTGAGCACGATGGAGATGTCGATCACGAGCATCAGGTAGCTCGCCATGATGATGGCAAGCACCATACGATGGCGGGGCCTGGCTTGGGGGCGTATTGCGTTCATTTCGTGCTGACTCCAAGACTGCGGCGGACTTCCAAGTGCGGGACCAAGGCGAGCTTCACAATGAGGTCAGATAGGCTATTCAGCGACACGTCATGGCCACGGAAGGCTTCACCCTTCTGTGTGAGCTGGTAACTCACCGTTTTGTCACGGATGAACCAGCCTGGGCGCAGAATAGTGTAGTCGAGGGACGAGGCTTCGATGAGCGCCGTAGCATCGCGATAGGGATCCAGCACGCTGCGATAACGCTCGCTCGGCACTTCGCTGTAGATACCCATCGAACTGATGAAGATCAACCGTTTGAGGCCGACTGCCTTCATCGCGGCGATGATCGTGCCGGCCTGTGCCGCCATTTGGCATAGACCACGTCCTGCCCGCGCATTGCCGCCTCCAGCATGGTTTGATCCAGTACGTCTCCTTCAACGATGGAAACGCGTGCCGGGTCGGGATTGCTGGGCGCTTGGAGCGGCGCAGGTAGAGCGTGAGCGCCACTCGGACCATTGAGTAGGGGCCGGTGAATCAAAGACCAGTCATCTTTAGAACTGCTTCCGGCAGACGTTCACCCTGAATCTCGATTCCCGCCAGCAAGGATTGGATGCGTGCGAGATCATTGGCTCCGAGTTCGATAGTGACCGCCCCCAGGTTCTCCTCAAGGCGGTGCAGCTTGGTGGTGCCCGGAATCGGCACGATCCATGGTTTCTGTGCAAGCAGCCAGGCCAGGGCAATCTGTGCCGGCGTTGCCCCCTTGCTGGCGGCGATGGACTTGAGTACCTCCACCAGCGCCAGATTGGCTTTGCGGGCCTCTGCCGAGAAGCGCGGAACGACGTTACGGAAGTCCGTCGGGTCGAACTGTGTACTCTCATCGATCTTGCCAGTGAGAAAGCCGGCACCGAGCGGGCTGAAGGGGACAAACCCGATACCGAGTTCTTCAAGGGTGGCCAGCAGCTCCATTTCCGGACCGCGCCAGAACATCGAGTACTCGCTCTGTACGGCGGTGAGCGGTAGCACCGCATGGGCGCGACGGATCGTGGCCACTCCGGCCTCCGAAAGGCCAAAATGGCGTACCTTGCCGGCGGCCACCAGCTCCTTGACGGTGCCTGCGACGTCCTCGATCGGGACGGCAGGGTCGACCCGGTGCTGAAAGAGCAAGTCGATGTAGTCGGTACGCAGGCGTTTCAGGCTGGCGTCGACCGCCGCCTTGATATGCGCTGGTCGGCTATTGGTGCCCGGGCCACGCTGACCGGTGACCGGATCAATGTCAAAACCGAACTTGGTGGCAATGACTACCTGATCGCGGATCGGCGCAAGGCCTTCTCCGAGCAATTCTTCGTTACTGAAAGGGCCATAGGCTTCGGCGGTGTCGAACAGCGTTACGCCCTGTTCATGCGCGGAGCGCAGAAGCTGGACCATTTCCCGTTTATCCGCCGGTGCACCATATATGGCACCGGTCATCGACATGCATCCCAGGCCCATGGCCGAGACTTCAAGTTTGTTACCGAGCGTGCGGTATTTCACTATTACTCCCCTAGCGAGATATTTTTTGCAATCAGTGTGCGGCGTTATTGGCGCTGTCGCTTTTACACCTGCTGTTTGCCATCCAGGCATTGATATGCACACGAGGCTGGCAAACGCTAGCACATATCACTTCAAAGGCGCCTCGACCTCGCTGTAGGCAAGCACTGCCGGCGGTAGCCGCTCCCCCTGGATCGTGATGGCCGCCAGCGACGCATTCAGCGCCTGAAGCTCATCGGTGTCGAAGGCAACTTCGCGGGCACCGATGTTGTCGAGCAGGTGGCCCATCTGGGTCGTACCGGGGATGGGCACAATCCAGGGCTTCTGTGCCAGCAACCAGGCCAACGCAATCCTCGCGGGTGTCGTTTTCTTGCGCAGCGCCCAGCTTTTCACAAGGCTGACCAGCGCCAGATTGTGTTCCCGGTTTTCGGGTGAGAAGCGGGTTTCGCTCTTGCGGAAATCGCCGTCGGCAAAGCTAGTCCTCTGGTCAATGGCGCCGGTCAGGAAGCCCACCCCGAGCGGACTCCAGGGTACAAAACCGATGCCCAGCTCCTGGCACAGGGGCAGGACTTCCTTCTCCGGGCCACGCCAGAACATCGAGTACTCACTCTGTACTGCAGTAACAGGTAACTCGGCATGGGCGCGGCGCAAGGTTTGCAGCCCCATTTCGGACAAGCCCCAGTGCAGCACCTTGCCCTGGGCCATCAAGTCCTTGATGGCGCCGGCAACGTCTTCGATCGGTACCTGCGGATCGACCCGGTGTTGATAGAGCAGATCGATCCGGTCGGTGCGCAGACGCTTGAGCATGCCTTCCACCGCCTGTTTGACGTGGTCTGGACGGCTGATCAGCCCCGGGCGGCGCTCGCCGGTCTGCGGGTCGATGTTCCAGCCGAATTTGCTGGTGATCACGACCTTGTTGCGGAACGGGGCGATGGCTTCGCCGAGGATGCGCTCGCATTCATGCGGGCCATAGGCCTCGGCGGTATCAAAAAAAGTGACGCCGTGGTCATGGGCCGCACGGATGATGTCGATCATCTCGGGGCGGGCGGGGACTGTCGTTTGATAGGTGCGGGCCATGTTCTGGACGCCAAGGCCGACGCTGGACACTTCCAGCTGACCAAGCTTGCGTCGCGCCCCTGGCTGAGCGGGTGACACAAGTGTGCTGCGGGTCTGCGCCTGTGCGCACCCTACAAGCCCTGCACCGGTAATGGCGGCACTGGAGACGAGCGCCATCGAGCTACCAATGAACTTCCGGCGATTAACATCAAGTTCAGCATTGCTCATTTCCACTCCTTCGTTACACGGTTTTCATCAAATGCAGCACCGCTGAGTAGAGGCCAAGCCGGCAGAAATGCACAGGCGCGCCTTGCTTCCGGCAATGCCCCAAAAACGTTCGGAGCAGGGAAATGCTGCGGTATCCGTTAATCCTAGGGTGTTGCAAGCTGACGAACAATGGATGTAATGTTTCACGATCTGTTCAATAATTTTCAACTATGCTGCGCACTGGCCTCTCCGAACTGACCGCCTTCATTACCATCGCCGAGCAGCGCAGTTTTCGCGCCGCAGCGCGGATACTGGGCGTATCGCCGTCGGCACTCAGTCACACAGTGAAAAACCTTGAAGCGAGTCTCAACACGCGGCTGTTTAACCGCACCACCCGCTCGGTTGCGCTGACTGAGGCAGGGGAGCTGTTTCTGCGTCGTGTTGCACCTGCGCTCGGTGATATTCAGGATGCGGTCAATGAGATGGCTTCATCGCGCGATCGACCTTCCGGTTCGATTCGGATCAGCACCGCAGAAGCGGGGGCGAGAATCTTGATCAGGAATGTGCTGCCGGCTTTTCTGGCGACCTACCCGAACATTCATGTCGAATTCGTCGTCGATACCCGCCTTGTGGATATCGTGGCCGATGGCTTCGACGCTGGCATTCGTGTCTTGCAGGATGTGCCACGTGACATGGTCGCCATCAAGTTCGGAGCAGACTGGAAATTTGTCGCCGTAGCATCTCCCGCTTACCTGGCGCAGCATGAGCCGCCACGTACGCCGGAAGAACTAAAGCACCATCGCTGCCTGCGTTTCCGCTTTAGCAGCGGAGCGCTGTATCACTGGGATCTGATGCGCGGCGGGGTCAGTATGACGCTAGATGCCGCAGGGCCAATGACCTTGGACAACGGCAATCTGATGCTGGAAGCCGCGCTGGCAGGGATTGGGATTGCCTGGGTGCCGGAATATCTGGTTGCCGAGTATGTTGCATCAGGACAGCTGATCCACCTCTTGCCAGACTGGAGTCCCACGTTGCCTGGCCTGAGTCTTTATTACCCGGCCAATCGCCATCCACCGGCGGCACTCAGGCTATTTACACAGGCGGTACGTGATTGGACTCGGCAGAAAACATCTCTGTGACAACACTGCTCTAGCCGTGACCCTTGTATTCCATAGTTATAACGCAACAAACCGTCTGCTTTGGCCGACCTCCAGTCAATCATGTGGGAGGGTTGGCAGGACATCGGCCTTAGCGGCCAGTCAGTACAACATAGAGCAATGACCGATTTACACCAAATTGCAGACGGATATCCGCGCTGAATCAGGATCTGGCGAATGTCACGGCGCTGCAAAATCCACTTGCAGTTAGTACATTCTCTGTCCGGACTTCCGCCGGATACCCCCGGAAACGTACCGCCTGATCCGCACCGTGCGCGGCGAGGGTTACATCCTGGACGCGGCGACCAGCTTCCTGTAACGGCGAACACCACGCCGGCTGCGGCCAACGTTGGCCGCAGCCGGAGTGGTAGCCACAGCGGCTAGCGCGTGTAACGGGCGAGGGTCAGGCCGTCGGTGGCAATCTCCGGCGTGCCGCCACACACCCAGTCGGCCACCAGCTTGCCGGTGCCCAGTGACATCGTCCAACCCAGCGTGCCGTGGCCGGTGTTAAGCCACAGATTGGGATAGCGTGTCGGGCCGACCAGCGGCGTGCTGTCCGGCGTCATCGGCCGCAAGCCGCTCCAGTACTCGATGGCGCGGTAATCGCCACCGTGCGGGAACAGGCTCTGTACCGACTGTCGCAGTGTCGCCAGCCGTCCCGGACGTAGCGTCTGGTTGTAGCCGGACAGCTCGGCGGTGCCGGCGGCACGGATGCGGTTGCCGAGGCGGGTAATACCGGTGCGATAGCGCCCGTCCAGCAGCGTCGACTGCGGCGCCGCCGCGGCGTCGGCCACCGGCACCGTCAGCGAGTAGCCCTTCACCGGATATACTGGCAGGTCGATGCCCAACGGTCGTGTCAGCAGCGGCGAATAGCTGCCCAGCGCCAGCACGTAGGCATCGCCGTGCAGCATGCCTTGGTCGGTGTCGATGGCGGTGATCTGCTTGCCATCACTCAGCAGGCGCCGGATCTGCACCCCGAAGCGGAAGTCGACGCCGAGTGTGCGGGCCATGGCGGCCAGTTCGGTGGTGAACTTGAAGCAGTCGCCGGTTTCATCCAGCGGCAGGTGCATGCCGCCCAGCAACGGGCTACTGCTGTGCTGCAGGCCCGGCTCGATGGCCAGCACCTCGTCGCGCTGCAGCATGCGGAACGGTAGCTGATACTGCGCCAGCACGTCGGCATCGCGTTGCGCCTTGGCCGCGTCCTGCGGTTGCAGGAACGGCAGCAGCGTGCCGCGCTGCTGCCCGTCGTAGTCCAGCGTGATGCCCTGCGCACGGAAGGCGACGAACTGCTCGCGGCTGTACATCGCTAGCGTCAGCATGCGGCGCTTGTTACGGTCGTAGGCATCCTGCCGGCAATTTTTCAGCATCTGCCACAGCCAGCGCCACTGGTACCAGTCCAGCTGCGGATACACCCGCAGCGGGCCGTTGCGATCCAGCAGCCACTGCAGCGCCTGTCCCGGCACCGAGGGGTCGGCCCACGGGCTGGAAAAGGTGGGTGAAATTTCGCCGGCATTGGCAAAGCTGGTTTCCAGCCCGGCGCCGGGCTGCCGCTCCAGTACCGTGACGCTGGCGCCCTGTCTGGCCAGATAATAGGCGGTGGCGGTTCCCACCACGCCGCTTCCCAGTACGATCACATGCATGGCGGTTTCCCCTGTGTCACGACTGCTGCCGGTGCAAGCGGTACAGCTCGCCGGCAATAGCAACGTCTTCCAGCCCCAAGCCGATGGAGCGGAAGAACACGTGGCGGTCATAGGCCGGGAGCGGAGCACTGCCGACCACCAGCTCCGGCAGGTCGCCGCGGATGCTGGCCGGCGACCAGTGATGTTGCTCGCGCGCCAGCCGCATCTCGCCGGCGCTATCCGGCGTGGTGGCGCGGTAGTCGCAATACACCTCCATCTGCGGCAGCGATGCCGGCGGCACTTCATGCGCAAACTGGGCGTTGGTGCAAATCGAGGTGATCAGCGCCGGCTTCGTCAGCAGCGCCGGATCCAGCACCGACACCCCGGCCGAGGTGCACAGCATGATCACGTCGGCATCAGCGACGGCGCTGGCCAGCTGCGCATGGATGCCAACGTGCGGGTCAATGTCTAGCAGCGCTTGCCGTTGCACCGCCGGCAACTCGGCGATGCCGAGGGAGTGGAGGCGGATCTCTTGCCAGTCACGCAGCGGCAGCACATGGCGCAGGTGTGCCAGCCCAAGCCTGCCGCTGCCGATCACCGCCAGCTTGCTGACACCGGCTGGTGCCAGCAAATCCACCGCCAGTGCCGTGGCACCGGCAGTGCGCTCCACCGTAAGCTGGCCTGCGTCGCACAGCAGCCGCGGCTGGCCGTCGTCCATCGACAGCAGCAGCGTCCAGGCGGTAACCAGCGCACCCTGCGGCCGTGGGATATACGGCGACAGCTTGGCGCCGAACAGGCGCTCGCTGCCGTGGATGCCGAGATAACTGATAAAGTTGCCCTGCGCGTCGGGGAACAGGTTGCGCAGTTGCGGCGGCTGCACCGCGCTACCCTGTGCTAGCGCCAAGAACATGCGGCGCAACACGGCCTGGACATCAATCTGGCCAATCAGGCCGGCAACCCGCGCGGCATCAAACACGGCGACTTCGTGGTGCATGGAGTGGTTTCCTTATCAAGTGGCAGGCAGCGGGTGCCCGCAAAAAAGCCACACGCGCGAGCAGATGCTGACCCGTGTGGCAAGGCCGAGGAGAGAGAGTGGGGCGACCTAGTTGGCCGCAATGTCCATTTCGAAGTACTTCTTCACTAGCCGATCGAAGGTGCCGTTGGCTTTCAGCGCCTTGAAGGCGCTGTTCAGCGCCTCGCGTAGCTCGTTGTCCTCTTTGCGTACCGCGATACCGGAGCCGACCCCCAGCACCTCCACGTCACGCAGCGGGCCACCGGCAAAGGCGAAGCCCTTGCCCTGTGGCCGTTTGAGGAAGCTCTCGCTGGCAACCGGGCCATCGAGCAGGGTGCCATCGAGGCGGCCGGAGACCATGTCGGCATAGACCAGCTCCTGTGTCTGGTAGGACACCACCCTCACCCCCGCCGGCGCCAGGTGCTTGTTGGCATAGGCTTCCTGGGTAGTACCCTGCTGGGTGCCGATGCTCTTGCCCTTCAGCGCCGCCGCGGTCGGCAGCAGGCCGCTGCCGGCCTTGGCCACCAGCATGATCGGCACCTGGTACAGCGGCTCGGTGAAGGACACCTTTTCCTTGCGCTTGGCGGTGATGTTCATCGCCGAGTTGATGGCGTCGAACTTACGCGCGGTAAGCGCCGGGATCATGCCGTCGAAGTCGTTTTCCACCCACACGCACTTGGCCTTCAGCTGGGCACACAGTGCGTTGCCAAGATCGATGTCAAAACCCTGCACCTTGCCGTTAGGTGCCAGGTACTCGAACGGAGCATAGGCCGGAGCGACGCCGAAACGGATGGTTTTCCATTCCTTGGCCTGAACCGATACCGACATCACCCCGGCAACCGCCACTGCTACAAATTGCGCTAGCTTCATCGTGTTTCTCCTCTGGGATACCCCTGTGATCAAGGATCATGACCGTCCCCGGGTTGGCCACAGACCGGGCAGTCAAGACATCGCCATCCGTATGGCGGTGTGTCATTTATCGCGCCGCGCCTAATATCAGTCAAATTTCTAATTATTATTTCAATTATAATTTCAAATAATAATTGATGCCGCCAGGGAGGCCGGATGCAGATCGAAACCAAGGGCTCATTCCTCAACGACAGGCTGGACTGGAACCTGCTGCGCACCTTTCTTGCTATCGTCGAGGAACACAGCATCAGCCGCGCAGCCGAACGGCTGCACCTGACGCAGCCGGCAATCAGCCAGTCGCTGCGGCGACTGGAGGAGTCGCTCGGACAACGGCTGATCGAACGGCGTGGGCCGCGCTTTGAGATCACTAGGGCTGGCGAAGAGGTGAGACGGATTGCGGAGGAGATTTACGGCAATATTTCCCGGCTGAGCAGCGAGCTAGGCGAACTGGGTGATAGCGTGTCCGGCTCGGTGCGGCTGCTTAGTGTCAGCGGCGTCTACCTACAGCCATACGATGATTTCCTGGCAGGCTTTCACCGCGCCAATCCGCGCATCGACCTGCAAGTGGAAGTGATGCGCAGCTCCGAGGTGATTAGCACCCTGCTACAGAAGACGGCAACAGCGGGGCTGAGCCCGAGCCGGGTGCCGGTGAAGAAGCTGGAGCGGCGACTGTTCATGCGCCAGCGCTACGCCATCTTCTGTGGCCGCCACCACCGCCTGTTCGGGCAGCCAGCGCTGACGACAGAGGACTTGCTGAGCGAGAACTTTGTCTCGTTTACTGGTGACCAGATTGGCGACAACCTGTCGCCGCTGACCATCTTCCGCGACGAGAAGGGCTTCAAGGGCCGGGTGGTCGCGTCCTCGTCCAGCGTGCACGAGGTGCGGCGGCTGATCTTCGCCGGCTTCGGCATCGGCTGCCTGCCAGAGCATGTGGCGCAGCCGGATGTGGCACAGCAGCGGCTGCAACGGCTACCGCCGGGCGAGGGTGTCGCCGATGTCGACATCCATCTGCTGTGGAGCCGCGAGCGCAAGTACAGTCAGGCCGAAACGCTGTTCTTGGTCAGCCTCAACCAGTGGCTGGAAAAGCGGGAGCGCTTAGGGCAAGCGGACTAGGTGGCAAGTCGCGGCAATTGTAGTGCAAGTGTATGCAATTCGTAGCCAGAGAGTGGCGGGGCTGAGTCGAAAACTTGGTAGACACCAAGCTGGCCGACGGTAGCGTGGCAGGCTTGCCTGCCACGCCTGCCCACTTACTTTAGGCTCCCGCGTAGAAACTGCTGCAGGCGCTCACTGGATGGTTGCCCGAATAGTCGCTGCGGTGGCCCCTGTTCCTCGATGCGGCCTTGGTGCAGAAACACCACGTGGCTGGACACCTCACGCGCGAAGCCCATTTCGTGGGTAACCACGATCATGGTGCGCCCTTCCTCGGCCAGCGTCTGCATCACCTTCAGCACCTCGCCGACCAGCTCCGGGTCCAGCGCTGAGGTCGGTTCATCAAATAGCATCACCTCCGGTTCCATCGCCAGTGCGCGGGCAATGGCGACGCGCTGCTGCTGGCCGCCGGACAGGTGCGCCGGGTACTTGTCTTCCACCGCCGGCGGCAGGCCGACCTTGGCCAGATACTTGCGCGCGCGCGCCAGTGCCTCGTCGCGGCTGATGCCGAGCACCGCGACCGGCGCCTGGATGATGTTTTCCAGCACCGTCATGTGCGACCACAGGTTGAAGTGCTGGAACACCATCGCCAGCCGAGTACGTGCCGCGGTCAGCTCGCGCGGGTTGGCGATGCGCTGCCCCGGCGGCGGTGCCTGCAGCACGTGCTCGCCGAGGGTGACGCTGCCGGCACAGGGCATTTCCAGGAAGTTGATGCAGCGCAGGAAGGTGCTTTTGCCGGAGCCGGACGAGCCGATGATGCTGATCACGTCGCCCTTTCTGGCCCGCAGAGAGATGCCCTTCAGTACCTCGTGTGCGCCGAATTTCTTGTGGATGTCGTCCACGATCAGTGTGTACATGCTGTTCTCCTCTTGTTGTGTGGCCGCCGTGTCAGGCGTGGCTTTCCGGCGCCTGGAACGCCAGCCATTTCTTTTCCAGCTGCCGGAACAGGCCGACGATCAGGAACGATACGACGGCGTAGATCAGCGCTGCGGTGCCGAAAGCCTCGAACGAGGCGTAGGTGGCGGCATTGACGTCGCGCGCTACCTTCAGCAGCTCCGGCACGGTGGCGGTGAAGGCGATCGGCGTGGCATGCAAGATCAGGATCACCTCGTTGCTGTAGTTGGGCAGTGCGCGGCGCAGCGCCGATGGGATGATGATCTGGCGATACATGGTCCAGCGCGACATGCCGTAGGCCTCGGCGGCCTCGATCTCGCCGTGCGGAATGGCGCGGATGGCGCCGGCGAGGATCTCCACGGTGTAGGCACTGGTGTTGAGCACGAAGGCCAGCAGCGCGCAGTTGAAACCGTCCTGGAAGAACTGGTTTAGACTGGGCTGTTGCTGCACCAGCTCTAGGCTGTAGACGCCGGAGTAGATGATCAGCAGCTGGATGTACAGCGGCGTGCCGCGAAAGAAATAGGTGTACAGGTACACCGGCAAGCGCAGCGCGCGCTGGCGCGACACGCGGGCGATGGCCAGCAGAATGGACAGCGGCAGGCCGATGCCGATGGTGGCCAGCAGCAGCACCATGGTCATCGCCAGGCCGGACAGGCGCTGGCCGTCGCTCCACAGGTAGGCCAGCCAGTATTCTTGGATGATTTCGATCACAATCTGCTCTCCTTCACGCCGGTGTTGTAGCGACGCTCCAGTCGATGCAGCACCAAACTGGATACCGTAGTAATCGCCAGGAATATGAACGCCGCCAGCCAGCTGAAGTAAAACAGCTGCATGGTGCTGCGTCCGGCATCCTGGGTGACCTTGATGATGTCGGCGAGGCCGATGATGGACACCAGCGCCGAGGCTTTGACCAGCACCTGCCAGTTGTTGCCAAGGCCGGGCAGCGCGAAGCGCATCATCTGCGGGAACAGGATGCGGCGGAACACCAGCAGCCGGCTCATGCCGTAGGCGGTGCCGGCCTCGATCTGGCCGCGCGGCACCGCCAGAAAGGCGCCGCGGAAGGTCTCGGTAAAGTAGGCGCCGTAGATGAACCCGATGGTGACCACCCCGGCGCTGAACGGGTCGATGTCGATCTGCGGCAGCGCCAGCCGGTCGGTCACGTGGTTGAGGCCGATCTGCAGGCTGTAGAACATCAGCAGCATCATCACCAGGTCGGGCACGCTGCGGATCAGCGTGGAGTAGCACTGCGCGCTGCGGTACAGCAGCGGATTGCGCGACAGCTTGCACAGCGCGCCGAGCAGGCCGAAGGCGATCGCCAGCGCCAGCGACAGCAGCGACAGCTTGATCGACATCCAGGTGCCGTCGAGGATCTGCGTCTCATAGCCATGGAACAGCATGGGAGCTCCTTTCAAAAAAACCGCCATTGGCAACAGAGAAACCAATGGCGGAAACTGCAACTAACCTTGTTGCCTGGGAGTAAACGGGTGTCAGTTGTTGTAAATGTCGAAGGAGAAGTACTTGCCGGCGATCTTCTGGTAGCCACCGTCCTTCAGCATCTCCGCCAGTGCGCGGTTGATGTCCTTGCGCAGCGCCTCATCCTCCTGGCGCAGGCCGATGCCGGCGCCGATACCGAAGATCTCCGGGTCCTTCAGCGTGGCGCCGGCGAATTCGAAATTGGCGCCCTTGCTGCTCTTCAGCAGGCCGTATTCCGCCTCCACCGCGTCCTGCAGGCTGGCCTGGATGCGGCCGGAGGTCAGGTCCTGGTACACCTGTTCCTGGTTCTGGTAGGCGACGACGTTGACGCCGGCCGCCTCCCAGCGTTTCTTGGCGTAGCTCTCCTGCACCGTGCCCTGCTGCACGCCGACGCGCAGCCCCTTCAGCGCCGCGGCGGTCGGCTGCAGCTTGCTGCCCTTGCGCGCCACCATCCGCGTCGGTGAGTTGTAGATCTTGTCGCTGAACGCGATCTGTTTCTTGCGCGCCTCGGTGATGTTCATCGAGGCGAGGATGGCGTCGAACTTGCGTGCCTTCAGCGCCGGGATCAGGCCGTCGAAGTCGTTCTCCACCCACACGCACTTCGCCTGCAGCCGGCGGCAGATCTCGTTGCCGAGGTCGATGTCGAAGCCGGCGATGCCGGTGGCGGTCTTGTACTCGAACGGCGCGTAGGCGGGGCTGGTGCCGAAGCGGATCACGTCACCGGGCTTGGCCACGACGCTGCCGGCGGCGCAGGCCACGGCGAGGGCAAACAGTGCTTTTTTCATTTCTCTTTTCTCCTGGGACAGGCTGGCCTGAAGTGGCCGGCTTATTGCTTTTGCGGAAGGAAGTTCTCGGCCACCATGCAGCGCGCGCCGCCGCCGCCGAGGTTCTCGATGGTGTCCAGCGGCGCATGCGCCACCGTGCCGTTTGCGGCCAACGTTGCCTGTTGCTGTGGGGTGAATGCCTGCCAGGCGCGCGACGACATCGCGAACACCGCGTTGCCGGCGCCGTCGGCCAGCTCGATCACGTTGCCGCAGAAGTTTTCCATCTGCGTGTAGTCGATCTCGATGATCTGCTTGCCGTGGCGCTGCAGCTGATCGTTCACCCGCTGGCGGGCGCTGGCCGGCTGGATCGATTCCAGACACACCACCGCCAGCTTGCTGCCGACCGCCATCATCACGTTGGTGTGGTAGATGGCGGCGCCGCCACGGTCGACGGCGTCGAACACCAGAGCCTGGTAGTCCAGCTGCATCAGCAACGCGGTCAGCACCTCGGGGTGGCTGCGCGAGGACAGGCAGACATAGGCGAGGCGATTGGCGTGGTCGAACACCATCGAACCGGTGCCCTCCAGAAATTTGCCCTCTACCTCGAACGTGCTGAGGTCGCTCAGCGTGCCGACCTGGTACTGCGCGCGGATGCGCTCGATCACGCTGTCGCGGCGTTCGCGGCGGCGGTTGGGCGCCTCCATCGGATACAGGAACACGCGGCCGTCGGGGTGCATGCTGATCCAGTTGTTGGGGAAGATGGAGTCTGGGGTGTTGCCCTGCTGTTCGTCGTCGATCACCAGCACGTTGACACCGGCGGCGCGCAATGCCGCTACATAGCCGTCAAACTCCGCCCGCGCGCTGTCCTGTGCCGCCGCGTCGTCCTGGCCCGGCTTTTGGAAGCGGTTCGACTCGCTGGTTTCCGGATTGGAAAAGAAGTTGGCGGGGCGCACCATGACAATGTTGTGAGTGGTCTGTTTCATCTCGCTACTCGCAGTCGTAATCAGGCAATAAGGGAATAAAGATTTTTCGGATTAATCGGCGCCGGAATCAGATTAATGGTCTTGCCAATATTAAGAATGGTGGCTTTATCCAGCACATAACGCAGTGCCGAAAAATCTTCTAGTGCAAAACCGACCGAATCAAATACCGTAATATCGCTATCCTGTTCGCGGCCTGGTTTATCGCCGTTTAATACCTGCCAGAATTCGGTGACCGGGAAATCGGCTGCCATTTGCTGAATATCGCCCTCGATGCGCGTCTGCGGTTCGAATTCGACGAATACCTTGGCCATTTCCAGAATGCCGGCATGGAGCTCGGTTTTGCCGGGGCAGTCGCCACCGACGGCGTTGAGGTGCACGCCGGGGCGCACCATGTCCGGGGTCAGGATGGTGGCGTAGTTCTTGTCGGCGGTGACGGTGGTGATGATGTCCGCGTCGCGGCAGGCGTCGGCGGCCGACACTGCCGGCAGGATGCGGATGCCGGGGTAGCCGGCGAGGTTGTCTTGCAGCTTGCGGGTGGCGGCGGCATCGATGTCGTAGACGTAGAAGTCGCGCAGGTTCAGCACCTTGTGGAAGGCGAGGATCTGGAATTCGCTCTGCGCGCCGTTGCCGATCACCGCCATGCTACGGGCGTCCTTGCGCGCCAGCTTGCTGGCGAACAGCGCCGAGGTGGCGGCGGTGCGCAGCGCGGTGGTGATGGTAAGCTCGCTGAGCAGCAGCGGATAACCGGTGCCGACTTCGGCCAGTGCGCCGAACGCCATCACCGTCAGCATATTGTCCTTGGTGTTTTTCGGATGACCGTTGACATATTTGAAACCATAATATTGCGCATCCGAGGTCGGCATTAATTCGATGACGCCTTCTTCCGAATGATTGGCAACGCGGGCGCATTTCTCGAACTCTTCCCAGCGGCTATAATCTGATTCAATATATCTGGCCAATTCGGCAATAAAATCGGCGGTGCCGATTTCCTGAACGAGTTTGCGGATATCCTGGGTGTCGATGTAGCGGGTCATGGGCGTTACCTTTCTGGTAATTTGTCTGGTGCGGTTTATTTCTGATTTGCCGTTATTTTCTACTTTGTATTTGCCAATAAGAAGTTGACAATCTGTCACTTTTTCGGTGAATTTTTTTCAAATTGATAGATTTGGGTAGCGTTATGTCAATTAGTGATACAGATCGCCAGCTGATCGCGCTGTTGCGCGACAATGCGCGTATGTCAGTGACCGATCTGGCGCAGCGGCTGCGGGTATCGCGCGCCACGGTGCAGAACCGTATCGACAAGCTGGAACAGTCTGGGGTGATCATCGGCTACACCGTGCGGCTGAAGCCGGAGGCGGAGGGACATCGCATCCGCGCGTGGATGAATATCGCGGTGGAGGGCAACAAGGCGCAGGTAGTGCTGCAGGCGCTGCGTGGCGAGCCGCATGTCTACGCGCTGCACTCAACCAACGGCCGCTGGGACATCGTCACCGAGCTGCGCGCCGACACGCTGGAGCAGTTCGATCGCGTGCTGGGCCGCATCCGGCTGATACCCGGCATTGCCGCCACCGAAACTAGCATCCTGTTATCCACGCACAAGGTTTGAGCACAACGCCAGGGATAAAGCATGACAAAGAAGTAGCTGCCAAACCTACGGCGGCTTTGGCCGAACTACGGGCAGATCATTGGGTAAAACTGCTATTAAATTTCTGATGAAAAATGGCTGCTCACTTCTCAGTGAGCAGCCATTCAGGAGCCTGGAAATCTATGAACGATTTACAAGGGAAAATTAGTGGCCCTCTTAAGTGGAGCTAAGAGGGGTCGGAAAAGGTCAAGCCTTCAGGGATGGCATCAATACCTGAATCAACTGACCACCTTCTGGCGTGCCCCAACTTCCTGCAAGTTCTGCAATCAACTGGTTGGTGCTGGTCAGTGTGACGCCGGCACGCTCCATTCTACGCAGGTGGCTGGGTGCTATTTCTTCCCGAAGATATTTTCACCAGACCCGAGAAATTGCTCTTCCTCAGGCGTAGAAACTCGCTGCAACGATTCATTGCGATGCGGGAAACGCCCAAAGCGCTCGACCATCAAGGCATGGCCCTTCGCAAAGCCGAGAATGGCCTCCGCCTCATTTCTCAGTGCCGTAAATTTCTCGATACTGAGTGCCTGAAGCTTCCTGTCCTCGGCGTGCATCAACGGCATGTAGAAAAAATGCCGCTCCGCTGAAGTCAGGGCGGCATCCATCCCGCTTTCAATCCCTTCGATGCACAGTTGCTGAGCTTTGACGTCCTGCGCGAAGGACTGAGCCGTATCCCGAAAAACATGCCGGGAGAACTGGTCAAGCAGGATGATCAGCGCGAGGCGACCACGGGGCGTTGCCGCCCACTCATCGCACCCATTCCGAATGGCCGTACCAAGAAGCGGAGCAAAGCGGTGGGTGACGAGCTCATCAAGTTCGGCCCCGCCGCGAAACCATTGGCGCGGGGTTAGCTCCCTGAACCAAAAATCCAGGACCTCGGTGCTTTGATGATTCAGGTTTTCCATATTTGCTCCTCGGCAATCGCTTAGGCGGGCAGTGCCTGACTCAGCGCCAAGTAGTCAGTGTAGCCGTGTGAGTCTCCACCGAAGTAGGTGTTCCGGCGACGTCCACCCCATCTTGAGCAGCACCTAGCTTTAGAGCCCAATCTATCGTTAATAACAGGTTGTCGGCCAAAGTGGTCCTTCGCAAGCAGGAGAAACGGTGACTGCTTTTGCATTAGAAACAGCCGCTAAAGCATCTAAAAAACTAGTGGCGATTCACTAGAGCAGGAGATGGGTGCCTCTCATTTTGAAGCAGCCATCTTGACCCCGGCCATTACACAGCAATTACCTGCTAACCAAGATCGGAGTCATGAGCGGGCAACTAGGTCGGTAGTTTACGGAATGCAATCGCAAAGCGATTCCAGGTGTTGATGGTGGTGACCAATAGTGTCAGGTCTACCAGTTCAGCTTCTTCGAACTGTTGTCTTGTTTTCTCCCAGAGTTCATCCGGTACATGGCTGTCTGCAACCAAGGTGAGGGCCTCGGTCCAGGCAAAGGCAGCCTGCTCCCTGTCGCTGTAGACATCCGCTTCACGCCATACCGGTAGCAGTGCCAGGCGACGATCGGTTTCTCCTGCTTTTCTGGCGTCAGCGGTGTGTACATCGATGCAGTAGGCACAACCATTGAGTTGCGAGGCGCGTAGGCGCACCAGTTCGATCAGGCTTTTCTCCAGCCCGCTGCCGGAGATTTGCGGTTCCAGACCAACCAGTGCGTTCATGGCCTTGGGGTTGGCTTTGAAAAAGTTAAGACGAGCTTGCATTGCGATTCCTTTCAGGGCGGATGTGCCAGTGAACTGGCGGAATAAGCGAGAGGCCGCTTTTAGGATGGCGACACGGTTTGTATCTGCGGGGCGCGGCTGCGCACCCCCACCAGCAGGGCCAGTACGATCAGGACGGCTGCCACGGCAAAGGTGATGTGCATGCCGCTGGCAGTAGCCTGTGTATTACCCGCTGCTAACGTTGCTGCCTTGCTTGCCGCGACGAATACGGCACCCATGACGGCGGTGCCGGTAATCAAACCCAGGTTGCGCGCCAGATTGAGCAGTCCGGATACGAGGCCTCGCTGTTCGGGGGGCATCCCGGTCATTACCTGGGTATTGTTGGCGGCCTGGAATAATGCATAGCCAGCGGTGGTGATACTGATGGCCAGTACGTAGCCCGGTACGCCTGCGGTGACGGGCTGCAGCGCCAGCCCGGTGCTGCCGGCCAGCATCAGCATCAAACCCAGCAATGTCATGGAGCGTGGGCCATAGCGATCAACCAGGTGACCAGCTGGTACGCCGCTGAAGGCAGCTACCAGTGGGCCAGCCGTCATCACCAGCCCCAACTGGGCAGTGGAAAGCCCCAGTGCATACGTCAGATAGAACGGGCCTACCACCAGGCTAGCCATCACCACCGAGGTCACCAGTGCGCTCATCACCAGGCCAGCGCCCAAGACTGGCCGCTCCAGCAGCGACAATTTGATCAGTGGTGCGCTCGCCCGTTTCTGACTGATGACGAACAATGCGGCGGTAAGCAGGGTCAGTCCCAGCAAGGCACTATTGAGCAGTCCCCAATTGCCACGCCCGAGAGTCATGGCCAACGCGTAGGCGGCCAGGGTGATGCCCAGCAACATGGTGCCGGTATAGTCGTAGCTGGGGCGTGCTGTCGGCCTTGGTTTGGTAACAGCGGGAAGATTGCGTTGCAACAGCAACAGAGCCGCGATGCCAAGCGGTACATTGGCCGCAAATACCGCTTGCCAGCACAAGCTACCGATAAGCAGTCCACCCAGCGATGGCCCCATGGCGGTGCCAATGGCGGAGGCGGTACCGAGCAGGCCCATTGCGCGGCCGGTTCTTTCCTTGGGTACGATATCAGCGACATAGGCCATGCTTAATGCCATCATCAGCGCTGCACCGAGACCCTGTAGCGCACGGGTAGCGATCAACACGGGCAGCGAGGGATAGGTGCTCAGCAGCGACGCAAGCGTGAACAACGCGACCCCGCCTAGCAGCAGCGGGCGGCGGCCGAACATGTCTCCCAGTCTGCCGGCGCTGACGATCAGAGTGGTAATGGCCAGCAAGTAGGACAGTACGACCCATTGCACCTGCTGGAACGAGGCCGAAAACACGTCCATCAGGGTTGGCAATGCCACATTGGCGATGCTGGTGCCCAACGACGATAGCAGCATGGTCAGTGACAGGCTCAGCAGCGCTTGGCGCTCGCCGGGGATGGCCGCCGGCACGGATTGGTCAGAGGTGTGCATGATGGCTCCTTTGGATCAGGTGTAATGGTAGGTGCCGGTTTGCGGCCAACGTTGGCCGCAAACTGGTGCCTGACCAACTTAGATGCGCTTGGCACGTACGAGGCAGTCGATGGCGTGCCGTGTGCCATCGACGGTGATCACCGGGCGCTGCAGTTGTTCGGCCCGCTCGATCAGCAGTTCAGGCGCCAGTAGGGTGACGACCTGCTCCGCGCTATAGAGCACTTCGGCATGTCGTGGCCCGCCGTAACCATGTGTCAGGTTCAGCGTGTGGTGGGCAATCAGCAGCAGGGTGCCTCCCGGCGCCACGGCTCGTGCTGCGCGCTGGATGATGGGGGCCAGCTCATCCCACGGCAGTTGCAGGTAGATCAGGGTGACCAGATCAAAACCCTGTTCAGTGGGGATGAAGTCATTGAGATCCGCAGCTAGCAAACGGATACGCTCTGCCACCCCGTTCGATTGCGCCAGACGCCAGCCCTTCTGCAGTGCCTGCTGAGCAAAATCGACAGCCTCTACGGACCACCCCTGGCTGGCTAACCAGACGGCATTGCGGCACTCGCCCGCCGCCATGTCGAGTGCTCGGCCCGGCGTCAGTTCCTCGGCATGTTGCTGCAGAAAACAGTTGGGGTTGACGCTCCAGATGAATTCATCGGTGGCATAGCGCTGATTCCAGTCTTCCGCCTGCATGCGCCAGGGTTCACTAGGCGTGATAATGCGCTGCGGGCTGTCCGGTACTTGGCTGTCATGTCGGGTGTTCATATCGTTGGCTCCTGAAGTAGGTATTCAGTAGCTTATGCCCAGTGATAGCATGGCGGAAGACGCACGATTTGCACTTAATACATGCATGAAACGCAATGATTGATGCCGTTTCAGGGAAGCCACATGAACACACCGGATTTGAATCTGCTGCTTACGCTAGACGTTTTGCTCAGCGAGGGCAGTGTTGCCCTGGCAGCCCGTCGCCTGGGCCTGAGTCCGTCGGCGATGAGCCGTGCTTTGCAGCGACTGCGTGACAGTACCGGCGATCCGCTGCTGGTGCGCTCGGGCCGCGGCATGGTGCCGACACCACGCGCGGTGGAATTGCGCGAGCAGGTGGGCGAGTTGGTGCAGCAAGTGCTGCAGGTGCTGAGCCCCAGTCCCTCGCTTGACCCAAGCAAGGTGAACCGCACCTTTACCCTGCTGTGTAGTGACGGCTTTGTAGAAAACTTCGGGCCGAGCCTGCTGACGAAAGTCGGCAGAGAGGCACCTGGCATTCGCCTGAGCTTCCTGTCCAAGGTCAGGCGTGACGGTAGCTACCTACGGGATGGCACCGCCGATCTGGAAACGGGCGTGATAGGTAAAGGCACGGCGCAGGAGCTGCACACCCGCGCACTGTTCCGTGATCATTTCGTGGGCGTGGTTCGCCAGGGACACCCGCTGCTGGAGGGCGACATCACGCTAGCGCGCTATGCCAACTGCGGGCATGTGGCCGACTCGCGGCACGGCATTGGCAATGACCCCGTAGACGTTGCATTGAACGCATTGGGTATGCAGCGCCATATTGTGACTTCGGTGGCTGGCTTTGCCTCAGCACTGGCATTGGCCCGCAATACCGAGCTGGTGGCGACCGTTCCGGAGTGCCATACACGCTATTTACGCAGCGATATGGTCACTTTTCCATTGCCGGTAGCCATAGCGGAAATCACCCTATCCATGCTGTGGCATCCTAGACTCGACGCCGACCCAGCACATAAGTGGCTACGTTCGATAGTTCGTGAAGTTTGTCTGGAATAAACTGAATCGTAGCGCGATTAATAGATACTTTTATGGCTGCTTCCAACTTGAAAGCAGCCATCTTTTATCTGGCATGCAGGACTGCTATGGCCGAAAAGCTCGGTGGCGGTACTGGATAGCCGCCACCCTGGTTGAAAAGTGTCGTCGTAACGGCTGCCTAAATTTCGATCTGCTCTGAAATTTCCAAAGCATCATCGACTTCGATCCCGAGATACCGCACCGTGCTTTCTAACTTGGTATGACCAAGCAAGATTTGCACCGCACGCAGGTTCTTTGTCTTCTTGTAGATCAATGTTGCTTTGGTACGCCGCAACGAGTGAGTACCGTAGATTGATGAGTCCAGCCCGGCGGTTTCGACCCACATGTGCACAATCCGTGCATATTGACGTGTCGATAAATGTGGAGAAGCCTCCAGCCGGCTAGGGAAGAGATATTGATCACTGCGCAAATGTGCTTTCTCTAGCCACGCTGCAACTGCCAATCTGGTCGGCTCTGTCAGCTCAAACTGTACCGGGCGCTGTGTCTTGCGTTGGACAACAATGGCACGGGGTAGAATCTGGCTTCCATGGGTAACATCACGCACTCGTAAGCAGACCAAGTCACAACCACGTAGTTTGCTGTCGATTGCCAAATTGAACATGGCCAGGTCTCGTACCGCGTGCTTATTCTGGAGGTGGATCCGGATCGCCCAGATGTCTTTGGGCTTTAGCGGTGGCTTTTGGCCAATCAGCTTGCCTTTGTTCCATGCCTCACGTTTTGGTGTTGTGTCCATGACAGACTCCTTTTCAGTGGAAAGGAGTCTGATTATTGGTGGCTACGCAATACGGCGAGGAGGAAGCTGCGGATCGGCCTTTGCCGCCGTTCGATCAGTGAGGCATTTCAGTCAGTAATGTATCGCTTAGCGGTCCGTGGCCAGTGAGTCGTACTGAGCGACCTTTCTGAAAGTATTCATACGGGTCGCTCAGAGACTTTCAACAGGACATCTTAGCCATGGCAGCCCTGTTGTCCGATTCCATCATAGCTTCGGAAAACGTTTTATCCGTTATTTCAATGGCAAGTAGATATCCGTTACCAGCTCATTCTCCGGCGTTTCCGGCATCAAGTTCAGGTAATGGAAATAGAGCGGAAAGTCGCGCAATTCTTCGCCGCTTTCGGGCAGCCAATTCCGATAGAGCGGGTAGATGCTCTCGCCAATCCGGGTGTGGGAGCCGTGATGCCGCACCCGGGCGCAACGACCGCCGGGTATGGTCTTCAACACCACCCCCTGGGGGTTGGACGGGACCTCGGCTGTCACCTCGCCACAGATGTCGAAGCGGAATTGTGCGGGCTCGGTGGTATCCGGGTTGTCGTAGGCGATGCCGAAGCTACGGCGGCTCTGTCTGGGTGAAAGGCCGATTTCCTTGCGCCAAGCAATGAATTGGGCAACAGAGTCGTTGACCCTCTGGGTGGAACCGCGATGTTCTAGCGCGGCGACACGGGTAGTTTCGAAATTGACGATCTCGACCTGCACGGATTAATTCCTTTCTTGTACTCGGAACCGGTAGCGCTCGTGCCAAGACTCCCAGTCCGGTTGCCTCCTGAATTGGGAGAGCGACTGGCTGAAGGTGTACCTGAAAGCGCGGCTAAACGATTCCGGGTTCTCGAAACCGGCTTCCAGGGCGATGTGGATGATCTTGGCGCCACGGTCGAAGGCGAGCTGTTGTGAAGCAGCAGGACGTATCGAGCTACGCTGGTGCCGATGTAGTCGGCGAATTGCCGGTGAAAATGGAACTTGGAGAAGTTGGCGACCCGGCTAAGTCGTTCCACGGTCAGCGCTTCGCCCAGGTGTGCCTCGATATAGTCGAGTACCTTGCCTAATCGTGCCGCGTACGCCGTTATCCGAAGTTCGTTCATCTGTCTTCCTCTGTCCATGGGAAGCTCTATGCGTGATACGACTCGCAAAATCCTGACTACGATTGCTCAGTGTATCGACCACGCCCAGAAACCATCAGCCAACTGTGACCGTCTGCAATCGGTTGCTCAACTTTCCCAAGCGGCAGTCTGGTCTGTTCCCTGTGATCACTAACTTAAGGCGTCTGGACTGCCCAGATTCGTACAGCACAATCAGATCAACGCGCTCCAGTAAGTGTAAGGCGCAACCAAACTAGGGCTAGCGTGAGAATACGTTCTAGCCCCGGCCACGGGTTGCTACCAGCCTCGCCTTATCTGGCCGCGGTCAGCGTGGTGTAGCTGGTAATCAGATTGCGGTAATCCGGAATGTGGTTGGAAAACAGCGCACCCAGGCCTTCCACATCATTGCGCCAATCGCGATGCAGCTCGCACGCCACGCCAAACCAGGTCATCAACTGGGCACCGGCACCCGCCATACGCTCCCAGGCAGCATGGCGGGTGATTTCGTTGAAGGTCCCGGAGGCATCAGTGACGATAAATACCTCGAAGCCCTCGGCCAGCGCCGACAACGCCGGGAATGCCACGCACACCTCAGTAACCACACCGGCGATGATGAGCTGCTTCTTGCCAGTAGCCTTCACCGCCTTCACGAAATCCTCGTTGTCCCAAGCATTGATCTGTCCTGGGCGGGCGATGTAGGGGGCCTCCGGGAACTGCTCTTTCAGCTCCGGCACCAACGGGCCGTTCGGTCCGCTTTCGAAACTGGTAGTCAGGATGGTGGGTAGATTGAAGTACTTGGCCAGATCGCCCAGTGCCAGCACATTGTTCTTGAACTTGTCCGGATCGATATCGCGCACAAGCGACAACAGGCCGGCTTGGTGATCCACCAGCAGTACGGCAGCATTGTTCTTATCAAGACGGGTATAGGGGGTAGTCATCACATGCTCCTTTAGCTAACAAAATGCACCGGCTGCTGCCAGCACACGGGGTAAACACGCTAGGCAACAGTTTCAGCTTGGTCCAGCAATCTGGCCGAACACGCCTAGGTGCAAGTCCAGGAAGGCCTGCCGGATTTCTTCATCGCTGTTCATCACGAAGGGACCGTTGCCGGCAATCGGTTCATTCAACGGTTCGCCACTCAGCAGCAGCAGGCTGCTGTCAGCATCTGCCTCGATCTGCACATCGTCGCCATTCGGTCCGAGCAGCGCCCATTGCCCGTCTCCGACGACACTGCCGCCCAAGCGCACCGCACCTCGCAGCACGACAATGGCGGCGCTGCGGCCGTTGTGCAGCGGCAAGCTGGCCTGCCTGTTCTTGCGCAGGCTCACATCCCATACATCCACCGCGCTGAAAGTGCGTGCCGGCCCGGCATGACCAGCGAACCCGCCGGCGATCAGTCGCACGCTGCCAGCCTCCTGCGGTAGGGGTAGCGTTGGAATGTCCTGATTCAGGATAGTCTGGTAAGCCGGGGGTACCATCTTGTGGCGGGCGGGCAGATTCACCCACAGCTGCACCATTTCCAGCGTGCCACCACCCTGCGTGAAGGCCGCCGAGTGGAACTCCTCATGCAGGATGCCAGCCCCTGCCGTCATCCACTGCACATCACCCGGCCCGATCAAGCCGCCACCGCCGACGGAGTCGCGATGCTCCAGTTCACCCTGGTAGACGATGGTCACCGTCTCGAAGCCGCGGTGCGGATGCTGCCCCACGCCCCGGCGTCGTTCGGATGGCGAAAACACTGCCGGTCCGGCCAGGTCGAGCAACAAGAACGGGCTGAGGTGCTGCCCCAGTGATTGATAGGAAAACAGGGTACGCACCGGGAAGCCATCACCCACCCAGTGGGTCTGCGGTGCACTGTAGATACCAAGTACGGGTTTCATGCCCTACCTCCTGACTGTTTTTTTCAGCTTATCGGCACAACAAACAGTCCGGTAGAGCCGTAAAATGCCGACATTGTTCTACCAAAGGAACGACTATGGATGACCTGAACGACCTCTATTACTTTGTGAAAGTGGTAGAGCACGGCGGCTTCTCCCCTGCAGGGCGTGCCTTGCAGATGCCGAAATCCAAGCTGAGCCGGCGCATCTCGGCGCTGGAGGAGAAATACGGCGTAAGGCTGCTGCAGCGCTCTACTCGGCACTTCTCGGTAACGGAAACGGGGAAGGAGTTTTACCAGCATTGTGTAGCGGTGCTGGTAGAGGCGGAGGCAGCACGCGAAGTCATGCTGCGCCAGCACGCTGAACCGCAGGGCATTGTGCGCATGAGCTGTCCGACCGCTCTGCTGGAATATCGCATAAGCGAGCTGGTCTGCCGCTTCATGGCGGCACACCCCAAAGTGCAGATTCACCTGGAAGCAAGTAACCGCCGCGTGGATCTGCTGGGCGAAAGACTGGACATCGCGCTGAGGGTGCGCTTCCCGCCACTGGATAACAGCGACCTGGTGATGCGGGTACTGGCGGAAAGCCCGCAGCGGCTGGTGGCCTGCCCTGGCTTTCTCCTGGAACGAGAGCTACCGAAGCATCCCGCCGACCTTGCCGGGCTGCCCAGCCTGGACTGGGGGCCGCCGCGCGATCATGTCTGGCACTTGCAGGGGCCCGAGGGGCAGGAGGCCCGGATCAGGCACCAGCCGCGCTACATCACTGACGACATGACCGCCCTGCGACAGGCAGCGCTATCCGGTGTCGGTATGGTGCAGCTGCCCTGCATGGTAGTGGAAGAGGATCTGCGGCAGGGCACGCTGGTGGACATCATGCCGGGCTGGGCGCCCAGCGGCGGCATCATTCATGCCGTGTTCCCGTCACGACGCGGGCAGCTGCCGGCGGTGCGCCTGCTGATCGACTACCTAGCGCAACACATCAGAAAAGACTGATAGCCGGCCCCGGCTCCCGGGCAGTTCAGTTCAATCAACCAGTCACGCATGTAGCCCCCGTTTGTGTCAGCAACAAATCCGGACATGGCCTATTGACCTTGCCATCGTGGCAAGCTCCAGACTGCATGTACGGCCAAGGTTGGCCGCATCATTGCGAAGGACATGCCATGTATACCCTGCAAGTAGACAATATCGGTTGCGGCAGCTGTGTCGCCAAGATCAACCAGGCGCTGAAGGATCTGGATAACCAGGCATCGGTGGATATCGACCGCACCAGTGGCCGCGCCAGTATCCGTACCGACGAAGCGCTGCAGACCGTCTGCGAGCTGCTGACCGAGATGGGCTATCCGGCCCGGCCGGCGTAAGCGCTCCCGCCCCCGCATGCCCCTGCCTCCACAGGGGCATGTTGCTTTTTGAGCGCTGCCGCCATTGATTCGATTTTCCAAAAATAGGACTTGACCTTCCCATGATGGGAAGGCCGATGCTGAATTCACAACCCCGATAAAGGAGTCAGTATCATGTCCCATCCTACTTCTGTCGCTGCCAGCCAGACCCTGCGCTTTCCCGTGCTGGGCATGACTTGCGCCAGCTGCGTTTCCCGCGTGGAGAATGCCCTGCACCAAGTGCCGGGCATTCAGGCGGCCAGCGTCAACCTTGCCACCGAGTCCGTTACCCTGCATACCGAGCCACATTTCGAGCTGGCGGCGGCCCATGCCGCCATCGCGCGCGCCGGCTATCAGGCTGGCAGTGACACGGTGCAGCTGGAAATCCGCGGCATGACCTGCGCCAGCTGCGTCAGCCGGGTGGAAAAAGCCCTGCTGGCCGTTCCCGGCGTCACTGCCGCCAGTGTCAACCTCGCCACGGAAACCGCCCGCGTCAGCTGGCCGGCAGGTGGCGACAAGGCGCTGCTGCTGGCGGCGGTAGCCAAAGCCGGCTACCAGGCAACCATCAGCGAGAATGCCGCCTCCGCGCCAGCTCACCATGCGACACCATGGTGGCCGGTGGCGGTAGCGGCCCTGTTGTCTCTGCCGCTGGTGCTGCCGATGCTGGGCGAGCTGTTCGGCGAGCACTGGATGCTGCCGGCCTGGCTGCAGTTTGTGCTGGCGACCCCGGTGCAATTCTGGCTGGGCGCGCGCTTCTATCGCGCCGGCTGGAAGGCGCTGCAGGCGCGCAGCGGCAATATGGACTTGCTGGTAGCCATCGGCACCAGCGCGGCCTACGGACTGTCGCTGTACCAGTGGTGGCTGCATGCCGACCATGGCGGCGGGCATCTGTATTTCGAGGCGTCGGCGGTGGTCATCACCCTGGTGCTGCTGGGAAAATGGCTGGAAGCGCGCGCCAAGCAGCAAACCACGGCGGCGATTCGTGCATTGCAGGCACTGCGTCCGGCCACGGCCCGGGTGCGCCGGCATGGCGTGGACCTGGACCTGCCGCTGGCGCAGGTGCTGCTGGGCGACCTGGTGGTGGTACGTCCGGGTGAGCGGGTGGCGGTGGATGGCGTGATCGTCGAGGGGCGCAGCCAGCTGGATGAATCCATGCTCACCGGCGAGAGCCTGCCGGTCAGCAAGCAGGCCGGCGATAGCGTGACCGGCGGTGCCATCAACCACGACGGCCTGCTGCTGGTGGAAACCCGTGCGCTGGGTGAGGACAGCACCCTGGCCCGCATCATCCGCATGGTGGAGGATGCCCAGGCCGGCAAGGCGCCGGTGCAGCGGCTGGTGGACCGGGTGAGCGCGGTGTTCGTGCCGGTGGTGCTGCTGATCGCCGTGCTGACGCTGGTCGGCTGGTGGTGGTTCAGCGGCGATATCGAGCAGGCGATTCTCAATGCCGTTGCCGTGCTGGTGATTGCCTGTCCCTGTGCGCTGGGTCTGGCCACGCCGACAGCCATCATGGCCGGTACTGGCGTGGCCGCCCGGCACGGCATCCTGATCAAGGACGCCGAGGCGCTGGAGCTGGCACATAGCGTACAGGTCGTCGCCTTCGACAAGACCGGCACCCTGACCGAGGGCAAGCCCAAGCTGATGCATACCGTTGCGGCCAGCGGTGACAAACAGTGCCTGCTGCAGCTGGCTGCCAGCCTGCAGCAAGGCAGCGAGCACCCGCTGGCCAAGGCCGTGCTGCAGGCACTGCCGGAGGCACCCGCCAGCAAGGTGGCGCAGTTGCAGGCGCTGCCGGGGCGCGGACTGCGCGGGCAGGTAGATGGCGTGGAATATCTGCTCGGCAATCAGCGGCTGATGCAGGAGCACGGCATCAGCCTGTCGTCGATGCACAGCTTCCAGCAGGAGGAGGAGCTGCTGGGCCGTACCGTGTCCTGGCTGGCCCGTGCCGGCGACGGCAAGCTGCTGGGCATGCTGTCGTTTGGCGACAGCATCAAGCCGGCAGCCGCCGCCGCCATCAGCCAGTTGCGCGCACTGGGTATCCGCAGCGTGATGATCTCCGGCGACAACCGGGCGGCAGCCCGCCAGGTGGCGGACGCATTGAGCATCGACGAGGTGATTGCCGAGGTATTGCCGGGCGACAAGGCCGGCCATATCGCCCGCCTGCGCCAGGATGGCAGTCGCGTCGCCATGGTGGGCGACGGAGTCAACGATGCGCCGGCGCTGGCGGCGGCCGATGTCGGCATGGCCATGGGCACCGGTACCGATGTGGCCATGCAGGCGGCGGGGGTAACGCTGATGCGTGGCGACCCCACGCTGGTGGCGCAGGCGGTTGCCATCTCCCGTCTGACCTACGGCAAGATCCGGCAGAACCTGTTCTGGGCATTTATCTTTAACCTAGTAGGCATTCCGCTGGCGGCGCTGGGCATGCTCAGCCCCATCGTCGCCGGGGCCGCCATGGCGCTGTCCAGCGTCAGCGTGGTATCCAATGCGCTGCTACTGCGTCGCTGGCGGCCGGCCAAGCAGCATTAAACCAAGGCGGGCCGCATGGCCCGCCTGTGTCATACCCTTGGTCATAAAAAAGAGGAGCGAAGCATGAATATCGGCCAGGCCGCTGCTGCCAGCGGCGTTTCCGCCAAGATGGTCCGCCACTACGAAAGCATCGGCCTGATTGCGCCGGGGCAGCGTACCCAGTCCGGTTACCGCCAGTACAGCGAGCGCGAGGTGCACCTGCTGCGTTTCATCCGCCAGGCACGCAACCTGGGCTTTCCGCTGGAGCAGATACGCGTGCTGCTGTCGCTATGGCAGGACACCGGCCGCGCCAGCGGCGATGTCAAAAGGTTGGCCGCAAGCCATATTACCGAGCTGGATGAACGCATCCGGGCGCTCAGCGACATGCGCAATACCCTGCAGACCTTGGCCGATGCCTGCTCCGGCGACAGTCGGCCGGATTGCCCCATCCTGCAGGGGCTGGCCGAGGGGCATGGCGGGCAGTGTGCTCACCATGCGGATACGGCTCACCCCGCAACCGGCGACTGAGCGGGAAACCACAGCGTGAAGCAGGTGCTGTTGTCGGTCGAGGTAACGCTGACGCGGCCACCGTGCACTTCTGCAATCGAGCGGGTGATGGCCAGCCCCAGCCCGGCGCCATCGGATTCACCGGCCACGCGGGCAGGATCGGCGCGGAAGAAGCGGTCGAACAGCCGTGGCAGTTGCTCCGGTGGTATGCCGCTGCCGGCATTGCACACCCGTACCGTGCTGCCATCATCCTGCTGCGCGATGTCGATGGTCACCACGCTGCCGGCCGGGGCATGACGCAGCGCATTGGAGAGCAGGTTGCTCAGCGCACGGCGCAGCATCAGCCGATCTCCCAGCAACTGGCCGCTGCCGCTTTGCTGCAGACGGATGGCTTTTTCTTCCGCCAGCGCATCGTAGAACTCCAGCAGCGCAGCTACTTCGTCCTCGATGGCAATCCGCTCCCGGCTGGGTAGCACCAGTCCGTGCTCGGCCTTGGCCAGGAACAGCATATCCGACACCGTGCGCGCCAGTCGCTGAAACTCCTCGGCATTGGAGGCCAGAATGTCGCGGTATTCGTCGGCGCTGCGCGGCTGGGCAATGGCGACCTGGGTCTCGGTGAGCAGGTTGCTGATCGGGGTGCGCAACTCATGTGCGAGGTCGGAGGAAAACTCCGACAGCTTGCGAAAATCCTCCTGCAGCCTGCGCAGCATGGCGTTCAGCGATTCGGCCAGGTCGGCCATTTCCGGCGGTACCGACGCCACCGGCATCTGGGTATCCAGTTGCTGTCCGGTAATGGCTTGCGCCCTGGCCTTCATGGCGCGCAGCGGCGCCAGACCGTTGTGCGCCACCCACCAGGCCAGCACGCCGCCCAGCAGTGCCGACAGCAGGATGTAGACCGCCAGTGACCGGCCTATCATCTGCATGAAATGCTCATGCCGTCCGGTGTCGATCGCTGCACAGATGGTCAGCTCGGTGCGACCACCGTCGGCCAGTCTGCCGCTACTACACATGCCATGATAGTTGGCGTTGCCGTACTGCCAGCTCACCATCTGCCGGTTCGCGGCCGCATCGACGGCGGGGAAGTGGAACGCCGCCGGGGATTGGGAGGCATACACCGGGTAGCCCAGCCGCTGCAATTGCACGTACAGGTCGCGGTGGTTGTGTACCACGTCGTCCAGCCGGTCGGCCAGCGTGGCGATATCGGGCGAAGTGCTCATCACCTCGCGGATCAGCCCCAGCTTGTCGCGCAGGTCGTCGGCATCCTGCTCGGCAAAGTGGCGGTCCATCATCACGCCGACCAGCACGCCCAGCCCGGTCAGCAGTAGCACGGAAACCAGCGCGTAGAGCAGGGTCAGTCGTGCCGTCAGGGAAAGGCGCTGCCTCATGCGTCCGGCTCCGGTACTTCCAGCACGTAGCCCATGCCGCGCACGGTGTGGATCAGCCGCGGCTCGAAGCCGTCATCCACTTTTGCCCGCAGCCGGCGCACAGCTACGTCGATCACATTGGTATCGCTGTCGAAATTCATGTCCCACACCTGCGAGGCAATCAGGCTGCGCGGCAATACCTCGCCATGGCGGCGCATCAGTAGCTCCAGCAGGCCGAATTCCTTGGCGGTGAGGGTGATGCGCTTACCATCGCGGCTGACGCGGCGGCGCAGCAGGTCCAGCTCCAGGCCGGCGATCTGCAGGGTGGTGGCCTCTACCGTGCCACGGCCACGGCGCAGGATGGTGCGCACCCGCGCCAGCAGCTCGGCAAAGGAAAACGGCTTTACCAAGTAGTCGTCCGCGCCCAGCTCCAGCCCCTTGACCCGGTCTTCCACCTGGTCGCGGGCGGTCAGGAACAGCACCGGCATGGTCTTGTGTCGCAGCCGCAGTTGGGTAAGCACCTGCCAGCCGTTCATGCCCGGCAACATCACGTCCAGAATCAGCAGATCGTGCTCCCCTTCCAGCGCCAGATGCAGCCCTTCCTGGCCGTCATGCGCCAGATCCACGGTAAAGCCCGCCTCCCGCAAGCCCTGGCGCAGGTACTCGCCGGTCTTGATCTCGTCTTCGACAATCAGAATCTTCATCGCCATTTTCCTGTAGCAGTCCTGACAGTTTGCCACTGTCAGCCCATCGATGCGCCAGATGACAGATTTGTAATCTGCTCGTCAGTTTGCTGTTGGACTAAGCCCGCCACACTGCTTGCACCAAAGTCAGAACCTGTATTCCCGCCATGCTGCCAGATTTACCGCGTGTTGGCCGGGAAGGAGACCGGAGCATGAACAAACCAAGAATGCTGCTTGCCGCCTTGCCACTGCTGGTCGGTGTGGCACAGGCACAGCAGCCCCCAGAGAGCGAATGGCGGCAGGCCAACCGGCAGGTCGCCGAGTTTCCGCGCGGCCACGCTGATGTATTGAAGTGGGAGCAGGCGCATCTCGCCGCCGCCACTCCCGATTCTGCCAAACCTGCCACGCTGGTGCTGAGTACGCTTGCCGACGGTGTGCAGCTGGCCTGGCAAGCCCATCCGGAGCTGGCCAAGCCCCTGGCCCAACTGGGCGCGGAGGAGGCTGGCTTGCTGGCCAGCGGCCAGTGGCAGGCCTTGTCCGCCGTCAAGCTGCGCAGGATCGAAGACGCCGCAGAGCTCATCGAAGTCGCGCATGGCACCCGCAAAACGCTGTTGGCCGCGATGGCGCTTGAGCAGGCACTGCCCTACCAGCAGCAAGCGCTACAGGCGGCAGAGGCGGCGGCGGAGCTGGGTGCCCGCATGGCGCGGACCGGCAACTGGAGCAAGCTGCAGGATGCCAGGGAGCAGCTGTTGAAGGTGAGCGCCATGCAGCAGTGGCAGCGTAGTCAATACGCAGCCGATCAAAGTCGGGCCGCGGTGCTGAAAGCCTTGCAGCAGTGGACGCGTCGCCCATCACAGACAGTCAGCCTGCCGCCGGGTCTGCCGGCGCTGCCGACATCCACCCTGTCCGAACAAGCCTTCCAGAACCGTCTGGAGATCATGGCTGCCACGCTCCCCGCGAGCGAACACATCACGATGCGCGCCAATGCCGAGCTGGCCTATAGCGCCTATCGCACGGCTTTCGCCCTCGCCAGCAGCAGCCAGCAAGACATGCTCAAGCTGCGGCAGTTCATCTACGACGAAACCGTGCTGCGCTACAACGGCATGCGGCTGAACACCTGGGATCTGTTGGCCGAATCCCGGGCACTGGCCGAGGCTCGTGTGGAGGCCATCACCGCCGTGCGTGATTTCTGGCTGGCCGAGGCGGACCTGCAGTTGCTGCTGCTGGGCCACGTGCCGGAAAGCTTTGTAACGTTGGCCGCAGGCGGCGGCGACAGCCCTGCCGCGGCGGGTCATTGAAAGGACTATCCATGAGCATCAATCAATCCCGTCGCCAGTTCTTCGCCGGGGCGGCCACCGCCGTGGTCGGCGCCACCGTGGCGCGTTCGGCGCTGGCCGCACTGCCGGAGGCGGTGATCCAGACATCGGTGGAAACCGCGCCGCCGCTGATGCCGGAAAGCGGCCGCCCGTACAACCCGGTGGTCACCCTGAACGGCTGGACCTTGCCTTGGCGCATGAACAACGGCGTCAAGGAGTTCCACCTGGTCGCCGAGCCGGTAGAACGCGAGATGGCGCCGGGCTTTACTGCGCAACTGTGGGGTTACAACGGCCAGAGTCCGGGCCCGACCATCGAAGTGGTGGAAGGCGACCGCGTGCGCATTTTCGTCACCAACAAGCTGCCGGAACATACCAGCATCCACTGGCACGGCCAGCGCCTGCCCAACGGCATGGATGGCGTATCCGGCCTGACCCAGCGCAGCATCAAGCCTGGCAAAACCTTCGTTTACGAGTTCGTGGCACGGCGCCCCGGCACCTTCATGTATCACCCGCATGCCGACGAAATGGTGCAGATGGCGATGGGCATGCATGGCTTCTGGGTGACGCACCCCAAGGGCAAACACCCGCTGATCGACGAGGTGGACCGCGACTTCTGCTTCCTGCTCAACGCCTTCGACGTGGAGCCGGGCAGCAAGACGCCCAAGGTCAATACCATGACCGACTTCAATATCTGGGCGTGGAACAGCCGCATCTTTCCGGGCATCGATTCGCTGAATGTGCGCCTGGGCGACAAGGTGCGTATCCGGGTCGGCAACCTGACCATGACCAACCACCCGATCCATCTGCACGGCCATGAATTCCAGGTCACCGGCACCGATGGCGGGCCGACGCCGAAATCCAGCCGCTGGCATGAGGTCACCACCGACGTGGCGGTCGGCCAGATGCGGCAGCTGGAGTTCATCGCCGACGAGGAGGGCGACTGGGCGATCCACTGCCACAAGAGCCACCACACCATGAACGCCATGGGGCACGATGTGCCGACCATGATCGGCGTCGATCACCGCGGGCTGGTGGGCAAGATCCAGCAGGTGGCACCGGACTACATGCTGATGGGCGAGCGCGGCATGGCCGACATGGGCGAGATGGAGATGCCCATCCCCGACAACACCGCGCCGATGATGACCGGGCAGGGGCCATTCGGCCCGCTGGAAATGGGCGGCATGTTCAGCGTGCTGAAAGTACGCAAGGACCAGCCGGCCGGCAACTACAAGGATCCGGGCTGGTTCCAGCACCCCGCTGGTACCGTTGCCTACGAATACAGCGGCGAACTGCAGACGCCACCGCGGCAACAAGCTGCGCCCAACCCGCAAGCAGCCACCGCAACCACGGTCAAAGCCAAAAAGCCGGGGATACACCCGGAACAGCATTAACCCCACATCACCATCAGGAATGAACTGCATGAAAACCACCCACCGCCTTCTCATTACCACGCTATTGGCCGGTCTGAGCATTGCCCCGGCCATCGCCGCCGGCACCCACGCGGGCAGCCACGGTGAAAGCGCCATTGGCCAGCCGGGCAAGACCGCCAATGTCACCCGCACCATTCAGGTCGACATGTCCGACAACATGCGTTTTTCCGCACCGCTGATCACTGTGAAGCAAGGGGAGACCATCCGCTTCGTGGTGAAAAACCTGGGCAAGGTAAAGCACGAGTTCAGTCTGGGCACCGAGCAGGAACTGCTGGAACACTACGAAGTGATGAAGAAATTCCCGGACATGGAGCACGACGAGCCCAGCAAAGTATCGCTGGCTCCGGGTGCCAAAGGCGAGGTGATCTGGCACTTCAGCAAGGCGGGTACGGTCAACTTCGCCTGCCTGCATCCGGGCCACTACGATGCCGGTATGAAGGGGCAGATCAAGGTGGCAAAAAAATAATGCTGCTTCGTGGCCAGCTTGCTACCGCAGGTTGGCCGCAACACCGTTTTCACACTTCTGGAGCATGACAACATGACTATCCGCGCACTGATTCTTGCCACCACCCTGGGGATGGCTACCCTCAGCCCCCTTGCCCATGCCTCTCAACCGGCTACCGCCAGCAGCATGGCGATGCTGACCGATGGCGAAGTCCGCAAGATCGACCCGGCAGCCGGCAAGATCACCATCAAGCATGGCCCGATCCAGCATATGGACATGCCTGGCATGACCATGGTGTTCACCGCCAGGGACAAGGCGCTGCTGGACAAGGTCAAGGTGGGTGACAGGATCCGCTTCATGGTCAGCCATGAAGACGGCAAGATGCTGGTGACCGAGATTCAGCCCGCCAGCTGATGCGCATGGCCGGGGCGACCCGGCCATGTCTTATTCCCTATGATGCCGACCATACAACCATGCCGTCACTTACCCGCAAGCAAGTCCTCCTCCCAGTCATCACCGTCGCCCTGCTGGCCGCAGGCCTGGGTGCCTACCTGTATACCGGCAGCCGGCCTGCGCCGGCATCGCTCACGCTGCAGCCGGACGATGCCGCCCTGGTGGCGCGTGGCAAACAGGTTTACCTGGCCAATTGCGCCAGCTGCCATGGCGGCAAGCTGGAGGGCCAGCCCAACTGGCGCGAACGCAATGCGCTGGGCATGTTGCCGGCGCCGCCACACAACGAGACCGGGCATACCTGGCACCATCCGGACGAGATGCTGTTTGAGCTGACCAAGTACGGCGTTGCCAAGGTAGCCAATATGCCGGACTACCAGTCGGCCATGCCCATCTATGAGGGCACACTGAGCGATGCCGATATTGTTGCTGCACTGTCGTGGATAAAAAGCCAATGGCCTGGCGAGATACGCGCCCAGCACGATGCGGTAAACCAGCGGGCGCGGAAAAGCTGACCATGCCCGCCAGAAGTGATTGACTGTCATCAAGCCCGGTTGGTGAGCTGCGGTCTATAGTGCTATTAACGTTTATGAGAGCCTGTCATCATGCGCCTCACCCAAACAAGAACCCGGCAACTGTGTCGCCTGTTAGTGGCGACATGGTGTCTGGTGTTTGCGTTTGGCGTGCTGCTTGGTTGTCAGGGGCAAGCGCAGGAAACCACCCATCGCTTTGCCACGCCGGGAACCTTGCAAACCCTGCAACTGACGGCAACTGACCATGCCGGAACTCATGACGAGTCCTCCCTGTGCGAACAAGCCTGCCAGACGCTTTCCGCCCCCATCGCCAAGGGTGACGTCAGCTTTGCGATGCCCTCCCTGCTGTCTGTACTGCTGATTGCCTGGTTCCTGCTGCCGCCATTGCTGCTTCTATCACCTGCCATCGTCACACGTCTGAATTCCCCTGCCACTCCCGGTGGCACACCACCCCGCCCACATCTGCTGTTCCTGCGCTTCAACAATTAGCTCGCTTTGCATTCACACCACTACGACGCCCTGCCTCGTAGCGACTTCACTCGCGCCTGTTGCGCGAAAACCATCCGTTCTCACGTTTAAGGAATCCAATCATGAAAAACCAGAAAACCTGGTCTGCGGCACTGCTGCTACTGGCGCTGGCCACGCCAACCTGGGCCGCACAGCCACCGATGCCAGCAAGCCCTGCCAACATGGAAATGCAGATGCAGAAGATGCGCACCATGCACGACAAGATGATGGCGGCGAAGACGCCACAAGAACGGCAAAAGCTCATGGCTGAGCAGATGCAGTCAATGCAGGAGGGCATGGCCATGATGCAGAGCATGGATAAAGACATGATGGCCAAAGGCATGATGCCGTGTCAGGGCATGGGCGCGGGGGCCGCAGACGCTAAGGTGATGATGGACCAGCGCATGAAGATGATGGACATGATGCAGCAGATGATGGGGCAATCAGGCGGCATGATGCCCATGCAGTAAATCGGGCACCAGCAGGTGGGGCGTGGCACGAATAGCGCGCACGCCCCACGCGCTCACCCGCCCTCTCGCAGGAGTATCCCGATGAAGTCCTCACACTGGCATACCGGTCGCAGCCTCGCGATCACCATGGCAATCAGTTACACCGTTTGCGCCCTGTTGTACCGGCTGTGGCCGGAGCAAGGCGTTGCCTTCCTGAACGCCCTGTTTCACGGACTGGACTTTGGCAGGCTCAAAACACCGACACCATTTAGCCTGGGGGATTTTTTCTTCCCGCTGACGGTGCTGGTGGTGTGGGGTTTTGTCACTGGCACGGTATTCAGCTGGGTGAGCCAGTGTCTGGCGCGCTGCAGTAAGCACCAGGCGCACTGTGCGCCACCGGACAAGGAGTGAAGCATGGCTAGCGTCAAAGACCCGGTATGTGGCATGACAGTGGACAGCAGCAAGGCTGCGGCCAACTATCGCTATGCCGGGCAGGATTACTGGTTTTGCTCTGCTCACTGCCAGCAGCAGTTTGTGGCTGCGCCCGCGCGCTATGCGGCGGCACCTGCCGATACGGGGCCGACGGCTGGGTCGCAACATCAGCAGCATGCCCCCGCAAGCGCTGCAATCGAGCCAGGAGAAAAAGCCAAAGACCCGATCTGCGGCATGCTGGTCAACAAGGCCACCGCGCTGAAAAGCGAACGCGGCGGGCGCAGCTACTACTTCTGCAGCGAGACCTGCCTGCGCACCTTCGAGTCGCCGGAGAACGAACTCAAGTCGATGAAGACCCGCGTCGCCATCGCCATGACCGGGGTGCTGGCGCTGGCCGTGCTGCGCGCCGGCGCCTTCCTCGGGCTGGCGACCGGTGCCACGCTTTTGAGCTGGGCGCCCATTCCCAATCTGCCGTGGTTCACCTGGGGAATGTGGTTGTTCCTGCTGGTGACCCCGGTGCAGTTCATCGGCGGCTGGACCTTTTATCGCGGTGCCTGGAATACGCTGCGCACCGGCAACATCAACATGGACTTCCTGATCGCGCTGGGTACCTCGGTGGCGTACTTCTACAGCGTGGTGGTGATGTTCTTTCCGGACGTGCTGCCGATCAAAGTAGCCGAGCGCGACGTGTACTTTGAAGTCTCCGCCGTGATTATCGCCTTCGTGCTTTTGGGGCGTTACATGGAAGAAATCATCAAGAAGAAATCTTCCGCCGCCGTACGCCGGCTGCTGGACCTCAAGCCTGCCACGGCCCATGTGCTGCGCGATGGTCAGGAGCTAGAGATTCCGGCCGGCAGCATCATGGTCGGGGAAACCGTGGTGGTGAAGCCCGGCGAGAAGATCGCGACCGACGGCGAAGTCATTTCCGGCCAGTCCACGGTGGATGAGTCGATGTTGACCGGCGAATCCATGCCGGTGGAAAAGCAGCCCGGTCACACCGTGATTGGCGGCACCTTGAACCGGGCCGGCGTGTTCAGCTTCCGCGCCACCCGCATCGGCGCCGATACCGCGCTGGCGCAGATCATCCGCATGGTGGAAGAAGCGCAGACCAGCACCGCCCACATCCAGCGGCTGGCAGACGAGGTCACCCGCTACTTTGTGCCGGCCGTGATCAGCGTGGCGGTGCTGGCCTTTGTCGGCTGGTGGCTGGCCGGCGACTTCCCGCAGGGACTGCTGGCCTTCATCGCGGTACTGATCATCTCCTGCCCGTGTGCGCTGGGTATCGCGACCCCGGCGGCGCTGATGGTGGGTGTCGGCAAAGGGGCTGACAGCGGCATGCTGATCCGTGGCGGCGAAGTGCTGGAGCGGGCGGAGAAGCTCAGCTGCGTGGTCTTTGACAAGACCGGTACCCTTACCCGTGGCGAACCGACGGTGACCGACATCGTACCGTTTGATGTGCACGACGAGCTGGACGTGCTGCGCCTGGCGGCGGCGGTGGAAACAGGCTCGGAGCACCCGCTGGGCGAGGCGATTGTACGGGAGGCCGCCCATCGCCAGCTGAGCTTGCCGGAAGCTAGCGCCATTACCGGTCTAGCCGGCTTGGGCATTCGCGGCCAGGTCAATGGTTTACCCGTTTGGCTAGGTAACCGGCGGCTACTGTCCCAGCAGGGCATCGCCACCGGTGTGGCAGATGACGCCATGCGCAGCCTGGAGCAAAACGGTAAGACAGCGATGTTGGTGGGCTATGCCGACAAGCTGATTGGCATCATCGCCGTGGCCGACACGCTGAAGCCCGAAGCCAGCGAAGCCATTGCCCTGCTCAAGCAGCAGCACATCAAGGTGGTCATGCTCAGTGGTGACAACCAGCGTACTGCAGACGCCATTGCCCGGCAGCTGGGGATCGAAAGGGTGATTGCCGAAGTGCTGCCGGAGGACAAGGTCAAGGTTATCCAGCAGCTGCAACAGGAAGGCGAGGTGGTGGCGATGGTGGGCGATGGCGTCAACGATGCCCCGGCGCTGGCGACTGCCGACATCGGTATCGCCATTGGCTCCGGCTCTGACGTGGCCAAGGAAACCGGCGGAATCATCCTGATTCGCAACGATGTCCGTGACGTGGAAAACGCCATCCGCCTGTCCCGCGCCACCATGCGCAAGATCAAGCAGAACCTGTTCTGGGCCTTCATCTACAACAGCATCGGCATCCCCATCGCGGCCCTGGGTTTCATGAACCCGATGGTGGCCGGCGCCGCCATGGCGTTGAGCTCGCTGTCGGTCATCGTCAACTCGGCGTTGCTCAAGCGGGTGCCGATCAGTACCCAGGGCGAAGGAGCGACATCATGAAGGCGCGAGCCTATCAACTCTGCGCGCTGCTGGCGCTCGCCATCATGGCGTTCGTGCTGCTGCGTTTCGGCTTATCGCTTGCCACGCTGTTGCTGGCACTACTGTTGGCCGCATGCCCGTGGGGCGTGATCTGGCTGAGCTACCGGCTGACACGGCAGGCGGAATCCGAGATTGATGCGGCAGTCGCCGCCAACAAACCGGATGAGCATGACAGCCCGCATGGCAAAGGAGTCTGACATGCCTGAACACCATGATCCGCACAGCAAGCGCAGCCACTGGGTCTTCATCGGCTTTGTACTGGTGGCCGGTTTCTTGCTGTTCACCGAGCACCGGGCGCATGTATTGGGCGCGCTGCCGTATCTGTTGCTGCTGGCCTGCCCGCTGATGCACCTGTTCATGCATCACGGCCACGGTCATCACCATGGCGGGGCGCCACGTCACCATCATCAAGACAAGGATGGAGAACAGCCATGAACGAGCACATGCAGGCCTACGGATTATGGGGACTGGTGTTGATCAACTCGCTGGTCTTCATCATCTTCGCCTTCAGCTTCACAAAACCCAAGTCGGCACGGGACTGGCGCTCGCTGGGCGTGTTTTCCGCCTTTATCGTGGCGCTGTTTACCGAGATGTACGGCTTCCCGCTGACCATCTACCTGCTGTCCGGCTGGCTGGGCAGCCATTATCCCGGTGTCGATTTCATGTCGCACGACAATGGTCACCTGCTGGAGGTGATGTTCGGTTGGCGTGGCAACCCGCACTGGGGGCCATTCCACCTGCTCAGCACCGTGCTGATTTTTGCCGGCTTCTGGCTGTTGGCCGCCGCCTGGCGTGTGCTGTATCACGCCCAGCGCCGGCATGAGCTGGCGACGGCGGGCCCCTACGCCCGCATTCGCCATCCGCAATACGTCGGCTTCGTCATCATCATGTTCGGTTTCCTGCTGCAGTGGCCAACCTTGGTGACCTTGCTGATGTTCCCGATTCTGGTCTGGATCTACTCTCGCCTTGCGCGGCACGAAGAGGCCGACATGCTGGCGCAGTTTGGCGAGCGCTATCAATCCTACCGACAACACACCCCCGCCTTCATCCCCGCCAAGGGGCAGATACCCCATCATTAAAGGAACCCCTCATGCGCAAGCTTATTCCCGCATCACTGCTGCTCGCCTTTTCGCTGGCCGCCACCTCCGCACTGGCGGCGCCATCCGGCACCGTGTTTACGGCAAACGAGCGTGGCAACTCCATCAGTCAGATCACGCTGGCAGACGGTAGTGTCACCACCATCCCGCTGGAGATTTCCCCGCACAATGTACAGGTCAGTACCGACGGCAAGCACCTGCTGGCGGTGGGCATGAACATCCATGCCGGCCACCATGGCAGTGGCCAGGGCGGCGGCGAGCTGCAGGTGTTCGAGCTGCCGCTGGCCGGAAAGCCGAGCATGGTGCTGCCGGTGGCCGGGCATCCGGGCCATGTCGTCACCGATCGTGACAGCAAACTGGCCTTTGTCACCGATGCCGATAACAACGCGGTGCAGGTCTACGAGCTGGCAAGCCGGCGGCAGATCGCCACCATCAAGACCGGTAGCTATCCGCACGGCCTGCGCCTGAGCCCGGACGGCAGCAGCCTGTACGTGGCCAACGTGAAGAGTGACAGCGTATCGGTGATCGACGTGACCAGCCTGCAGGAAACCGGGCGCATCGCCGTGGGCAACGCCCCGGTGCAGGTGGGGTTTGCCGCCGATGGCAAGCAGGCCTATGTGTCGCTCAGCGCCGAAAACGCGCTGGGCCTGATCGACACCGCCAGCCGCAAGCTGACTGGCAAGATCAAGGTTGGCCGCAACCCGATTCAGATGTACGCCACCCCGGACGGCAGCAAGGTATTCGTAGCCAACCAGGGCAGCAGCAAGCAACCGGATGACCGCGTATCGGTTGTCGACCCGGCAGTTGGCAAGACCATTGCAGAGGTGAAAACAGGCCCCGGTGCACACGGTGTGGCCATCAGCAGCGACGGGCAGTATGTTTTCGTCAGCAATATCGAGGCTGGCTCGGTGTCGGTGATCGACAACCGTCAACACAGTGTGGTCAACACGTACCAGGTAGGGGCAGGACCAAACGGTATCAGCTACCGCGACTAAGTCAATGCGCTGTGACGGCTGCTTTCTGAAGGAAGGCAGCCGTTGGTCTATTGGTAACTGAATGTCCGGTTTGGCCGAAGTACAGAAGTTGTGTGACCCGCAGCTCTCAGAGCGTATCAGTCGCCCGAATGGCCGATCCTACGGAACGAATAACGACAGGTAGTGGCCGGGGGCTGCCGTAACTGACAGCATCCAGAATGCTGCTCTTGCGTTTCCATCTGTCGGCTATCGGGTGCCAACTTGGAAATCCTGCTCTCGACCATCAAGAGCCACTGCTCTTTTCGCCCTCAATGGCCAATCAGTGCCGCATTCCGGCCGTTCGGCGCTCAAGGTAGGCCCTCCCCGAGACACGAGGAATTGCCGGTTCTGACACATCAGTCGACGTCACCTGTCAGCTTACTGGATTGCGTGCAATGACGATCCACGCCGCGCCGTTGATCATCACCGACCGCTCGCCGGGGAGGCCCGCGAAGGCAGCACGAACTGCGGCCGAGGCGCGGGCGCGGATGTCGTCGGGCTGATCTGCGAGCGCACGCGACAACGGGCCGACCTCAAGCGTCATCTTCACCGCGTCGTCGATCGCAGCGTCCCGCGTCACGCCCTCGCCGAACGGGACGGAAGCGTCGAAGGGTGCGATAGCGATATCGGTGAAGCCGGCCGCCGTCAGGATGCATGCCACGCGCCCCCGGTCGCCGAACGAAAACGGGCCGGGCGCTTCGGGATCGGGTAGCGCGCTCGGCGGGACGATGCCCTTGAGCGCGCCCACCGGCAGGCGCACCCAATCGTTCTCGGCCGCGCCGCGCCAGCAGACGAAAGCGACCCGCCCACCGGGCCGGAGCGCGCGTCGCATGTGGGCGAACGCCGCTATCGGATCGTCGAAGAACATCACTCCGAAACGCGAGAACAGGACGTCGAACGCGCCCTCGGGAAGCTCGGCGCTGCTGGCGTCGGCCACCTGGAACAGGGCCGGCGTATCCTGTTGCACAAGCGCGCGCGCTCGGCCGATCAGCGGTTCGGATATGTCCACGCCCAGCACTTGGCCCCCTGCGCCGACACGGGCTGCGAGAGCCAGACTCGACGCGCCCGCGCCGCAGCCGATGTCCAGCACGCGCTCACCCGTCGCGGGCGCAGCGGCTTCTATCGCGGCCTGGCCGAATACCGCCACCATAGCGTCGAGCCGGGCCTGGTTGGCGACCCAGCGCTCCCCGCTTTGACCATTCCAGTCACCGGCCTGATCGGCACCTTGCTTTGCCATGTCATCTCCTTAACTCGACGATCCATCCTTCACCGCGCCAATCTATGCCAACCTTTTCGAAGGCGACGACGCCACGGGAGAAGGGAGTCTGTGCTCTCAAACCAACATCGACTGCTGGGCGAAGATACCCGCCATCGCACCCTGCCACGAAGACTGGGTAACTGAAGGCAAGAAGGGCGTGGCGAGGTCGCCAGCAGCATAGATGCCGGGCACGCTGGTTTGACGGCGCTCGTCGACCTTGAGGACGGTGCCGGTGGGCGTATCGACCGTGGCGAGGCCCAATGACTCATGCAGGCGTGCGGACGGCTTGTTGCGCGGCTGTGCGAACAGGATGTCGACTGAGATATTGCGGTGGGTATCCAGATTGACGGTGGAGATATGGCCCTCGTGATGGGCGATCTCAGTGATCCTGCCATCGATGACCGGTATGTTGCGGTGCGCCAGATCGGCCTGGATATCGGCCGTGATGTCATGGCCATCGGCGAAGACAGTCAGCTTGTTGGTCCAATCGCAGAACAGCCTGACTGACTGGTGCGAATGCGGGCCGGACCAAACGACGCCCCAATGCTGGTCGGCCACTTCAAAACCGTCGCAATATGGGCAGGGCACGATGGACGTGCCCCAGCTTTCGACAAAGCCGGGGACGTCAGGCAACTGATCAACGACACCATAGCTCAGGATCAGGCGACGTGTCTTTAGGCTTTCGTTATCGTCAGTGACGACGCAGAAATCGTCGATGGCGCCAGACACGCTCTCAGCCCGGGCATTGACCAGCCTGATCGTGGGATAACGCGCCAACTGCTGCCGCGCCTCGGCCAAGATGTCCAACGGCGGCTTGTGATCGTGGCCGAGCACGCCATGCGAGTGGTGACCGAAGCGGTTGCGTGGCCGGCAAGTGTCGAGGACCGTGACCTTGCGGCGGGCACGGCCAAGCTGCAGGGCGGCGGCCAGGCCGGCAAAGCTGCCGCCGATGATGATGACGTCATCCATGGTAATGGGCTCCGAGTAGAGGATGGCAGAGGTAAGTTGTGACTGGAGTGCACGTTTTAGATACTGTATAGTATCGTAAATTGTTAATTTGAATACTGTCAAGTACCGTAATTGTCATGACCCAAAAAAGCCAGAGCCGACGCGGTCGGCCCGTCAATGAGACGCTTCGTCAAACAATAGTTGACACCGCCTGCGAACTCTTTATGGAATTGGGTTTTCAAGCGACGACCATGGACAAGGTCGCCCAGCGAGCGAAGATATCCAAGTTGAGCATCTATCGGCACTTCGAGAACAAGGAGGCGCTGTTCAGCGCGGCGATGGTGGCCCACTGCCATCCGTTTGCATCGCAGGCCCTTCTTGAAGGTGTCGACGGTTCGGCCGAAGATCAACTCATGGCGATGGGGTCATCCCTGCTTCGCACGCTGTTGAGCCCGGACGTCCGCAGTGTCGAAGCCATGGTCTTGGCCGACAAGACTAATCAAAAGGCGTTAAGCAAGCTCCATTACGAAGCCGGGCCCGCCCATGTCATCGCCCAAATCGAGGTCATGTTGCGTCAGTTACACGCGAAGGCAATTCTTCACGTGCCCGATGTTCCCCGGTCCGCCCGCTTATTTACCGCGCTTTTCAAAGGATCCGATCTTCTACTTATCGCACGCTTCGATGAGGCGAGAGCAGAGGACGACAACGAAATCGAATCCTATTGCCGGTCGGCCGTCGCCATGTTCATCGCCGCGCACGATGGCATCTAAAGATGCCATCGCGGCAGATGAAGAACACGCAGAAGTTGCATACGCTGTTCGCTCTGAGCAACCTATGGATGATGCGTGGACGACTGATGGGCGAGGCCATTGCATGAGCGCAAAGCCGTCCGCGCGGGCAGGCAGAGGTCGCCTTACACACGATAGCGGCCGCTACTGCGGCCTAAGCGGAACGACAGAGAAGGGTCGGGAGTGTGAGTTCGCCCGACAGAAAAGCTGCCGTTCAGGGGGATTTGCCGATGAAGGGCAGCTTACCGGTGCATTGCTGACTGATTCAGCCAACAGAAGCAATGACCGCAAAGGCCGAGAACCGGAAGTCAGCCGAGTTACGATGTTTGAACTACGCGACCAATAGAGGCTGGCGATCATTGCAACAATAGAGTACGCCTTGAAATATCAATTTACTGGTTGATACCTTATCTGCACCAGAATGAAATCTGGTTCATTGAACAGAGAATGTGATGTCATACGATCCCAATAATGTATTTGCCAAAATTTTGCGTGGCGCAGCCCCGTGCATCAAGGTTTTCGAAAACCAGATGACGCTGGTGTTCATGGATATCATGCCCCAAGCAGATGGCCATCTCCTCATTATTCCCAAAGAGTCCGCTTCGCAGATTTTCGAGCTATCAGAAGGTGCTGCCGCAGCCTGCATGCTGACTGCGCGCAAGGCGGCCATCGCCGTTAAGACCGCGTTGAAGCCTCCTGGCATCATTTTGGCGCAGGCTAACGGTAGCGCGGCGGGGCAGACCGTACCGCACTACCACATCCATGTGATTCCAAGGCACAGTGGGGTGTTTCTTGCCCCGCATGCTACACAGCAGGAAGATATGGAAAAACTCAAGCAGCTTGCCGAAAGGATCATTGCCGCTTGGCCGGAGTGTGACGAGAGCAATTAACGTAAATCTGGGGGCAAGACCAGAGGCGCCTGACTATGGTTCAGCCCCCATCGGCACGGCTGGTCAGGTTCACCTGTATCTGCAGTCGGTCAGGACCTGACCGCTTGAGTGATACAGGCGAGCAGCAGGGCAAAATAAAGGCCGTGACTAGACCTTCCAGTTTGTGGACTTATCAGTGATATATGGCCGAAGCTACGTGTAAAGCGCGTGATATTCTTTTGGGGTGAAAGGTCTATGTGAGGAGCCAGTTTTTCAATAAGCATCCATAAGCCTGATTGCCGCTCTCGTTCTTCTTCTAGCCCTTGCCAAAGAATCTTGTTATTCCAGGTGCGATAGTGGGTGGCAAAGTAACGTAGACCGGCGACGTAGTCGCTATTTTTTTCTTTCGCTAGCAGTTTTTGAATAGATAAATAATATTGTCGTGCCGATTCACGTTCTTGATGGCCGCGTGGCACAACTGGAATCAATACCACGTGCCCTGATTGGTTAAACTGCTTTCGTACCAATGTTTTACCCCCTCTGGCACCCTTTCTTCCAAATAGCTTTTGTAGCTTGATCAGCTGGGGTGGCAGGCTGTCAGGTGCGAGATAGTAAATCTGCTCTAGTGTTGATATGGCGATGCCTTGGCGCCAAAGCCCCAGGAAGCTGCACCATTCATCGAAACCGAATTGGGCGAGAGTGCGTGGCTCGGTAGTCTGGGCATTTATCTGAAGATCAATCTTTTGAGGCACAAGCCACAGCTTCCGCTCCGGTTCACGAGATTGATCCGACAGGCCAAGTAAGGCTGGAACCCAGCCCATTAAGTGTCCATGGCGGCTGTTACGTTGGCGTAGATTCTCATCGCTGATACCAAGAAAATTCGCGACATGACGTGCAGGCTGGATGTGCTCTACAAACTGTCTGGCCAGGCCGATACCGTTCCGCCGATGCTCAAAACTGTGTGCCCACAAATTATCTTTCAGAAGGTGGTCTAGGTTGTGAACATAGTGGCAGAGTGTGGTACCGGGGTTGGCATGGCCAATCCATTCTGCGATTGCGAATAGTCCCTTTCGACTGAGCTCACTCTTGGGTGAAACATGGGCAACGAGTCGCGGCACGGGGCAGTCATCGCTGATGGGAGTAGCCCAGTGGCTGGGTAGCGTGAGTGGTGATGGTGCCCTGTAAAAAGCTGGACCAGATGGGTGGCAAACGAATGGCGCAGATGGTGATAGCGCATTTCATGATCGCCTGTGACTTGTCGCATGAGGTGATGCAGTGCCGGTTGAACGAGCTCCAAATCAATGGGGCGGCTATTTGAAGCTTCGCTGGCAAACAAATAACGCCCACGTTGAGCACCAGTACGGTGACGTTGCTGTTGATGGTAACTCAGTAGCTCCGCCAACTCGTGGTTAGCCAATAGCTGGCTGAGCGGCAGTTGCCGCTTGGCATTGTCGGTTTTTAGCCGGCTGAAGGGGCTACGCCTGACCAGCAATGTCGCATTCAGTCGTCCAAGTTTGCTGGCAGGTGCATCTATCACTCCTAATGTTCCGCGATAATGAATATCTTCCAGCCGTAAGCCCCTGGCTTCGCTGATACGTAGGCCGCAGCGAAATCCCAAGATCAGCAATATCAGCTGTATATGGCAGTACAGATCGCCTTTGGCTTGCTGTAGTGCCGAGTACAGGCATTGATACTCCTCTTCCGTCAGAATATTGGCATCTGCTTGCTGTGCGCCGTTCAACCCGTCTATGGAAATATGCAAGCTGGGCCAACCGGCAAGCTGCATCATGTGCAGATGGTAGCGGCGTAACTGGTGTGCCTTCTGCGAGCGTGTTTGGGGTTTGGTTACATGGTCCAGGATGGCCTCGTAAACAGTTTCAAAGTCAGCCGCCTCCATGTCGGCGAGCATGGTTTCATCCAGCTCGGCGAGCAGGCTCTGGCCCAGGCTCGTCAATTCTTGGTAGGCAGTGCTGCGGCGGATTTCCTTTTTGCTGTAGCGGGACAGAATCCAGTCCAGTAGCCCACCTATTACGATGCTGATTTCTAGTGCACCCTCCTTGAGGGATCGTAGGCGATGATGCACTGTTTTGTGAGTGGGATCAGGCTGCTTGGATGAGTGGTGCAGGGCCTTTTTGATCGCATTATAGAGTTGTTGTATCTGCTCACCCGTTGCAACCTGAGTCACTTTTATCGGGGCTTGAACTGATGCCGGAACAAACGGTACCTCGTGAGTCTTCGTCTGGGGAGGACACTTTTTCTCCAGAATACGATGCCAACATGATGTGGTCCAAGCGGTTACACCACTTTGGCCGCGGCTATGTTCGATAAGGAAGGGGGGCAAGACCAGCTGCCAGTACGTGGTGGCATCACAAAGCCACTGCTCGATGTTTTGATGCAGTTGACGCCGGGGCAGGCTATGGGCGTTGGCTTGCCCCTGATGGCTGTCGCTGAGATAGGTCAGAAAGTCCTGCAGACAGCCGTATACCCATCGGCGAGTAGAGTCTCTGTCATGGCAGCGGTCAAGCGGTGCCGGAGGCAGGTGCTTGAACAAGATCAGACTTACCGGGTCTGGGAACCAGTGCCGCGGTGCACGTTTGGCTTGAACATATTCGGGAAGTTCTGCTGTAAAAAGCTCAATCCATACTTGGTCTTGCCAGCGTTGAACTTTGTCCTGGCAGAACGGAAGCTGCAACCAGGTTGCCGCATCCAGCAGGCCGCCTAGTGCCACGCTGCTAAACAAGAACTGACCCCAGCGTAGTTTTATGGCGACTTGCTCCCGCTGTGAGCCTGACCAGGTCGGATACAATGTCGCCACGAAAAGCTGAATCTGCTTGCGAAACGAGGGGAGTGACGAACAGGCTTGGGGTGTCAGCGGGTTGCTAATGGCTGGCAAGGTAAGGACTGGAGGCGGCAGCACAATTTGCCAGTGCAACGCTTGCTGACCATTGACCAGTCCCCGGCGAAGAAACGTACGCAGGTGCTTGATGTGGGAAATCTGCTGCGGATCTGTCCATTGCCATTGTTCAAGTTCAGCCAGCAGTTCCTGACTGAATTGTAGTGAAGGTTGCCCTGTGCCTGAACCCGGCTGGAGCTTATCCAGTTGTGTTAGCAGTGCCAGTTCCGCGTTTTTACGCTGTTTCGCGCGATTCGCATGCCGTTTTTGATGCCCGTGGTTTCCCGGGCTGTTGTCGACATAGCTGAGAGACCAGCCTGTCCAAATTGTGGCGTCATTCATCCAGTAATCTCCAGAAGGGGATTTAGCTACCGCGCAAGCCAATCTGTACCCGCCAGCCACAGGACTTGTTGATCTGTGCCAGGTAAGGCTGGAGGATCCTGCCAATTTGTAACGGACTGATCATCGAATATTTTTGATATGGCTCCTCGCCACGCTCCCAGTGTCCCATGTAATAGTCGATGTACTCCGGTGGTGCACCGAGCTCGCTCAGCTTGCTCCGTAAATAATGCCGGTCAATATTGGCAGGCAAATCGGTTGGATTGAACTCACCGAGTGTGCTAGGGGAGACGCTGCGAACCCGCAGTTGTGGGCTCAGGAAAAAAAGAAATGGTATGCCTTGGGTGGTCCCTCCACTGCTGGTATCTGGATCACGATAGAGCTGACAGAGCTGGCGGATGTGGATTTTCAGCTCAGGTTTGCTTGTCAGCTTATTGGCCAGGCTCAGCAGATGCTCCACATACTCATGGATCTGGTCGACGAAGCTGAGTGGCAAGCAGACCGCCCGCGAATGCCGATAGCTGTCGTCATCCTTGTCACTAATAACCAGTAAACCTGTTTGCTGATCCAGTTCCCGTGGATCATGCAGTGGGTCACGTACAGCTCGATAACCCGAGCAGAAACCCAGCCAATGGGCGATATATGCGACCAGTGCGTTGTGGATGCCAACCCAAGTGCTGTTAGACGGAGATTGCCGCTGCTGGAATCGAATGGCTTGTTTGAGATGGCTGGAAAGCTCGCGTACAAATGTATCTGAAACCGCTAACTGACTGCCGATGCCGGCTACATGGGGTAGGGCCTCAATAGGCGGATGGTGTGGTGCAGTACCATCGCGAACGGTCGACATGATCCACTCATGCGCGCGCTGGAAAACCGCCGTCAGGTAACCTACGTCGGTACATTGATAATGTGCCGCGACAACGGCATGCCCAGGTTCCTGTCTGGTGAGTAGGTAGACAAATACCTAGTCACCGCTGCTCTGCAGAATGGCCTGCCGCATGATCTGTGACTGGCGCGCTTCGGTCCAGCGCGTTGCTGATTGATCGTTGATATTGGCGAGGTAGGATTTGATGCCTTCGGCAAAGTTGGTGTTGCGATGCTGAAATGGTTGGCTGCTTGCTTTTCGCCTTTTGGTTTGGTGCCAGCCATCAAAGAATTTTTTCAGAATGGCCGTAGCTGTTTTGGGAAGACGGACAAAAATACTGCTTTCAGATGAGGCTGGGCGACCACCCAGCTCCGGACTTTGCAGTAGAGCCTGATCAATCGGGTTGATGCCACGTTGTCGTGTGGGTGAGCTGATGGGGAGCGCCAACACGGCGGCGTCTTCAATGAATGTCAGCTGTTGCTGATTATGTACTGTATAGCGCTCCAGATCCGGAACGAGTCGCAGGGCCAGCAAATCGTCAAGCGGGCGACCGGTCCAGAGTCGAAGCAGAAGGAGAGCTTGCAGTGCAGGGATGTCAGCAGGCGGGATTATTTTGAGTGCCGGTTGTAGATCGCGGCTTAGCTGGCGTACCAGCTGCTCTATTTCATAGGCAGTGGGGGTGCCCCAGCTATCGGGCAGAGTCTGAGCCGACTGGATGATCGCGTTCAGGCGCCCTCGGTTCCTGAGTCGACTGAGTTGAGCATTTTGCGTTGCATGAATCGGCGTCCCAGGTTCATCAAACGCGATTGCTGTTTGAGTTGCCCATTCCTCTGGTGAGAGCCCCAGATTGGTCAGCTCTCGGCTGCTGGCCTTGTCTGGGCGACTGACAAAGGTAGTGACGGTAATGAGTGGGGGAGGGCGAGAGTACCCTGTTTCTGTGATCCAGTCGGGATCGTCCTGCTCCGACAATGTCTCTGGTTCAACAACCCTGTCCACCTTCAGGCGATAACCTCCTCGGTTGCCTTCTCGGCCTTCCCGGTAGGCGCGAATAAGGCCGCGTATCATTTGACACCATGTGTGGCTATCGTCATCACTGGCGGCATTGGCCAGCGCCTCAATCTGTGCTTGGCATTCATCCAGAGAGGTCGCGGCTGTCAGATCGGGAATCGGAAAGGCCGGGCGTTTGTTCGGCTTTTCCAAGGCGCGAATTTTGAGCATGCCCGAATAAATACAATCCGTGGATTGCTTGACTTCTCCAGAGGCAATTTGCTGACGGTAGCCTGCGGCACAACCCAGTGCAATGAAATGTAGGCACCGAATGGCTACCTCCTGTTCCGCCGGGTAGCGAGGATTGCTCGCGACGAGAGAGGCATATTCCGAGTAGCTGCCGATGAGGCCGTTTGGACGGACATCCTCCCGTGCATTCAGGTGCCGCAGTTCGCGTGGAAAATCCGCAGGTAGTGTGTCATGTAGCGTTTGCAGAGTAGTTTTCCACTCGGTAACACGTACTTCTTCCAGATTGAGTTCCGGGAGCAGGGGCGAGGACTGAGCAAACTCGAACAGCTGCAGCAGATTGCCGATGACGGCACGAAACTGTTGCAGGTTGGGCGGTGCATTAATCCAGTCCAGTAGTGGACGGAGGGCATCGGGTTCGATGTGAACGAGTTGGCACAATGCGCCGAGACTGTCCTCTCTGAAACGGGAGTCAGTTTTTGCCATGGTGCACCGACTCTTCATTATTCACGTTTGCTACAGCAGAGGAGAGTGCCAGTCTCAACTGGGCTAGTTTACTCGGTGTGGCAGGTTGTTTTCGACTGACATACTCGCCGAGATTTAAGCATTGTCGGAGTTCAGCTTGTCGCGGCAATTGTTTCCGATAAGGTTCGGACATGTTTTGGCGGACGGTTTTGCAAAAATAGAGTACTTGGGTGCTACTACTTTTATTGCCATGGCTCCAAATTAATAGCGGCAGCAGAATGTCGTTCATTGCAATGTCGAAGGCTTCTGCTTCGCTAAGCCCAGTGCGTTCAATGACGACCATTTCCTTAAGACTGGCCGTCTTGGCAAGGTTATAAGTGCGAAAACCAGCAAGTAACTCCCAAGGGCTTTGAGGCATTGGGCGCCAAATTTGCAGTGTTGGAAAACCAGACTGGGAAAACTGGGCCGGTGTAATCCGGGTGCTAGTGGGCACCGAGAAAGAGATCTGCTTGAAAGCCTCCCAGATCACGCGAATCAGCGCATGCTGTGGAATATTGATAGTTTCAAATGTGTGTGCTGTTTGTTGAGTATTTGATGGCATTGAATTGAGTTCCTGCTAAACGTAGTTTGATCATGGTTTTTCTCGAAAATAAAATGGCGTCAACGAACGTTGACGAATAATGCGTAGACATCATCGCAATATGGAATGGAAAAATGCTTTTGACATTTTCGTAAAATAGCGAGATGACTACGTTGACGGTAAATGCTGAGTCAAAGTGAAAGCGGCAAAATCGATGGGCAGAACCCATGTCTTAGGCGCAAGCAGATGGCGCACCAAGGGTACGCTACGGGTCATGAACTACGTGAGAACCATCTTGCTGAGGAGGCAGGAGATGGGCAGTAAACCACCTGAGTGCCAGATTAGTGGCTCGGTGTCAGACTGCATATTGGGTGATGCGTTTGAAAGGCTGTTATACCGACAGCTCGGTTATTAGATGATCCTATGATATTTTAGTGGCATTGGCAACAGCAATATTCAGTAGGATAACTATCAACTTTTAGAACCTAGGTCTTTATGAACAGATGACCGGCAACAGTTCAGTCGTGGGGGGGCTGCTGCTGTCAAAACTGTGGTTGAAACGATAGGTAGCTATACCCGCTTGAATAACAATCTGCGCTCAACCTTCCCCTAGCGGCAGCGTCAGACCGACCTTGTCACGGCTCATCGCCACCAGGGTCTTGAAGCGCTTCACGTTGGCGTTGCCGAAAAACAGTTTGCGGGTCAGCTCGTTGTACTGCTCCATGTGCTGCACCACGAAAACCAGCACGAAGTCCCACTCGCCGGCGGTGTAGTAGCACTGTTGCACGTGCGGGCAGGCGGTGAAGGTGCGGCGGGTCGCGTCCAGCTGGTCGATCTGCTCGCTTTCCACTTCCACCGTGGCGATGATGGTCAGCCCGTAGCCCACGGCATCCGGTGCGATCACCGCGGTGTAGCGCTCAATCACGCCCTCCTCGCCCAGCCGCTTGAGGCGACGGTTCACCGCGGCGGTGGAAAGGTTCACTGCTTCGCCCAGCTCGTTCTGCGGCGTGCGCGCGTCTTGCTGGATCACCGCCAGTAGTCTCAGATCGTAGCTATCCAGCTGGTTGTTCATTGCTTTGTTCCCGTTTGCAGCTGCTTGTCCATAAACGCAATATTTTTGCGATCCATCCTCAATTATCAAGAAAAATTCACGGTAGTTCAGCAATATTATTTCGCTACTGGCCAGCCCTTATGCTGGCCCTCTGGAGACGAAACATGCCGCTAACCCCACGGATGGACACACTGCCCCTCGATGGCGACACTCTGCTGCGCCAGATCCGGGCGCTAGGCGAGATTGGTGCCGAGCCTGAATCGGGCGGCCGCACCCGCATCGCGCTGACCGATGCCGAAAAAGCCGGCCGCGACCAGCTGGTGCACTGGATGCACGAGCTGGAACTCATCGTCCAGATCGACCAGATCGGCAATATCTTTGGCACCCTGCCTGCGGCCAACGTTGGCGCGGATGCCCGCCCGTTGATGCTGGGCTCGCACATCGATACGGTAAAAAACGCCGGTGCGCTGGACGGCTGCTACGGCGTGCTGGCCGGTCTGGCCGTGGTGCGCGCCTTCCGCCAGGCGGGTGTGCTGCCGTCCCGTCCGATTACCGTGGCCGCCTTCAGCAACGAGGAGGGCGTGCGCTACCAGCCGGACATGATGGGTTCGCTGGTCCACGCCGGCCGCCTGCCGCTGCAGGCGGCGCTGGACAGCATCGGCACCGACGGCACGCGCCTGGGCGACGAGTTGCTGCGCATCGGCTACGCCGGCGAGCTGGCCGCAGGCAGCATCGTGCCGCACGAATACCTGGAGCTGCATATCGAGCAGGGGCCGGTGCTGGAGGCCGAAGGCGTGCAGATCGCCGCGGTGGCCAACCTGCAGGGCATCTCCTGGCAGCAGCTGACCATCCAGGGCAAGGCCAACCATGCCGGTACCACGCCGATGCATCTGCGCCACGATGCCGGCTGGGCCGCCGCTGCCATCGTCACCTTCGTGCGCCAGCTGGCCGCACAGTCCGGTACCACGCTGGCCACCGTCGGCTCGCTGCACTTCGAGCCGGACCTGATCAACGTGATTCCGCGCAAGGCGGTGCTGAGTGTCGATCTGCGCGACCCGGACGAAAGCCGGCTGCAGGCGGCCGAGCAGGCGCTGCGCGACTACCTCGCCCAGCTGGAGCAGCAGGAGCAGGTCCGCATCCACAGTGAGCGGCTGGCCCGCTTTGAACCGGTGCTGTTTGCCGAACACCTGGTGGCCGAGGTCGAGCATGCTGCCGCCGCCCGTGGCCTGAGCTGCCGGCGCATGACCTCCGGCGCCGGCCACGACGCGCAGATGATTGCCCGCATCGCGCCCGCCGCGATGATTTTTGTCCCCAGTCACGGCGGCATCAGCCACAACCCGCGCGAACACACCGACGACGCCCAGCTGCTGCAGGGCGCGCAGGTGCTGCTCGATGTCGTGCTCAAGTGCCTGCTTGCCTGACCCATTCATTCCGATCATTGCCCCGGAGACCCTGCATATGCTGACCCACAACCCCAAGGCCAACCACGGTGCCTACCCCGACTCGCTGCAAACCATCCTCAATATCCGCGCTGCCGATGAAAGCCGCCGCTGGCTGGTGCCGTGGCAGCGCCTGAGCCGCGAGGCCACGCCGCTGTGGCGTCTGCCGGAGCTTGCTGCCAGGCTGAGCATCGCGCAACTGGCGGTCAAGGACGAATCCTTCCGCTCGGAGCTTGGCAGCTTCAAGGCGCTGGGTGCGCCGGCCGCGCTGATCCGCCTGCTGGCACGGCTGAATCCGGTACTGGACCCGGCACAGCTGTTAAGTAGTAATAATCGCGGCCAGGTCAGCGGCATAACCGTGATCAGCGCCACCGACGGCAACCACGGCCGCGCGCTGGCTGCCGCTGCCCAGACCGTGGGCTGCCAGTGCGTGATCGTGCTACATGCCCACGTCAGCGCGGAGCGCGAGTCCGCCATTGCCGCCTACGGTGCGCGCATTGTGCGCATCAGCGGCAACTACGACGAATCGGTGACCGAGGCGGCAAGGTTGGCCGCAGCGCACGGCTGGCACGTGGTGTCCGATACCTCCTACGACGGCTACGAGGCCATCCCGCGCGACGTGATGCAGGGTTATGGCACCATCGCCGCCGAGATCACAGAGCAGCTGGACGCGCAGCAGGCCGAGCCGTTCACCCACGTGCTGCTGCAGGGCGGGGTCGGCGGCATGGCGGCGGGGCTGGCCAGCTATCTGTGGCAGCACTACGGCGATCAGCGCCCGCGCTTCATCGTGGTGGAGCCGGAGCAGGCCGATTGCCTGTACCAGAGCGCACTGCAGGGCCGCGCCTCCCGCGCCACCGGCTCGGTGGATTCGGTGATGGCCGGACTTGCCTGCGGCGAGACCTCGCCGCTGGCGTGGCAGGTGCTGGAACAGGCGATCGATGATTTTCTCACCATCCAGGACGAAGACGCGGTGCGCGCCATGCAAACGTTGGCCGCAGGCTCGCCGCGCGACGTGCCCGTTGTCGCCGGCGAATCCGGCGCCGCCGGTCTGGCCGGGCTGCAGGTGCTGGCTGCGGACCCGGCTCGACGTGCGGCGGTCAGGCTGAACGGGCAGTCGCGGGTGCTGGTGGTCAACACCGAAGGCGCCACTGCACCCAACGTGTACGAGGCGCTGGTTGGGGAGTCGGCCAGCAGCGTGGCCAAACGCCAGGCACGCTGGATGGTCGATCATGCTCAGTAAGCAGCTTAACGGGGGAAACAGGATGTCCGAACAAGCACTGTCACAACAGCTGGTAGCTTGGCGCCACCATCTGCACCGGCACCCGGAAACCGGCTTCGAGGAGGTGAACACCGCCGCCTTTGTTGCCCAGCAGCTGCGCGGGATGGGGCTGGAGGTGCACACCGGCATCGGCGGCACCGGCATCGTCGCCAACCTCAGGGTTGGTGATGGCGGGGCCGTCATCGGCCTGCGCGCCGACATGGATGCGTTGCACATCCAGGAGAACGTGCCCGAACGCGCGCATGCCTCCTGCAGCGCTGGCAAGATGCACGCCTGCGGTCACGACGGTCACATGGCCATGGTGCTGGGCGCGGCGCGGCTGCTGAGCGAGCGGCGCGACTTCAACGGCACCGTGCGCTTCATCTTCCAGCCGGCGGAGGAACACGGCCGCGGCGCCAAGGCGATGATGGCCGACGGGCTGTTTGAGCGCTTTCCGGTGGATGCCATCTTCGGCGCCCACAATATGCCGGGTATGCCGGCCGGCAGCTTCGCCACCCGTGCGAGTGGCATCATGGCCAGCGAGGACAATTTCGTTATCCGCATCCACGGCCGCGGCACCCACGCCGCGCGGCCGCACATGGGCATCGACCCGCTGGTGATCGGCGCCGAGATCGTGCTGGCGCTGCAGACGGTGGTGTCGCGCAACGTCGACCCCAGCCAGCCGGCAGTGGTGTCCTGCACCGAGTTCGTCACCGACGGCCTGCGCAATGTGATTCCGTCCGAGGTCGTCATCAAGGGCGACACGCGCAGCTACAGCCCGGAAATCCAGGCGCTGCTCGCCAGCCGCATGCGGGAGCTGGCCGAAGGCATCTGCCGCGCCCACGGCGCCCTCTGCGAATTCAGCTACACCCACGAATTCGCTCCGACCGTGAACTCGCCCGAGTACGTCGCGCTGGCGGTAGCGGCAGCGAAAACGGTCAGCCGGCAGGTGGACGACAACGTGGCGCCGATGATGATCTCCGAAGACTTCGGTGCCTTCTTGCAGCAGGTGCCGGGCAATTTCATCTTCATCGGCAATGGCGCGGTTGGTGAAGAGGGCGCGACGCCGCTGCACAACGCGGGCTACGACTTCAATGATGACATCCTGATCACCGGCGCTCGTTACTTTGCCGAGCTGTCCAGGCTGGCGTTGGCCGGAGCATCTGGCAATCCCGCCCACGCTTAGCCGACCACACCACTGATCTGATACTTGAGAGGGGAGGGACTTGCTTGCGCCGTCATTCGACCAGACGTACGCAAGCCCCAGTTTGTGCAACAACCGTTACAGATTTACAGCCTCGCCGCTGCGGAATGCCTGGGTGATGGCCAGACCGATGCGGGTGGCTTCGCGTGCGTCGGCCAGCGTCACCGGCGACGGGCGATTGTCGCGGATGGTGTCCACGAAAACCTGCGCCTCGGTAACGAAGGCGTCGGCAAAGCGCTGGTAGAAGTCCTGCACGCACTCGTTGCGCACGCCGTGGGCGTCGCTGATCTCCACCCGGTTGGCGCGCGGGTTGGCGCCCACCGTCAGGCGGCCTTCGCTGGCGAAGATCTCGGTCAGCGTCTCGTGGCCGTGCGCCTGGGTGCGCGAGGCGTAGAAGCAGGCCAGCTGGCCGCCCTCGAACTCGCACATCGCCACGCCGTTGTCCACGTCCTGGTGCTCGGCCAGCGCCGGGTGCAGTGCATTGGTGCCGGTGGCCCATACCCGCTTCGGCTTGGGGTTGCCCAGCAGCCAGCGCGCCAGGTCGATGTCGTGGATGCTGCAATCCATGAAGATGCCGCCGCTGCTGGCGGAGAAACGTACGAAGAAGCCGGATTCGTCGTTGCGGTCGCAGGTTTGCGAGCGCAGCAGGTAGGGGCGACCGACGCTGCCGGCAGCCAGCTTGTCGGCGGCGTCGCGGTAGCTGGCATCGAAGCGGCGCACGAAGCCGATCATCACCTTCAGCTGCGGGTGGCGCGCAGCTTCTTCCTCCACCGCTAGGCAGTCTTCCACGTTCAGCGCCAGCGGCTTTTCGCAGAACACGTGCTTGCCGGCCCTGAGCGCGGCAATGATCTGCTCGGCGTGCAGCGAGGTGGGGGTGACCAGGAACACGGCGTCGACGTCCGCATTGGCCAGCACCTCGGCGTAGTCGGCATACAGCGCCACGCCGGGCAGGGCGGTAGCGGCCCAGTCGCGCTCTTCCGCTACCGGGCTGCAGGCGGCAACGAGCTGCGCGCCGTGGGTTTGTTGCAGGTTGGCCGCATGGCGGCGGCCAAGACGGCCGAGGCCGACGATGGCGATACGTACTGTAGTCACGGGTCTGTCCTTATGCATGGGGCGCCAACCCTGCTTGCGCCAAGCGCGATGCTGCCGTTCCTATCGTCCATGAGCGGCGATGCAGGCCGCTGTCACGCGACAGCTCCGGGCTTGGCTGAGGTTGCAAGCAGGTTTGGCAATGATTTACAGGGTGATGACGCGGCCTTCCTGCCACGAGCGGGTGGCGGCGTCGGCCAGCTCCAGCGCCTTCACGCCGTCCTCTACCGTGGTGCGCGGCATCTCGCCCTGGGTAATGACGTGGAAGAAGTGCGCCATCTCGCCGGCGTAGGCGGCCTGGTAGCGTTCCAGGAAGAAGTGTTCCGGCAGGTCGGTGGCCACCTGCTTGCTGCCAAAGGCGGTGACTTCGGTCGGGCGGTGGTTGCCGGCCTGCAACATGCCAAGGCTGCCCTGCACCTCGAAGCGCTGGTCGTAGCCGTAGGCGGCGCGGCGGGTGGTGTTGATCTGGCACAGGCGACCGCTCCTGGTGCGCAGGGTGACCGCGGTGCAGTCGGCATCGCCGGCATCGGCAATGGCCGGGTCGGTCAGCACGCTGGCGCTGGCGTGCACGCTCACTACTTCGTCGGCCAGGATCCAGCGGCAGATGTCGAAGTCGTGGATCAGCATGTCCTTGAAGATACCGCCGGAGCGCTTGATGTAGTCCACCGGCGGGGCGCCCGGGTCGCGGCTGGTGACGATCAGCATTTCCGGGCTGCCGATTTCGCCGGCGTCGATGCGTGCTTTGACGGCGGCAAAGGTCGGGTCGTAGCGGCGCTGGAAGCCGATCAGGCACGGCACGTTGGCCGCAGCCACTGCGGCGGCGCAGTCGCGGGCGCGGGCCAGATCCAGATCGACCGGCTTCTCGCAGAAGATGGCCTTGCCGGCGGCGGCGGCGCGCAGGATCAGTTCGGCGTGGGTGTCGGTGCTGCTGGCGATGATGACGGCGCCGACGCTGCTGTCGTTCAGCGCGGTGTCGGTGTCGGTGACGCTGGCGCCGTATTGTTCGGCCAGCGCGGCGGCGGACGGTGCGTGGGTGTCCACCACGTATTTCAGGCGCACGCCTTGGTGCGCAAACAGGTTGGCCGCGTGAATCTTGCCGATACGGCCAGCGCCGAACAGGGCTACGTCGATCATGGTGTTCTCCGTGTTGTAGGTTGGTCGCCTGCCTGTCGGAAACACCGGCAGCGCTGGCGATCTGGTGGCGCCCGTGGCGGGCGACCTGTTGCCAACGCAGTATAAGATTAGAAATTAATTTCTCAAATACTATTTAACTAGAAAAATTTTTGGCGTCACTGCTTGTGCCATGCCTGCAACAGCGCACCGGCTGCCGTCACCCTGACAGTGATCGTGCGGCAGCCGGCGGCTGTTATTACCTTGGCTGGCTCACGATCTTGCGAGCTAAGGCGAGACAAGGCGAAAGCGGCTGAGGAAGCGGCATTGACATGAAGTCAATGCGCATTTCGAAGACACTTTCAACGCTGTATCGCCCCAGGCGCAGCAAGTAGTACAACACCGCAGATCGTGAACTGATGCTTAGCGCGGATAGAACGCCGGGCGCGCACCCATGCTGATGGCTTCGACCTGGCGCGTTTCCTGTGCCTTGACGCAGGCGTCGGCGGCCACGGCGGCGGCGTAGCCGTCCCAGGCCGACGGGCCGGTGAGCTGGCCGTCACGGATGCCGTTGATGAAGGCTTGCAGCTCCACGTCGTAGGCGTCGATGAAGCGCTGTTTCCAGTCGGTGAGGATGGTGGTGCCCAGCCGCGCGTCGCTGCGCAGCAGCACGCTGGCCGGCTCCGGCAGGTTGGCAATGCCGCTTTCACCCACCACCGAGCACTGGATGTCGTAGCCGTACTGGCAGTTGACGAAGATTTCCACGTCGATGCGCACGCCGCGGGTGGTTTCCAGCAGCACGATCTGCGGGTCGGCCAGGTGCGAGCTGGCGTGGCTGCTCTTGCGCGGGAACACCACCTGCGCGGACACGTAGTCGTCGTCCAGCAGCCAGCGCAGCACGTCCAGCTCGTGGATCAGGGTGTCGGTAATCGCCATTGGCGTGGTGTAGCTGTCGCCCACGCTCGGGTTGCGGTGCGCGCAGTGCAACATCAGCGGCGCGCCGATCTTGCCGCTGGTAATCACGTCTTTCAGCGCGCGGTAGCCGGCGTCGTACGGACGCATGAAGCCGACCTGTACCAGGCGCTTGCCGTGGGCGATTTCGGCGTCGACGATGCGGCGGCAGCCTTCGGCGGTCACCGCCAGCGGCTTCTCGCAGAACACCGGCTTGCCCTTGGCAATGGCGGCCAGTACGAATTCTTCGTGCGTCGGGCCCCAGGAGGTGACCAGCAGCGCCTGTACCGCCGGGTCGGCTACCAGCGCGTGGGCATCGGTATGCACGATGGCGTCCAGCTGGTAGCGCGCCACGGTGTCTCGCGCCTGTTGCGGGTTGATGTCGTTGACCGCCACCACGCGGGCGCCGGACAGCGCCTGGGTGATTCTGCGGATGTGGTCCTGGCCGATGGCACCGGTGCCGATTACGCCGATTTGCAATGTCATGATCTGTTCTCTCTATGTGGTTGCTGCTGTTGTTGCTGTCGGGTCAAGCTTGGCCGCATGGCTTGCGGCCAACCTTGTGGGCTTGTCTTGCTCAGGTCAGCGAGTGGCGGATGTAGTCCATGCTGCTGCGCAGCAGCGCTTCGCTGTCGGTCGCTTCCATGATCTCGGCGGCAAACGGCTCGAACGACACCACGCCGTCGTAGCCGCGCTGCAGCAGGATGGCCAGCTGGCGCAGGTTGCCCAGGCGGTCGGCATCGCCCACCAGCACGCGGTGGCCGTCACGCATCTGGTTGTCGGCCAGCTCGGTCGATTCCACGCCGGAGATGTGCACCAGGCCGGTCAGCTCCGGATAGAAGATGTCCTCGCCGGACAGGTGATGGTGGAAGGTGTCGTGCACCAGCTGGTAGTGGCGCTCGCCGGCGGCATCGAAAATCGCCTTCACCGCGTCGGACTTGCGGCGCAGCGAGCACTCTTCGAAGCCCAGCGGTTCCACCAGACCGGTAATGCCGTGGTCGTCCAGGATCGGGCGCAGCTGCTTCAGTGCGCTGACCAGGTCGTGGTAACGCTCGCTGGCGCTGCGCTTGTCTTCCCAGCTGTTCAGCGGGCACATCACCAGTGCTTCGGCGCCACAGTCGCGGGCGTAGGCGGCCAGTTTCACCGCGCGCGCCTGCAGGTCGGCATCGAACACATCGAATGGATACAGCGCGTTGATGGAGCGGATGCGGATATTGGCGGCCTGCGCGGCGTCGCGGATGGCGGCCGGGTCGGTGCCGTCGCTGATTTCCACGCCGTTCAGGTCGTTGCGGATCTCGATGGTGGCTACGCCCAGGCGCTGGCACATGGCGAGGTAGTCCTGGAACGACAGGCGCGGTGCGCTGATACGGTTGATGGCAAAGTCGATGCGGCTCATGTTCGGTGTCTCCGGTTGTTTGTTCTGGGTAAAGCGGGGCCGGCCCCGTTGCGGCACGGGGTGACGGATTCGTGGTGCCGGGTTAACGGGCGTACTTGTCGAGGTAGCGCTGGATTTCGCCGCGCATGAAGCGCGAGGATTCATCGGCGCGTTCTTCCCACGCGAACACGCAGGACGACAGCACGCCGTCGAAGCCGGTGTCGGCCAGGGTGGCGAAGAACACGTCCCAGTCGATCTCGCCCTCGCCGATGTCCAGGTGCTGGTGCACGCGGATGTGGCTGGAGCCGGGCGGGTTGACGATGTAGCGCAGCTGCGAGCTGGCCTTGTGGTTGAAGGTGTCGGCCACGCGCACATGGGCCAGCACCGGCGCGGCCTCGCGCAGCATGGCGGCCATGTCGTCGCCGTAGTAGAAGGTGTGCGGCGCGATGTAGGACAGCTTGACCTTGTCCGAGCCGAGCACGCGCACGATGTCCAGCGCCGGGGCCAGGGTTTCCACCCAGTCTTCCGGGTGCGGCTCTACGGACAGCGTGATGCCCTCGCGCTCGAAGATCGGCACCAGCTCTTCCATCGAGCGCCACCAGGCCGCCTCGCACATCTCGCGGGTATTGGCGCCGGCACCCTGGCCGACGGAGCGCTCCGGCGAGGCGCCACGGCCGAATTCGGAGATCATCAGCTGGCAGCCCATTTCCACCGACACTTCGATGGCTTTCTTCCAGCACTTCATCGCCCACTGGCGCTCGTCCTCGAACGGGCTGGCCCAGCGGTACATCGGCTGCAGGGTGGCCAGGCCGACGCCATGCTCGCGCAGCGCGCGCTTGAATTCGGCGATGCGCTGCTTGTGGGCGCGCGGCATCACCCACCAGTCGAGGAAGTCGGCGCGCGGTGACAGCTCGATCTGGTCGTAGCCCAGCTCGGCGGTTTTCTTCACCAGCTCGGGCAGGCTGAGGTGGCGGTGCATATAGGGGTCGAGTGCAATTTTCATGATGATCTCCTCCGGTTTTTAGTGTTGGCCGCACCCTGTGTCGGGGGCTGGTGTTGGCTAAATCTAGAGGCCGTCAACAGAAATGGCAGCACTGTTGTTGACGATAAATCGTCAAAATGGGCGCTAGCCCGGATAAGCAGCAGGCGCATCCGGGGCCGGTTTGTCCGTAACATGGAAAAAAAGAGTTGGCCGCCCGCGCCGGAAGGCATGCGGCCAACGTTGCATCACGCCACCACCATCACCAGGGAAGCACGCATGGATACACCTCCTCGCCGCAAGAAAAGCGCGCGCTTTGTCGAGATCGCCGCGTTGGCTGGCGTCAGCATCGCCACCGTGGACCGGGTGCTGAACGAGCGCGGCAGCGTGTCGGCGCGGGCGCGGGCGCAGGTGGTGGCGGCGGCGCGGCAGCTGGGGGTACCGCGGCTGCTGCCGGAAACCCGCCACGGGCTGATTCATATCGACATCGTGCTGCCGGACAACCGCTCGCCATTCTTCCTGCGCCTCAACCAGGCGTTGCAGCGCGGGGTGGCGATGCTGGACAAGCGGCTGGTGGTGCACCGGCTGTGGACGCCGGACCAGGACGAGGCGGCGCTGCTGCGCGCCATCACCCAGCGCCGCCACCAGCGCCAGGCGCTGATCGTGGCGGCGCCGGATACGCCGGCGGTGCGGGCGGCGCTGCAACAGGCGCGCGCGCGCGGCGAACATATTGCCATGGTGGTGACGCGGGTGGACGAGGTGCCGGACGCGGCTTATGTCGGCATCGACAACTACGCCGCCGGCCGCACCGCCGGCTATCTGCTGGGGCGGCTGTGCCGCAAGGTTGGCCGCATCCTGCTGCTATCCAGCCGCCGCGACTACCGTGGCCATATCGAGCGCAGCCGCGGCTGTCGCGAGGTGCTGGCGGCGCAGTTTCCGGAGCTGGAGTGCGATGCGCGCAGCAGCGAAACCCACGACGACCCGGACAAGTGCTACTGGGCGGTGAGCCAGGCTTTCCAGCGCGGCGACGTGATCGCCGGCATCTACAATACCGGGGCCGGTTCGCCCGGCATCGAGGCGGCGCTGCGCCGCTTTGCGCTGGACAAGGTGTGCTGGGTGACGCACGAGATTTCCGACGACCACCGGCTGTACATGCAGCAGGGGCTGCTGGACGTGGTGATCGACCAGGACCCGGACACGCAGGCGATCCGCGCGCTGCAGCATGTGCTGGCGGCACTGGAGATGGCGCCGGCGGATGCTGCGGCGTCGGCGGCGGGCGAGTTCCGGCTGTATCTGCCGGAGAACATGGGGCAGCAGCCGTATCTGGGCTGATGGCTGACACAGGCGCAAGCGACGTTGCGAAATTAATTTCTATTGATTTAAATTTAAGAAAATATTTTGCAAAATGACGCCGTTCCTATATCGTGAGCAGGTAGCCGCACGCTGACGGCGGCGTAACGGCCCACGGCAGGCCGCATGGACAAGGAGACAAAGGTGAAGACAGTACGCTTGACGGTGGCCCAGGCGCTGGTGCGCTTTCTGGCTGCGCAGTATGTGGAGGCCGAGGACGGCACGCGCGAGCAGCTTTTTGGTGGCGTATGGGCGATTTTCGGCCACGGTAACGTGGCGGGTCTCGGCGAGGCGCTGTACGCGATGCGCGACGCGCTGCCGACTTTCCGCGCCCACAACGAACAAGGCATGGCGCTGGCTGCCGCCGCCTATGCCAAGGCGCACTTCCGCCGTCGCATGATGGCGGTGACCACCTCCATCGGCCCCGGCTGCAACAACCTGGTCACCGCCGCGGCCACCGCGCACGTCAACCGTCTGCCGATGCTGCTGCTGCCGGGCGACATCTTCATCACCCGCGCGCCGGACCCGGTGCTGCAGCAGGTAGAAGACTTCCACGACGGCGGTGTTTCCGCCGCCGACACCCTGCGCCCGGTATCGCGCTATTTCGATCGCATCGTGGTGCCGGAACAGCTGCTCACCGCGCTGCCGCGCGCCATCGCCTACCTGACCGATCCGGCGCTGTGCGGCCCGGTGACGCTGGCGCTGCCGCAGGACGTGCAGGCGCTGGCGCATGACTGGCCGGAATCGTTCTTTAACGAACGCACCATCCGCTTCCGCCAGCCGCCGGCCGAGGCCGCCGAAGTGGCGGAGCTGGCCGAGATCCTGAAAAACGCTAAGCGGCCGCTGATCGTCACCGGCGGCGGCGTACTGTACAGCCAGGGCGGCGTGGCCGCGCTGCGCCGGTTTGCCGACAAGCACGGCATTCCGGTGGGCGAGACCCACGGCGGCAAGGGTGCGCTGGCGTGGGATCACCCGCTGCTGGCCGGCTCCATCGGCGTCACCGGCTCGCCGGCGGCCAACGCGCTGGCGCAGGACGCCGACGTGGTGCTGGCGGTGGGCACCCGGCTGCAGGATTTCACCACCGGCTCGCACACGCTGTACGCGCAGGCCAAACTGCTGTCGATCAACGTCAATACCTTCGACGCCATCAAGTGGGGCGGCTGCAGCATCCAGGCCGACGCCACGGCCGGTCTGACGGCACTGAGTGCCGCGCTTGGCGACTGGCACAGCGAGGCGGCGTGGGACACGCAGGCGCGGCGGCTGTGCGACGCCTGGCGCCGCCAGGTGGCGGAGATCGTGGTCAGCCCGCGCGCGGCGCTGCCGACCTACGCCGAAGCCATCGGCGCGGTGCAGGCCTCGTCGGCCGATTCCACCGCCAACGACATCGTGGTGTGCGCGGCGGGCACCTTGCCGGCCGAGCTGCACAAGCTGTGGCGTACCAGCCGTCCCGGCGGCTACCACATGGAATACGGCTACTCCTGCATGGGCTACGAAGTGGCCGGCGGCCTCGGTGCCAAGATGGCGCAGCCGGAGCGCGAGGTGATCGTGATGGTGGGCGACGGCAGCTACATGATGCTGAACAACGAGCTGGCCACCTCGGTGATGCTGGGTCACAAGATCATCGTGGTGCTGCTGGACAACGCCGGCTACGCCTGCATCAACCGCCTGCAGCAGGCCTGCGGCGGCGCGCAGTTCAACAATATGTACGAGCACTGCCTGACCGGGCCGGACGGTGCGCCGACCATCGATTTCGAAATGAACGCCCGCTCGCTGGGCGCGGCGGCGGAAACGGTGTGCAGCGTTGCCGAGTTTGCCGAGGCGATGAAGCGCGCGCGCGCGTCGACCAAGAGCTACCTGATCAGCCTGCAGGTGGACGGCCCGCAGTGCACGCCGGAAGGTGGCAGCTGGTGGCAGGTGGGCATTCCGCAGGTGTCGGAGCGCAGCGAGGTGAACGCGGCACGCGAGCGCTACGAGCAGGCGGTGCGCCAGCAGCGCGTCTGAGTGTGCGCTTGAGCGTCAGCGGCTGAGGGTCGTCTTGTCCCGCCAAGCGGGTCGCCCAGCGATGGGCGGCCCGCTTGTTTTTTGCGGCCAACCTTGGCGACAAAGGTTGGCCGCAAGCGCTTGCCGTGGTGGCGTGCAGTTCGCGGCGTTTGCGGCGGCGGCGGGTGACAGCTCGCCTGAGGCAGCGGCTGCCCATGCGCTGTCGCGGTAGCACCGGCGGGGTCGGGCGCGGCGGTTTTCTGCTGCCGGGTGTCGCTGGCGGCGGGCACGCCGCCCGATGCCCGAGGCATGGTGTGGTGGCTTTGTAGAAATAAATTTCTACTTAAATTTTTATGTGAAATTTTATTTGCAATTGTCGGCGGCAACACTTATCTTAGCAATACGGATTTGCCGAAGACGCCGCTGGAGTTGCTCGCAACTGACACGGCACTCAACGGCCCGGTAGCAAATCAAAAAAACACAGGAGACACACCGATGAAACGTATTACCAAGCTTGCTGGTTCTGCTGTATTCGTTGCACTGGCCACCGCCGCCATGCCTGCCTCTGCCGCCAAGATCGGCGTCACCATGTCGGCTTTTGACGACAACTTCCTGACCGTATTGCGCAACAGCATGAAGTCCCACGCCGGCAGCCAGAAGGACGTCAGCGTCCAGTTTGAAGATGCGCAGAACGACATCGGTCGTCAGATCTCCCAGGTACAGAACTTCATCGCCCAGCGCGTGGACGCCATCGTGGTGAACGTGGTGGATACCGAAGTGACACCCAAAATCACCAAGATGGTGTCGGCTGCCGGCATCCCGCTGGTGTACGTGAACCGCCTGCCGGCCGACCGCGTGCTGCCGGCCAAGGTGGCGTTTGTCGGTTCCAACGAGGTGGAGTCCGGCACCCTGCAGATGAAAGAGGTGTGCCGCCAGATGGGCGGCAAGGGCAACATCGTGGTGATGATGGGTGACCTGTCCAACCAGGCTGCGCGCATGCGCACCAAGGACGTGGAAGACGTGATTGCCACCCCGGCGTGCAAGGGCATCAAGATCGTGGAGAAGCAGACCGCCAAGTGGTCGCGCACCGAAGGCCGCGACCTGATGATGAACTGGCTCAGCGCCGGCGTGAAATTTGACGCGGTGGTGTCCAACAATGACGAAATGGCGCTGGGCGCGATCCAGGCGCTGAAATCCGCCAAGCGCCTGAACGGTACCATCGTCGCCGGTGTCGATGCCACCCGCGACGCGCTGACCGCGATGAAGTCCGGCGACCTGAAAGTCACCGTGTTCCAGAATGCCGCCGGCCAGGGCCGTGGCGCCATCGACACCGCACTGAAGCTCGGCCGCGGCGAAAAAGTACCGTCGATGAACTACATTCCGTTCGAGCTGGTGACCCCGGCCAACCTGAAGTCCTACGAAGCGCGTAACTGATTGTCTGTGTTGCCGCGGTGGGGGCAGGCGACCCGCTGCGGCGCTGCAAAGGAACACGAGTCATGTTGAGTTTAGCACCAGAGAAAGTTGTCGCCGCGGCTGCCGAGGCCGCCGCAACATCACAGCCGGAAGCGACCCTGCTGATCGAAGTGGAAGGTGTCCGCAAGACGTTTCCGGGTGTGGTGGCGCTGGACAATGCCTCCTTCCGCCTGCGTCCGGGCACCGTGCACGCCCTGATGGGCGAAAACGGCGCCGGCAAATCCACGCTGATGAAAATCCTGGCCGGGGTGCACGAGCCGGACAAGGGCGTCTTCCGCCTGCGTGGCCGCGATATCGTGCTGAAGTCGCCGCTGGACGCACTGGAACACGGCATCGCCATGATCCATCAGGAGCTGAACCTGATGCCGTACATGAGCGTGGCGGAAAACATCTGGATCCGCCGCGAGCCGCTGAACCGTCTGGGCATGGTCGATCACGGCCGCATGAACCAGATGACGCGCGAACTGCTACAACAGCTGTCCATCGAGCTGGATCCGGAAAGCAACATCATCGACCTCAGCATTTCCGCCCGCCAGATGGTGGAAATCGCCAAGGCAGTGTCCTACGACTCCGACGTGCTGATCATGGACGAGCCGACCTCGGCGCTGACCGAGCACGAGGTGTCGCACCTGTTCCGCATCATTCGCGAGCTGCGCGCGGCGGGCAAGGGCATCATCTACATCACCCACAAGATGAACGAGCTGGCGGAAATCGCCGACGAAGTCACCGTATTCCGTGACGGCCGTTTCATCGGCTGCAAGCAGGCCGAGCGCCTGGAGCGCGACGAGATCATCAGCATGATGGTTGGCCGCGAGATCACCGAGATGTTCCCCAAGGAGCCCGCCAAGATCGGCGACGTGGCGCTGACGGTACGGGGCCTGACCCTGGACGGCGTCTTCAGCGACGTGAGCTTCGAGGTGCGCCAGGGCGAGATTCTCGGCGTCGCCGGCCTGATCGGTTCCGGCCGCAGCAATGTGGCGGAGACGCTGTTCGGGGTAACCCCGGCCAGCGCCGGCAGCATCAGCATTTTCGGCAAGGCGGTGACCGTCGATTCGCCGCAGGTGGCGATGGCGCAGGGCATGGCCTTCCTCACCGAAGACCGCAAGGACACCGGCTGTTTCCTCAATCTCAGCATCCTGGAGAACATGCAGATCTCGGTGCTGAACGACGATCACCTCACCGCCGGTTTCGTGCACCAGAAGACGATCGACCAGCTGTGCGAAAGCATGGCGGCGACGTTGCGGGTGAAGGCACCGGGGCTGTACGAACGGGTGGAGAACCTGTCCGGCGGCAACCAGCAGAAGGTGCTGATCGGCCGCTGGCTGCTGACCAATCCGCGCATCCTGATCCTGGACGAACCGACCCGCGGCATCGACGTCGGCGCCAAGGCCGAGATCCACCGCCTGATTTCCAAGCTGGCGGGGCAGGGCGTGGCGGTAATCATGATCTCGTCGGAATTGCCGGAAGTGCTGGGCATGAGCGATCGCATCATGGTGATGCACGGCGGTAGGGTGACCGGCATCCTCGATCGCGCCGATGCCGACCAGGTCAGCATCATGCAACTGGCCGCCAGCTAAACCGCCGCGCCAGCACAACGCTAACAGCAGTAAGCACTGTCACAGTGCCACAAGACAAACATGGAGGATGGAACGATGGCTATCGCGAATACCGGCACGATCGACAAGCTCGACAAAGGGCCGCTGAGCAAATTCAGGATCCCTGCCGAAGCACGGATTTTCATGGTGCTGCTCGGTGTGGCGCTGATTTTCGAAATTCTGGGCTGGTTCCTGGTCGGACAGAGCTTTCTTGCCAACAAGGATCGCCTGCTGGTGATGATCCTGCAGGTGTCGGTGATCGGCATCATCGCCGTCGGCGTGACCCAGATCATCATCATGGGTGGCATCGACCTGTCGTCCGGCTCGGTGGTGGCGCTCACCGCCATGGTGTCGGCCAGTCTGGCGCAAACCTCGGACTTCGGCCGCGCGGTGTTCCCGTCGCTGACCGACCTGCCGATGGTGGTGCCGCTGCTGTCCGGCCTGGTGGTGGGGCTGGCTTGTGGCCTGCTCAACGGCTTCGTGATTGCCAAGACCGCGATCCCGCCGTTCATCGCGACGCTGGGCCTGATGGTGACCGCCCGTGGCCTGGCCAAGTGGTATACCGAAGGCGAGCCGATCAGCATGCTGTCCGACAGCTACGCCGAAATCGGCAGCGGCGTGACGCCGGTGCTGATCTTCCTCGGTGTGGCCGCGCTGTTCCACGTGATCCTCAGCTACACCCGCTACGGCAAGTACACCTACGCCATCGGTGCCAACCGCGCCGCGGCACGGGTGTCCGGCATCAACGTCGGGCGCCATCTGGTGGTGGTATACGCGGTGGCCGGTCTGCTGTCGGGCCTCGCCGGGGTGGTGACCTCCTCCCGCGCCGTATCCGGTCAGGCCGGCATGGGCATGATGTACGAGCTGGACGCGATTGCCGCGGCGGTCATCGGTGGCACCTCGCTCAACGGCGGCCTCGGCAAGATCACCGGCACCGTGATCGGCGTGCTGATCCTCGGGGTGGTGACCTCGGGCTTCACCTTCCTGCGCATCGACGCCTACTATCAGGAAATCGTCAAAGGTGTGATCATCGTGGTGGCGGTGGTAGCCGACCAGTATCGTCAGCGTCATCGTCGCAGCTGATTGTTTTTTCAAGGTTGGCCGCATTGCGGCCAACCTTGTACTCGGCCCGGGTTTCCCGGGCCTTTGTCATTGGTATACCCCGCTGCGGCGGGGTTTTTGCGGGTAAGTGTTCTTGGATCAGGCAAGGGTAGGCAAGGTGGCGGCGGCGGATGCGGTGCTGCTACTGGTGACGTTGCTGGCAGCCAGTGGCTGGCTGTTTTCGAAGCAGGTATTGCAGCAGCTGCCGCCGCTGCTGTTCATGGGCCTGCGTTTCGGCACGGCCGGCCTGCTGTTGTTCTTGCTGGGCCGCTGGCGCGGGGCGGTGCTGCCGCGCCGGGCGTTGCGGCCAACCCTGGGCTGCGGCCTGCTGTTCGGGGTGTCGATGATGCTGTGGATCAAGGGCTTGCAGCACAGCAGCAACCTCGGGGTGGCGGCCTTCATCTGCAGCATGGGCGTGGTGCTGGCACCGTTTGCCAGCCGCCTGCTGCTGGGTACGCGCTTGAGCCGGGCGGCGTGGGTGTCGATGGCGCTGGCGGGGCTGGGCATGGCCTGCATGTCGCTGCGTGCCGGTGGCGGCCTGCACGCGTCGGACTGGCTGTTTCTGGCGTTCGCGCTGTGTTCCGCCGCCTATCTCAGCCTCAACAGTCATTTCATGGCGCGGGTGCCGGCGCTGCCTGCCACCGCGCTGCAGCTCTTGATGGTGGGAGTGATGTGTCTGTTGGGGAGCGTGCCGGGGGAGGCGTGGTCGTGGCCGGCGCTGCTGGCCAGCGGGCACTGGCTGCTGGCCAGCATCCTGCTGGCGACGTGCCTGCGCTTTTTGCTGCAGAACTGGGGGCAGGGCAAGATGCCGATCGCCCGGGCCGCCTTCATCCTGCTGCTGGAGCCGGTGTGGACGGCGCTGCTGGCCAGCTGGTGGTTCGGTTCGGTGATGACGGGACAGCAGTGGCTAGGCGCCGGCCTGATCCTGTCCGCCATCCTGGTCAGTCGTCATAAGCCCCGGCGTCCTGCGTCTCTTCAATCACCAGTTCCAGCCGGTAAGACAGGGCAATGAACAGGGCCTGGCAAAGGCTGATGGTGCTGCTCATCGAGCGGAAGGCGAAAGCGGTGCCTTCCTTGACCGTCAGCACGGTGCTGGCGTTGCGCGCCAGCGGGCTCATCTTGCTGTCGCTGATCACCAGCAGCTTGGCCTTGTTCTGGCTGGCGACGCGGGCGCAGTAGCGGGTCTCGCGGCCGTAGGGCTGGAAGCTGATCGCGATCATCAGGTCGTTTTCACGGATGCTGCGCACCTGGTCGTGGTACATGCCGCCGAGGCCGGAGATCAGGTGCACCCGCTTCTGGGTGTGCTGCAGTGCGTAGCAGACATAGGACGCGATCGGAAACATGCGGCGCACGCCGACCACGTAGATGTTTTCTGCCTTGTACAACAGCTCCACCGCGGCGTCGATCGCCGCCGGGTCCAGCGACTGGCTCAGCTCGTCCAGCCCCTGCTGGCAGGCGGAAAGAAAGCTCTGCGTCAGCTCGGTGTTGGAGAGCGGGGTGTCCTGGCTGGCAATGACGGTGCGGATGCGCTTCTGGTAGTTGTTGACGTTGCCCTGCGCCGGCGCGAACGAATCGCGGAACAGTGCCTGCATGTCACTGAAACCACTGAAACCGAAGCGTTGCGCAAAGCGCACGATGGCAGACGGCTGCACCTCGCAGGCCTGGGCGATGTCGGTAATGCGCTCCAGCACCAGCGTCGGGCGGTGTTCCTCGATGTACTTGGCGATGACCTTTAGTTGCTTGCTGAGGCCTTCGTACTCCTCAGAAATGCGCTGCATGAGTTGATCGGCAGTGATTCCGTTGCTCATATGCTGTTTTGACCTTGTAGGTTGATGGTTACATCTTAAAACGAAAGCGGACGTTTTGAAAAAAATATTTCAGAAATAAATTTCTAGTAGAAAATAAATACGAAAAAAAAGTTGCATTCGCGGCGGGGCAGGATTAATCTTGTTGCAAGACAGTAGCCAACGGCGACACCCCTGCGCAGATGCCGGAGCCGGCGCCACTGACCTTCTGAAACCAACGGAATCGACACCATGCAAAACCAGACATCCTTTGCACCCGACCGTAACCTCGACGTGATTTGCCTGGGGCGACTGGCAGTTGACCTTTACGCCCGCCAGCTGGGTGCACGTCTGGAGGATGCGAGCAGCTTTGCCAAATACCTTGGTGGTTCCTCTGCCAATATCGCCTTCGGTACCGCCCGTCTGGGGCTGAAGTCGGCGATGCTGTCGCGGGTCGGCGACGAGCAGATGGGGCGCTTCCTGCTGGAAACGCTGGAGAAGGAAGGCTGTGACATCAGCCAGGTGAAAATCGACGCGCAGCGGCTGACCGGGGTGGTGCTGCTGGGCATCAAGGACCGCGATACCTTTCCGCTGCTGTTCTACCGCGAGAACTGCGCCGACATGGCGCTGTGCGAAGACGATATCGACGAAGCCTTCATCGCCAGCAGCAAGAGCCTGCTGATTACCGGCACCCACCTGTCCACCGAAAAGGTGAACGCCGCCAGCCGCAAGGCGCTCGGTTTTGCCCGCAAGCACAATGTGCGCACCGTGCTGGACATCGACTACCGTCCGGTGCTGTGGGGCCTGACCGGCCGCGGTGACGGCGAGCAGCGTTTCATTGCCGACGATGCCGTCAGCGCCCACCTGCAATCGGTGCTGCCGCTGTTCGACCTGATCGTCGGCACCGAAGAAGAATTCCTGATCGCCGGTGGCAAGCCGGCGCTGCTGGACTGCCTGCAAGTGGTGCGCCAGCTGGCGCCGCAGGCGGTGCTGGTGGTCAAGCGTGGCCCGCTGGGCTGCGCGGTGATCGACGGCGACATCCCGGCCGACATCGACGACGCCTTCACCATCAGCGGTGCGCAGGTGGAAGTGATGAACGTGCTCGGTGCCGGCGACGCCTTCCTGTCCGGTTTCCTGTCGGCGTGGCTGCGGGGCGAGGACTACGCCAGCTGCTGCCGCCGTGCCAATGCCTGCGGCGCGCTGGTGGTGTCGCGCCACGGCTGCTCGGTGGCGATGCCGACCCCGGCGGAGCTGGACTACTTCCTGGGTCTGGCGGTAACGCCGCTGCGCCCGGCAGAAGACCCGACCCTGGCCCGGCTGCACCGCGTCAGCGTCAAGCGCAAGCAGTGGGACAACCTGTGCGTGTTCGCCTTTGACCACCGCAACCAGTTCTTCGAGCTGGCCCGGCAGAACGGCGTGCCGGAAAGCCGTATCTCGCAGCTGAAAACGCTGCTGGTGCAGGCGGTGGCACAGACCGAAGCCGCCAGTGGCCTGCAGGGCCGCACCGGCATCCTGGTCGACGACCGCTACGGCGAGGACGCGATGTACGCCGCCACCGGCCGCGGCTGGTGGATCGGCCGCCCGATCGAACTGCCCGGCTCCAACCCGCTGGAATTCGACCACGGCCGCGCGCTGGCGGCACGGCTGGAAATCTGGCCGCAGGAACACATCATCAAGTGTCTGGTGCAGTACCACCCGGACGATGAAGTCGGCAACCGTCTGGAGCAGGAGGCGCAGGTGCGCGCCGTGTACCAGATGGCACAGCTCAGCGGCCACGAACTGCTGCTGGAGGTGATCCCGTCCCGGAAACTGCCGCAACAGCCGGACACCGTGCTGCGCGCGCTGAAGCGCTTCTACAACCTCGGCATCTACCCTGAATGGTGGAAGCTGGAGTCGATGAGCGCCGAGCAGTGGCAGGACATCGACACCCTGCTGGAACAGCGCGATCCGTACTGCCGCGGCGTGGTGCTGCTGGGGCTGAACGCGCCGGTGGGCGAGTTGCGCAAGGGTTTCGAGCAGGCACGCAACAGCCGCAGCTGCCGTGGCTTCATGGTTGGCCGCACCCTGTTCCAGGAACCGTCGCAGCGCTGGCTGGCCGGCGAGATCGACGATGCCGGCCTGATCGCCGCCGCCCGTCACAATTTTGAAACCCTGATCGATATCTGGCAGGCGCAACGGCGCCAGGCCCAGCAGTAAGCACGCCATCACGGCAGCCAACGACAACAGCAAGCAAAGACACGGACAACACTATGACTTCCACTTTCAAGGTAAAGATCGGCATCAACCCGATTTCCTGGTGCAACGATGACCTGCCGTCGCTGGGCGGTGACGTGACGCTGGACACCATCCTGCGCGAAGGCAGCGAGATCGGTTACCAGGGCTTCGAGCTGGGCAACAAGTTTCCGCGTGACGCGGCGGCGCTGAAGGCGGTGCTGGCACCGTACGGCGTGGAGTGCGTGTCCGGCTGGTATTCCGGCCAGCTGGCCGAGCGTTCGGTGGAGGAGGAAATCGCCAGCGTGGAAAACCATCTGCGCCTGCTGGTGGAAAGCGGTTGCCAGGTGATGGTGTACGGCGAGGTGGCCGGCTCCATCCAGGGCCAGATCGACACCCCGCTGTACAAGCGGCCAACCTTTACCAGCGAGGAAGCCTGGCAGCAGTACGCCGCCAAGCTGAACCAGTTCGGCCGCCACCTGGCGTCACGCGGCATCAAGCTGGCCTACCATCACCACATGGGCGCCTACGTCGAGCATCCGTCCGACGTCGACAAGCTGATGGCGCTGACCGGGCCGGAAGTGGGCCTGCTGTTCGATGCCGGCCACATGTGCTTTGCCGGTGGCGATCCGCTGACCGAACTGAACAAGCACATCGACCGCGTGGTGCACGTGCACTGCAAGGACGTGCGCGCCGAAGTGATCCGCCGAGCCCGCAACGGCAGCTGGAGCTTTTTGCAGTCGGTACTCAACGGCGCCTTTACCGTGCCCGGCGACGGCGACATCCAGTTCGGGCCGATCCTGGCGCGTCTGGCGCAGCACGGTTACCAGGGCTGGCTGGTGGTGGAAGCGGAGCAGGATCCGACCATCGCGCCGAGCTACGAATATGCACAGAAGGGCTTCAACACCCTGTCCGGGCTGGTTGCCGGCCTGTCCTGAGGAGAGAAGGCATGAATTTGCTGGTTAAGGCAGACCAGGCTGGCAAGCCGCTGGTGGAGGTGACCCCGGCGTCGGCAGGCTGGATCCATGTCGGCTTTCGCGCCGTCAAGTTGGCCGCACAGGAACGCGAAGTGTGGCAGCAGCCGGGCCGCGAGTGCTGTGTGGTGATTCTGGCCGGCAAGGCCAGCGTCAAGGTGGGCGAGCAGCAGTGGACGCACCTGGGCGAGCGCCAGAGCGTGTTCGACAACATGGCGCCGTACGCGGTGTACGCGCCGCCGGGCGTGGCGGTGGAAGTGACCGCCGAGAGCGCTGCCGAAGTGGCGTTCTGCTCGGCGCCGTCCGCCGGCAACCATCCGGCACGGCTGATCACCCCGGACAGCATGCAGCGCAGCGTGCGCGGTAAGGACGCCAACACCCGCTACGTCACCGACATCCTGCCGCAGGGCGAGCCGGCCGACGGCCTGCTGGTGGTGGAAGTGCGCACCCCGTCCGGCCACTCCTCCAGCTACCCGCCGCACAAGCACGATCGCGACGCGCTGCCGGAAGAAAGTGTGCTGGAAGAAACCTACTACCACCGGCTGAACCCGGCGCAGGGCTTTGCCTTCCAACGCGTGTACACCGACGACCGCCGCATCGATCAATCGATGGCAGTGGAAGACCACGACGTGGTGATGGTGCCGGAAGGCTACCACCCGGTGTCCGTGCCCTACGGCTACGAGTCCTACTACCTCAACGTGATGGCCGGTCCGAAGCGCGAATGGTGCTTCAAGAACGACCCGGCGCACGAGTGGATCATCGCCAAGCCGTAAACCGAACCCCCACGACCTAAGAACACGACCACAGGCAGACCCGCACGCGGGCTGCCGGGGCAGAGTATCGCCCGCCAGTACAGGATAAATGACATGAACCGCATCCTCAGCCACTTCATCAACGGCCAGCAAACCGCCGGTCACGGCAGCCGCACCAGCACGGTGTACAACCCGGCCACCGGTCAGGCACAAGCCGACGTACTGTTGGCCGACAACGCCGATGTCAACGCCGCCGTCGCCGCCGCCAAGGCTGCCTTCCCGGCCTGGGCCGATACCTCGCCGTTGCGCCGCTCCCGCGTGATGTTCAAGTTCAAGGAATTGCTGGAAGCGCGCCAGCACGAGCTGGCCGCCATCATCTCCAGCGAGCACGGCAAGGTGCATTCCGATGCGCTGGGCGAAGTCGCCCGCGGCCTGGAAGTGGTGGAATTCGCCTGCGGCATTCCTCAGTTGCTGAAGGGCGAGTACACCGAACAGGTTGGCCGCGGCATCGACGCCTGGAGCATGCGCCAGCCGCTGGGCGTGGTCGCCGGCATTACCCCGTTCAACTTCCCGGCGATGGTGCCGATGTGGATGTTCCCGGTGGCGCTGGCCTGCGGCAACTGCTTCATCCTGAAGCCGTCGGAACGTGATCCGTCGGCGGCGCTGCTGATTGCCGAGCTGCTGAAAGAAGCCGGCCTGCCGGACGGCGTGTTCGGCGTGCTGCAGGGCGACAAGCTGGCGGTGGACGGCCTGCTGACGCATCCGGACGTGCAGGCGGTGAGCTTCGTCGGCTCCACCCCGATCGCGCAGTACATCTACGAAACCGGCGCCCGCCACGGCAAGCGCGTGCAGGCACTGGGCGGCGCCAAGAACCACATGGTGGTGATGCCGGATGCCGATCTGGAACAGACCGTCGACGCGCTGATGGGCGCCGCCTACGGCTCGGCCGGCGAGCGCTGCATGGCGATCTCGGTGGCGGTGGCGGTCGGCAATGTCGCCGATGCGCTGGTGGAAAAACTGGCAACCCGTCTCAAGACACTGAAAGTCGGCCCCGGCAACGATCCGCAGTCGGAAATGGGCCCGCTGGTGACGCGCACCCATCTCGACAAGGTCAGCGGCTATATCGCCCGCGGCGTGGAAGAGGGCGCCAGACTGGTGGTGGACGGTCGCGGCCTCTCCGTGCCGGGCTGCGAGGACGGTTTCTTCCTCGGCGGCTGCCTGTTCGACAACGTCAGCACCGACATGGTCATCTACCAGGAAGAAATCTTCGGGCCGGTGCTGTGCGTGGTGCGCGTCGACAGCTTCAACGAGGCGGTGGAGATGATCAACAACCACGCCTTCGGCAACGGCACCGCCATCTTTACCCGCGACGGCGATTCGGCGCGCGAATTCGTGCACCGCATCCAGGTCGGCATGGTCGGCATCAACGTGCCGCTGCCGGTGCCGATGGCGTTCCACAGCTTCGGCGGCTGGAAAGCGTCGCTGTTCGGCGACCACCACATGCACGGTCCGGAAGGGGTGCGCTTCTATACCCGCATGAAGGCGGTGACCAGCCGCTGGCCAACCGGCATCCGCGCCGGCGCCGAATTCGCGATGCCAACGATGAAGTAAGACGGACGCAACTCTCCCAAGGCGTTTGTGTTTTTGCCACCCTGCGGGGTGGCTATTTTTTTCAATGCGGTGCCGGCCGGCAACGGCCGGGGCACGCGACAGGGCCGCGACGTGACGGCGCGTGACAACGCCCCGCCGCGATCCCTGGCACGATGAAAGGCGCAAGTGATGCCCGCTGACTGGCTACCGCCCGCCATTGCCGCCGTGCTGCTGATGGGGCTGAGCAAGAGTGGCTTTGCCAATGGCTTCGGCGCCTTTGCCACGCCGCTGATGGCGCTGGCGATGCCGATCACGCAGGCGGCGGCGGTGATGCTGCCCTTGCTGCTGGTGATGGACCTGGTCAGCGTGTATTCACTGCGCAAATCGGTGGATGGCGCGGTGCTGAAGCACTGTCTGCCGGCGGGGCTGTGCGGTGTGCTGCTGGGCTGGCTGCTGCTCAGCGTGGTGAGCCTGGCCGTGGTATCGGTGCTGGTCGGCGCCATGACCCTGTGTTTCCTGTTGCAGCGGCTGCTGCCTGTCGGGCGCATCGATTGGCACTGGCGCCCGCTCGCCTGGCTGATGTCGGCGCTGTCGGGTTTTGCCAGCTTTATCTGCCATGCGGGCGGGCCGCCGATGATGATGTACTGCCTGGCGCGCAACATGGCGCCCGGCTATCTGGCCGGCACCAGCGCGGTATTCTTTTTCATGGTGAATGCCATGAAGTGGCCGCTGTACTACCAGATGGACCTGCTCTCCGGCGGCAACATGCGCATGGCGCTGGCGCTGCTGCCGGTTGGCATCGCGGGGGTGCTGCTGGGGGTCTATCTGGCGGGCCGCCTGCAACGGCAGTGGTTCTACCGGGTGTCGTATGCCGGCCTGTTGCTGGCCGGGGTCAAGCTGATCGTTGACGGAGCCCAGCGCTGGTAGCCCGCGGCGCGGCCGCCGGCGGGCGTTGCCGGTCGTGTGTCCGCCATGCCTCTGCCCGCGGGCTTCGCACAGGCGCTGTCGCGGCTAGGTCGAGCCGCGGATGATCAGTTCGCCGGGGAGATTGATCGAGCGTGCGGCGCTGCGGCCTTTCAGCATGTCGATCAGTGCCGCGACCATTTCCGGCAGCGGCTGGCGGTAGCTGGTCAGGTTGAACGACGGCGATGCGGCCAACTCGTCGCCGTCGTAGCCTGCAATGGCCAGATCCTGCGGCACGCGCAGGCCGAATTCATGTCTGGCGGTTTCGATGGCGCCGATGGCCAGCGCATCGTTTTCACACATCAGCACGTCGATGCGCTCGGCCGCCGGTGTCTGCTGCAGGTAGGTGCGCAGCGCTTGCGCCGCCGCCCGGTGATCGTAGCTGCCGGCGGCCAGCTCCGGCACCGGGGTGCCGGCTTGCTGCTGCCAGAATGCCGTGAAGTGGCTCTTGCGCCCCAGTGCAGTGGACAGAGAGCGCGGCCCGGACATGAAACCGGGGCGGCGATAGCCCTGCGCCCACAGGTGCTGGTTGATCGCCGCCATCGACACGCTGGCGTCGCAGGACACCGCCGGGATGTGCGCGATGGTGCTTTCCCGCGCCAGCACATACAGCGGCGGGCGCGAGGCAGGCAGGGTCGGTAGCTTCAGCGCCTCGTCCTTGAAGTCGGTGCCGACCAGGATCACCGCGTCCACCTGACGCTGGTCGGCATCCAGAATGGCCGACAGATGATCGAAGTGCTGGTTGATATTGATCAGCACCGCAGCCATCTGCTCGGCCTGCAACGCCTGGGTCAGCACTTCCAGCACCGGCAGTTTGTAGGGGTTGGCAAAGTCGTCGACCAGGATCGCCACCAGATTGGTGGTCTTGGTCGTCAGGCTGCGTGCCAGCAGGTTGGGGCGGTAGCCCAGCTTGGCGGCTTCCTGCAGCACGCGTTCGCGGCTGTGCTCGGCAATCGATGCGCCGGGGGTAAAGGCCCGTGTCACCGTCCATTTCGACACGCCGGCGGCCAGGGCCACGTCTGCTGCCGTCGCGCGGCTGGGTTTGCTCATGGAGTCTCCTTGAAAAATATTTTCCAATTTTAATTAAAATCAAAAAAATTTTCTTGACTTTGTTTGTGACGGGCTACTAATGTAACGTCAATGCAACCGGTAGCAAAGCAGGGGCGACAAGTTGGCGACGGGGTAACCGTCCAGCCGTCCTTTCTTTGATCAGAAATTGCAACCGGTAGCATCAATGGCAGAGGGAAGGCGTGCAACTGGTCAGGGTCAGGCTTTCCCCTTTTTTACGCATTGTTTTGCAACCGGTAGCAAAACGCGGTTGCAGTGAATGAATGCCGCGGCAGACACAACAAAACCCACATGGAGATTGAGATGAGCAGTCAGGATCAGCAGCAAGCCAGCCCGTTCACGCTGGCGGTATGTGCCGAAATGGTGTTTCGCGATTTACCCATCGTGGAGCGTATTCACCGCATTCACGAGCTGGGCTTCCAGGTGGAAATCTGGGACTGGACCCGCCACGACATCGATGCGCTGGCCCGTACCGGCGCCACCTTCTCGTCGATGACCGGCTATATCCGCGGCACGCTGGCCGATGCCGCCGGCGCCGAAGAGCTGCTGCACACCGCGCGCGAGTCGATCCCGGTGGCCAAGGCGCTGGGCATTCCGCGGCTGAACCTGCACGGCACCGGGCTCGATAACAAGGGCCTGCCGGTGCAGCCGGCGCACCACGTCAGCGGCGCCATGTGGCTGCAGGCACGCGACACCCTGGCGCAACTGGCCGAGCTGGGCGAGCGCGAAGGGGTGACCTTCGTGCTGGAAAACCTCAACACCGCGGTGGATCACCCCGGCGTGCCGTTTGCCCGCGCCGAGGACTGCCTGGCGCTGGTGGCGGCGGTGAACCGCCCCGGCCTCAAGCTGATGCTGGACCTGTATCACGCGCAGATCGGCGAGGGCAACCTGATCGAACTGCTGGGCAAGGCGCTGCCGCATATCGGCGAAATCCAGGTCGCCGACGTGCCCGGCCGCTGCGAGCCGGGCACCGGCGAGATCAACTATCCGGCCATCGCCCGGGCGCTGCAGGCGCTGGGCTACCGCGGCAGCATCGGTCTGGAAGCGTTTGCCTCCGGTGACGACGAGCTGGCGCTGCGCCGCTTCCGCGACGCCTTCACGCTGCCGGCCTGAGCGCGCTACTGCATTCATCCCCCACAAAACAAGGAGTGAGACATGTCTTCCACCAAACCCGTCGCCGTGGCGCTGATTGGCGCCGGTCGCATCGGCGCCTCGCATGCCGAGATCGTCGCCCGCCGCCTGAAAAATGCCACCCTGGCTGCCATTGCCGATCCGGCACCGGGCGCCGCCGCCAGCTTGGCCGACAAGCTGGAATGCCCGCTGGCCTACACCGATGTCGATGAACTGCTGGCCAACCCGGAGATCGAGGCGGTGATCATCGCTTCGCCGGCACGCTTCCATACCAACCTGGCAGTCGCCGCCGCCCGTGCCGGCAAGGCGGTGTTCTGCGAAAAGCCGATGGCGCTGACGCTGGCGGATGCCGAGCTGGCCATCGCCGCCGCACGCGAGGCCGGGGTGCCGCTGCAGGTGGGCTTCAACCGCCGCTGGGACCGCGCCTTTGCCGAAGGCAAGGCGGCGATCGAGGCCGGCAAGGTCGGCACGCCGCAGCTGCTGCGCTCGCTGACCCGCGACCCGGGGCCGTTTGGCGCCGACCCGGCGCGCATCCCGCCGTGGACGGTGTTCTTCGAAACCCTGATCCACGACTTCGACACCCTGCTGTGGCTGAACGCCGGCGCCAAGGCAACCGAGGTGTACGCGGTGGCCGACGCGCTGGTGCGCCCGGACTTCAAGGACAAGGGCCTGCTGGATACTGCGGTGGTCACCATCCGTTTCGACAATGGCGCGGTGGCGGTGGCGGAGGCCAACTTCAGCGCACTGTACGGCTACGACATTCGCGGTGAAGTGTTTGGCTCCGGCGGCATGGTCAGCATGGGCGACGTGCGCCGTTCCAGCATGACGCTGTTCGACAAGGATGGCGTCTCCAACGACACCTGGCGGCTGGACACCGACCATTTCATTGACGGCTACACCGCCGAGCTGCACGCCTTCGTCGCCTCGGTGCGCAGCGGCCGCAACAGCGGCCCGGACGGCGCGGATGCCAAGGCGGCGCTGGAAATCGCGCTGGCCTGCATTGCCTCGGTGACCGAGCGCCGCCCGGTGGCGCTGGCCGAGATCCGCGGCCAGGCGGCAATCCAGCCGTGATGAACAACCGGCCGCGGCGGGCGTACAGCAGGCGCCGTGCCGCGGCGGGTAAGGCAACAGCAGTCTGAAACAGCGTCATATGCCTGCCTGCTTTCCTGCGGGAAGGTGGCAGGTATCGGTGGTATTAATAAAACACAGGAGATACACCAATGAAACGTTTCATCAAGCATGCAGGTTCGGTAGTTCTGGTTTCCCTTGCCATGCAGGCCGTGCCGGCCTCCGCCGCCCGGCTGGGCGTGACCATGGCCACCTTCGACAATAATTTCCTGACCATTCTGCGCAACAACATGAAGAGTTACGCCGCCAGCCAGAAGGGGGTGAACCTGCAGCTGGAGGACGCGCAGAACGACGTTGGCCGCCAGATCAGCCAGGTGCAGAACTTCATCGCGCAGAAGGTGGACGCCATCGTGGTCAGCGCGGTGGATACCAGCACCACGCCGAAGATCACCAAGCTGGCGCAGGCGGCCGGCATCCCGCTGGTGTTCGTCAACCGCATGCCCACCGACAAGACCCTGCCGCCAAAAGTGGCGTTTGTCGGCTCGGATGACTCGGTGTCCGGCACCATCCAGATGAAAGAGGTGTGCCGCCAGCTCAACGGCAAGGGCAGTGTGGTGATCATGATGGGCGATCTGGCCACGCAAGAGGCACGCCTGCGCACCCGGTACGCGGAAGAGGTGATGGCCAAGGCGCCGTGCAACGGCATCAAGGTGGTGGAAAAGCAGACCGCCAAGTGGTCGCGCACCGAAGGCCGCGATCTGGTGATGAACTGGATGACCGCCGGCCTGAAGTTCGATGCCGTGGTGGCCAACAATGACGAAATGGCGCTGGGCGCGATCCAGGCGCTGAAGTCTTCCGGCAAGCTGGACAAGACCGTGGTCGCCGGCATCGACGCCACTCAGGATGCGCTGAACGCGATGAAGACCGGCGAGATGAAGGTAACGGTATTCCAGGATGCCGCGGCCCAGGGCAAGGGCGCGGTGGATGCGGCGATCAAGCTGGCGGCCGGCGAGAAGGTGCCGAGCATGATCTGGGTGCCGTACGAGCTGGTGACTGCGGCCAACTACAAGAACTACCAGAGTCGTAATTGACGAGCGGCACCATGGCCGCCCGCGCGGCAATGCGGCAACGCATTGTTGCGTGGTGGCGGCTGTGGCGCGGTCGTCAGCCGTTGTTGTCTCCCGCTTGGTAAGCTTGGGCACCCCGTTGGGGTGCCCTTTTTTGCGGGTGACGGAGCCCGCACTGGCGTCAGCCTTGGGCTGCCCGCAGCGTGCGGCTTGATGCGGTGGCCGTTGCGGCGCGGTGACAAGCCCGGCAGGGCTTGTCGGCCAGGGTTCGCTACACGTTGGCCGGGGTGTAGGTGATGAACGGCAGGCTGCTCTGCAGCGAGCCACGGGTGGCCTTGTCCTGAATCGCGGCCACCATCACCGCCACCAGTCGACTGGCCAGCCACTCCTGCGGATGCGACAGCACCATGTTGACGCGCCGCTCGATCAGCGCCTGCCGCGTCACCGCGGTCAGGTCCAGGCACACCGTCACCAGTCCCGGCGGCGGATTGCCGTCCTTCAGCGCCTGCAGCACGCCCTCAATACCGCCGCCGGCGATATAGATGCCGGTCAGGTCCGGGTGCTGCTTCAGCAATTCCAGCGTCGCCGACTGCGCCAGGTGGATGTCTTCCAGGCTGATCAGCGTGTCCAGCAGCTGGAACTGCGGCGCGAACTCGCGGAAGTAGGAGCGGAAGCTCATCTCGCTCTGCTCCTGGCACAGGTAGCGGTGGCTGCCGACGATCACCCCCACCTTGCCCGGCGCTGGCGCCAGCTCGGCAATCGCCCACGCCGCGGTGCGGCCAACCTTGCGGTGGTCGATGCCGACATAGCCGCTGCAGCTGTCGGCGGTGAGATCGGAAATCAGCGCGAACACCGGGATGCCGCGCGCCGTGATGTCGTCGATGGCCTGGCTGACCAGCGGGTGATCGGCCGCCACCAGCGCGATGGCGTCCACCTTCTTGCTCAGCTCGTACAGCTTGGCCACCACGTGTTCCGGTGTCAGCTCGTCCAGAAACGCCACCAACGCCTTGCCCGCGGGTTGCATCTGCGTCCGGGTCGCCGCCTCCAGCACGCTGCCCAGCTCGCTGTAGAAATGGGTGCTGCTCTTTTGCAGGATAAAGCCCAGCCGATAGCCGGCGGTGCGCTCGTCAAGCCGGTTGCGGATCAGGCCGGCGCGGCGAAAACCCAGCTTCTCGGCCGCCGCCAGCACCCGCTCGGCGGTTTCCTGGCTGACGCTGGCGCGCTTGTTGATCACCCTGTCCACCGTGGCCACGCCCACCCCGGCCTCGCGGGCCACATCCGTCATTGTCGGTCCCATTTTCTTGCCTTGTCTTGATGGTTTCTATCATTCACTTTTTACCATCAAATGATAGCTATTGATGCCAAGTGAAGCGGCCGGATTGTACGCTGGCGCTGGCTGATTATACTCGATTACACCCTGCAGCCACTTGATTGCCAACAAGTAATCGCCAGCAGGCGCATCACGACACCATACATCGGAGGATGATAGAAAATGATAGATAACAAGCAAATCCGGGACTACAGTCTCGATGGCCCCTGCGGCCAGCAGGCCGCCGCGCGCGGCCTGGTATCAGCACAGTGGTTTGCCTGCACGGTGGACCGCAAGACCATGAAACAGCTGATGCAGCGCGACGACTGGCAGGCGCTGAAATACCTGGGCAGCTGGCTGGCGTTGCTGATCGGCAGCGGCGTGCTGGCCTACCACGCCTGGGGCACGCCGTGGGCGGTGCCGGCCTTCCTGCTGTACGGCCTGCTGTATGCCGCCGGCGAGCACGGCTCGCACGAGCTGTCGCATGGCACGCCGTTTCGCACCGGCTGGCTGAATACCTTTTTCTTCCAGCTCACCTCTTTCCTGGCGCTGCATGAAACCGTGTTCTGGCGCTGGAGCCACGCCCGCCACCACACCGACACCATCATCGTCGGCAACGACCGCGAAATCGCTTTTCCGCGCCCCATCCGCCTGGCCGGGCTGTTTGCCGATTTCTTCTTCCTCAAGTCCGGCAGCATCGAGCTGGCGCGCACCGTGCGCCACGCCTGCGGCAGCGTCAGTAGCGCCACCCGCAGCTTCGTGCCGGCATCGGAAATCGGCCGCATGATCCGCTCCAGCCAGGTCTACACGCTGATCTTTGCCGCCACCATCGCCGCCTGCATCTACAGCGGCAGCATCCTGCCGGCCATGTTCGTGGTACTGCCGCGCTTTTACGGCTCGCCGCTGACCCAGGTGTTCAACATTACCCAGCACGCTGGCCTCGCCGAGAACGTGCTGGACCACCGCCTGAACACCCGCACCGTGATCTTCAACCCGCTGTTCGCCTTCCTGTACATGAAGATGAACTACCACGTGGAGCACCACATGTTCCCGATGGTGCCGTTCTACAACCTGCCCAAGCTGCACGCGCTGATCAAGGAGCAATGCCCGCCGGCCCACCCCGGCCTGGCCGACGCCTACCGCGAGATCATCCCGGCCCTGTGGCGCCAGCGCAGCGACCCCAGCTACACCATTCCGCGCCAGCTGCCGCCGCTGCCGGCCAGCCACCGCGTTGCGGCCAACCCTGAAGCCGTTCGCAGCTACGCCTGAACCCAGACAACCGCGCCGGCCAGCGCCGGCGACACCCACACCGAGGAACCAAACCATGAGCCACTGGATCGCCGCCTGTGATGTCGACGACATCGAGCAGGAAGACGTACTGCGCTTTGACCACACCGGCCGCACCTATGCCATCTACCGCGCACCGGATGACCAGTTCTACGCCACCGCCGGCACCTGCACCCACGAGAAGGTGCACCTGGCCGACGGCCTGGTGATGGATCACATCATCGAATGCCCGAAGCACAACGGCCGCTTCGACTACCGCAGCGGCAAGGCGCTGGGCGCGCCGGTATGCGTGAACCTGCAGACCTACCCGGTAAAACTGGAAGGCGGCCGGGTGTGGATCGCACTGGCCGACGCCTGAACGGAGCCGCGCCATGAACACCGCACCTATCATCATCGTCGGCGCCGGCCATGCCGGCGGCCGCGCCGCGCTGGCCCTGCGCGAACAGGGTTACGCCGGGCCACTGCTGCTGATCGGCGACGAGCCGCACCTGCCGTATGAGCGCCCGGCGCTGTCCAAGCAGCTGCTGCTGGACAGCCAGCCGGCGGACGCCTGCCACATCGGCAGCGCCGAGCAGTACCAGACGCTGGCCATCGAGCGGCTGAGCGCCACCCGTGTCAGCGCCATTGCCCCGGCCAAGCGCCAGATCACCCTGCACGATGGTCGCACGCTGCCCTATCACAAGCTGCTGCTGGCCACCGGCGGCCGTGCGCGCCAGGCCTGCTTGCCGGGTGCCGGTCTCGCCGGCGTGCAGCTGCTGCGCACACTGGACGACGCCGCCGCGCTGCGGCCACGGCTGCAGGCCGGGCAGCGGCTGGTGGTGGTGGGCGGCGGTTTCATCGGTCTGGAAGTGGCCGCCAGCGCGCGCCAGCTGGGCTGTGCGGTGACGGTGCTGGAAGCCGGCGACAGGTTGGCCGCACGCGCCTTGCCGCCGCTGATTTCCGCCAAGCTGCTGGCGCTGCACCGGGCGCGCGGGGTGGAAGTGCGCCTTGGCTGTCAGATCGCGGCCTTTCGCGGCGAAGGCAGCGTCAGCGCGGTAGAGCTGGCTGATGGCGAGCTGCTGGCCTGCGACACGGTGGTAGTGGGCATCGGCATCCAGCCCAACACCGAGCTGGCCGCCGCCGCCGGGCTGGCGGTGGGCAACGGCATCCGTGTCGATACCCGGCTGCGCACCAGCGACGCGCACATCTACGCGGTGGGCGATGCCTGCGAGTTTCCCTGCCCCATCAGTGGCCAGCCGCAGCGGCTGGAAACCTGGCGCAATGCCGAGGAACAGGGCCGCCACGTGGCGCGCAGCCTGCTGGGCGCCGCCGACGCCTATGCCGCGCTGCCGTGGTTCTGGTCCGACCAGTTCGACCACAGCCTGCAACTGGCCGGCCAGCTGCAGGCGGCGGCCAACTGTGTGACCCGCGCGCTGCCGGATGACGGCGTGCTGCTGTTCTACCTCGATGCGGCGGAGCGGCTACAGGGTGCCTGCGGCTGGGGCGCCGGTAACAGCATCGCCCGCGACATCAAGCTGGCGGAGATGCTGATCCGCAGCGGCAAGCCGCTGCCCGCCGCCGCGCTGGCCGACCCGGCCAGCAGTCTGAAATCCCTGCTCAAAGGAGTAGCCCGTGTCTAAGCAGTTGCTGATCTTTCAATCGATGTGGGCGATGGAGCGCATCCATCCCCACGGCCACACCGCCAGCGTGGAGGACAACCTGCAGCAGCTGGCCGCCGCCGGCTTTGACGGTTTTACCGACCACTACTACCAGCGCGCGCACGTACAGCGGCTGGCGGCCACCGCCCGCGAGCTTGGCCTGCAGGCCGAAGGCCAGGTGTTCCCCAGCGACATCGACGGCCTGCAACCGGCGCTGGAGCTGGGCAGCGAGTTCGGCTGCCACCACATCACCATCCAGGCCGACCTGCGCCCGCGCACGCTGCGCGAGGCGATCCGCGTGCTGGAAGGCTGGCAGCGGCTGGCGGAGCAGGTGGCCTTCCCGGTGCTGGTGGAGACACACCGCTACCGGCTGACTAACGACCTGCTGTTTACGCTGGACGTGCTGGAACAGCTGCCCGACCTCAAGCTGCTGGCCGACCTGTCGCACTACGTGGTGGCGCGCGAGCTGCCGCTGCCGCCGGCGGCGGAAGACCAGCGGCAGATGCACACCATTCTTGATCACAGCTGGGGATTTCACGGCCGGGTATCCAACGGCCATCAGGTGCAGGTGCCGCTGCGCTTTGACCAGCACCAGCCGTGGCTGCAGCAGTTCCAGGACTGGTGGCGCTACGGCATGCACAGCTGGCGAGCGCGCGCGGCGGCGGGCGACACGCTGTCGTTCACCTGCGAGCTGGGGCCGGCGCCATATGCGATCACCGGCGCCGACGGTCTTGACATCACCGACCGCTGGCAGGAGTCGCTGCAGCTGAAAGCTGTCGTCGAGCAGCTGTGGCGGGAGGTGGCGGCGTAGCGGGGCAGGGCGCCATCTGCCTGCTGCAGCTCAATGATTCGTCGCCCTCTGGCCAGGGGCGGCAGCTTGGTGCGGTCATAGAAACCGTACCATTCTCTACGTACAAAGAAATGCGGTTTCCTGATCTGAACGCAGTCATAAGCGAACCTACAAAACTGGGGTCGACTCAGCCAGCTTGTCGCGCTGGCGTCGTATGCCGTGAAAGATGGTCTCTGCCACATCTGCCGGGAAGTCTGACGGCAGACCTGCCTGTACCTCCTGCAAGACCTTGTCTGTGGTGTCGGCCAATTCGTGCAGCAGGTCTTTGGCCTAGGCCTCGGTCAGGCCGCTGCTACGCGCTTGCGCCAGCCAGTGGCGCGGCTGGATGCGATCGATCAGGTAGTGGTTGCTTTGCCCGCGCACAGCCATCGCGAGCTTGGCTTTTTGCGGCGCTACCTTGTCGGCACCATGGCCGATGACGGGGTGGGCGGACAGGATGTCGTATAGCGGTGTGGCACGGTAACGGCCAGCTGGCAGATGGAACAGACTAAAGTTCTTGGCGTGGCCGTCGGTGGCGGCCAGCAACCAGAACACCACCTGAGCCTTGAAAAACTGGCGGCGGTCGGTCTCGCTATTCTCCGACCCGGCCAGAATGTCGAGGATGCGTGCGATGCCGGGGCCACCGTCGCTCTGGTATTTGAGGTGGGGCGGCGTGGCGGTGGCTTGGCACAGATCTTCTTGCGGCAGGCGTATCCACCAGCTGCCGTCTGCGGACAGGCGGCGGTCAAAGCGTTCGACGATCAGTACTTTCTGTTCTTCAAAGCGGGCGATGTCGCAATGAGCCACCGGCAGGCCGAACGCGGTTACCAGTCGCGCGCATAGCCATTCGTTTTCGACCGAGCTATGCATGTCCGCCTGCATACCACCCACCAGCCCCAATGGCAGTTTGAAAATATGAGTGGTTGGCGTGCTGCCCAGTGGGCGTTGCCAGCGACCATCATGGTAGAGCAGGGCGGTTTTTTCTTGCGCCCCGGCGATGGACAGGCGCAAATCGGTGTCGGGGTCCATCTGGCCGGGCAAGCCAGGGCGTACGGTTTGACGCAGGAGGTTGGCGATGGCGACTTCGTCCAGCGTTTCGCCGGTGATGCTCTGCAGGTGTTGCGGCGTTTCGCCCTCTGGCAGCAGTTGCAGCGCGCCTACACAGTCGCGCCCTAGCGCGGCCAGGAGGGTGAAGGGCGCGCTATCGCTCAGTCGGTGGTGTTGTGCCAGACGACGACGGATGGCATCGCTATCGGGTAGCAGGTTATCGAAGTAGGCGTTGACCACCGCGCCACGATAAGCGGCATTGCCGGGCAAAAATGGCAGCGACAGCGACAGTGGTCGCGCTTGCGGATGATTGGGCCAGCTGTCGTTATAGGTGAAGGTTTCGCCACTGCGGGTGAGTGCCCACTCACCGACGAGCAGGCCGTTCATCCACACATTCAGCTGTTGTCGGTGACTTTTGCGGCCCATCTCACCAAGCCTCGTCGCTGACTGCCGGCGGTTTGTCATCGCGGGTGTGGATCACCAGTTCGGCATTCAGTGCGCGCAGTACCTTGCTCAGCCGCTCCACGCTGACGGCGCCGGGTCTGGCTTCCAATCGCGCATAACTCTGCTGGCTGATACCCAGCCGTTCGGCCAGCTGTGTCTGGGTCAGTCCGGCCTGGTGGCGCAGGCCGCGCAACATGGCTGGCAATTGTTCCGGTGTGATGATGGGGTAGTGCATGGTACCAGGCTCCGCATTTGATTCGTCTTACATGCTAGGAGTTGTAAACAGTAAATACAACATCTAAGTTGTATTTGTTGTTTACAACACATAAGGTGTGGCAATTGTGGGTGGCTTGGGACGGGTTAAGGTCAAATCCCCTTGGGAATACCTGTAAAAACGCAAAAAATCTTGTGACAGTTTTTGGCGAGGGCCTTCTCGATGCCATTACCGGCGTCTGCGACCAATTCTCGCCTAAGTTGCTGTATTTAAAAGAGAGGTTGTTTGGATTGAACTTGGTGGCATGTAACGTACAGCAGATTATTTGGCCTCATAACCCGAAGGTCGTAGGTTCAAATCCTGCTCCCGCAACCACATATAAAACCCTGATTCAATTCAAAAATTGAATCAGGGTTTTTTGTTTTTCAGGCCTCCCTGAGTGTCACAAACTGCTGTTGTGACATTTGCGTGCCAAATCCGTGACGCTGGCTGTGACAACCTGGGGTGCATTTTGACCTTGGGGTACAGCTTGTCACCGCCACATCTTGCTTCGGCCATGCCCAGCCCGGTTGGCGTCCCTTAAGTGTTCTACCGTGCCAAGCTTTTGCCTGTGTTCCCTGCCGTCATGTGAAACCTTAAGCGATGCAAGCCGCTGTTGCCCTTTCGCCGGTCATGCCCCGTGCTAGATATGCCTTCAAAGGCTAGGGGCAGAAGGCTGAGCCAGCCTCAGAATCCTACTGGACATCTTTCAACAGAAAAAACCACATCCACATAAAAACCTTCTGGAATAGTGAAGCCGAGTGTCATACAACGTAGATCAGGCGCTGACTTCAACACGACGGCGCGATCAGTCCCGTTAGCCACGCTTGAAGGGGTAGCCATGCGCCAGAATCTTCCCGTCACCGAGCAGGAGTTGTTTCTTGATCCGCGTAGTCCCATTGTCACCAAGACTGACCTTAAAGGCCGGATTTGCTATGCCAATCCGGCCTTTGTCGAAATCAGTGGCTTTACTGAGGCGGAGTTGATCGGTCAGCCGCACAATGTCGTACGCCATCCGGACATGCCAGCGGTGGCGTTTCTGGATCTCTGGAACACCATCAAGCGCGGCCAACCTTGGCAAGGACTGGTAAAAAACCGCGCCAAGAATGGCGCGTTTTACTGGGTGGATGCCTACGTGACTCCCTTGAGTGAAAACGGCCAACATATCGGCTACATGTCGGTACGTTCTACCCCCTCCCGTGACAAGGTCAGGGAAGCCGAGCTGCTGTATCGCGCCATCAACGCCGGGCAGGCCAGCTTTCCATCTACAGTGCAAACGACGACCCCATCCTGGCTGATGCTGCAGCTGGTGATCTTCAGCGTCACCCTGTTGGCTGGCGGCATCAGTATCCTGCTGTTGCCGAACGGCTGGCAGCAAGGTGCGCTCCTGCTGGCATTCCTGCTTGGCTGCCTTGCCACACTCGCGCTGCAACAACGAGTGCGGGCCACACTGCTTGCCGCGAATGCGGCGCTGCTTCGCTTTGGTGAGGGTAATTTCAAGGAGATGGTGGCGGTCCAGGGGCCACGTGAATGTGCCGACTTACGGCAGCGACTGGAAACAACCCGCATCAATCTGCGAGCCATCCTCGCCGACGTGGTCTCCGCCAGTGCCAGTATCGGTCAGGAGGCTGACAATATCGGCCGCCAGGCTGCCACTCTGCAGGAGCGGGCATCGGATGAAAGCAACGACATCGCTCACATCGCCGCCGCACTGGAGCAGCTGACCGTCTCGGTCAGCGAAATTGCCGATACCACCCGAACCGGCTCGGATCATGCCAGCACCGCACGCCAGCTGGTGCAGCAGGGTAGTGCCCACATGCAGCATACCTTGCAAAGCACCGACAGCATGCTCGCTGCCATTGGTGAGGTGCGCGCTACCCTGGAGCAATTGAACGGCGCGGTGACGCGCATCGGCTCAATAAGCCAACTGATCGGGGATGTGGCCGATCAGACCAACCTGCTGGCGCTTAACGCGGCCATTGAGGCGGCTCGTGCTGGCGAGCACGGTCGCGGTTTTGCCGTCGTCGCCGACGAGGTGCGTAAACTGGCCGAGCGTACCAGCCACAGTACCCGTGAGATCGGCGACTCGATCGGACAGGTTCGACAGCACACCGATGCCGCCTTGTCCTCCATTGACCACGCCAGCCAGGTGACAAGACAAGCCAGCGAGCTGATCGGCGCGACCTCGTCCAGTCTGGTACAGATTGATCAGGCGAGTCTGGGCGTGGCCAACAGTGCGCAGGATGTGGCGTCCATGCTGGTACAGCAATCGCGCGCCTCGACCGAGGTCGCCCACAATATGGAAAAGGTCAGTGCCATCACCGAAAATAACGCCCATAACGTGGCGCAGACTGCTCATGCTGCGGGTGAGCTGATGGGAACCACCAAGGCGTTGAAACAGCTGGTGGCGCACTTCGAAAAGTCATTGTGAGTCGTGGTGTATCCGCCCGTAATGGGAGGGGGGCTTGGTGCCCGGGTTCTTTGCCGGGTGTTTTGGTCCGCTGGGTTGCTTTTTCCTGTGTTGGGCGCAGGTTCGGGAACGTGCTCAAGCAGGCCGCCAAGCGGGCAGTCGACGTGACCTGTCCCGGGGCTACGCAAAGCAAACCCTGCTGTGGCTCGGGAATATCCGCCAAAAATGGACGATCTCGGTTCGTGACGGGAAGGTCTTGCAGACTCGATCGGTTGTGTGGCGATGCGCCCAGACGGTGAGCACGGCCTTGATCACACGCGGGCGCTGCGTGTGCAGCGCCCGCGTTGTATGGTGTGCCAGCCAGCCAGCCAGCCAGCGGGCTTGGCCTGGCGTGGCCCGTGTTACAGGCTAGGGAAGGCGAACTGCGACGCCTCGTGGCTGGCGCGCTGCGGCCAACGTTGGGTGATGGTCTTGCGCTTGGTGTAGAAGCGCACGCCGTCCGGGCCGTAGGCATGCAGATCGCCGAACAGCGAACGCTTCCAACCGCCGAAGCTGTGGTAGGCCACCGGCACCGGCAGCGGCACGTTGACGCCGACCATGCCGACTTCGATCTCGTCGCAGAACAGGCGCGCCGCTTCACCATCGCGGGTGAACAGGCAGGTGCCGTTGCCGTATTCGTGGTCGTTGATCAGCTGCATCGCGGCTTCCAGGCTGCCAACGCGCACGATGCACAGCACCGGCCCGAAGATTTCCTCGCGATAGATGCTCATCTCCGGGGTGACCTTGTCGAACAGCGTGCCGCCGACAAAGAAGCCGGATTCGCAGCCGGGCACCGACAGCTGGCGGCCATCGACTACCAGCTCGGCGCCCTGCGCCACGCCGCTGTCGATATAGCCCTTCACCTTGTCGCGTGCCGCGCCGGTGACCAGCGGGCCCATGTCCAGGCCGCAGGAGGTGCCGGCACCGATCTTCAGCGCCGCGATCTTCGGTACCAGTTTTTCCACCAGCTTGTCGGCCACCTGGTCGCCGACGGCGACTACCACCGAGATCGCCATGCAGCGCTCGCCGCAGGAACCATACGCCGCGCCCATCAGCGCGTTGACGGTGTTGTCGAGGTCGGCATCCGGTAGCACCACGGCGTGGTTCTTGGCGCCGCCCAGTGCCTGCACCCGCTTGCCGCGGCGGGTGCCTTCGGCATAGATGTACTCGGCAATCGGCGTGGAGCCGACAAAGCTCAGCGCCTTCACTTCCGGCGCCTCGATCAGCGCGTCGACGGCAGCCTTGTCGCCGTGCACCACGTTGATCACGCCCTTGGGCAGGCCGGCTTCGTGCAGCAGCTGGGCAATGAACATGGTGGAGCTGGGGTCGCGCTCGGACGGCTTCAGGATGAAGCAGTTGCCGCACACGATGGCCAGCGGATACATCCACAGCGGCACCATGGCCGGGAAGTTGAACGGGGTGATGCCGGCCACCACGCCCAGCGGCTGGTGGTCGGACCAGCTGTCGATATTGGGGCCGACATTGCGGTTGTATTCGCCCTTCAGCAGTTCCGGCGCGCCGCAGGCGTATTCCACGTTCTCGATGCCGCGCTGCAGCTCGCCGACCGCGTCTTCGATGGTCTTGCCGTGCTCTTCGCTGATCATGGCGGCGATCTTGTCACGGTTGGCTTCCAGCAGTTGCTTGAAGCGGAACATCACCTGCGCTCGCTTGGCCGGCGGGGTGTTGCGCCAGGCCGGGAACGCCGCCTTGGCCGCGTCGATGGCGGACTGGATGGTAGCCTGGTCGGCCAGCGCCACCTGGCGCACGGCTTCGCCGATGGACGGGTTGAACACCGGGGCGGTGCGGCCAACGTTGGTGACGAGCTCACCATTGATCAGATGGGCGACGGTAGTCATGTCTTTACTCTCCGGTATGCGGGAAATCGGTTGGCGATCAGGCGGTCTGGTTCAGGAAGTCGCCGACGGCGTTGAACAGGGTGTCCAGCTGCTGCGCAGTGGTGTTGAAGGTCGGCCCGAACTGCAGCGTGTCGCCACCGAAGCGCACGTAGAAGCCGGCCTGCCACAGCTTGATGCCGGCCTCGTACGGGCGGATGGCGGCGTCGCCGTCGCGGGCGGCCAGCTGGATGGCGCCGGCCAGGCCGCAGTTGCGGATGTCCACCACGTGCTTGCTGCCCCGCAGGGCATGCAGTTTTTCCTCGAACACCGGTGCCAGCGCGGCGGATTGCTCGATCAGCTGGTCACGCTGCAGCAGCTCCAGGGTGGCGAGGCCGGCGGCGCAGGCCACCGGGTGGCCGGAATAGGTGTAGCCGTGGGTGAACTCGATCATGTGCTCGGGCGTGCCCTGCTGCATGAAGGTGTTGTAGATCTCGCTGGAGGCGATCACCGCGCCCAGAGGAATGGCGCCGTTGGTCACCTGCTTGGCGGTATTCATGATGTCCGGGGTGACGCCGAAGTAGTCGGCGCCGGTCCACTTGCCCATGCGGCCAAAGGCGGTGATCACTTCGTCGAAAATCAGCAGGATGCCGTGCTGGCTGCAGATTTCGCGCAGGCGCTGCAGATAGCCCTGCGGCGGCACGATCACGCCGGCGGAACCGGACATCGGCTCCACGATCACCGCGGCGATGTTGGAGGCGTCGTGCAGCTCGATCAGCTTCAGCAGCTCGTTGGCCAGCTCCACGCCGCCGGTTTCGGCCATGCCCTTGGTGAAGGCCATGCCCGGCTGCAGCGTGTGCGGCAGGTGGTCGGCATCCATCAGCTGGCCGTACAGCTTGCGGTTGCCGCCGATGCCGCCCAGCGCGGTGCCGGCGATGTTGACGCCGTGGTAGCCACGGGCGCGGCCGATGAAGCGGGTCTTGCTCGGCTGGCCTTTCAGGCGCCAGTAGGCCTTGGCCATCTTCACCGCGGTGTCGGCACATTCGGAGCCGGAGCCGGTGAACAGCACGTGGTTGAGGCCGTCCGGCATCAGGCCGGCGATCTTGTCGGCCAGGCGGAAGGCCAGCGGGTGGCCATACTGGAAGCCCGGCGCGTAGTCCAGAGTGCCCAGCTGGCGTGCCACCGCCTCCTGGATCTCCGGACGGTTGTGGCCGGCGCCGCAGGTCCACAGGCCGGACAGACTATCGAAGATGCGGCGACCCTTGTCGTCGATGAAGTAGTTGCCGTCGGCGCCCACGATGATGCGCGGGTCACGCTTGAACGCGCGGTTGGCCGAAAACGGCATCCATTGGGCATCGAGATTCAGATCGCTGACGGCAAATTGGTCGTTGCAGTTGTTCATTGCGTGGCTCCTGTGAGCGCTGGGTTGATGGTGTTAGCTTGCAATAGAACTGTAGGTGAGTTAAATCACATCTTTCTCACGTTAAGTTGAGTATTTGTTAAACATGAGCAAGAAGGCATCCCTGGGCCAGGTCAGCGATTTCGATATCCGTCTGCTGCGCCTGTTCAAGACCGTGGCCGAGTGTGGTGGCTTCTCGGCGGCGGAAAGCGTGCTGGGCATCAGCCGCTCCGCCATCAGCCTGCACATGGGCGATCTGGAAAAGCGCCTCGGCATCCGCCTGTGCCAGCGTGGCCGCGCCGGGTTTGCGCTCACCGACGAGGGGCGCGAGGTGCTGCACGCCAGCCAGAGCCTGCTGGCGGCGATCGAAGGCTTTCGCAGCCAGGTCAACCAGCTGCACCAGCAGCTGCGTGGCGAGCTGAACATCGGCATCGTCAACAGCCTGGTCACGCAGTCGCGCATGCGCATCACGCAGGCACTGCGCGCGCTGAGCGAGCAGGGGCCGGGGGTGCGCATCAATATCGGCATGATGACGCCCAGCGACATCGAGCTGCGGGTGCTGGACGGCCAGCTGCACGTCGGCGTGGTGCCGCTGGTCAGCCCGCTGGCCGGGCTGGATTACATTCCGCTGTACGAGGAAGACTCGCTGCTGTACTGCAGCCAGGGCCACCCGCTGTTCTGGCGCGCCGATACCGATATCAGCGACGCCGACATCGCCGCCGCGCCGGCGGTGATCCCCGGCTTTCGCCTGCAGCCGGAGGCGCAGCAGTGCCAGCAGGCGCTGAATGGCAGCGCCACCGCCAGCGATCGCGAAGGCATCGCCTTCCTGATCCTGACCGGGCGCTACATCGGTTACCTGCCGGACCACTTTGCCGCCAGCTGGGTGGCGCAGGGCAAGCTGCGCGCCATCCGCCCGCAGCAGCTGCACTACCAGGTGCCGCTGACGGTGGTGACGCGCAAGGGGCGGCGGCCCAACCTGGTGCTGGAAAAATTCCTGCACGAGCTGGCGGTCAGCAGCGACTGACACGGCCCGCGAGCCGGTGGTCGCAATTGATGCATTGTGGGTTTTCTATGGAAATCGGGTTGCGAATGGCTATCGCCGCCGCCGTTTTTATCGCATCCTGCGCAGCATTGCCGTGCGGCCAACGTTGGCCGCGACTGCCGGCTCATTTCATGCAGGATATCCATGGCGACCACCCTGAAACTGTCCGAACTCATCAGCGCGCTCAGCTACGCGCTGGATATCACCGAGGGCCAGCCGGAAGGCCACTGCATCCGCAGCTGCTGGATCGGCATGCACATCGGCCAGGCGTTGGGGCTGACGGCGCCGCAGCTGTGGGATCTGTACTACACCATCCTGCTGAAAGACCTGGGCTGCAGCAGCAACGCGGCGCGCATCAGCGAGCTGTATCTCACCGATGACCGCCAGTTCAAACAGGATTTCAAGCTGATCGGCGCCAGCCTGCCGCAGATGCTGGGCTTCGTGTTCAGCAACACCGGCACCCACGCCAGCAGCTGGCGCCAGCGCGCGCAATCCATCCTCAACGTGCTGCGCCACGGCAAGGAAATGGCCGACGAGCTGATTAGCACCCGCTGCCATCGCGGAGCCGACATCGCGCGCCAGCTGCGTTTCAACGGCAGCGTGGCCGCCGGCATCCAGGCGCTGGATGAGCACTGGGATGGCTCCGGTCGGCCGCTCGGCCTGCAGGGCGAGACCATTCCGCTGTCGGCGCGCATTGCGCTGCTGGCGCAGGTGCTGGACGTGTTCCATGTCACCCACGGCCGCCACGCGGCGCTGACCGAGGTGCAATCGCGCGCCGGCAGCTGGTTCGACCCGCAGCTGGTCACGGTGGTCGGCCAGCTGGGCGCCAGCGCGCCGTTCTGGCAGCAGCTGGAAGCCGACGATATCGACCAGGCGGTGCTGGCGCTGGAGCCGGCACAGTGTGCGGTGCCGTTGGACGAGGACTATATGGACGAGATCGCCGAAGGCTTTGGCCAGGTGGTGGACTCCAAGAGCCCGTTTACCGCCGGCCACAGCCAGCGCGTCGGCCATTACGCCGACTGCATCGCCGCCGAACTGGGTATGGCGCCGGCACGCCGCCGCTGGCTGAAACGCGCCGCCTTGCTGCACGACGTGGGCAAGCTGGGGGTCAGCAACACCATCCTCGACAAACCGGGCAAGCTGGACGCCGACGAATGGGCGGCGGTGCAGCGCCACGCCGGCTACACCGAGACCATCCTCGAACGCATCGGGCATTTTGCCGAGATGGCACGGGTGGCCGGCGCGCATCACGAAAAGCTGGATGGCAGCGGCTACCCGCGCGGGCTGGGCGCCGACGCCATCGCGCTGGAAACCCGCATCATCACCACCGCCGACATTTTTGACGCCATCAACGCCGAGCGCCCGTACCACCCGGCCACGCCGGTGGCCAGGACGCTGGACATCATGCGCCAGCACCTGCACAGCGCCATCGACGCGGAGTGCTTTGCCGCGCTGGAGCGGGTGCTGCGCGCCGAGGGCGCACTCTAGGGGGGCGAGGTTGCCGGCGCCGTGACCCGATGAGGGGCGGGCCAGATGTCGTATCGCGGCGTGGCACGGCAGCCTGCGCCCGCGCCAGCAGGGGGGAGCCGCCCCACATGGCGCAAAGGTTGGCCGCAAGCGCCTGCGCCTCTTACTGGCAGCGGCGAGCGATGCGACATGCACGATCCTTCATGGCTGAAGCGGCAACTTGGCGCCGCTAACAAAACCTAGCAGAGCACCTGAGCCAAGGCGCGCCGACGCAGACAGTCCAAGTCGTACGGCAAGGGGGCGCAACGCAGGATCAGGGGTTTTGTTAGCAGCTCATATCGCTGAAATGAACACGCTGCTGCTGGTGACCGTCGTACGGTACGAGGGTACGGGCTGCACTTACAGGGCAGGCTGGGGCGGTGCATGCCCTTGCTCATCCCGGCGTCAGGCAATGACGCCTTCCCGCCGCGACAGCAACGGCCATTCCGGCAACGGGTTTGCGCAATGCGTGTCGCTCATCAGGCATTGTCCGCCAGCGCCGCGGGCAGGCCGGCGTGCCGGGCCGGCACCCGGCTATGCTGCTGGGCGGTGACTACTTCTTCACCCACTGGCCGTTGGGTGCCTTGACGTAGCTGCCGGGCGGGGTTTTTTCGATGGCTTTCTGGCCGGCCAGTATCGCGACCTGGTCCAGGGTGGTGCCGTTTTTCTTGGCGATGGCGTCATAGGCCTCGCGGCGCTTGGCGTTGATGTCCGCCGCCAGCGAGACCGCTTCCGGGGTGGCTTTCACCACGCCGAGGTAGCCATCCGGCTGTTCGCCGACCAGGCCCTGCGCCTTGGCGCCGCCCACGTCCAGTGCCATTGCCAGGCTGCTGCAGAGCAGCAGGCCAATTGCCATCCATCGTGCTGCCGTTTTCATGCTGTGCTCCTAGAACAGACTGCTGTCGGTGGTGAGGTTGTCGATGTCTTTTTCCACCTTGAGGCGGATTTCGTGATCGATCTTCACGTTGAGGTTGATGGTGATGGGTTCCTTGGGCACTTCCAGTGCCACCCGCGGGGTGCAGGCGGTCAGTGCCAGGAGCGGTATCAGCCAGACGGGTTTCATGGCGAAGTCTCCGGTGTGGGGTTGCGCGTGGCAGCCGCTTGTTTGCGGCTGAGCACACGGCGGGATATTTCATCTCCGATACGCAGGCTGCGTAACAGTTCCAGCACATTTTCACTATGGCTGTAATTCAGCACCACAGGTTGGCGATTTTGTCTGGGGTTGACCCCTTTCAGCGTCACCTGGGCGTCCAGCAGGCCGTTCCTCGACATGGCCAGCCGGGCCTGGAAGTCGTTGACGTCCAGCTCACTGAGTATGTCCAGCGCCAGCTGCACCGCCCGGTTGGATTGTGCCATGGCCGTTACACCGGCGCTGGCCGGCACGCGCAGGGTCAGCTCGCCCTCGTTGCGCAGCAACCCGTCTTGCAGCGCGATGCCCGCCGGTAACAGTTGCAGCGGCAGGGTGCCGCCGACGCGACCGGTGAGCTGTACCGTGGGCTGCGGGTCGTTCTGCAGCGCCGCCACGGCGGCCAGGTCCAGCTGCTGCACGGTCACCGGCTGGAAGGCGCTGGACGGCCAGCGCAGGCTGTCGGCCTGCAGGTTGCCGCCCAGCACTTTGGCGTGCACGGCGCCCAGCTGCCAGTCCTGCAGGTCGGAGCGCAGGGTGAGCGACACCTCCTGCAGCAGGGTGCCGACGTCCAGCTGCGCCAGTTGTAGCGGGCCGTCGCTCTGCAGCTGCAACTGACCGGGGCGTGCGGCCAACGTTAGCCGGCCACGGCCACCGTTGGCAAGGATGCCGCCCCAGTCCAGCGCCACATCACTCAGTCGCACGTCGCCGTTCAGTTGCCATTGTTTTTGCCATTGCCACTGCAGCTTGCTGGCCAGCTGCCCCTGTTGCAGGGTAACGCCCAGGCCGCGGCTCATGGCGGCGCTCAGCGGCGTATCCAGCTGCAGGCTGCCGACGGCGCCCTCGCCGTGGCGGCGGGCGGTCAGCTGCAGCTTGCTGCGCCAGGCCGGCAGCTGCAGCTGGCCGCTGGCACGCTCGCCGGCCAGTTGCAGCGTGCCGTTGGCCGGCGGCAGCGTCCAGCGGCTTGCCACGGCGCCACCTGCCGTCAGCGCCAGCTGGCCGTGGGCACGACTGCCGTCGCTCAGCAGCGCGCTGGTGGCCTGCAGGCTGAGCGGCTTGAGCAGCACGCTGTCGACGATGCCTTCGGCCACACTCAGTTTGCTGCCGCTCTCCAGTTGCCAGTTGCCTGCGTTGCCACGCCAGTTGGCCGCCAGTTGCAGCGCGCCGCCTTTGCTGTAGAACGGCGGGCGACTGCTGGCGGCGAGGCTGCCTTGCCAGCCCGCCCCCTGCTGGCGTGCGACCACGCTGCCCTTGAGCGGCCAGTCCCGATAGTGGCCGGCAAAGCTGGCGTTAAGCAGCGGCTGGCGCGGATCGATGGCGTTGACCGGCAGGCTGATCACCAGCGCCAGTGGCGGCTTGCTGACCTTCAGTTGCAGCGGGGCGCCGTGCGCGCCCTGCGCGTCGAGCTGGCCGCGCCACTGGCCGGCCAGCTGCAAGCCGGCATGGCGGCCGGCCAGCGCCAGCGCGCCTTGCCACTGCCAGCGGCCATCGCCCCAGCGCAGTGTGCCGTCGTGACTGCTCAGTTGCAGCTGCTGGTAGTCGAGACGGAACGGCAGGCGGCTGCTACCGCTGGTGGTCAGCGGCAGTTGCCACGCTTGCGGCCAACTCAGGCGCACGCCCTGCGGCAGGCGGGCCTGGCCGGCCGCCAGCGTCAGCTGGCGACTGGCCCATTGCAGTGGGATACGGGCGTGCAGGTCTTTGCCATCCAGCTGCAGCAGGCCGCTGCCACGCTGCAGGCTGTGATCCTGCGGGGTGAGTTGCAGCTGCAGCTTGCCCTGTGGCCCACTGGCCAGCAGGTCGGCCTGCAGGCTGTGCACGCCGTCCAGATCGCCGCTGGCCTGCAGCGCCCGGCGCGGCTGCAGCAGCCAGCCGGCGGCCAGCGGTAGCGCGTGCGGCAGCGTGGCCTCCAGCTGCCACTGGCGGTTGTGCAGCGTGGCCTGCAGGCGGGCATCGCCACGGCGGGCATCGCCCTGATAGCCCAGCTGGCGGCCGTCGGCCTGCACGCGGGCTTGCAGCTGGCCGGGCAACCAGCGTCCGCTGGCCTGCAGCTGCCATTGCCCCAGCAGCTGCGGCGAAAGCCGCGCTGCGGCCAACATGCCCCGTGCCTGCCACTGGCCGTTGTCGCGCCGGTAGTCCAGCGCCAGCTTGTCGGCACCCTGTGTCAGCTGCGCCTGCCAGCGTTCGTTTTGCTGTGTAACGGCGGCGGCCAGCGCGGGCAGACCGGGGGTCTGCAGGCTGGCGATGTGCAGGGTAAACGGCGGCAGGCCGGCGGGCGGCGGGGCCGGCAGCTCGCGGCGGCTGGACTTGTTGCAGGATTGCAGCTGCAGTTGCTGCAGGCTGATGGTCAGCGGCTGCCAGCGCTCGATGCGCAGACCGCTGCCCTGGGCGGCGACGCAATCCTGCTGCCGCCATTGCCATTGCGCGATCGTGGCGCCGCCATCGCGCCAGCCCGGCCCCTGCAGTTGCAGGCCCTGTTGCTGCAGCCACCAGCGGGCGCCGGCCACCGCCGCCAGCAACAGTGCCAACAGTACGAGCAGGGTAAACAGCAGCCAGCGGCGCCCACGGTGGTGGGCGGCTGGTGAAGTGGTCGGCGGGGTTGGGGGCTGGGTCATGGCTTAGTGGCGAGATCGATGTCGTTGTTGTCGTGGTGCTGTCGCCGGCAGGGCTGCGCGCGGCAGCCTGTTGCTGCGGCAGTCTTGAGAAGGGGCCACTGGGCGGATTGTCTGGCAACAAGAGGAGCCATCGCTGGGCGGGTACCGTAAGGCATGAATAGCTGAAGTATATACGGCACGGCGGCCGATGCTGAATGGGTGTGCCGGTGGTGCTTGTGACAAGTAAAGAATTATTCGTGGTCACAAGGATAAACAAGGGGGAGAGCAGGTGCGGCTCGTTAATCCGGTGCATTGACTTCCGAGCGACCGTCTTGCTCTTGTTTCCGGCGAGTGCGAAGAAGGGGTTTCCCCGACTAAATGTGACTCCGTGTGCACAAAAATGCAGACACGTTCTTTGCGGCGTTTCTCGTGTTGCCCTTTAGTACAATGGGCTAAATTTTCGCGTTCCAGTAGATTGACTGCATCATGCAAAATGTCAATGGAGTGTTTAAATGAGTGCAGCCCACAATCAAGGCAAGATCGTTGCAATTAGCGGCAAGATCATCGCAGTTGCGGTAGATGGTTCGCAGCGCGTACTGAAGGTGGGCGACACCGTAGCGGTGGGCGAGCGCCTAATTGTACCGGCTGATGGTGTCATCGAGCTGCGGGCAGACAATGGCAACATCGTAAAAATTGCTGAAGCCCGTGATCTGACTATTACCGATGACGTATTCGGTCCTGCAACCGCCGATGTCACCGATGCCGCACTGGCTACCCTGCCAAGCGAAGCGCAGCAAGTCTTGGCGGCGCTGCAGGATGGTCAGGATCCATTGCAGAACCTGGAAGCGACCGCAGCCGGCCTGGCCGCAGGTGGTGGTGAAGATGGTGGCAGCTCCTATACCATCCTGGGGCGTGTCAGCGAAGACATTACCGATGCCAGTCTGGCGGCGGGTACTGCTAGCGATGCCAGCATTGAAACCATTGCCGCCACGACCGGCAGCCTGGATGCCTCCCAGACGTTCAACCAGCCTTCCGTGCTGGTTGCTGATAGCAACTTCATTGATGAAGACGGCATGGCTACCGGCAATCTGCTGGAGAATGACAGTGACACTGACGACGCGCTCAGTGTTGTTGGTATCACGGTCAACGACCGTACTTTCCCTGTGGATACTGAAGAAGGCGCATTCATCGAACTCGAGTCTGGGGTGCTCCAGGTCAGTGCCAACGGCGATTACATTTTCTCTCCGGCAAACAACTGGAACGGCACCATTCCAGTTATTACCTACACCACCAACACCGGTAGCAGCAGCACGCTGACCATCACCGTCAATCCGGTAGATGACCCTAGTGTGCTGAAGGCAGACAGCAATACAGTTGAGGAAGACACGCCAGCCAAGGGTAATGTGCTGGAAAACGACAGCGACATTGATAGCGAGCTGAGTGTGGTGAGCATTACCGTCGACGGCCGCAGCTATACCGTTGACGCTCAGGATGGCGCTTTCGTCGAGCTGGAATCCGGCATGCTGGAAGTTTCCGCTAATGGCGATTACATCTTTACCCCAGCCAGTAACTGGCACGGCACGGTACCCACCGTTGCATACACCACTAATACTGGTAGCAGTAGCACCCTCAATATCAGCGTCACCCCGGTGACCGACGGCTTCAGCGACGGCAATGAAACCGTCAGCGTGGCGGAAGACACCACCCTGGAAGGCAGCGTGCTGGGCGGTACCAGCAGCGTGGAC